>PAQL01000011.1 GCA_002709295.1 Phycisphaerae bacterium | reverse complement strand
TACGACCGCCTGCCGCGGGAATCGAGGAACTCGGACACCCGGGACATGCTCTGGCATCTGGCGGCTCCCCGGCTCTCATCGATCCGGGATCCGCAGACCATGTCCCTGCTGCGACAGGAGATCCGGGAGCCCTTCCCCCAGGCCGACCTCGAGCTGCTGCTTCCTCATCTCGATCGGGCTCTGGGTGCGGGCGCCGCCGAGGCCGAGCTCTCGCGACGGATCGAAGCCGAGACCGACGAGGGACGGCGAGCCGCACTGGAGCGGCTCCGCTGAACGGGTCTTCCGGTCTCAGTCGGAGGAGGAGGGCGTCGCGGCCCCGTCCTCGGCACGACGACGATCTCGATCGATCGAGACCTGGTCGTTCATGCTGGGAAAGCCGGTGACCCGCTCGAGGCTGGTGGCGTAGTCGGTCGTGATCGACGGCAGTCTTCCCTCGATCATCGGATGCTCGCGGGCCCGCTCGACGATCTCACCCACGATCACCACGAGGCCTCGGACCGTGGGGTGCAGCCGATCGGGCTGGAGCATCCATGGGCGTTCACGCTCGTCGAGGGTGGTGCCGGCGACCACGATCGGTTCCTCGGAATCCAGCTGCCTTTGAAGTCGATCGAGGGAGAACATCTNCACTTCGGGATGNTCCGCGGCCCAGGCGAGGATCCGCTCGTTCAGACGTCGCCGGCTCTCCGCGTCCGGCACCTGGCTGGGCGTGAGGACCCGTCCGCTGGCGGCGGACATGTCGGGGATGTCACCGATCAGAAGGGGAATGTTCCGATCGACGAGATCCTGGAGCATCGAGAGNCCGTGGTCGAGCATCTTCAGTCGATCCTCGAGCGTTCCCATCCTTCTCGCGTCGGGTCCGACGGTTCCNTAACAGAACCAGAACAGGAAGTCGATGCCGACCACGAGATCGGGTCGGGAGGCGATCGCCCGGTCGATCTCCATTCGTCCGATGCCGGCGGGGTTCATGAAGAACTGGGAGGTGCCGAGATCACTGACCACCAGCGTGTTCCCGCTGGCGCTCCGAAGCAGTTTCGCGAGGGTCGTCGAGTCCCTCACCATCCGGCCGTCCTCGATCCGCCAGAAGTAGGCGCCGAATCCGGCGGTGCCNCTCGCGCCGATCATCGCGACCCGTTCGACGGGACCGGAAGCCTTCCCGGCCGGCGCGATCTCTGGATTCGGCAGCGGCGGATCCGCGACCGCCGGTGCCGGGAGGAGGACGATGGCCGTACAGAACAGGCAGGTGATGATCACCTGCCGGAGATGTCTGGATGGACGATGCATGGTCACGCTCTCTCGACCTGCGTCTGCGAGGGATTACCCGTACGGGATCAGACGGTCGCGACCTCGAGGCCAAGGGCCTTCGCCATCGTGGTGCCGAGTTCGGCGGGACTCTCCGCCACCGCGATGCCGCACTCGAGGAACGCCGCGATCTTGGCGTCCGCGGTGTCTTCGGCGCCGCCGATGATCGCGCCCGCGTGACCCATCCGCTTCCCCTTGGGGGCGGTGCGTCCGGCGATGAACGCCGCCACGGGCTTGTTGACGTGTTCCTTGATCCAGTGGGCGGCCTCGATCTCGTCGGTGCCGCCGATCTCGCCGATCAGCACCACGCCGTCGGTCTCGGCATCGCCTTCGAATCGTTCCAGAAGATCGATGAATCCGGTGCCTCTCACCGGGTCGCCACCGATCCCGATGCAGGTCGACTGTCCGATGCCGAGCACCGAGGTCTGCCAGACCGCCTCGTAGGTCAGGGTGCCCGAACGACTGATCACGCCCACCGCCTTGCCGGTGGATGCATCCTCCCGTGCGGTGTGGATGTATCCGGGCATGATGCCGATCTTGCAGCCGTCCTCGAAGGTCGCGTCCGCACCCTCGCCGGAGACCTTGCGTCCGGGGGTGATGATGCCCGGACAGTTCGGCCCGATCAGGACGGAGCCGGGGTGGGACTTCATGATCGCCTTGACGCGGACCATGTCCTGGACCGGGATGCCCTCGGTGATCGCGCAGATCACGTGGATGCCGGCCGAGGCCGCCTCGAGGATCGCGTCNGCGGCGAACGGGGGCGGNACGAAGATCATGGTGGCGTCGGCGCCGGTCGCCTCGACCGCCTCCCGGACGGTGTCGAAGATCGGGATGCCGTTGGCATCCTTCGTGCCGCCCTTGCCGGGGGTGACCCCGCCCACGAGGCTGGTGCCGTAGTCGAGGCAGCCCTTGGTGTGGAAGGCCCCGAAGGAGCCGGTGATGCCCTGGCAGAGGACCTTGGTGTTTCCGTTGACGAGAATGGCCATAGTCCGGACAGGATAGCGGATCTGGCGGTCTTCCCGTCGNTCTTCAAGGTGTCTTTCGCCGGTTTCGAACGTGGTTCNTCCGGGGCCGTAGAATCGGGGGATGTCCGCTCCGGAAGACACCACCGATCCCCCGACCGACGCCTCCTCCGAAGGGGGGGCGGTCCCGCCTCCCGGCGGCATGACCTATGCGGCCGCGGGGGTGGACATCGAGGCCGGTGACGAGGTCGTCGATCGGATCAAGCCGATCGTGAAGCGGACCCACGGGCCGAGGGTCATGGGCCTGCACGGGGCCTTCGCGGGCATGTTCCGCCTCGATTTCAACGAGAGTCTCTTCAAGCGGAACTACCGGGATCCGGTGCTCGTCGCCTGCACCGACGGGGTCGGCACCAAGGTCATGCTGGCGATCGAGATGGGCCGTCTGGACACCATCGGCATCGACTGCGTGGCGATGAACGTCAACGACCTCATCGTGCAGGGTGCCGAGCCGCTGTTCTTCCTCGACTATCTCGGCCTCTCCAGGGTCGATCCCGCGGACACCGCGGACATCATCGCCAGCGTCGCGAAGGGCTGCGAGATCTCGGGCTGTGCACTGATCGGCGGCGAGTGCGCGGAGATGCCCGACATCTACAAGCCCGGCGACTTCGACGTCGCGGGATTCGCGGTCGGCGTGGTCGAGCTGACCCGGGCGACCGATCCCACGCGGATCGAGCCCGGCGACATCGTGCTCGGTCTCGCCTCCAGCGGCATTCACTCCAACGGATACACCCTGGTCCGCAGGATCATCGAGGCCGCCGGTCTCGATCTCAAAGCCGTCNACCCGGACCTCGAGTCCGAGCGGACGCTCGGGGAACTGCTGCTGGAGCCGACCCGCATCTACGCGAAGCCGATCGTCTCGTTGNTGCGGGGCTACACGGTCAAGAAGGTCGTCACCGGCATGGCCCACATCACCGGCGGNGGGCTTCCCGGAAACCTGAACCGCGCGCTGCCTTCCGANGTCGACGCTCTGATCGACCGNTCGAGCTGGCAGGTGCCGCCGCTCTTCCGCTTCCTGCAGAACCATGGCGGCGTCGCCGACGACGAGATGGACCGGGTCTTCAACATGGGCGTGGGCTACTGTCTCGTGGTGCGGCCGAGCTTCGCGGATGCAGTGGCTCGAAAGCTCGAGAAGTCCGGCGAGACCGTGTTCCGGATGGGCGAGATCACGAGCGGATCGGGGCAGGTCCGCTACCGCTGAGATGACGTCGATAGCCGTTTTCGATCAGTCTCCCGGCTTCCAGTTCCGGCGCTGCTTCTTGTCGCTGGAGATCCGCTTCTCCTTGAGGCGTCGCTCCTTCGCCCCTCGGCTCGGCCTNGTCTTCTTGCGGACCTTGGGCCGGGTGGTGGCGGCGGTGATGATGGACTTCAATCGCGTCAGGCAGATCTCCCGGTTGTCGGCCTGACTTCGGGTCTCGTCGGCGGTGACCAGGATGTCGCCCGCCGCGGTCAGGAACCGCCCGGCGGTCGTCTCGAGTCGGGCTCGGTCGTCGGGCCCGAATCGGCGGAGCGACGAGATCGGGAGCCGGAGTTCCGCCTTGGTCGAGACCTTGTTGACGTTCTGTCCGCCNGGCCCGCCACTGCGGGCGAACGACCACTGGAGATCCTCCGGCATGCACCAGGCGCCGTTGCCGAGGCGCACCGCATTCTCCGGTCGCTGCGGCCGAGGGGGGCCGGAATCGGATGGGCCGGACTCNGGAGCCATGAACGCATGGTAGGGGGTGGCGGATACCCTCTCGGCATGACTCTTCCAGCCAATGCTCTGGTCGTTTCGATCGGGATCATGGTCCACGGCGGGATCTCCGCATACGGACAGGTCCCCGTAGAAGCTCCGATCGAAACCCTGATCCTCGCCGATCGGCAGGATGAGGAGGTCTCCGCAGGCACCGCCGACCTGGACGCCCTGGACCGACTTCGATCACGTCCGAAGCTCGATGTCATCGCCGGGGTGTGGTTTCCAAGGCTCGAGGGACTGGTGACCCTCGGATCGGGAGGAACGCCGCTCGACGCCGGGCCCGATCTCTCGCTCGACGGCGCCACCACGATCTTCAACGGGGAGCTCGAGTTCGAGAAGGGACGGTGGAAGTTCCTGGTCGGCGGCTACGGCATCGATGCGGGAGGAAACGGCATCCTCCAGCAGGATTCGGTGGTCCAGGGCACCATCCTTGCGGCCGGTACCGCGGTGAACAGCGAGGTCGATGTGTGGTCGATCACCACCGAGGCGAGCTGGTCGCTGCTCACGCCCTTCCGCCGGAAGGCCACTCCATGGTCGACACCGGTCACGGACTTCGACCCAGATCCGGTGATCGATCTCGCTCTGCAGGCCGTCCTGGGCTGCCGGGTGATCAATCTCGAGCAGCGGTACCTCTTCGCGGGCTACGGGACCGTGTCGTCGAACCAGGCGTGGGTCTCGCCGTACCTCGGGGTGGGTTTCGAGATCGACTGGTCGACTCGGCAGTCCCTGGACTTCATGGATCGAATCGTGTTCGACGTCACGGCAGGATGGGGACCGGCGCTTTCGGGAGGGGACGGCACCTTCACGGTGCGGGCCGATGCGACCTTCTATCCGGTGCCGAACCTCGGGATCTCGCTGGGCTACCGGCTCAACGACTGGGTCCTCTCCCGTGACGACAGCGAGTTCGATGGGGGCCTGCAGGGGCTGTTCGCCGGAGTGGGATATTCCTGGTGAGCGACAGGGAGAAATCCGGATCATCGAAGCGACGCGGAGCCAAGTTCCGTCGGGCGTCTCTGCGCCATCGGATCCTCACGATCGGAGCGGATCGTCTCACCGGCGGGCGTCTCTCCCGGGAGCATGCGAAGCAGCCCACGGTCGTGCGTCGTTTCGAGGTGGCGATGCCGCACTGGCCCGCGGACTGGGACGGNCTGAGGATCGGCCACTTCAGCGACATGCACTTCGGCGACCTGATGTCGGTCGATCGGGCGATCGGGGTCGTGGAGCTGCTGGGTGCCGAGAAGCCAGACCTGATCGCGTTCACCGGCGACATGGTCGACCTTGAATGCGAGGGCGTCGGGCCGATCTTCGAGGCGACCGTCGCGATCGGAGCCCCCCTCGGCGCCTGCATGGTGATCGGGAATCACGATCTGCTCGACGACGGTGACGAGGTCCGCTACATGGCGACCTCGGCCGGGGTGCGGGTCCTCGACGACGAGTCGATCGGACTGACTCGGGAACCGGACGCCCTGCCGCATGTCGGCGGGGGCGGGGACATGGTCGATCCCCTGGTGGTCGCGGGCATCGACTGGGACAAGTCTGTGAAGTCGCTGCGAACACGGGTGAATCGCGTCGCGGGATCGAAGCCCTCGCTGCTGCTGGCCCACAACCCGAAGGCCTTCCTGACCTCGTCGACGGTCGGGATCCCTCTCACCCTCGCCGGCCACACTCATGGCGGCCAGGTCGCGAGGAAGGGACGCCCCGGGATCAATCTGGCGGTCGCCCATCGCCTGAGTGCGGGTTTCTATCACCGCGAAGACAGCACCTTGTTCGTCACGGTGGGCACGGGTTCCTGGTTCCCCCTCCGCGTCCAGTGTCCCGCGGAGGTCGTGGTCCTCACCTGCCGCCGGGGCGAAGGCATGGTTCGCGAGGTCGCGAACGAGGCGTGATCGGGCTGGTTGCAGACCGGTCCTTCCCCGGATCCCGGTCAGGCAGAACCCAGTCGCTCGAACAACGCGTGCACGTGCTCGAGCCGGGTCCGACTCTGGCCGATCGACACCCTCATCACGTACTCGTCGTGAAGCCTGGTGTGGCTGAGCATCGCCTCTCCGCTCGCATTGATCGACTCGAGCACCGATCTCGTCAGTTCGTCCCCGTCCTTGTGACGAATGCACACCAGCGAGAGCGGGCTGGGCGCGACGCGGATCCAGTCGGGGTCGGCNTCGATCATGTCGGCGAACTCCTGGGCCATCGCGACATGGTCGCGAAAGGCGCTGCGGATCCCCTCGAGGCCGTAGTGGCGGTAGACGAGCCAGAGCTTGAGGGCGCGGAACCGCCTTCCCAGGGGCACCTGCCAGTCGCGATAGTCGATCACCTCGCCGCTCTCCGACGGGGCGTTGCGGAGGTACTCGGGCATGATCCCCATCGCCCGGGTCAGGGCCCGGCGGTCGGCGACCCAGAACAGATCGCAGTCGAAGTTGGTGAACATCCACTTGTGAGGGTTCACGCAGATCGAGTCGCAATCCGCGGCTCCGTCGAGGACCCATCGCCATTCGGGGCAGATCGCGGCGACTCCGAACATCGCGCCGTCCAGATGGACCCAGGCTCCGTGTTCACGAGCGATCTCCACGATCCTCGCGGTCGGATCGATCGCTCCACTCGAGGTCGTCCCGCAGGTCGAGCAGACGAAGAACGGAACCCGCCCGGCATCGGCGTCCTCCTTCATGAGGGCCGCAAGGGCGTCGGGGTCCATCGCGAAGGTCTCGGGATCGCTCGGCACCATGCGGAGGTTGGCCCGACCGATGCCCGACATCGTGCAGGCCTTCTCGATCGAGGAGTGCGAATGTTCGCTGGTGTAGGCGACCAGCGTCGGGCAGNCGGCGACGCCGTCGCGGCCGGCGGCTCCATCGGTGGCGCGTTCCCGGGCGGCNAGCAGGGCGCAGAAGGTCGCGCTGCTCGCGGTGTCCTGGATCACGCCGCCACCTTCGCAGGGAGGACCATCGGGGTCCCGGGGCATGGTGCGGAAGCGATCGGGCAGGCCGAACGCCTCGAGCGACCAGTCCATCACGAGGGATTCGAGTTCGGTGCAGGCCGGACTCGTGTTCCACAGCATGCCCTGCACGCCCAGGCCGGCGCTGAGCAGTTCACCCAGGACCGACGGGTACGAATGGTTGCAGGGGAAGTAGGCGAACCAGCTGGGGTTCTGCCACCCGGTGAGTCCGGGGACCACGAGTTCGTCGAGCTCCGCGGGCAGGTGCCGGAGGGAGCCTCCCACCTCGGGCGGGGAGGGTGGAAAGGCGCGATAGATCTCGCCCGGTGCGACCGGAGCCTCGACCGGACGGTCCNCGGCGGTGTCCAGGTGCCGGGTGATCCACCCGAGCAGATCGCGGCCGAGCTGCTCGAAATCCTCGGCCGGCATGTGGGGCGGGGGGGTGGAATCGGATCGGGAGCTGGAGGTCATGCGGCGATGCTAGTCCGAGCGGGGGTTCCTGCGGCGGCCGACGTCGATCCGGGCTCCGGAGATGGGGCGAATGAGAAGACGACGGCACCCGGAGGTACCGCCGTCGGTCGTTCACCCATCTCCGCCCATGAGGGTCGGACCCACCACCCCAGGGCTTCGGGATCTCCAGTCCAAGGCTCGAATCCCGGATCCGGCGGAGCGGGCCGACTTCCCGGAATACCGGTCCCCGGAAATGCGGAATCGACCTNTCAGCCCTGCACGGATGCTCAGGCGGGGAGCGTCTCCAGTTCATGGGCGACCCGCTCCATGAGCGGGCCCACCGTCTCGGGGCCGAAGTCGAAGGAGGCACCGGCGGTGGCGAAGAGTTCGGGCAGCGGCCTGGAGCCACCGAGGGCGAGGCCCTCGAGGTACTTGTCGATCGCGGACTTCTCGTCCTCGAGGCTGTTGCACCAGACCTGCAGGGCGCCGAGCTGGGCGATGCCGTATTCGATGTAGTAGAACGGGACACCGAAGAGATGCAGCTGACGCTGCCAGGTCGAGGTGTGCATGTCCTCCACGCCCGACCAGTCGACCGGAGGTCCGAACCGCTTCTCGAGCTCGAGCCAGAACTGCGTTCGAGCGGCCCGATCGTGTCCCGGATTGGTGTAGATCCAGTGCTGGAAGGCGTCGATCGTGGCGATCCACGGCAGGATCTTCGCCATGCCCTCGAGCTCGTCGCGTCGGGCCCGGTTCGCATCCTCCTCCGAGTAGAACTCGTCGAGGTACGGGAAGGCCAGGAGCTCCTGGGCCATCGAGGCGACCTCGCAGAACTCCATCGGGGCGGAGCGATAGGCGAGGATCGGCTCGGATCGACAGACCATGGAGTGGAAGGCGTGTCCGGCCTCGTGGACCATCGTGGTGAGGTCGCGCTGGAGCCCTGCCGCATTCATGAAGATGAACGGCTTGCGGCTGCGTTCACGCTGGTACTGGTAGCCGCCGGGGGCCTTGCCCTTGCGGGTCTCGAGGTCCAGGCAGTCGCCGGTGCGGAGTTCGTCGAACATCCCGCCGAGTCGTCCATCCATGCGATGGAAGACCTTCGAGGAGCGGTCGATGAGCTGCTCCGCACCCTCGAAGGGACGAAGCGGATCCCGGCCCTTGACGTCGACGCCGAGGTCCCAGGGACGCAGGGAGTCCAGACCGAGGCTTTGGCGGCGGGTCTCGCTGGTCGCCTTGAGAACCGGGACGCAGAACCGTTCGACGGCCTCGTGGAACTTGAAGCAGTCCTGCGGGGTGTAGTCGTAGCGATGCATCCGCGCGTGCTGGAAGTCGCGGAAGTTGTCGAAGCCCGCGTTCTTCGCAAGCTGCTGCCGCTTCTCGATCATCTCGTCGAAGATGTCCTCGATCGCGTCACGATCCTTTGCACGGCGTTCCGCGATGCCGCGCCAGGCCGCCTCACGGACCCCGCGGTCGGTCGATTCGAGATAACGGGCCATCTGAGGCATGGTCCGTTCCTCGCCGTCGAAATCGACGGTCATCGCGCCGTTGATCTGCGAGTACTTCTGATCGAGCAGGCTGATCTCGGTCTCGATCGGGATGTTCTCCTCCCGGAAGAGACCCACGTTGGTTCGAAGCCCCCGGAGAAGGATGCCGTAGCGATCCTGGTCNAGCTTGTCGGCATGCTCGCTTTCGGCGATCTTCCGGTCGAGTTCGAAGCTCGCCTTCTTGAGGTGCGGCTCGACCTCCTCCAGGAACGTCTTGAATGCGTTCTGCACCGACTCGTCGTCGGTGTGGCGGGTGGTCTCGATGTAGAGGTTCGCCTCGGCCTCGCTCGCGGCGGCGTCGAGCTCGCTTCGATCGAGGATGAGGGCGGCAAGGCAGTTCTTGCAGTTCAACTTGCGGTCGATGAGGGCCCGGTACAGGGGTTCCAGGTTCTCCCAGCGGGTCGCGTCGAGATCGGCAGGGATGAAATCGCTGGTGATGCAGCTCATGATCGGTTTCCAGTGGTTCAACTTCGAATGGGGACCGACGAGGGTATCCGGCCGGGCCGCGGGGATCATCCCGAGGGATGTTCGATCTCGCCTGATTCCACCCCGGAGCAGGCATTGGCGGCCACGGCCGGCAGGCCGGTCTGCTCCTCGATCCCACGAGCGAGGAGATCGGCCTCCAGGGGGCCCGAGGCCACCACGAAGAGNGTCGAGCCGCTTCCGGAGAGATGGACGGGGAGCCCGGCGGCCNCGGAGACCCGGTCCCGGGCCTCGAGAAGTCCGGGGTGGAGATCGAAGGCGGCCTGCCCGAGATCGTTGAAGAGGGTGTCCGCCTTCAGGGGTTCGGTCGCCATCGAGCGGACGAGGTCGTCGGCGACCTCGGCGACGGGTCGCATCTCATCGAGTCGTCCGTAGACCACGCCGGTGGGGCAGGCGATGGAGGGGAAGATCAGTACCACGTGAAGTTCGGAGGGGGGTTCGACGGGGTCGATCCGCGCTCCGAGGCCGCCGACCACCGCCGCACCGCCGTGCACCAGAAACGGAATGTCGGATCCGAGTGGGGCGGCGATCGCCGCAAGCTCCTCGGTGGAGAGGCCGAGCTCGAAGAGGGTGTTCACGCCATGAAGCATGGCGGCGGCATCGGACGATCCGCCCCCGAGTCCGCCCCCGACGGGGATTCGCTTCTCGAGTTTCGACTGGATCGAGAGACCTTTTCCAACCGCCTGCTCGAGAGCGCGATGTGCCCGGGCGGCGAGGTCCTTGGAGATCGACCAGTCGATGTCGGACGGGCGTCGTGCCTCCTCGTGCCAGATCACCGCGTATCGACTCGGATGACCCACGGGCAGTCGGACGAGTTCAAGGTCGTCGTGGAGATCGATGGTCGTCATCCATCCNCTGATCGGATGCATGCCCGCGTCATCAGGCCCACCGACCGACAGGGCGAGATTCAGCTTGGCGGGGCCGCGGACTTCGAGGCGTTCTCGCATCGGGAGTGGTCCTGGATCGATCGGACGGATGGGATTCGAAGGAGGAAATCAGTGCTGCATCCACAGTTTCCGAGCCTACCATGCAGCCATGCTCTGGCAGCCACGCCTTGCCGACGACTACCTGCATCTCGACCCCGAGAAGGTCGCCACCCGGATCGAACGTCGTCGACGGGAGCTGGGGGATCGACTGCTGGTGCTCGGCCATCACTACCAGCAGGACGAGGTGATCCGTCATGCGGATCTGACCGGGGACAGTCTCAAGCTGAGCCGCATGGCGGCGGACGAGGCGGCGAGGCGGGGCACCGAGTTCATCGTCTTCTGCGGTGTCCACTTCATGGCGGAGACCGCGGACATAGTGAGCGATGATTCCGTGCAGGTCATCCTGCCGGATCTCTCCGCCGGCTGTTCGATGGCGGACATGGCCCAGTGGGACGAGGTCGGCGACTGCTGGGAGGAGCTCGCTCGGATCAACGACGGCGGGAGGATCGTTCCGATCACCTACGTCAACAGCTCCGCGGCGGTGAAGGCGTTCGTGGGCATGCACGGAGGGGCCTGCTGCACCAGCTCGAATGCGGGAGCGGTCTTCGACTGGGCGAGGGCGGGTGGCGTGAGCCCCGAGGACGGGCCCGCGAAGATCCTCTTCCTGCCCGACCAGCACCTTGGCAGGAACACCGCGCACACCCGCGGGTTCCGCACCGAGGTCGATGCCGCATGCGATGACGATGATCGTCCCCCCCAGTGCGCGCTCTGGGATCCCCGACGCGACGGAGGTCTCGATGACGAGGCCTATCGATCGGCGGACGTGGTGCTCTGGGCCGGACACTGCAGCGTGCATCGGCTCTTCCGCCCGGAGCATGCCGAAGCCGCCCGCCGCGAGGATCCCGACTGCACGATCATCGTGCATCCCGAATGCACCCAGGAGGTCGTCGATGCGGCGGACCTTGCCGGAAGCACCGAGTACATCATCGAGGCGATCGAGTCCGCGGANCCCGGCTCGAGCTGGCACGTCGGCACCGAGGTCCATCTGGTGGACCGGCTGTCCCGCGCCGCGGCGGAGCGGGGCGTCCGGGTGCGTATGNTGAGCGACTGCCAGTGCCTGTGCACGACGATGTACCGGATCGATCCGGCCCACCTGCTCTGGACTCTCGACAACCTCGCCGAGGATCGGGTGGTGAACCGCATCACCGTCCATCCCGAGGCCGCCGAGCACGCCGGTGCCGCCCTCGATCGGATGCTTGCGAACGTTCCTTCGTCCCCCGTCGCGGTGAAGGGATGAGCATCGGCCGTCGGGACTGATCGGTATCCCCGATGTTTCCGGTCCTCGCTTGAAGAGGTGCGTCGAACCTGTTCGATGAGAGTCCGGGTGAGGTAGACTTGCCCGCTTGTCCAGACCGACTCGACGGTCGGTCGCGGAGGCAGGAGGCTCGACATGCGGATCGTGATCTGTGGTGCCGGGGAGGTCGGCAGTCACGCTGCCGAGGTTCTGGTCCGGGCCGATCATTCGGTCACGATCATCGATCGCAACCGCGACCTCATCGCCCGCATCGGAGACAGCATCGACGCCCGCACCGTGGTCGGGAACTGCGCCCGCGCCGACGTGCTTCTGGATGCCGGTGCCGCCGAGGCCGACATGGTCGTCGCGGCGACCGATGTCGACGAGGTGAATCTCCTGACCGCGACGATCGGCAAGCGGCTCGGCGCTCGGAAGGTCGTCGCCAGGGTTCATGACTTCCACTTCGCGGATCGGAAGGACTACGACTACGGACGAACCCTGGGGATCGACCACCTCATCTGTCCGGAGTACAGCACCGCTCTCGCGATCGCCCAGAACATCCGGAACCCCACCGCGCTGGCGGTCGAGGTCTTCGCTCGCGGACAGGTGGAGATGCAGCAGTTCCAGGTCGCCGAAGGCTGTCCGGCGGTGGGTCGGCCGCTGGCGGATCTCGCACTGCCGACCGGGGCCCGCGTGGCGGCGATCGTCCGGGACGGGGAGGTCAGCGTCCCCGACTCGTCNTCCTCGGTCCAGGCGGGCGACTTCGTGGTGCTGGTCGCCGATGCCCCGATCTACGACGCGGCGAGGAAGATCTTCCGCGAGAACCCCAGATCCAGGCGTTCGGTGGTCATCCAGGGCAGTACGCCCATGGCGGAGTGGGTCTGCCGGGCGCTGCGGGGCCGGGCATTCTCGATCCGGGTCTTCGAGCCGGATCGTGAACGTGCGGAGACCTTCGCCGCCGAACTCGACTGGGTGACGGTGATGGCCAGCGACGTGAACGACGCGTCGGTGTTCGCCGAGGAGAGCATCCAGGACGCCGACCACTTCGTCGCGCTTCGAAACGACGACGAGGACAACATCATCGCNGGCGTGCTCGCCAAGCTGCGAGGGGTCGATTCGGTGACCGTGATCGTCCAGCGATCGACCTACCTCGATTCGGTGTTCGCGATCGGACTCGATCGGGCCTACAGCCCGCGCACGGTCGCCGCGAAACAGATCGAGGACGCCCTCGACGATCGGGCGGTCCGCACGATCTCCAGACTCGCGGACGGAAGCGTCTCGGTCTTCCGGGTCCGGGTGGGACCGAAGTGCGAGATCGCCGGACAGCGTCTTCGAACCGTCAAACTCACTCCCGACTGGTCGATCATCGCGGTGCAGCGAGGCGAGGTCACCCGGGTTCCGCATGCGGACGACGAGATCATGGTCGGNGACGAGGTCCTCGTCCTGGGTGAGACATCGCATGCCGACCGACTCGAGGAGCTCTTCGATGCGCATTGACCGTCCCGTTCNTTCCGGAGTGCCCACGGGATGAACATCCCGATGGTGGTCCGACAGATCGGCCTGCTGCTGCTTCTTCTCTCGGCGGCTCTCCTCGTCCATGCCGGCGTCGCCGCCGGCTACTGGGCCGCTGGTGACGCCGCCGAGGAGGCCGCGGTCTGGGCGTTTCTGACCGCATCGGGGATCGCGGCGGTGGTCGGCGCCTTCGGGATGATGCGGTACCGCAACGCCGTGAACGAGATCGGTCGACGGGACGCCTGCCTGCTCGTCGTGCTGTCGTGGCTCATCGGCGCCCTCGTCGCGGCGATTCCGTTCGCCAGCTGGTCGATGTACTGCCCGCTCCCCGAAGCCGCGATGCTCGACGGGGTCATCGATCCGATCTTCGAGGCGATGAGCGGTCTGACCACGTGCGGAGCCACGATCCTCACCGACATCGAGGCCCTGCCGCGAAGCGTTCTTCTGTGGCGTTCCACGATCCAGTGGATCGGCGGCCTCGGGGTCATCGTGATCTTCGTCGCGATCCTTCCCTCGCTGGGAAGCGGCGGCAAGAAGATGTACCTCACCGAGACCACGGGACCCACTCCGGAAGGGCTGCGTCCCCATGCTCGTGAGACCGCGAGGGTCATCCTGCTCGTCTACCTCGGGTTCACCCTCCTCGAGTTCCCCTTGCTGCTGATCTGCGGCATGTCGGTCTTCGACGCGGTGTGTCACACCTTCACGTCGGTCGCGACGGGCGGATTCTCGACGCGGAACGCGAGCGTGGCGGCCTTCGACTCGGTCGCCGTCGAGATCGTCATGATGACCTTCATGACGTTGAGCGGCATCAGCTTCTCGCTCTACTTCCTCGCCTTCAGACGGCGGTTCGAGCTGATCCGGCGGAGTTCCGAACTGCGTCTCTTCCTGTCGCTGCTGGTGATCGTGTCGCTCGCCTGCAGCCTCGCACTCTGGGGACATGGATGGGCGAACCCCGACTACCGGATCGGCGTGGTCGGCGGGGGGGAGGTCGAGCCCACGATCTGGAACTCGCTTCGCTACGGCGTGTTCACCGTGGTGAGCATCCTGACCACCTCCGGATTCGCGACCTCGGTCTACGAGGACTGGCCGGGGCTGGCGATCGTCTGCCTGCTCTCGATCTTCCTGGTCGGCGCGATGGCCGGATCGACCTCGGGTGGCATCAAGGTCATTCGAGTGTGGATCGCCGGGAAGCTCATGATCCGCGAGGTCGAGCGCGAGTTCCGGCCGGACGTCGTCCGGCCGCTCAAGGTCGGAAGAAGCATCATCTCGCCCGACGTCCGGGTCTCGGCGATCGTGCTCGTGCTGCTCACCCTCACCATGGTGGCCATCGGGACCGGACTTCTGAAGATCTTCGAGGGGGCCGAGAACATCGATCTGACCACCGCGTCGAGCGCGGTGGCGAGCTGCATCGCCAACGTCGGCCCCGCCTTCGGGCGAGTGGGATCCGACGACCACTACTCGTGGCTGACGTCCTCGAGCAAGACGGTGCTCATGGCCCTCATGCTGCTGGGCCGGCTCGAACTGTTCGTGGTGCTGTCGCTGCTGATGCCGCGGTTCTGGGCGCGTCGCTAGGACGCGACGGTCAGCGGCGATCCGGATCGCGAAGGCCGGAGAGGCACCTTGCGGGCCTCCGCACCCCCTGGATCACATCGGCTTCTCTTCGATGGTCTCGTCGTAGACCTGGAGGAGCTTGGTCTTGTCGAAGATCAGTTCCTGCCGGGTGAGGCCGGTGATCTCGTAGTGGGGGGTGAGCTCGATGGCGTCGCAGGGGCACGCCTCCTCGCACATCCCGCAGTAGATGCACCGGAGCTCGTCGATGTCGAACTGCTTCGGGTACTTCTCGCGGTCGTCCCACGGACTCTCGTCGGCGACGATGTGGATGCAGTTCGCGGGGCAGGCGGTTGCGCACATGAAGCAGGCCACGCAGCGGACCCGGTCGTCGTCATCCTTGTTCAGGCGATGGACGCCACGGAAGTAGTCGCGGAACTGACCGCCCTCCTCGACCGGTCGGTCGTCCCGCTTCTCTTCCGGGTACTGAACGACCCACAGGGTGTCCTTGTTCTTCCCGTCCCGGCCCACGTTCTGGAATGCATGCCGAAGGGTCGTGCCCAGACCACGGAAGATCTCGGGCAGGAAGAGCCTCTCCGCGGTGTTGAGCCGCTTCGGGGTCACGTCGATGATGTCGTCGTCGTGGATGCTCATCTCCCTGAAGTGTAGGGAACTCGATTGAGGATCTCCCGCATCCGGCCCGCCAGGGGGGTAGATTCTCGACATGTACACCGGCACCCCGGGATCCCGCTCGAAGAAAAGGTGGCGAAAGTCGACCGGGGAATCGGAGCGTCGAATCGGATGGCGAATGGCCGGGCTGGGGATGGAGTCGGTGTCCCTGGTCGCTGGAGGGGTGGTTATGGGGTGGTTCTTCGGCGGATTCGCCGAGGGCCAGGGATGGGGCACCCGGGATTGGTGGGTCATGGGAGGGGCGGTGGCGGGCATGGCCAGCGGGCTGTCCCAGCTGATCCGAGGGGGGCTCCGACTCAACAAGCAGCTGGACCGGAAGCCCGCTTCCAAGGCTGATTCAGAGGACGGCCAGTGAGCCGTCGCGAGGGAGAAACCGCATGAAGGTGCCCAGCGACCAGTTTCCGGAGCGTGCTGATCGGTCCTCGGAGCCCCTCTATCGGCTACCAGCCGGGCTTCTGGGGGTTGGATGGCTGGTTTCCGCCCTTCTGGGGGTCGGAGGCTGGTTCGTGATCTCGGGCGTGGTCGAACTTCCGCCCGACTGGCTGAACTGGGGTGTCATCGGGGGGGTGATCTCCTCGGTGATCGGGGGGCTGGGGCTCCTGATCATCGGCCCCTGGAAACCGCGGCGATCCGGCGACCTGCCGACCCTCTGGTTGGCCTCCACCACGGGGCGACTCCTGGCGATTCCCGGGGTGGCCTTTGTGATATATTCCGCGGCCCGTCCCCCGGACCGGCCCTTCGTCATCGGGCTGGCCGCGTCCGCCCTGCTCCTGCTCATGATCGAGGTTCCGATCATCGCGAAGTCGATGTTGGCCCAGATCGAGGAGGACGAGGCCCGTGGATCCCGGGAAGGCGGGTGACCGTCTCTCTTTCGCCCATTCAGGAACAGGCAATTGTCCTCAACCCTCCTGGCCGCCGGCACTGATCCGCTCTCCCACGTCGTCAACACGAACAAGACGATCTGGTGGGTCGGTGAGATCGGATTCGGAACAGCACACGAGGTGATGCTGGTGCTCGCCGGTGTCATCACGGTCGTCGGTCTGTTGCTCGTCTCGCGCCGGATTCGAACCGGCGAGGAGTCGCAGGGCAACGAGCGATACGTGACGAAGGGACGGCTCGCTCAGATCATCGAAGTGATGGTCATCTACCTTCGCGATCAGATGCTCGAGCCGGTGCTCGGCGAGAAGCAGACCAGGCGGTGGGCGCCGTTCCTCCTGTCGGTCTTCTTCCTGATCCTCACCGTCAACCTGCTGGGGATGATTCCCTTCCTGGATCTGCAGCACTTCCTCGGCATGCACCACATCGCCCTGGGAGGCACAGCGACCGCGAACATCAACGTGACCGTGGTGTTCGCCCTGTTCGCCTTCGTCGCGATCCAGATCCACTCCTTCCGGGAGCTGGGCTTCCTCGGCTGGCTCGACCACCTCACCTGCGGGCTCACCAAGGGCCCCAAGGGACTTCTGCTGGTGGTGCCGATCGTCTTCGCCGTGGAGTTCGCAGGCGTCTTCATCAAGCCGGTCGCTCTGGCCATCCGACTCTTCGCGAACATGATGGGGGGCCACATCCTGCTGGCGACCGTCATCATGCTTCCCTCGATGCCCCAGCTGGCCCTCGAGGTCGGCGGTGGAAGCTGGCTCGCGATCAGCGCCGCGACCGGGGCCTTCGCCGTCGCACTCACCTTCCTCGAGCTCTTCGTGGCCTTCCTCCAGGCCTTCGTCTTCATGTTCCTGACCGCGGTCTTCATCAGCCTGATGAGCCACGAGGAGCATGAACACGAGGATCACAGTGCGGAGGAAGTCAGAGAGGAACTCGCCGCAGCCCACTGAACGGACCCTTCGCCCCCTCGACGGGGCCTTCAAGAACCACCATCCTCGGATGGAACGACAGTGAATCACCTCAGACGCCAGAGCATGCGTCGCATTCGGAGTCTCGGAGTCACATGAAAAAGCTCATTCCCGCATTCCTCTTCGCCTTCTTCGGCGCTCTCGCCATCGTGGAACCGGCGTTCGCTCAGGCCGCCGACCAGGCTGCCGCCGAAATGCCCAACTGGGGCGCCGGCATCGGCAAGGGCATGGCAGCCGGTCTCGCCGTCATCGGCGCCGGCATCGGCATCGGCAAGATCGGTGCGGGTGCCTGCGAAGCCACCGCCCGGCAGCCCGAGATGGGTGGTCGCATCTTCGTGAACATGATCCTCACCGCCGCCCTGGTTGAAGGCGTCGCGCTGTTCGGCGTGGTCGTCGGCTTCCTGATGGCGGGCTGATCATTCAGAGTCCGAGCCGTCCTCGGCGTCGGCGAAAGCCGGCGCCGAGGACACTCCCCATCTCCGGACGTGGAGTGGGGGGACTCGATTTTCCCACCCAGCCTTGATGGAGCCCACGATGCTTCTCAGTCTCGTTCTTGCCGCCGCAGACGGCGATGCCGTCAATCCGATGAACCCCGAGAAGTGGGTCGCCGGAACCGCTCTGGTGGTCGCATCGGTCGCCTTCACCCTCCTCATGTGGAAGGTGTGGCCAGTCATCACCAAGGGTCTCGACGAACGAAACGACAAGATTCTCGGGGAGATCAAGGCTGCGGAGGATGCGCGGGCCCAGGCCAAGCAGGCTCTTGCCGACTATGAGAAGAGTCTGGCCGACGCCCGGGAAGAGGCGACCAGGACCATTGCCGAGGCCCGGGCCGAGGCCCAGCGTCTCGCCGACGAGATGAAGGCCTCGAACGAACGTGACCTCGCCGAGCGCATGGCTCGTGCCAAGGCCGACATCGAGGCGGCCAAGAAGGCCGCGGTCGCCGACATCCACAACCATGCCTCGGAGCTCGCCTCCACCGTCGCGGGTCGGATCCTCCAGCGGGAGATCAGCCCCGGCGACCAGGCTCGCCTGGTCGAGGAGAGCATCCGCGAACTGGACGCTGCCGGGGTCTGACCCCGACCGTCGTTCCGCCCCGTCCGCTTCATTCGGAATCCAGTCCACCATGACCACCGAGCCGACCAACGCCAACATCGACGCCGTCGCCCGGGTCTACGCGCAGAGCCTTCTCGAGCTCGCGGAGGCCGCCGGTGGCGAGGACAAGATCGCGGAGCTCGGGGAGGAGCTCGAAGGGCTGCTCGAGATCATCCGATCGGAGCCGGCTCTCGCCGAGTTCCTTCGATCCCCGATCATCAAGCGTTCCGGCCGAGGTGATTCGCTTCGAAGGATGCTGGATGGACGGGTCTCCGACCTTCTGCTCCGGTTCCTGCTGGTTCTCAACGGCAAGGGGCGTCTGGGACGTCTTTCCGACATCGCCGCGGCCTTCGACGAGATGCTGAACGAACGCTTCGGCCGCATCGAGGTGGACGTCTTCACCGTCGACGGCCGTCTCGACGACGCCCAGATGGGCCTGCTCGCCGACAAGGTCCGCACCCGGCTCGGCAAGGAGCCGGTCTTCCACCAGTATTCAGATCCTTCGCTCATCGGAGGCCTCGTCCTCCGTGTGGGTGATCAGCTCATTGATGGTTCGGTCCGCGGTCGTCTTCGCGGGCTTCGTGAATCACTTCTCGATCGCGGCGCCGCCGCGATCCGGGCCGGTGGCGAGTCCTTCTACTCAGAGGACTGAGTCCCGGCAATCGTTCGAGTCAAACCCGCGCCGATCGGCGCCTTGCGAGGTTCCCCGTGAAGATCAAGTCCGACGAGATCACGTCCGTCATCAAGCAGGAGATCGAGCAGTACTCGGCAGAGCTCTCGATCTCGGAGGTCGGAAAGGTCGTCGAGGTTGGCGACGGCATCGCCCGTGTGTACGGCCTCTCCAACGTCATGGCCGGCGAACTGCTGGAGTTCCAGGGCGAGCATGGCACCGTCATGGGCCAGGCGATGAACCTGGAATCCGACACCGTCGGCGTGGTTCTCTACGGCGACGGCACCGGCATTCGAGAAGGTGACACCGCCCGCTCGACCGGCAACCTCCTCGAGGTCCCCGTCGGCGAGGCGATGCTCGGCCGCGTGGTCGACGCCCTCGGACGTCCGATCGACGGCGGCCCCGCCATCAACGCCGCCGGCACCCGCAAGGTCGACATCGTGGCTCCCGGCATCGCCGCCCGTCAGCCCGTCACCCAGCCGCTCCAGTTCGGCATCAAGGCCGTCGACTCCATGATCCCCGTGGGCCGCGGTCAGCGAGAGCTCGTGATCGGCGACCGAAAGACCGGCAAGACCGCGGTCTGTCTGGACGCGATCATCAATCAGAAGGAGTTCTGGGGCACCGACGACGCGGTGGTCTGCATCTACGTCGCGGTGGGCCAGAAGGAATCGACCATCGCGAGCGTGGTCGACTCCCTCCGCGAGAACGGTGCTCTCGACTACACCATCGTGGTCGCGGCCGGTGCCGCCGACCCCGCCCCCATGCAGTACATCGCGCCGTACTCCGGCACCGCGATGGGTGAATACTTCATGTGGCAGGGCAAGGAAGGCAAGGCTCCCAAGCACGTCCTCTGCGTCTACGACGACCTTTCCAAGCAGGCCGTCGCCTATCGCGAACTCTCGCTGCTTCTCCGACGTCCTCCCGGCCGAGAGGCCTATCCCGGCGACGTCTTCTACCTGCACAGCCGCCTGCTCGAACGAGCCACCAAGCTCTCGGACGCGAACGGCGGCGGCTCGCTGACCGCACTGCCGATCATCGAGACCCAGGAAGGCGACGTCTCGGCGTACATCCCGACCAACGTCATCTCGATCACCGACGGCCAGATCTACCTGCAGCCGGAGCTCTTCTCCGCCGGCATCAGGCCCGCCATCAACGTGGGCATCTCGGTGAGTCGGGTGGGTGGCAACGCCCAGATCAAGGCGATGAAGGAGGTCGCGGGTTCGCTGCGACTCGACCTCGCCGCCTTCCGTGAGCTCGAGGCCTTCGCCCAGCTCGGAACCGAGCTCGATGCGGCCTCCCAGCGACAGCTGACCCGCGGCCAGCGAATGGCCGAGCTGCTCAAGCAGGGCCAGTTCGTCCCGATGGACGTGATCGACCAGTGCATCTCGATCTTCGCCGGTTCCGAGGGCTTCCTCGACGACGTGGATCTGAGCAACGTCACGGCGTTCGAAAGAGACCTGCTCGAGTACTTCAAGGGCAAGGGCAAGGCGCTTCGCGATCGACTCGTCGAGGAGAAGAGCTTCAAGAAGCTCAAGGACGAGTTCAAGGCCGCCTGCGAGGACTTCAAGTCCGGCTGGTCCGCCTGATCGCCCGTTGAGGGCCGTTTCAACCGATTCAACGCCCCCGCTTCGGCGGGGGCTTATCATTTTGCAGAAGCTCCAGCGAGCTTCGCAGGCAACGAGGATCACGCCATGCAGGACATGAAGCACGACATCCCCGCGTCCTCCTGCTGGCCGGTGCTTCTCCTGGCGACGGCTCTCCTCGGCGGTTGCATCACCGGTGACGAGGCCGGGGAGTCCATGGAGCCAGACCCGGGGAAGGAGCTGACCGATCTCGAGATGGATCACGAGATCGGGGTCGTCGGCGACGTCGAGTATGAATCGAGACGGGAGCGACTGCTCGGGGAGGATTGAGGCCGATCGGCCCGGTGGCCGGCGGCGGACCCGGACGGGCAAGGAGGTTCCAGTCATGCACAAGCTGTGTGAAGTCGATTCTCCGGCGATGGCGGGGGAGATCCTTTCCCGACTGGATGCGGAGTCCATCGTCGCCGAGGTCACCCACACCCACAGTGCGAACCTCTTCCGGCACGTGCAGGCATTTCGAAGCCAGGTCGCCTCCACCATCTGGATCCGCGACATCGAGGACCTTCCGCTCGCCGCGGAGATCGAGAGGGAGGTCCGGTCCATCCAGATGGAGTCCGAACACTGTCGTCGTTGCGGATACGACCTCGAGGGGCATGCGGGCGACGGCATCTGTCCGGAGTGCGGCAGCGAGGTGACACCCGTCGTCGACGAGACGATGGTCTGCATCGCCTGTGGAGAGGAGAACCCCGTCAATTTCGAGACCTGCTGGAGCTGCGGATCGGTGATCACGGGCGAGGATCCGAGGTCCGGGGGAATGGCGCCGGACGCGTTCCCATCCCGGGTCGCCGAGGAGGCTCGGTCATCGGATCGAGGCAGGAGACGACTCGGGATCGGAGTGCTGACCTGGTGGCTGCTGGGGATCCTTGGGATCGTGCTGTTGCTGCGTCTGGGTGCGCTGTGACGACCGTCACGTCCGAGGCACCCGTCAACGGAGTGGTCGAAGGGACCGCTCGCCGTCGTGTGGCGGCCGCCGGGGTGGTGCTGGTCTCGATGTACGGGCCGATGTTCGCCTGGATGCTCTTCATGCCCGAGACATGGTCGGATCACCGCTGGTCGGTACTCGGGATCATGCCGATCCTGCCCGGGCTGGTGCCCGGCGCCATGGTCGCGGACGCCTTCGGGAAGTCGGAGACCTCGGCCCTGCTTCTCGCCTCGAGTTTCACCCTGCTGATGCTGCTGATCTTCTGGCATCTGGCCTCGATCGGACGCCGGTGCCGGCTGGTGGTGGGAGTTCTCGTCTTCCTCGCGAGTTCGATTCACGCGTTCCTCATGATCGCGTTTCGAGCGTAGGCTGTCCGAATGACCGATGCCGGCCTCACCCATGTCGCGATCGAAGTGAGCGATCTGCAGCGATCGATCGACTTCTACGCCGCCTACGGAGGATTCGAGGTCGTGCACCGCCGGGACGGGATCGCCTGGATCAGCGATCGAACCCGGCCGTTCGCCCTGGTCCTTGCAAAGAGAGAGACGGTGAATCCTCTCGGCCCGTTCGCCCACCTCGGGGTGGCCTGTCGTGATCGTGCCGAGTTCGATGCCCTGGTGACCCGGGCTCGCGACGACGGTCGTCTTCGGCTCGGACCGGAGGGAGACGATGGTCCGGCCGGCACCTGGGCGTTCATCGACGACCCCGACGGCAACACCTTCGAGCTTTCAGTGGGCCAGTCGGTGGCGGTGGCGGTGGCTGGTCGGGATCACGTCGCCGGTCCGCGACGCCTGCCGATCGTGGGGGTCATGGGCAGTGGTCAGGACGAGCACGCCGCGATCGCCGAGCCGCTCGGGATCGCGATCGCACGGGCGGGCTGGCACCTGCTCACCGGTGGAGGTCGGGGGGTGATGGCCGCGACGAGTCGTGCATTCACGAACACCCATCCACGCGCCGGACTCGCCATCGGCGTTCTCCGCGGCGAAACCGATGGAACACTCCTTCCCGACTACCCGAACGAGCACGTCGAGATGCCAATCGCGACCCATCTCGCCGAGGGGGAGACGGAGTTCGGCAGCCGTAATCACATCAACGTCCTCACCGCGGACGTGGTGATCGCCCTGCCCGGTTCGGTGGGGACCAGAGCGGAGATCGAACTCTCCCTTCGCTACGATCGGCCCATCATGGTCCACGAGACCTGGCGGGGGCGGTTTCCCGAGGCCCCGTTCTTCAGCGGGATCGCGGAGACGATCGACTTCGCACGATCGATCATCGATCGGGTGGAACAGGATCGGGATTCCTCAGCGTGATCCGTCCTGCACACCATGGGAATCCGACATTCATGACGGATGAAGGCCTTCGGGCCACGGATCGATCCTCTGCGGCCTCCTCGTGGCAGTGACCACGACGGTCCATATCGATCCCTCCGCTTCCAGTTAGGATCCGTTCATGATCTGGATCAGAGTCGCCATCGCCGTTCTTCTGGGCTACCTGCTCATGACCCTGTCGTACACCCTGACCATGGTTCCGGCGATCACCCTCATCACTCCGGATCGTCTGGCGGATCCCGAGACGGGGCTCATGACGAACTGGTTCATCTTCGTGGTGCAGTTTCCGGTGGCCCTGCTCACCGCGGTGGTCGGTGGTGTCGTGACCGCCTTCGTGGCGACCGGGAAGGGTCGGAAGCAGGCGATCAAGGGTCTGGTCGGTTTCGTGATCATCGTCGGTCTCGTCGGTGTCGCCGTCGGTCTGTTCGGTTCGGTCACAGACGAGGTCGAAGCGGTGAGCCGTGCGGGCGACGAACCCGTGGCGGAAGAGTTGGTCGTGAGCCCGGTGGAGGCGCCCCCGGAGCAACCGACGTGGAATCTCCTGCTGCTTCCCTTCGTGGGAGGGTTCGGCGTTCTTCTGGGAGGCCGATTCGTGGATCGCATGAGCGACAGGCTCGCTCCCGCATCGATCGGAACGTTTCCTCCTTCTTCACCGTCCGAAGACTCCGCCGATGCATGATGGTGGAGTCCTTGTCACCGGTGGTGCCGGCTTCATCGGTTCTCACCTGGTCGATCAGCTCGTCTCGCTCGGCCGCCGGGTCGTGGTGCTAGACGATCTGTCCACGGGACATCGTGAGAACCTCGCCCCCCACGCCGATCGGGTCGTCTTCATGGAGGGTGGGGTCGAGGCTCCCGAGCTCTGCCGCCGTGCCTGCGAGGGGGTGAGCGACGTATTCCATCTGGCCAGCCGGGTCTCGGTGGTCGAGAGCATCGAATCACCGGATCTCTATCGAGAAGTGGTCCTGCAAGGAACCCGCAACGTGCTGCGGGCGGCCGAAGAGGCAGGGGTGCGACGACTCGTGCTCGCTTCGAGTTGCAGCGTCTATGGGGATGCGGCGCCCCCGATCTCCGAGGAGGCGTCGCTCGATCCGCGGTCTCCCTACGCGGCCTTCAAGGCCGAGGCGGAGCAGGCCTGCCGGGAGGCGGCCGTCTCCACGGTCTGTCCTCGATTCTTCAACGTCTACGGGCCTCGTCAGCGGGCCGACTCCCCCTATTCCGGAGTGATCGCGATCTTCGCCCGGATGGCGGCGGCATCGAAGAGCCCCACGATCTTCGGCGACGGTCTTCAGACCCGCGATTTCATCCACGTCGCCGATGTGGTCCGAGGACTGCTCCTGGCCTCGGGCGCCTCCGCGGTCGGGGCGGGGGAACCGATCAACTTCGGAACCGGCGTCGGGACCACGGTGCTGGAGCTCGCCTCGTTGCTGGGATGTCGGGCTCCGGTCTTCGAAGCCGCCCGTGAGGGGGAGGTCCGCCATTCGGCCGCAGATCCCGGGCTCGCCCGGGAACGTCTGGGTTTCGAGTCCCGGATCGCCCTGCAGTCCGGCCTCGCGGACCTGGCCTGATCGGGATCAGTCCTCGATCGGTTCGAGAAGGTCGCGTTCGATCTCGACGCTTGCACCCCGGCCAAGGGTCTCGACGTGGAGGATCAGGCAGCTGCGTCTGGCCTCATCGATGACGAATCCCTCGACTCCGGCGAGCGGGCCCTTGACCACCCTGGCCCTCTGGCCGATCGCCAGCCCGGGATGTTCGTCGATGGGCAGGCCGCTTCGGATCGCGGTGTGGATGGCTTGGAGTTCACGCTCGAGCTTCGCCTGATCCTCGACCTCGAGGTACCGCACCACGCGACGGGTCGAGATGGCGTCGTAGGCGTCCTGCTTCTCCCCGTAGACGAACACGTAGTTGGAGAAGAGAGGGACCTCGGATCGATGCTTCCGGCCTCGGGTCATGGTGACCCGTTCGACCAGGGGAAGATCGTGCTTCACGCCCGCGGCGTCGAGATGGCGGGCGACCGCCTTCTCCTGGCGGGCCCTGGTGTGAAGGACCATCCAGCGGCGTTCGACAGGGGATCGGATCGTGACGGCAGCCGGTGTTCCTTCTTCCATGAAGGGATTCTACGCTCCACCCGCATCATGGTCGATGTGTCATCATGTGATGCGGGCCGGTATCGCGAGAGGGATCGAGACCGGCTCGAGGCTCCAGCTCCCGGATGGGAACGGGGCCGACTGATTCCACGCACGCTCGGTCAGGGAGCATCCGATGATCAGAGAGTTGATGGAACGGGGACTCGAGGCCGCGATCGCGATGGCCGAGAAGAGCTGGGCGGAGGGCGGAATCCCCATAGGATCGGTCCTCATGACCGAGGAGGGTGAGATCGTCGCCGAGGGACACAACGAGCGGGTTCAGACCGGAGATCCGACGGCGCATGCCGAGATGGTCTGCCTTCGAAATGCCGGCCGACGTCGCGACTGGCCTGATCTCACCCTGGTGTCCACTCTCAGTCCGTGTCCGATGTGCACCGGGACCGCGGTGCTCTACCGGGTCAGGAGGGTGGTGATCGGAGAGAACGGCACGTTCATGGGAGCCGAGCACTGGCTGCACGAGTCGGGCATCCCGACGCATGTCATGCACGACGAACGCTGCATCGCCCTGATGGAACGGCTCCAGCGGGAGAAGCCGGATCTCTGGGCCGAGGACATCGGCGAGTAGGACCCCCGGCTCCGAGGCCACCCTGCGAACACGCCCCCCTCGACGGATGCATCCTTCGAGGGGGGCGTGGTTCGTTTCATGGGTCGTCGATCAGCGGCGACGAACGTGCGGTGCCGAGTTCTCGTGACGGTGGTAGGCCCTTCGGGCCCGCACGGCATCGAACGAGCGACCCGGCCATCCGTAGACGTCGTAGTAGGGGTCCGCGTAGCCGTTCCACCAGCTGCCGCCCCAGTAGTCGCCGCCGTAACCGGTCCCGTAGGGGTACGCCCCGAGGTAGGGGTCGTCGCCGCGGACCTCGTTCGCGGGCGTGCCCACCGGGCTGCCCTGCGGCTGGCCTCGGAAGGGGCCGCCGGGAGGAACGGAGCTGTAGCCGGTGGTGAAGTGATAGTGGTCCCAGTGCTGCTTGAGGGCCGCCTGCTGGGCGCGGTACTTCTTGATGTTGGCCTCACGCTGGGCGGGTGTGATCCCTTCCTGCTCGCTCCGCTGGTCGGTGCCGGCATCGGGACGCTGTGGCGGATCGTTCGCGGCCTTCTGCGCGAACGCGGCGTAGTCGTCCATGGCCTTCTGCGACTGGAGGAAGGTCGTCATGCGGGCCACCTGTTCATGCAGGGCGTTCACCGCGTTCCACTGGTCCTCGGCGATGGTCCGCTGGCCCTTGACCTCGGCGTTCAGGGTGTCCTGACTGTCGGTGGAGGGCTTCACGGTGCCTCGTGACTTCTGCTTGTCCAGGGTCTCCTGGTAGGCCTGCTGGAAGGTCATGGAGTTGAAACGGGAGTTCTTGTCCTCGCCGTTCCATGACTTCCAGGCATCCATGCGGCCTGACTCCGAGATGAACTGCTGCATCATCTCGACCCGCTTCCGGGCGTTGCCGCGCATCGGGCCGAGGGTGTCGGTCATGGTGTCGAGGGCGTCCAGTTCGAGCTGGAGCCGGGCCATGGAGGCCGTCTGGGCGACGGCGTGGTGGCTGACGCCGGTGATGGCGAGAGCGAGGCCGAGGATGGCCGCTCGGAAGGGGGTGGGATTCATGTGTCTTCAAGCTCCTGTTGAGGGTCCACGGACGCTGCAGGGTACCCGCGAGCCGGTCGGTGTGATCGCATCCGGCCGCTCGACGGAACCCGGGTGGATCGGAAGACGAAGCGGGGCGGCCTTGCGGCCGCCCCGTCCCGATTCCACTGCTCCGCCCCGATCAGATCGACATCAATGTCGGTATTCGCCCTCGATCTCGTCCGGCACGCCTTCGTCGCCGTCGAGATCCTCGACGGCGTCGCTGGCCTCCAGTCCCGCCTCCAGTCGCTTCATCTGCTCCCAGTCCTCCATCGAGATCAGCACGTCTCGAGCGACCGAACCCTTGTGGTCGCTGATGATCCCGGCCATGCCCATCTGATCGACGAGGCGACTCGCCCGGCTGTATCCGATCGCGAGGCGTCTCTGCAGGAGTGAGACGGACCCGCGGCCCGTCTCGATGATGATCTCCACCGCCTGATCGAAGAGCGCGTCCCGTTCTTCGGGATCCGCATCGCCTCCGCCCTGGCTCGAGGGTCGGACGCTCATCAGGCTTCGTTCGAAGCTGGGGCCGGCGACCGACTTCAGGAAGGTCGCGACCTGACGGACCTCCTTGTCGGTGACGAGCGTGCCCTGTCCCCGGCTCACCTCCGTGCTGGAGGGCGTGACGACCATCATGTCGCCGAGTCCGAGGAGCAGCTCCGCACCCTTGCTGTCGAGGACGATCCGGCTGTCCATGCCGCTGGCCACCTTGAAGGAGACCCGGCAGGGCATGTTGCTCTTGATCAGTCCGGTGACCACGTTGGCCTGGGGACGCTGGGTCGCGAGGATGAGGTGCATGCCGACCGCGCGGGCCTTCTGAGCGATGCGGACGATCGCATGCTCGACCTCCTTGTTGGTCATCATGAGGTCCGCGAGCTCGTCGATCACGAAGACCATGTAGGGGATCTTCTTGGGGATCTTGGCCCATTCCACGTCGTTGGCGGGCTGGAAGATCTCGCGAAGCTCGTCATCTTCGAGCGAGTTGTAGGACCGGATGTCGCGGACGCCGGCCTCCTTGAAGAGCTCGTAGCGCTCCTCCATCTTGCCGACCGCCCATTCCAGGATCGCGGCGGCCTTGCCCATGTCCGTCACCACCGGGCACATGAGGTGGGGGATCTTCTCGAACTGGCTCATCTCGACCATCTTGGGATCGACGAGGCACAGCTTCAGTTCATCGGGGCGCTTGGTGTAGAGCCAGGACATGATGATGGTGTTCATGCACACGCTCTTGCCGCTGCCGGTGGTGCCGGCGATGAGCATGTGCGGCATCTTCGTGAGGTCCGCGACCATCGGATCGCCGGCCGAGTCCTTGCCGAGGAACATCGGAAGAACCATGTCGCGACTGAGTCCTGTCGACATGAGCTCCTTGAGCCGGACCTTCTCTCGCTTGGCGTTCGGGACCTCGATGCCGACGGTGCTCTTCCCGGCCATGTTGGGAATGATGCGGATGTTCGGAGCCTGGAGAGAACGGGCGATGTCCTTCTCGATCGCATTCAGTCTGGCGACCCTGGTTCCCGGTGCGAGGAGCACCGAGTAGAGGGTGACCGCGGGGCCACTCTCGATTCCCGCGACCTCGGCATCGATCGAGAAGGTGCGAAGCGTCTCTTCGAGCAGGCCGGCCTGTCCGCGGACGATGTCCTCCAGTTCCGCGGAGAAGTCGCCCCCCGGATCCTCGAGCTGGTCGAGGGTTGGGAACTGGTAGCCCTCGAAGTCGTCCTCGCGGGGGATGTCCTCGTCCTTGGCGATGAGGTTGGTGCTGGCGGCCATTCGCACCGGCAGTTTCGAGATCTTCTCCCGCAGCTCCTCGGCGGAGGCGGCTCGACGGGGTGCGGCCGGTTCCTCTTCCTCCTCCTCCTCCTCCTCCTCTTCGTATTCGTCCTCGTACTCGTATTCGTCCTCGTCCTCCTCCTCGTCCTCTTCCCCGTCCTCTTCGTACTCGTCCTCGTACTCGTAGTCGTCCTCGTCGTCCTCTTCCTCATCCTCCTCCTCGTAGTCGAGGTAGTCGGCGGGGACCCCGGCGGGTTGCAGGGATGGGCGTCGGATGCTGCGGCGGGCGGTGGCGATCATCGAGGCGACCGGGCCGATCACGCCCGATCCACCCGTGGCCATGCCTCGGATCGATCGCACCGAACGGATCATCGCCGAGGGAATGGCAAGCACGATCTCGTCCGCCGCGACGAGCAGTCCAAGGCCGAACCCGAGGAGCATGATGAGGGTGCTGCCGACCGGACCGAATCGACTTCCCAGCCCCAGTTCCAGCTCGGCTCCGATCAATCCCGACGGAAGGCCGGGAATCCCGCCGGCAAGAGGGGCGAGGGTCTCGGAGGAGGCCACCATTCCATGATGCAGACCGGCAAGGGTGACGGCGGCGAGAACCGCGCCGACCGCTCTGACGAAGGGATGCGGAATCGTGATGCCGCGGGCCAGGGTGACCAGGGCAAGTACTCCCATGGCCAGCAGGAGCCAGGTGCCCGGACCGAAGACCCGGAAAGTCCACCAGGCCAGAGAGGCTCCGACCGGACCCGCCGGATTCTGGACCTCGGCGTGGTGAACGGAGACCACGCTGGATGGAGCGTCCGCCCAGTCGGCCCCGACGACTGCCACGGCAAGGAAGAGCCAGGCGGCAAGGCCGACCAGCCACAGGGCTCGGCGAACGATCGTGGGCTCGAATCGACGATCGTCCGGGTCGGTACCGGTGGGGCTGGATCGGAGGGGCGAACGTGAGGTCTTTGATCGCGGCATGACCCCTTTTCATCGGTTCCTGGGGCCTTCCAGCCGCATGATTCCCGGGGTCCACGGGGGGGTGTGACCGCATTTTCGGAACTCATGCGTGCTCCTTTGGAGACCCTCCTCACCGGACGTGAATCGAACCGTCTGCTTCGCCACCGGCGGAGGGCCCATCGGCCCGCCACAGAGGCCCTCGCATGGGCGTGCGGGGGTAGGAATCGCGAGGCCCGTGGAGGGTGAGATGCTGACAAATAAGTCCGATAACAATAAATGCGACGGCCCATCCATGGCTCGGATGCCAGGAGGAGATCCCATCCCGGGCCTGTTCAGTCGCTATTCTCCTTCGCCATGCGATTTCGCTTGATCGATCAGGTCGTGGAAAGCTCAGAGAGCCGGGTCGTGGCGATCAAGGCGGTGACCCTCGCCGAGGAGTATCTCGCCGACCATTTTCCCAGCTTCCCGGTGCTTCCGGGTGTGTTCATGCTGGAGGCCATGGTCCAGACGGCTCGCCTGCTGATCCCCGAATCCGACCGGAGATTCGTGCTCGGGGGGGTGAAGGCCCTCCGATACGGGAGTTTCGTGAGCCCGGGCGAGCACCTGAGAGTCGAGGTCGAAATGAAGAAATTCGAAGGGGAACTCGCGACCTTCCGAGGAGAAGGAAAGGTTCTTCCCCCCGGGGTGGCGGCGAGTGATGCCGACACCGCCGTGTCCGGTCGCTTTACAATGCGACCGGTGCGGACCGCGAGGATTGCGGTCGGCGCTCGCGTCCAGGGTGACGCGACCCCCTGACGGATCGGGCACGCAGAAAGACGGCCGATTCGTTGAATTGAAACTCCGGCTCGACCATTCATGGTCGGGATCCGGCAAGGAGTTGATCATGGCGGTCATCAGCCGCGACGAGATCTTCGACAAGGTCAAGGATGTCCTCGAGAACGCCCTCGGCGCCGATGCGGAGGACGTGACCATGGACGCGACCCTCCAGGGCGATCTTGGAGCGGAGTCGATCGACTTCCTCGACATCAGCTTCAAGCTCGAGCAGGAGTTCGACATCAAGATCGATCAGGGCGAACTCTTCCCTGAGAACCTCATGTCGGACGATTCGCTGGTTCAGGACGGGAAGCTCACCGACAAGGCGATGGAGATTCTGCGTGAGCGTCTGCCTCACGTCGACTTCTCCAAGCTCGAGACGAATCGCCAGGTCGATCAGTTGTCCGAGGTCTTCACCGTCGAGAGCCTGGTCGACTTCATCGAGCGGAAGCTCTCCGCCTGATCGAAGGCGGCTGCTTCGGAGGACGGCATCCATGCGTTGGATGTGGATCGATGCCATCACCGAATTCGAGGAGGGTTCCCGTCTCGTGGCGGTCAAGAACCTCTCCTCGTCGGAGGAGTTGTTCCACGATCACTTCGACGGATCCGACGGGCTGCCCCCGGACCCGGTGATGCCGGGAAGTCTGGTGGTGGAGGGGATGGCGCAGACCGCGGGCATTCTCGTGGGATCGGTGAACCGGTTTCGAGAGAAGGTCGTGCTCGCCAAGGTGTCCTCGGTCGAACTGACCGAGGATGCGGTCCCCGGGCAGTGCATTCGATACGAGGCGACCATCGAGCGGATGGACGAGGCCGGAGCGAGCACCCGGGGAATCGTGTCGCGACTCGATCATGCGGACGGGTCATGGACCCGGATCGGCGCCATCGACCTCATGTTCAGCCACCTCGACAACAACCTGAGCGGGCGGGAGTTCCCGGAACACAATTTCGTGTTCAGCGACAACTTCCGCCAGATCCTCGTCTCCGCGGGGCTCGACGACTACATCGACGACTGAGGGACGCCCCTCCGCTGACGGCATCGATCCCCGGGTCACGACCGGAAGAAAAGTGGCCCCGAACGGGGAGGCAGATCCGTTGCGGGGCCGATCCAGGGCTGGGTTGGCCTCGTGGCGGGCAGACCACCGGTCTGGTCCGAACCGCGGCAGCGGCCGCTTCGATCGAAACCGGTGGTCGCCCGGAGATCGCGAGGCGTTCTTCGAACGATGATGAAGCATGGAATTCCATCCCCGGCAGGCAAGCTCGCAGGCCCCGGAAGCCCGATCACGGGCTCGAAGAGGTGGGGTCGTGACGATCGGTCGGGGGGCGCGGCCTTACAATCCACCCCGTGACCGCCTCTCGATTCCATCGTGCGATCTACACCGGCTCCTTCGATCCGATCACCCTCGGGCATCTCGACGTGCTTGAACGGGTGCGTGGCATGTTCGACGAGATCGTCGTCGCGATCGGACGCAATCCGGACAAGAAGCCTCTCTTCACCATGGAGGAGAGGACGGACATGGCGGTACGGGCGATCCGGGAGGTCGTCGATCCCGAGTCCGCCGGCATCCGGGTCGAGACCTACGACGGCCTGACCGTCGACTTCGCACGCAGGGTCGAGGCGTGCGCGATGATCCGCGGCATCCGGAACATCACCGATCTCGCAGGCGAGTCGCAACTGGCGATCACCAATCGGAAGATCGCCGGGATCGAGACCGTGTTCATCGTCTCCGGCGAGGAATACGCCTACACCTCGAGCAGCCTCATCCGGCAGATGGCCGGGCTCGGTGCGACGATCGATCAGCTCGCCACCTTCGTGCCGCCCGTCGTTCTCGAAGCGATCCGCCAGAAGCAGTCTGATCCCGTCCACCCGCTTGGTGCGGTGCGGACGGATTCCGCATCCGACTGATCGCTCCTCACCCGCACTCCCTGGAATTCCATGTCCATCGATCTTCGCATCGTCTCGCTCGGCGCCCTTGCCTGTCACCCCCTTCGTGGGGAGTCGGGTGAACGTCGGCCGGGTCACGCCACCACCTCGCTCATCACGACCGGAGATCGTCTGATCCTCGTCGACCCATCCCTGCCGGCGGATCATCTGCGCCAGCGACTGGACGAGCGGACCGGCCTGGAGCCCGGGGCGATCACCGACGTCTTCCTGACCGATCTCAGGCCCGATCGCCGGCGGGGCATCGATCTCTTCCCCGATGCCCAGTGGCATGTGGGGGAGGTCGAACGCGAGACCTATCGAAACGTCATCGAGACCCGTCGCCATGAACTGGATGACGAGGACGAGCTGGACCCGGAGACCGATCGTCTGCTGGAGATCGAATCACAGGTGGTGGCCCGATGCGGTGCGGCTCCGGACCGACTGGTGGACGGGGTCGATCTCTTCCCGCTGCCCGGCGTGACCCCCGGTCTCTGCGGCCTGCTGATTCCCCTCCCGCGGTCCACGATCCTCGTCTGCGGCGATGCCGTGCCGACCTGGGAGCATCTCGAGCAGGGTGCCGTCCTGCCTCATGTGGCGGATCTGGAGCTGGCTCAGGAGAGTTTCAAGGAGGCGGTCGAGATCGCGGATCAGCTTGTTCTCGGCCGTGACAACCTCGTCGGGAATCCGACTCGACGATTCGGCGTCGCCTGAGCGACCTCCACGTCCTCTACAATGCGGCCATGAGCACCGGCATCGGAGAACCCCCTTCCACGGACCCCGGGACGCAGTCCGGACTGCCCGGACGGGTCACACTCCGCGATCTTCGACGATGGAGGGCCGCGGGCGAGGTGTTTCCCTGTCTGACCGCCTACGACGCCACCATCGCACGGTGGCTCGAGCGGGCCGGTGTTCCGGTCCTGCTGGTCGGCGACTCCGCGGCCCAGGTCATCCTCGGTCAGCCGAGCACCGTGCATGCCCCGCTGGATTTCCTCGTCACCATCACCGGCGCCGTCCGGCGAGGCGCACCCAACGCCTTCCTGATCGGGGACATGCCGTTCCTGAGCTATCACCTCGACGAGATGGAGGCGGTACGGAACGCCGGTCGTTTCATGGTCGAGGGTGGCGCCGATGCCGTGAAGCTCGAAGCCGATGCCTCCTTCGCCCCGGTCTTCGCACGAATGGCGCGGGCGGGCATCCCGGCGATCGCCCATGTCGGCTGCCTTCCGCAGCAGGCTCAGCTTCACGGCGGCTACACCGTCGCAGGCCGCACCGCGGAGTCCGCACGTGACGTCGTCGAGGATGCCGTGGCCCTGGTCGAGGCGGGTGCGGTGATGGTCCTCGTGGAGGCGAGCACGCCGGAGACCTCCCGGATGGTCGTGGAGGCGGTCGAGGTGCCGGTGATCGGCTGTGGAGCAGGCCCCGCCTGTCACGGGCAGATCGTGGTCACCCACGACATCCTCGGCCTGACGGACTGGCAACCGAGCTTCGCGGATCGAGAGGGTCGACTCGGGGATTCCCTCCAGTCGATCGTGGAGCAATGGTGCGAGCGGGCCCGACGAAGAGAACTGCCCCACGGCTATCGGATGCGTGATGGGGAGGTCGATCGCCTGGATTCCTGAGGGGGATCCGGAATTTCCGGAGCTCGTACCGGAAGGAAAGATCGTCAAGTCTGCGTCCCCCCGTCCTCCGCCGGCGAATGGTCACATGCGGCCCGTCGGCCCGCATCCCACCGCGGCCTGATCGGAGTGCCTTTCGATGATCAGAATCACCAACCTCGGTCCGGCCCTCGTGGTCGCCGGGACCCTCGTGGCGACTCTTGTCGCCGGTCCCCGGGTCGTCCGGTCCCTCGTGCGGGCCGATGCCGAAGTCGCCGTGATCCAGGCCGCGGCTCGTCTGGAATCCAACGGCGTTCTCGAGGCGATCTCCGCCGCCCAGCGGGACCTCGCCACGGTGGTCGAACCCTCCGTGGTGCACGTCTCCTCGGAAGGCTCCTTCGGGGGTCGCCAGGGTCGATTCTCGATGGCTTCCAGCGGATCGGGATGGATCTGGGACGAGGAAGGCCACATCGTCACCAACGCCCACGTGGTGGAGGCGGCGGATCGCATCGAGGTGCAGCTCTTCGACGGCGAGGTCCGTTCCGGCGAGGTGATCGGTCTGGATCTTCGAAGCGACATCGCGGTGGTGAAGGTCCCCGGCGGCGACCTGATCCCGGCTCGACTGGGGGACAGCCGGACCGTGTCCCAGGGCGATCTCGTGTTCGCCTTCGGTTCACCGTTCGATTTCCGCTTCTCGATGTCGAGCGGCATCGTGTCGGGACTCGGACGTTCGGCCGGCCTCGACGACATCGACTTCGAGAACTTCATCCAGGTGGACGCTGCGATCAATCCCGGCAATTCCGGCGGGCCCCTCACCGACGCCTCCGGACGCGTCATCGGGATGAACACCGCGATCGCGACGGGACGTGGGAACGGAAGCGTCGGACAGGGACAGTTCGCCGGCATCGGCCTGGCGATCCCGCTGTCGCAGATCGGAACCGTCGTCGAACAGGTCATCGAGACCGGAGAGGTCCGCAAGGGGTTCCTCGGCGTGACCCTGCTGGACACCTCCCGCATGGATCTCTACTCCCGAGGCGATCTGGTGCCGGAGTTCCGACCGTTCCGCAATCTCATCAACGACAACTACGAGGGTGATGGGGTCGCGATCCAGCAGGTGTCTCCCGGCGGACCCGCCAGTCGCTCGGAACTCCGAACCGGTGACGTGATCACCGGCATCGACGGAAGACGGGTCCGGGGCATCGAGCAGCTGCAGGCCATGATCTCCTCCGCTCGACCCGACGCCGTGGTCATCGTCGAGGTCTGGCGGATCGATCCGAGGACGAACCTGGTCGAGGAACTGGGAATCGAGGTGACCCTTGGCGAGATGGATCAGTCGATCAACCGGCTCGGCACCTCGCAGCGACTTCGCAGAGCCCGGCTCGGCACCCTGGTCACCTCGACGCCGCAGCGAGCCGAGGATCTCGGCATCGATTTCGCCCGGGGTGTCCTCGTCGGCCCGTCCGAAGCCGGTGCCACCGGAGACACGCTCTTCCCGGTGGGAACCCTGATCCAGAAGATCGACGGGATCACCATCGGCACCCTCGACGAACTGTTCGAGCGCATAGATCGACGCATGGGCCGGATGGTCAGGTCGAGGCAGCCTGCGAGGGTCCTCTTCGAGGGGGTTCTGCCCGACGGGAGGCCGTTCGAGGTCGAAGTCCCGCTCTGATGGGGGAGGCGGAAATCCCGGGTGATCCGGTAGGATGTCGAGATGGCCACTTCAGCTGAAAAGACCGACGCCGATCCCGCTCTGCTCCAGGTGCGGGACCTCAAGACCCACTTCCCCGTGAGGCGAGGGCTCCTGCAGAGGACCGTCGATCACGTCCGTGCGGTCGACGGGGTGAGTTTCGAGCTCGCCTCCGGCGAGACCCTGGGTCTGGTCGGTGAGAGTGGATGTGGGAAGACGACCGTCGGCCGGACCGTCCTCAGGCTCGTCCCCGCGACGAGTGGAGAGGTCGTCTTCGACGGCAAGGAGGTCTTCCGTCAGGACGCTGCGAACATGCGGATGCTCCGCCGGGAGATGCAGATCATCTTCCAGGATCCCGGAGGCTCGCTGAATCCCCGCATGCGGGTCGGTCGTCTGGTGGGCGAACCGCTGCTGGTCCACGGTCTCGCTGACGGCGAGGAGCTCCGCGAACAGGTCGAGAACCTGCTCGAGCGGTGCGGACTCTGGAAGCAGGCCGCGGATCGATATCCCCACGAGTTCAGTGGTGGACAGCGTCAGCGGATCGGAATCGCCAGGGCCCTGGCCCTGCAGCCGCGACTGATCGTCTGCGACGAGCCCACATCGGCCCTTGACGTCTCGATCCAGTCGCAGATCCTCAATCTGCTGGCGGATCTCCAGGACGAGTTCGGTCTGAGCTATCTGTTCATCAGTCACGACATGGCGGTCATCCACCATGTGTGCGATCGGATCGCGGTCATGTTCAATGGAAAGATCGTCGAGATCGGCGAGCGTGATCGAATCATCAACGATCCCCAGCACGAATACACCAAGGCTCTTCTTTCAGCGGTCCCCGAACCCGACCCGAGGCGGAAGCGGGAACGGATCGCCTTCGAGGGGATGCGGATGTGACCGCTCCGGACCCACAAGTGACTCGGCGAAATCGAAGGTTCCTCCTGGTGTTCCTCGCGTTCTTCGTGGTGGCGGGGATCGGTACGACCATCTACGGATTCCAGGTCGTGGAGCGGGTCAAGCTTCAGGCGGCCCGAAGCGATCATGCCCTGAGGCTCCGGGCATGGTCGATACTCGCCGAGGCGGATGCCACCGGCCGGTTCCCCTCCGAGGCGTCCCAGACGGACCCCAGACTGGAGCAGTTGAGACTGGAGGGCGGCCTTGCCGAACTGACGGGCTCGTCGAGCCCGGCCGATTTCGGGCTCTCCGGGGAGGCCTGGCCGGACACCCGGGAGAAGGCCCTCGAAGGCCTGGAGCCGGGAGCTCCCGTACCCGACACCGAGGCGATCAGAGAGATCGTCCAGGTCTCCTGGGACCCGGAAGGGCGTCTGCCCCCCGTTCTGAGTGTGTCAGGACGCCCCAGCGGGCTGGTGGAGGGTGGCACGACCCTCGAACTGGTGAATCGCTGGCTTCGTCGAGCTGCCGACCAGCTGGGCCGCTGAACCGGCCGTCAGGCCGCATTGTTGGCCGGATGTCGACATGTGCGGGGGGCTGGCCCTGTGATCCCGGCCCTGCGACCATGCAGCGATGAGCTCCGAAACCCAGACGCCCGACCCAGCCGACACCACGACCATCGAGGGGCCGCCCGAGCGGGCCAAGCGCGTTCCGACCGAGGCACCCTTCCGGGATGTGATGCACGGGGACGCCCGTTGGGAGATTCCGGTTCACGATCACGGTTTCGTGGCCCTGGTCGACTCGATGCCGCGTCTGGTGCCCGAGGGTCAGACGGCCGACAGCGCCATCGTCCAGGCGGCGCGGGTCAGCTACGGGGCCGGCACCAAGAAGGTCAACGAGGACCGGGGTCTGATCCGCTATCTCCTCCGGCATCGACATACGACGCCTTTCGAGATGGTCGAGTTCAAGTTCCACATCGCCATGCCCATCTTCGTGGCGAGGCAGTGGATCCGTCATCGAACGGCGAACGTCAACGAGTACTCCGCTCGCTACTCGATCGTTCCGGATCGTTTCTACCGACCCAGCATCGAGAACGTCCGGAAGCAGAGCACTTCGAACCGCCAGGGCGGAGACGAGTCGATCGAAGTCGGCACGGCCGAGGAGTTCCTCAAGCTTCTCGAGGACTCCGAGGCGCTCTACGAGCGATATCTCTCCCTCACCGAGAAGGGGGTCGCCCGGGAGATCGCCCGTGCCGCCCTCCCGGTCAGCGTCTTCACGGAGTGGTACTGGAAGTGCGACCTTCACAACATCCTGCACTTCCTCTCGCTGCGGATGGACGAGCACGCCCAGATCGAGATCCGCGACTACGCCACCGCGATGTACGACCTGATCAAGGGCATCGTGCCGCTTTCATGCGAGGCCTTCGAGGACTACCGGATCAACGCTATGCAGCTGACCGGGCTCGAGATCGAGGCACTTCGCAGCGGAAAGCCTCTGGCCAGCAGCAACAAGCGGGAGAATGCGGAGTGGGAGGCCAAGCGGAAGCAGCTCGGCCTCGATTGATGTCGCGAAGCGGAGTTCCGGTCGGGGATTTCGACTCCTCCGGGAGTGATGGGGGGTAGGCTCCGGGGATGACGCGGCACACCTCCATGATCGTTCCAGCCCTGCTTTTCACCCTCGCATGCGGGTTCGGAAAGCCTCTCCCGGCCACCCCACCCAACGTGGTCGTGATCTTCACCGATGATCAGGGATGGGGCGACCTCTCCTGTCAGGGGTCGGAGGAGATCCCCACGCCTCACATCGATCGCCTGGCCGCGGAGGGGATGCGCTTCACCGACTTCTACGCGAGTCAGCCGGTGTGTTCGGCATCCCGGGCCTCCCTGCTGACCGGTTGCTATGCGAACCGGGTCGGCATCCGGGGGGCGCTCGTGCCGAGTTCGAGATCCGGGCTCGATCCCGATGAACACACCATCGCCGAGGTGGTCAAGCCGCTCGGATACGCCACCGCGTGCTACGGAAAGTGGCACCTGGGGCATCTGGATCCGTTCGTCCCGACCCGGCAGGGATTCGACGAGTACTACGGCATCCCGTACTCCAACGACATGTGGCCCGGACATCCGGAATCACCGAAGGCATGGCCCCGTCTTCCGATCTACGCCGGTGACGTGGAGTCCGGCTGCGGACCGATCGAGTACATCGACGATCTCGACGGTCAGGATCTGATCACTCGCGAGCTGACCGAGCGCGCCGTCGACTTCATCGACCGGAACGCCGACGGCCGCTTTCTGCTCTACGTGCCTCACTCCATGCCGCACGTCCCGCTGGGTGCGGGGCCGGCGTTCCGTCAGAGCACGATGTTCGGACCGTACGGAGACGTCATCAAGGAGATCGACTGGTCAGTCGGTCGGATCCGGGAGGCGCTAGAGCGTCACGGCATCCTCGACGAGACGATCTTCATCTTCACCAGCGACAACGGACCCTGGCTGAGCTACGGCGATCACGCCGGCACCACCGGCGGGCTCCGGGAGGGGAAGGGAACCACCTTCGAGGGAGGCGTCCGGGTTCCGATGATCGTGCGGTATCCACCGCTGGTGCCGCAGGGCTCGGTGTGCAGCCAGCCGGCGATGATGATCGACGTGCTTCCGACGATCGTGGAACTGACCGGCGGTGAACATCCGACCCGCAAGATCGACGGTCGATCGATCGTTCCCCAGCTATCCGGATCCCGGACCGCTCCGGACCCGCACGAGGCCCTGTTCTTCTGGTACCGGAATGACGAGCTTCAGGCGATGCGCATGGGCCGATGGAAGCTCCACTTCCCTCATTCCTACCGGTCCCTCGAAGGTCGTCCGGGTGGGAACAACGGGCGGCCCACGAAATACAACTACGGGATGAGGATCGGTCTGGAGCTGTTCGACATGGAGTCGGACCCGAACGAGACCACCGACGTCTCCGGTGAACACCCGGAGGTCCTGGCGAGGATGACCACGCTCGCCGATGACGCCCGTCGCCGCCTGGGCGACACGTTGAACGACATGACGGGGGACGAGGTCCGGCCTCCTCGGAAGGTTCCCGCACCTGAGAAGCAGGAATAGGACGTCGGAGAACCGGTCCCTCCGAGGATCGTGATGCAACCCTGAGAGCGTCGATGGACATGTCGTCGCGTCACATCGCCGTGGTCCGGCCCGACGCCAGTCCGGGACCGGTCACCGCCGACCCCGATCGTGTCGTCCGTTGGTTCGAGGGACTGCGCGGCGTCGCCTAGTAGCGACCTTCCTCGGGAACCGAGACCGCTCCGAGGAGGGGGGTCTCTTCTCCGATCTGGATCTGGACCAGCACGATCGGAGTCGGGATCTCGGTACGGAAGAAGCCGCCCGCCACGGGACTCTCCCCCCACTGGTCGAAGAAGTCGCCGAACGCGAAGGTCCGGGTCTCTCCCGCCTCGAGGCGATCGACGTACAGCATGTAGCGTCGATTGATCCAGAGGTCGAAATCGATGAACGACTGGGGAGACGCATTGGTGATGATCAGGTCGCCACCGTCACGGAACACCTGCACGTCGACCATCCGATCCTGATCGAGCATCACGGGATATGGTCGGGTGGCGAGGGACGGCTCGTACCGTCGTCCGCTGCAGGACTGGAGTCCGAGCACGAGGAATGCCGCCCCGGCGATCATGGATCCGCGAAGGAAGCCGTGAAGGGGATTGGATCGTCGTGCGGGGTGGATCGGGGTGGGGTTCACGAGGAGCATGGTATCGGAGGGGGGAGGGGCGGGGTTCCCGTGCTACGATCGGGGCATGAGCGTCGGATTACGACCCGACGGCGTGCCGAGCCGTCTCCTGCCGCGGCCGATCCGGGAGATCGCCGCCACGACCCGGATCGACCCTCGGATCACCGAGCTGGTCCCCGGATTCGATGCGCCGTTCTTTCAGGCGGGACTCGCCGGATACTCCGATGGAGCGATGCGACTGGTCGCTCGAAGCCATGGCTGCCCCTTCTGCGTGACCGAGGCCCTTCTCGACCGGACCCTGGTCAACGGCGGCAAGGGTCGTCGCAAGGAGGATCCCGACCTCATCGCCTCGGAGTGCGGCATGGGCGATCTGACGAACAACCGTGCCGCGGGTCTCGACGATCATCCGATCGCCGGTCAGATCATGGGCACCGATCCGGGGGAGATGGCGGAGGGAGCGTCGATCCTGCTCGGGATGGGATACGACGTCATCGATGTGAACCTCGCCTGTCCGGTCAAGAAGATCAAGAAGAAGGCGCGGGGGGGACACTTCCTCGCCCACCCCGACCAGGCGATCGCGGTGCTCGAGGCGGTTCGAGGCGTGGCGGGGACGGTACCGGTCACGGTCAAGCTTCGTCGGGCGTGGGACGACTCGACCACGATGGCCGCCAGTTTCGAACGGATCTTCGATGCGGCCTACGACCTCGGCTGTGCCTGGACCACCGTCCACTGTCGAACCGTCGAACAGCGGTACATCGGTCCCGGACGGTGGGAGTTCCTGCGCGATCTTCGCGATCGACATCCGGACCGGATCTTCTTCGGTTCCGGGGACGTCTGGACCGTGGAGGACATCTTCGCGATGATCGCCCTCACCGGCGTCTCGGGCGTGTCGGTCGCGAGGGGATGCATCGGCAATCCGTGGATCTTCCGTCAGGCTCGTGATCTGATGCGAGGCGAGGAGCCGGCGGCGCCCATGCTGGACGATCAGAGGCGGACGCTGGAGCAGCATCTCGAGTTCGCCCGGGTGATCCATGGAGAACGCGTGGCAAGCCGTCAGATGAGGAAGTTCGGGATCAAGTTCGCCGCCCTGCATCCTCGTCCGGACCTTGTGAAGCGTGCCTTCATCGAGGCGGATTCCATGGAGGCCTGGTCCGCGGTGATCGAACGCTTCTACGCTTCCGAGGAGGCGGTCGGCATCGGGGGATGATCGCAGTCGACCGTTCCGCGGGTCAGCGGGAGCGACGCAGGATCGGGTCGAGACGAATCAGATGCACCTCGCCCGGCACCACCGGTCCGTCGTCGATCGCGGGGTCCGGTGATCCGATCGCGATCCGTCCGCCGGAGGCGGAGAGGGACAGGGAGATGAAGGTCCGTTCGCGGTCGTCCAGAAGGAGATCGACGGTGGGAACCGGTCGGTCGGGGAGGAGTCTGCCCAGCCGGACACAGGGGTTCGCCCTTCCCATGAGGTCGCGGCGGCCCGGCATGCCGGTCGCGAAGATCGAGTCGTCGCTCACCAGCGGCTCGCCCAGGTTCGAATCCGGTTGGAAAGCGGCTCCGATCTCGGCGGTCCGGTCTTCGAGGAGGAGGCTGACGGTTCCGCAGCGAACATCGTCGAGCATCGCGCGTGGCGATCCGACGAGGACGACGTCCTCGCCGACCGTCGAGAGGCAGGTGCCGAAGCGTTCGAGGCGCATCGCCTGTGGACGGTGCCGGGGACCGAGTCGTCGATGGGGTGCATCCAGCTCGAAGCCGATGACCGCACCGGCACGATCGATTCGATGATCCCCTCGAGGATCGGGTGCATCCGCTCCGGGGGCACCGATGTGCAGCATGGTTCCGATCGCCACCGACCAGCCGAACCGGAGTCCCGTCCCCGGTCTTCCCGGAATCGGTTCCCCCAGAGGCCGAGGGCCGTGAGGTGTGATCGTCGCGGTGACGACCCGGCCTCGATCCGGAAACCCGCCGACGTCCGCCCGCGGAGCACCGATCGCGATCGTGTTCGCGTGAATGGCGATGGATTCTCCGAAGCGGTCACCGGGAAGGGGGTCGGGAATCGGAATCCGCTTCATGGACTGGAGCGGATCTCCGAGGGCGTCGAGATCGACGTACCAGGCTCCGCCTCGATGGCCATCGCTTCCCGGGGCGCCGATGACGAGGTGGTTTCCATCGAGGGCGAGAACGCCACCGAATTCGTCTCCGATCTCCGATTCCGGAGGGGTCAGGGTGCCGGTCCAGGTCCAGGATCCGATCGAGTCGGGTTCGTAGACCAGGACCTGTCCCTCGAGTGGGATGCCGTCCCGGCGTCCGTCGCATCCGATGAAGAGCCGGTCTTCATCCATGGCGACGGCGATCCCGAAGCGGGCGGGGTTGGGCAGCCCGAGTGGTGCCGGGATCCGGATCGCGACGTCGCTCATCGGGATGGAAGGGATCGGTGGTGTGGTGGCCGGAAGGGCGTGAAGCGGAGCGGAGAGGAGCATGGAGCAGGCCCACCCGCTCCGCATGGTGTTCATCGACATGTCGTTTTCGTGACCGGGCCCTCGAGTGAGCGGACATTCTGAACCCGGGATCCCTCTCGGAGGGATCTGTGCCCGAATTTCCCGGCCGACCACTTCGGGCGGGGTCTCGATCCCCGCAAACCGGCCGTGAAGGCGGTTCTTCAGGATCGACTGTCACGATCCGTCTCGAGCGGCCTACCGGGTAGTGAAGGCCCCCTTGAGGGCCTGCAACCCCCGAAGTCGGACGATTCCGACCTCATGAATGGAGGAGAACGATGCCTGACACCACCACCACCACCAGCGAACTGCTGCTCGCGATCCGGGCCTGCATCGACGATCAGGATCTGGATGCCGCCCGGTTCCTTCGAGATGGCGTGAACGAGCAGATCTCGATGGGGAACGCCTGGCTGACCCCCGATGAGGATCGCTTCCTGAAGTCCTTCTGAATCTGCATCCGGGGCGGACGTCTTCCGACCCTGGTCCGGCCGAAACGCCGATCAGTGTCGGCGTCTGCCCTTGTTCCGGCCCTTCCCCTTGCCCTTGCGGCCACCGGTGTCACCACCGGCCCCGCGTCCTCGTCCTCGCCCTCGTCCATCCTTCCGGTCGTCCGATCCGCGGCCGCCACGCCCACGGCTGCTGGCCACCATGGGGGCCCGGTCCACCAGTTCGATGATCGCGAGGTCGAGCTGTCGGGCATCGGGATCCGATCGCATGATCCTGACCCGGACCGCATCACCGAGTCCGATGCTCGCTCCACTTCTCCGGGCCACGAGTCTTCCCGAGCGTTCGTCCCGATCCCATCGATCCTCTCGTCCGGAGGAGCGAGCCGCGATCTCGTCCGCCCTCGCCAGGCCGTCGACCAGATATCGATCGAGACTGACGTGGATGGCTCCGTTGGGGTTCACGCCGGTCACCACGCCCGGAAGTTCGTCCCCGAGGTGCTCTTCCGCGATGAACTGGAGCACGAGGAAGGTGCGGAGCTCCCGCTCGGCCTTCTCGGCGTTCACCTCGGTCTCGGAGCAGTGCCGGCCGATCTCGAGGAGTCGATTCTCGTCGATGATCCGATCGTCTCCCGCCAGCAGTTCACGCAGACGATTCCGTGCCTTCCCACCTGGGATCCGGCCACCCTCGGTGTGGTCGAGCAGGGCGTCGATGGCCCGGTGCACGAGAAGGTCGGGGTATCGACGGATCGGACTGGTGAAGTGCGCGTAGTGATCGCTGGCGAGGGCGAAATGACCGATCAGGGCCGGTGAGTAGATCGCCTTGGTCAGGGTCCGCAGCACGGAGAAGTGGATCGCTCTCGCCGCGGGACTGTCGCGGGTCGCATCCAGGAGGGCTCGCAGGTCGTTCCGGTCCGGTTCCTCGGGCAGGTTGAAACCGACGATTCTCGCGTACTGACGAAGTTCCTCGACGTCATGGAACGCCGGCTCCGGGTGGGTTCGCCGGATCAGGGGGAGATCGAGATCGGCGAAGGTCCGGGCTACCGCCTCGTTCGCCTCGACCATGAACATCTCGATGATGGTGTGGGTGAACGCGTCGTCCTCGGGCTGTGCGTCGATCACATGCCCGTCATCGTCGAACACGAGCTCGAATTCCGGAAGTCCGAGGACCAGCATGCCGTGTGAGAAACGGCGTTTCCTGATGATCTTCGCGAGGCGATCCGCACGACTGAGGGCCTCGAGCAGATCCGGCTCGTAGACCGGCTCGGTCCGGGCGTGCTTCCGGGCCTCCCGCTGGTCGCCGTCGATGAGCGCCTGGGCCTCGAGGTAGGTCAGCCGCTTGCGGGAACGGATGATCGTGCGAGCGAGTCGGGTGCTCAGCACGCGACCCCGTCGATCGAGTCGGATGAAGGCGCTCTTGGTGAACCGGGGGACCGCCTCCTGGAGACTGCAGACTCCGTTGGAGAGCAGCTCCGGGATCATCGGAATCACGTGCCGCGGAAGGTAGACGCTGTTGCCCCGGCGGGTCGCCTCGAGATCGATCTCGCTCTCCGGCTGCACGAAGTGAGCCACGTCCGCGATGTGGACCCCGAGTTCCCACTCGTCCTCGTCGGCGTGGTGCTCGATGGAGATCGCATCGTCGAAGTCCCTGGCATCGGGCGGGTCGATCGTGAAGATGAACCGGTCCCGGAGATCCTCTCGGTGCTCGGATCGAAGCAGGGACTCGTCCTCGACGTCGGTCTCGAAGCCGGCGGCGGCCCCTCGAGCCTCGTCGAGAAGGGCCTCGTCGAACCCCTCGCGAAGGCCGAAGGCCGCGATCACGGCCCGGGTCTCGACATCCGGCTCGCCCGCCTCGCCGAGAACCTCGCTGATCGCCGCCTCTCCCAGTCCGTGTTCGTCGGGGTGGACCACGAGTTCGAAGACGACCTTGTCGCCGGCACCGGCATTTCTCGAGTGGGGATCACGCACCAGGACCGGATCGCGAAGATCGTTCCCGTCGGGCTCGATCACCCAGCTTCGGCCTCGCTTCTTGAGGGTGCCGACGAAGGTCGAGCGTCCACGTTCCACGATCTCCACCACCCGTCCGACCACGCCGCGTCGAGAGGCCTCCGCCGCGCCGCGACCGCGGAAGCGATTGTCCGCGCGGCGGGAGACCCGGCAGCGGACGAGATCTCCGGAGATCGCATCGAGGGTGTCGCCCGGTGGAATGAAGAGGTCGCCTTCCCGGGTCGGATGCTTCGGACGCACGAATCCGAAGCCTCGCGACTTGATCGAGATGATCCCCTCCATGTGGTCGCCGTAGGGCATCAGACGCAGCCGGTCGTCGTCCCCGAGCTGCACCTTCTCCTCTCGTTCGAGGATCGAGACCGCCTCCTCGAAGGCCGGGTGATCCGCGGGATCGATGCGGAGCTGGCGCTGGATGTCACCGACCGGGATGGGTCGGTAGCTCTCATGAGAGAGGTGGGCGAGGATCCGACCGGTGAAGCGGGAGGGCATGGGGGGATGCTAGCAGGGGGGAAGGGGGGCTCCGGCGCGCCGGGTCACTTCTTCGACTTCGAGCCTCCGGAACCTCCACGCCCGCTCTTTCCAGCGCTGCCTGGTCGTCCGGTGGACTTTCCTGATGATTTCTTCGACGTCTTCTTCTCGGCCTTCTTCGCACCGGGCTCCGAGGACTTCCTCTTCGACTCGCTCGAGCCCTCCTTCCGCTGGCGGCGGACCGCATCGACGAGGTTGCCGACGCCACGGCCCTCCCGAGCCTCGTGAGTGGGAGTCGAGGTCGATCCCGAGATCTTCTTCTCGGGGGCGGGCTTCTCCGAGGTTGTGGCGCCGTTCCCGGAGTCCTTTCCGGTCCCGCCGCTGCTCGAGCTGTCGGAGGAACTCTCCGATTCCTCGCCTCCGGAACCGCCCGAATCGGGCGGGGCTGATTCGGAGCCGCTGGATCGGCCACCCACGAGGATCGCCGCTCCGGTTCCGATCAGACGACGCAGCTTCCTCCGACCGCATTCGGGGCAGGTCTTCTCCGGATCCGCGGTGATCGACTGGAAGAGCTCGAAGGCATGCCCGCAGGCGTCGCAGACGTAGTCGTAGGTCGGCATCGTGAAGGTTCAGGAACCGCTTTCGGCCACCAGCATGACCTTGGCGGGACGAAGCACGTAGTCGCCGATCGCGAATCCCGGACTGACCGTGACCGCGACGGTTCCCGGTTCCGGGTCCCCCTCCACCTGGGCGGCGGGGAGGGTGCCGATCGCTTCGTGCCGACCGGGCTCGAACTCGCTGCCGCTGCCCGCGGTGATCTCGGCGATCCCCTGGCTCTCCATGGCTCGAACGATCTCGTCCCGCACCATCCGCACCCCGGTGACGACCTGGTCGACGGTCGTGGCGGTCTCCGCGGCCTGCAACGCGAGGTCGAAATGATCGATCGCGGGGAGAAGACTCTTCACCAGTTCCGCCGAGCCCTCGCGTCGAGCCCGGGACTCGTTCTCGATCGACCGCCGCTGGAAGTTGCGGAAGTCGGCGAGCGCCCTCATGCGGGCATCATCGGACTCGCGCCGTTCGGAGGCGAGTCGGAAGATGATCTCGCGGCTCTCGGGAGGCGTGGCATCGATCACGGAATCCTCGACGCCGAGTTCGACCAGGAACGCCTCGATCTCCAACGCATCGATCTGGTTGGAGGGGGCTTCGGTCTCGGGATCCTCGGCGGAAGCGTCTGTTTCGTGTTCCGGGGCCATGTGCGGTCTCCGTCGGCGCCGTCTGACGCCATCGATCTCGATCAGGAGAAGGTGTCCTTGATCCGGCTCCACAGGCCGGGCGACTTGTGATCCACCTCGAGGCTCTCGGTCTCGGCGAACTGCGTGAGCAGTTCCCGCTGGGTCTCATCGAGCTTCCTCGGGACGACGAGCTGCAGGATCACGACCAGATCGCCGCGGTGTTCCGGGTTTCTCAGATTCGGAGCGCCAAGGTTCGGCACTCTCATGATCTGGCCGTGCTGGGTGCCGGGCGGGATCTGGATCTCCGTGGTGCCTCCCTCGAGCAGGCCGACCTCGATCGTGGCGCCAAGGGCGGCCTGGGCGAAGGCCATGGGGACCACGGTGACGAGGTCGTTTCCGTCCCGTTGGAATCGGTCGTGATCCTCGACCGAGACGACCACGTGCAGATCGCCTCGCGGTCCATCTCCGTTGGGCTGATCCTCGGGTCGCGGGGGCTCGCCTTCGCCCTGGACCCGGATGACCTGGCCGTGGCTGATTCCGGCGGGAATCCTGACCTCGAGGGAGCGACGAACGGAGATCCTGCCGCTTCCGCGACATTCCCCGCAGTGTTCGGTGATGACCTCGCCCCGGCCCCGGCAGTTCGGGCAGGCGACGACCATGCGGAACATGCCGCCGAGCCCGGCCTGCTCGACCTTGCCCGCGCCCTCGCAGGTGGGGCACTTGACGGGCCTGGTGCCCGGCTTGGCGCCTCCGCCCTCGCAGGGATTGCAGACGTCGAGTCTGCGGAACTCCACCTCGCGGGTGGTTCCCTCGAGCGTCTCCTCGAGGGTGATCTCGATTCCGGTCTCGAGATCGAAGCCTCGTGCGGGACCTCTTCGGCCGCGTCGCTGTCCGCCGCCACCCCCGCCGAAGATGTCGTTGAACATCGAGAAGATGTCCTCGACGTTCATCCGGTTGAAGTCGTGGCCGGCGGTGCCGCGCAGCCCCTCGTGGCCGTACTGGTCGTAGCGGCTTCGGCGATCCGGATCGGAGAGGACCTCGTACGCCTCGGCGCATTCCTTGAAGGAGATCTCCGCCTCGTCATCGCCCGGATTCCGGTCCGGGTGGTACTTCATCGCGAGGCGTCGATAGGAACGCTTGATCTCGTCACCCGAGGCATCTCGTTCGACCGAGAGCACTTCGTAGTAGCAACGGGTGGTCGTCATCGTGCGTATCCGTGCCGCAGGGTCGGTAGCGGACGATTCCGAGCGAGCGGGGGATCACGATCCTCGGATCGCGATCCCCCGCCTGATTCGCCCGGATCGGCCGGGGCAGGGGGGATCAGGAGATCGCGCCCTGCACCGGTTCGGTGTCGTCCTTGAGCTCGGTCAGGACGACATCGGTGGTGAGCATGAGTCCGGCGACGCTCGCGGCGTTCGAAAGAGCGGTCGTGGCCACGAGGGCGGGATCGATGATCCCGGCCTTCACGAGATCGGCGTAGTCGCCGGTCGACGCGTTGAAGCCGTTGCTCCCCTTCGCTTCGAGGATCTTCGAGACCGCGAGGTCTCCATCCACGCCGGCATTCAGGGCGATGCGGTGTGCCGGAGCCTCGAGGGCCTCGGCCACGATGTCGTAGCCGAACTTCTCATCGCCCTTGCCCTTGCGACGGCTCTCGACGACGTCGTCGATCGCTCGAAGGAACGAGACGCCTCCACCGGGGACGTATCCCTCCTTGGCGGCGGCCCGGGTCGCGGCGAGCGCATCGTCGACGCGGTCCTTGCGTTCCTTCATCTCGATCTCGGTGGCACCGCCGACCGAGATGATGGCGACTCCGCCGGTGAGCTTCGCAAGACGCTCCTGGAGCTTCTCGCGGTCGTAGTCGCTGGTCGAACGCTCGTACTGGGCCCGGATCTGGCCGGCACGGGACTCGATGTCCTTCTTCTTGCCGGCACCTTCGATCATGGTCGTGTCGTCCTTGGTGACGACGACCTTGCGGGCGGTGCCGAGTTCGGCGACCTCGACGTCTTCGAGGCTTCGGCCGAGATCCTCACTGAAGAACGTGCCGCCGGTGAGGGTGGCGATGTCTCCGAGCATGGCCTTGCGACGGTCGCCGAAGCCCGGAGCCTTGACCGCACAGACCTCGAGGACTCCGCGAAGCCGGTTCACGACCAGGGCGGCGAGGGCCTCGTTGTCGACGTCCTCGGCGATGATCAGGAGCGGCTTGCCGGAGCCCGCGATCTTGTTGAGCAGGGGGAGAAGGTCGGCGAGATTGGAGATCTTCTTCTCGTGGATGAGGATCAGCGGCTTCTCGATGACCGCCTCGGCCTTCTTGGGATCGGTCATGAAGTAGGGGCTGAGGTAGCCCTTGTCGAAGTTCATGCCCTCGACGTAGTCGAGCATGGTCTCGGCGGTCTTGCCCTCCTCGACCTCGACCACGCCTTCGGCTCCGACCTTGTCGATCGCTTCCGCGACCATCGAGCCGATCGCCGTGTCGTGATTGGCGCTCACCGAGGCGACCTTCTGGAGGTCGGCCTTCCCGCGGCACTTCGAGGCCATGCTGTTGATGGCATCGCAGGCGATCGACGCTGCGGCGTTGATGCCGCGCTGGACCGCGACGGCGTTGGCACCGCTGGCGACGGTCTTGAGTCCACGGTCGTAGATGGCGGCGGCGAGGACCGTCGCGGCGGTGGTGCCGTCACCGGCCACGTCCGCGGTCTTCTTGGCCACCTGCTGGACCATCTTGGCGCCCATGTTCTCGAAGGGGCCGGGAAGATCGACCTCCTTCGCGACACTGACGCCGTCCTTGGTCACCGCGGGGCCGCCGTAGGACTTCTCCATCACGACGTTGTGGCCTGCGGGGCCCATGGTCACCGCGACGGCGGAGGCGAGCTTATCGACGCCGGCCTTGAACTCGGCTCGGGCCTCGGAGTCGAACATCATCTGCTTGCTGGTCATCCTGGGATCTTCCCTTGGATACTTGGCTTGGATCTGCGTGACGGACCGACCGGAGTCAGCCTTCGATCACGCCGAGAAGCTCGCTTTCGCGAACGATGAGGTGGGTCACGTTCTTGATCTCGACCTCGGTACCGGAGTACTTGCCGTAGACCACGACGTCGCCCTTCTTCACACCGGGGGTCACGCGCTCGCCGTTGTCGAGCAGCTTGCCGGGGCCGGTCGTGACGACCTTGCCCTGCATGGGCTTCTCCTTGGCGCTCTCCGGGAGGAAGATCCCCGAAGCGGTCTTGGTCTCGGCCTCGAGCGGCTTGACGAGGATTCGATCCTCGAGGGGTCGGACGGGCATGTTGCTGTCTCCTGTTCATCCGGCGATCTGCCGGGAGTGTTTCGATTCGTGAAGTGTCGTGATGCGGTGGTCGGTCGGACGGGGTGGCTCAGAAGCCCATGCCGCCCATGCCGCCCATGCCACCCATGCCACCCATGCCGCCCATGCCGCCCATGCCACCCATGCCGCCCATGCCGCCCATCGGGTCGCCATGATCGTGGTGGTGATGGTGGTCGTCGCCACCCTCGTCCTCGACGGGGGCATCGACGATGGTGCAGTCGGTGGTGAGCAGGAGAGCGGCCACGCTGGCCGCGTTCTGCAGGGCCGAACGTTCGACCTTCGCAGGCGTGATCACGCCCAGGTCGATCAGGTTGCCGTAGTCGAGGGTGAGAGCGTTGAAGCCCTGCTCGCCCTTCATCTCGGCGACCTTCGCCACGACCACGGATCCCTTCTCGCCGGCGTTGTCGGCGATGGTGCGAAGGGGGACCTGGAGAGCCTCGACGAGGACGTCCACGCCGAACTTCTCCTCGCCGCGAAGGTTCTTGCGAGCCTTCTCGAGGGCGGGCATGGCTCGGATGAACGAGCAGCCGCCGCCGGGGACCACGCCTTCGGCGATGGCCGCACGCGTCGCGTGGAGGGCGTCCTCGACGCGAGCCTTCTTCTCCTTGAGTTCGGCCTCGCTGCCGGCACCGACGTTGACCTGGGCCACGCCGCCGGCGAGCTTGGCGAGACGCTCCTGGAGCTTCTCGCGGTCGTAGTCGCTGTCGGTGCGGTCGATCTCCGATCGGATCTGCTCGCAACGGGCCGCGATGCTGTCGGTGGCTCCGGCACCCTCGATCACCACGGTGTTGTCCGAGGTGATCTCGACCTTCTTGGCTCGGCCGAGGTGGGTCAGATCGATGCTGTCGAGTTCGGTGCCGAGATCCTTCATGATCGCGGTGCCGCCGGTGAGGACCGCGAGGTCCTCGAGCATCGCCTTGCGGCGGTCGCCGTAGCCGGGAGCCTTGACGGCACAGACCTGGAGGACGCCTCGGAGCTTGTTGATCACGAGGGTGGACAGGGCCTCGCCGGTCACGTCCTCCGCGATGATCAGCAGCGGCTTCTTGGCGGCCATGGCCTTCTCGAGGAAGGGCACCAGCTTGGTGATGCCGTCGATCTTGTCCTCGTGGATCAGGATCAGGGGCTTTTCGAGAACGACCTTCATCGCCTCGGCATCCGTGACGAAGTTGGGGCTGAGGTAGCCGCGGTCGAACTGCATGCCTTCGACGACGTCGATCTCGGTCTCGCGTCCCTTGCCTTCCTCGACGGTGATGACGCCGTCGTCACCGACCTTCTTGAAGGCCTCGGCCATGATCTTTCCGACATCGGGATCGTTGTTGCCGGAGATCGTCGCGACCGCGGCGATGCCTCCCTTGACGTCGGTGACCGGACGGGCGTTGGAGCCGATGTCCGCGACCACGGCCTCGACGCCCTTCCTCATCCCTCGAACGAGGGCGTTGGCGTCGATGCCTGCGGTGACCTGCTTGAGGCCGGCCTTGAAGATGGCCTCGGCAAGGACCGTGGCGGTGGTGGTGCCGTCACCGGCATCATCGCTGGTCTTGCTGGCGGCCTCACGGACGAGCCGGGCGCCGAGGTTCTCGACCTTGTCGCGAAGCTCGATCTCCTCGGCCACGCTGACCCCGTCCTTGGTGACGGTGGGGCCACCCCAGCTCTTGTCGATGACGGCACTGCGGCCGCGAGGGCCGAGGGTGCTCTTCACCGCGTTCGCGAGCTTCTCGACACCCGAGAGGAGGGCCTTCCGGGCGTCGGTGTCGAACGACAGTTCCTTCACTGCCATGGCGTCTGATTCTCCTGGTTCTTCACGGTTCGCCCGCCTTGACGACTGCCGGGCGGGGGGGGCCGGACGAGGGACTGGTGATTACTGCGAGGCACCCTCCAGACGGATCGCGGAGGTGCAGTGGGTGAGTTACAACCACCGCGCCAAAAGAGCGGCTCTCCGCCTCGAACCGACCAGCCCCCCGGACGGGGGATCCCGGTGCGGATTCGGCGATTTCGAGCCATCAGGAGTGATTTCAGATCTCGGCCCGGGACCGGAGGCGGTCAGCCCGTGTCGTTGGAAGGGGGATCGTCTGCCATGCTGGCAGGCGATTCGGAGAGTGATCGGCCGACCACCTGATCGAATCTCCAGGGCCCTCGCCAGAAGGGGGCGGTCGCCCAGGCCGCATTGGCCAGCAGGTAGATCCCGCCCACTCCAAGGAGGACGACCAGGGCCAGGCGGACGAACAGGATCCCCTCGACCGGTCCCGACAGCATCGCCGGAGACGATGACTCGAGGGTCACGAGCCCGCCGAGCCCCATCAGGATCGAGATGACGATGCCCGCGACCATGGGTCTGGCTGACTGGACCCCCCGTCCCGCCCGGCGGTACTGCTCGCTGCGGGCTCCGATGACCCTCAGGACCCCGTCCAGGGCGATGATCCCCGCAATCGCGGCCAGTCCCAGCACCAGATCTGCGAACAGGATGAGCAGGGCCGGGTCGAAGCCGCCTCCGGGCTGGAGCGAGCCGACCATCACCGCGGACCAGGTCAGGGCCGCCGAGAGGAGCAGAAGCCCGATCGTCACGGCCCATCGCCCGACATGTCTGGTCTCGGCGTCGAACTGCCGGCTTGGACGATGGGACATCAGGAGCCCGAAGGCGGCCAGGATCGCGGCGATCAGGAGCAGGATTCCGAGGGTGGAGACCTGGTCGAGGAGGCGTTCCGTGATCCGATTCAAGTCGCCCTCCCGGCCCTTGGCCGCGGTGGCGATGATCAGCGGAATCAGCACCCCGGCTCCCAGCGACGTGGCCGTGGACAGGGCGAAGGCGATCACCGCGATGGCGACCATGCGGGGCTGCTGCAGGGCCCGGCCATGAAGGGATTCGAGGTCGATCGACGTCCGCAGAGTCTCCTCGATCGGGAGACCGCACTCCGGGCAGTCCATGGTCACCGAGAGCCCGTAGAGGATCTGGCGGCACCGACGGCAGGGGAGTTCCGTCGAGATGATCAGGGGTGTGGTCCGGTCCTGGTCGGTCATGGGGATTCAGACGCTCGATTCGAACCCGTCCGGGTTCCCTGCGAAGAGGCCTCTCGTACAGCCCTCACCATCTGCTTCGTATACTCGACGGAACGATGAATCCGACCCTCCAATCGCTTCGAGACTCCGTCGCGTCCGTCTACATGGGGAACGGCCGGGCGGTCGATCGGCTCGTGGCCTGCCTTCTCGCTCGGGGACACGTGCTCGTGGAGGACGTGCCCGGGGTCGGAAAGACCGTACTCGCAAATGCGCTGGCTCGTTCCATCGACGCCGGTTTCTCGCGAATCCAGTGCACGCCCGACCTTCTGCCCACCGACATCACCGGAGCTGCGGTGCTCGATCGATCCAACGGCGACTTCCGCTTTCAGCCGGGACCGATCTTCGCGAACATCGTGCTGGCGGACGAGATCAATCGCACCACGCCCCGAACGCAGTCGGCACTTCTCGAGGCGATGAGCGAGGGCCAGGTCTCCGCGGAGGGCCAGACTCACGTCCTGCCCGATCCCTTCATGGTGGTCGCCACCCAGAACCCCTACGAGTTCGAGGGCACCTACTTCCTTCCCGAGAACCAGCTCGACCGCTTCCTGATGCGCATCGGTCTCGGCTATCCCTCCCCCGACGACGAGGCGCGGATCCTCGACGTGCAACCGGCCCGGACCTCGCTGCAGTCCCTGAAGCCGGTGATCTCGGTCGATGAGGTGCGTGCGTTGCAGAAGGAGACCGACGAAGTCCGGATCGAGCAGAGTCTCGCCGACTACGTGATCGCCCTGGCCCAGGCGACACGGGAGAGCGACGACCTCCTGGTCGGACTGAGTCCGCGAGGCTCGCTCGCTCTCGCCCAGGCCGCGCGGGCCACGGCGGTGCTGGCCGGCCGTGATCACTGCATTCCCGAGGACATCGTCGAGAACGTGCTTCCGGTCTGTGCTCATCGTGTGGTCACCCGCAGTGCGATGCATGACGGGGACACCCTCACCGCGCGTCGCATCATGCAGCGGATCCTCGAGACCGTGGCGAGCCCGGTCTGATGTCCCTTCCCGCTTCATTCTCGAAGCCTCGCACCGATGAACATGACTGAACGGGAGATCGGGAAACCCGGAGATCGTGCGATCGTGCTGCTCTCGGGCGGCCTCGATTCATCGACGGTGCTGGCCTGGGCGAGATCCGAGGGACGCACCTGCTTCGCCCTGTCCTTCGACTATGGACAGCGGCACCGGATCGAACTGGAGCGGGCCGCGGAGATCGCGGCTCTGCTCGGTGCGGCGGAGCACCGGGTCGTGGACATCGATCTTCGGGCGTTCGGGGGCTCGGCGCTGACCGACGACATCGAGGTGCCCAAGGATCGGATCGACGCCCACGGCCGTCACGGCGGCAGGGATCCGGAGGAGGACATTCCGATCACCTACGTGCCCGCACGGAACACGATCTTCATGAGTTTCGCGATGGCCTATGCCGAGGTGCGCGAAGCCGCCGAGATCTGGCTGGGCATCAACGCCATCGACTATTCGGGGTACCCGGACTGTCGTCCGGAGTACCTGGCGGCCTTCCAGGAGATGTCGGATCTGGCCACCCGGGCCGGCGTCGAGGGGAAGGGGCCGCGTTTCCGAGCCCCGCTCGCGGAGCTGTCGAAGGTCGACATCGTGCGGAAGGCCCGTGAACTCGGGGTGCCGGTGGAGCGGACCATCAGCTGCTACGACCCCGATGCGGAAGGGACCCCCTGCGGCCGGTGCGATTCCTGCGTGATGCGTCAGGCAGCCATCGGCCGGGCGTGAACCGGATCCCGAGGCCGGGGTTCACGGAGCGTTCGTGCAGTCCGGCGGTCGCATCTCCGGCAGCGGCCACCCGCACGGTCCCCATGCGACGAGAAGTCTTGCAAGGTCCGCGATCCCGACCGTCGGCAGGGTCTTGTCGATCGTGTAGCAGGTCGAGGTGCTTCCCCAGTTGGTCAGCAGGATGCTGAGATCCACACCATCCACGACGCCGTCGCGATTCAAATCGCCCGGGCAGGTGTCACACCAGGTCACCTCGTCCAGAAACTCGTTCGGGGCGCCGACGTACTGATGTGCCTCGCGGATTCCGACGAGGTACATCGACTGCCCCCCCTTGTGGATGAACTCACTCAGGGCTCCGAACGGTGCTTCGGCGATCGAGCCGCGGTCCGGGTCGAAACCCGGCCAGTTCAGAGTCAGACCGATGCTCGAGAACGGGAAGGCGCCCTTGTCGGCCCAGTCGTCGATGTCGTCGCTGCCCGGGGGGTCTCCCCACGAGTTCTCCTGCCATCGGGCGAGCCACTGCCGGAAACCGTAGCTCCCCTCGTAGGTGACGCCGTCGGAGTAGCCCACGAAGGGCTTCGCCCCCTCGGTGGCGTCGAGGTAGGCGTCCCAGAGGTCATCATCGGGACGCGGGAATCGATAGCCGGGACCCTTCGGCCCCTTCGGATCGAAGATCGGCCTGCCGTCGTCGGTCCGGAGGGCGGGACTCGAGCGTCTGGGGTTCGGGTTGTACGAAGGTCGGATGATGGCATCCCGCTCGACGACGAAGATGAACAGCTGCTGACGCCACCAGGGCGCACCTGCAGAGGAGTCGAAGACATCCCCTCCGAGGTTGGCGAAGGCATACGGCATGCCCACTCCCGCCACCCCGGTGAAGATCGCGGCGTCACAGGGATCCGAACCCGATCCGGCGGGAGGGTTGATCGTGGGATTGAAGCATTCACGGTCGAGTCCCAGCGATCGGGGGACGAAGTCGAGGATCGTCCCCCGGCTGAATCCGGTGGAACTGTCCGGGTTCGGCTGGTGGATCGTCACCCACTGGTTGTTCAGCTGGTCCACCGGATTCGCCCGGTATTCGGAAAGAACCCAGGTCCCGTCCACGTACCGGGGTGCGTAGGTCTGGAGCAGTCCGAAGGGCGGATTCGATGACGGGTCGATGACCGATGCGCTGGTGCTCAGCGTGAGCACGAACACGGGATTCTCGAGGGTGACCAGTCCGGTCTCGCCCGGAGACTCGAGCGGAGCGGTCCACGCCCTGGCGTAGAAACTGACCGGCTCCGAATCCGGAAGGCTCACGAGGCTCTCCCAGACGATGTCCGGCTGCAGAGTCCGATGAACGGTCGGCGCGGCGTCGAGCTGTTCGGGGAAGCCGCTGCCCACCGATTCGACGTACGTGTTCGGCCAGCTCGGATCGAAGACTCCGATGGGGAGATCCTCGCAGTCCGGAGGACGTCCTCCTTCTCCGTCGAAGGAGGACAGCATGAATGCACTGCATAGAACGGTCGGTATGGTCAGGAACTGCATCGACTTCCTCCACGTGGGGCGACGAATCGTCGACGATCCGGAGGAACCGCTCGTCTCCGGCGCCCTGCTGGTCGGGCAGGAGATCCCTTCCCTCAGATCGAATCCTGAAGGTACCCACGCCGATGTCGGCGATGACGTGAATTCGATGGATCGGCTGGAAACGGGCGTTGGACGCCGGTCGCGTCACACGTCGAGGTTGCGGACTTCGAGGGCGTGCTCCTCGATGTAGGTCCTTCGGGCCTCGACGTTCTCGCCCATCAGGGTGGAGAAGAGCGCGTCCGCCTCGCTGGCCGCGTCCCAGCTCACGCGAAGAAGGGTTCGTCGCTCGGGATCCATGGTGGTGTCCCAGAGCTGCTCGGCCTCCATCTCGCCCAGGCCCTTGAACCGCTTGACCTCGATGCCGCGGCGACCGACCTCCTGCATGGTTCGAACGATCTCCATGACGTTCGCGGCCTCGACGAGCTCCTCCCCCTCCTTCCTGGGGTTGCTCACCAGCCAGCCGTACCGGGTCGGGAGTCGTTCGCCGGTGACCGCCTCCTCCTGGACGAGGGCCCAGTCGTCGATCGAGACTCCCGATTCGTCGAGTTCGATCACGATTCGATCGATCTCGCGGTTCTCGTGGAGTTCCCGCAGGGTGGCGGTGTGATCGGCGTCGGCGGCTTCGTCCTCACCGGTCGGAGAGGCGATCGTGAGATCGTTGGCCGCGACGAACGCGAGGGCGTCGCTCTCCGACCAGAAGAGCTCCTCGCCGGACGTCCATCGAAGGTGGTAGGTCGGGAGTCGATCCTCTCCCTCGGGGTCGTTGCGACGGGTGGAGAGCAGATCCGTGAAGACGAGGCCTCGTCGCTGAGACACCGTGACGAGTTCGTCGAGGCGTTCCAGCCTCCGCAGCATCCGGCGGGCATCCTCGCCCTCGATCCGGCCGGTGATGTCTCCCTCGTCGTCGCGGACCACGAAGACGGCATGCTTGAGGGCGAGGTCGGTGAGGACCTCGTTCATCTCCCGATCGTTGAGCACGTAGTTGGAGCTCTTCCCCCGGAGGATCTGATAGAGGGGCGGCTGCGCGATGTAGACATGGCCACGACGGATCAGCTCCGGCATCTGGCGGAAGAAGAACGTGAGCAGGAGGGTGCGGATGTGCGAGCCGTCGACATCGGCGTCGGTCATGATCACGATCCGGCCGTAGCGGAGCTTGCTGACGTCGAAGTCCTCGCCGATGCCGCACTGCAGGGCCTGGATGAGGGTGCGGATCTCCTCGAACCCGAGCACCTTGTCCAGACGGGCCTTCTCGACGTTCAGAAGCTTTCCACGAAGGGGGAGGATGGCCTGGGTCACGTGATCCCGGCCGCCCTTGGCGCTGCCACCGGCCGAATCACCCTCGACGAGGAAGATCTCGGTCGCCGCGACGTCGTTGCTCGAGCAGTCCGCGAGCTTGTGAGGCATGCCGCCGGAGTCCAGTGCGCCCTTCCGCTTGATGAGTTCCCGCGCCTTGCGGGCCGCTTCACGGGCCTGGGCCGCAAGCACCGCCTTCTGGGCGATCTGCTTCGCCTCGGTGGGATGCTGGTCGAGCCAGGCCCCGAGGCCGTCGGAGACCAGCTGGCTCACGAAGCTCTCGGCCTCCTGGTTGAGCAGCTTCTCCTTGGTCTGGTTGTTGAACTGGGGGTCCGCGATCTTCACGCTCACGATCGCCGTGAGGCCTTCACGGAGGTCGTCACCGCTCGGGACGAGGTCCTTCAGCAGATTGTTCTTCTTCGAGTAGCCGTTGATGGTCCGGGTGAGGGCGGTCTTGAATCCCTGGACGTGGGTTCCACCGTCGGGATTGAAGATGTTGTTGCCGAAGGCAAGCAGGTTCTCCGAGGTCGCGTCGGTGTACTGCATCGCCACCTCGGCCCGGATCTGGAGATCCTCGTCGCCCGCCTCGAGATGGATGATCGGGCTGTCGACCCGCTTCGCGGCGTTCAGGTGGGCGACGTAGGCCAGGAGTCCCTTCTCGTCGTGGTAGGTCTCCTCGCGGATCCGACCCGAGGTGTCGACGCGTTCGTCGATCAGACGGATCGTCACCCCGGAGTTGAGGAAGGCGAGTTCACGAAGACGGTGCTGGAGGGTCTCGAAGCGGAAATCGGTCTCGGGGAAGATGTCGCCGTCCGGCTTGAACGAGATCCTGGTCCCGTCACGTCCCTCGGGAATGTCCACGAGGTCGACGTTCTCGACGTCCACCAGCGGCTCCTCGACCTCTCCGCGGCTGAAGAGGATGGCCTTCACGCCCCCGTCCTTGGCCACTTCGACCCGGGTCCACTCGGAGAGGGCGTTCACGCACTTCACACCCACGCCGTGAAGGCCTCCCGAGACCTTGTAGGCGTTGTCGCCGAACTTGCCGCCGGCGTGAAGCTGGGTCAGGATCACCTCGACCGCGGGTCGACCGTCGATGGTCGGGTTCTCGTGCTTCATCGGGCCGGTGGGCATGCCGCGGCCGTCGTCGGTGACCGTGCACGACCCGTCGACCCCGAGACGGACCGTCACCCGGGTGGCGAATCCGGCCATCGCCTCGTCGATCGCGTTGTCCACGCACTCGTAGACGAGGTGATGCAGCGCGTTCAGCCCGGTGCCGCCGACGTACATGCCGGGACGCTTCCGAACCGCTTCGAGACCCTCCAGAACCTGGATGGAATCGCTGGTGTAGTCGTCGCCGGTGTGGTCGCCGGGCTGGGTCATCTGGGAGTCCGTCGGGTCGGTCATCGTCGGCTGTTTCCGAGGGGGGCGGAGAGGCTCTTGCGGACTCCCGGGACGATCGCTCGACCCGGTTTCCATGGGACCTCCGCGACCCTCGATTCTAGCGGAATTTCCCGTCGGAAAACGGCTCGAAGAGCATCCATCCGGGGCTCCGGGAGGATGTTTTTCAGAGGGTTCGGGGGTGGCGCCTCGGCGGGGTCGTCTCGAGTCGGATGGAGGCCGGAAACTGCCTCCGGATCGCCCCCTTTCAGCGTTTCTCCGAAGCCCCAGAATCCGGGATCCGAGTCGGGTCGGCCCCCCCCATGCCGGGTGATCGAGGCGGTGGTTCCGGCCGTGGCCGGAGCGTGGTATCCCGGTCGCCGCCGTCGGCATGATCCAACCCCCGAGTGTCGGGAAACCAGCAATCGAGCGAACCAGCCGCCCCGGCCCGACGAAACGACCGAGTCGCCCACGTTGAGAGGGGTCCTATACTGAAGTCTCGCGGCCCGGAACGTCGATTCTCATGGATGAGATCGGGTTCAACGCGAACCTGAGCGTGGGCCAACCGGAAGGAAGCAGTCTTGCGCGATCCCAAGAGCCGGCATGACGGGTACGAGGAAGCACCTGCGGAGATCGATCCCGAGGGATCGAGCGGGAGCTTCGTTCATCGCCGCATGATCCTCGGCTCCGCTCTGCGCACCCTCGCGATCGGCGGTCTGGCCGCCGGAGGGATCGTCGGCTGCGCCTCGACGACGAGGATGCTGCGCTCCCTCCCCGACCCGGATCTGCCGAGAGGCGGCACCGGCTCGACCGGAGGTTCCCGGCGTCGGCTGGACGTGACGCCGGAGGTCGCGGCTCCCGCCGGGGTGTCCGGGGTCCTCGCCCGGAACTCATGGACCGCCGACCGAAGCACCTATCGCCCGAACTACGGGCGGATGGATCAGCAGAAGTCCCTGCGGTGCATCACGATTCATCACGATGGTCTCGATCAGTCGAGGCATCCCTACGGATCGTCGAGCAGAACCGCCGCCCAGACCAGACTGAAGACCATTCACTCGGGCCACGTGGGTCACAACGGCTGGGCCGACATCGGCTACCACTTCGCGATCGACCGCGGTGGAAGAGTGTGGGAGTGTCGACCGATCGCGTACCAGGGCGCGCATGTCAGACACCACAACGAAGGCAACATCGGAATCCTCGTCATGGGGAACTTCGACGTCCAGCGGCCCACCTCGGCTCAGATCCGAGCCCTCGGCGCACAGGTCAACGCGCTCTGCCTGTCCTTCGGCATTCCGAAGACCTTCGACCGAAGACGGGGCGTGGGGGTCTGCACCCACAAGGAGTGGGGGGCCGCGACCGCCTGTCCCGGACGAAACCTCCAGCCGAAGGTGGACACCCTTCGTGCACGAGGTTTCCGCGCCTGACTCGATCGGACCCTGGTTCGATCGAATACCTCGTCAATCGTCTCGTGGATGCCGGTCCGGGTTCTCCCCCCGGCCGATCGCGGCACGCCGGTCGTCGGCGTCGAGTCTGGCCTGCAGGTCGACGTCACCCTGCTCCTTCGAATTGATGACCTTCCAGATGATCCAGCCCACGAGGAGCATGGAGGCGGTCATGGCGAGCATGCCGATCATGAGGTGCTTCCTTCGGTCGAGGCCGATCCGGCGATCGCGGGAAAGAGGTTCCGGAGGGCGGGGTAGAGCTTCGCGTGGACCTCGTGTCGGGCCGCGAGGATGTCCGCATCCGGACCGGGTTCGAGACGTTCGGTCTCGTGGATCCAGCTGGTGCAGGCGGTGGGGACGTCCTCGAAGCGACCGGCCCCGACCGCAGCGAGGATCGCCGCTCCGAAGGCGGTTCCCTCGGTGGTGGTCGTGGTGACGACCGGAGTCCGGAAGAGGTCGGCGCAGGTCTGCTTCCAGAGTCGGCTCTTCATGCCGCCACCCGAAAGCCTCACGATCCCGGCCTCCACGCCGGTGCCGCGGACCAGATCCAGGCAGTCGGCCAGGCCATGGGTCACGCCCTCGAACACGGCGCGGGCGAGATGGGCGCGTTCGTGCCGCCGGTCGAGTCCGATGAAGGCCCCGCGGGCGTTCGCATCGGGGTGGGGGGTCCGTTCGCCGGAGAGGTAGGGCAGGAAGAGCAGATCCGCGGCGCCGGCCGGAGCCTGATCGGCGAGGGCCTCGATCTTCTCGAAGGCGTCGGTGTCGTCGGCGAGATCCGGGGTCACCGCATGCCGGAACCAGTCGAGGCTGCCCGCACCGGAGAGCATCACGCCCATGAGATGCCAGCGGCCCGGAACCGCGTGGCAGAAGGCGTGGAGGGTGCCGTCGGGAGTCGCTCGCCAGGATCCGGTCGGCGCGAAGGTCACGCCACTGGTCCCCAGCGCCGCACCGATCGTGCCTTCATCCACCAGCCCGGTGCCCACGGCGCTGGCGGCCTGGTCGCCTGCGCCCGCGACGATCGGAACTCCGACCCGGAGACCGGTCTCCGCGGCGGCCTCCGAGGAGACCTTCGCCACGACTTCGGGACTCTCCGCCGCGGGCGGCCACCAGGACCGCGGCAGTTCGAGGGCGGCGAGCAGGTCGTCGGACCAGGTGCGGTTGCGACAGTCGAACACCGCGGTGCCGCTGGCATCCGAGACGTCCATCGCCACGACGCCGGAGAGCTTGAATCGGATCCAGTCCTTGGGAAGCAGCACGGTGGCGACCCGGGCGTACGCCTCGGGTTCGTGCTCCCGCATCCACAGCAGCTTCGGTGCGGTGAATCCGGCGAGCATCCGATTGCCCGTCAGTTCCACGAGTCGTTCGATTCCGAATCGCGCCTCCACCTCGTGGCACTGGGGTTCGCATCGTCCGTCGTTCCAGAGGATCGCGGGACGGATGGGCCGCATCTCCTGATCAAGGGCCACCAGTCCGTGCATCTGACCGGTGAGGCCGATCGCGTCGATCGCCTCCGGGCCGATGCCCGCATCCCGGCAGGCGGATGCGATCGCGGCGGTGGTGCTGGGCCACCAGTCCTCCGCATCCTGCTGGCTCCATCCGCCGCGCGGCACCTCCGGTTCGTGATGTCCGGTTCCCGAACCGACGACCACGCCCTCGTCGTCGACGACGAGGGCCTTGGTGCCGCTGGTGCCGACATCGATGCCGAGAAAGTGGCTCATGGACGACGATCTCCGACCCGGAGGTGGCGTGGGGACTCAGTGATCGTGATCGTGGTCGTGGCTGTGATCGTGGTCGTGATCGTGGCTGTGATCGTGGCTGTGATCGTGGTCGTGGTGATGATCCGGCCCATGATCGGGAATGCCGTCGAAGTCGTGGTCGTGGGGATCGACGTTGGCCTTCTCCTCGCCGGCTCGCGATCCCTTCATGGGATCGTCTCGATCCGGTCGTCCACCCACCCAGATCCGTCTGGCATCGACCACGAAGAGACCCTGGTCGTTCTTGTCCCTGACCGTCCCGTTGACGACCAGGAAGCGGGCCGGAGCGAGTCCGCCGGCACCCTGGGCGCGGGCGGGCAGAGGCTCGCCGGTCTCATCGACGATGCGGATCGTGGCCGAGCCGGCGGTCACGGCGGCGATCTCCTCGCAGCAGTAGTCCCAGGGGACCGGGCAATGATCCTCCTTGCCCATCAGTTCGCAGGACTGGAGCGATGGATCGGTGACCTGGAAGATCGCGACGCCGTCGACGAAGGGATCGACCCTGCCTCCGACTCGTGCGAGGAAGACGATGTCGTCGCCGACTGCCGCAGTGGGCTTGATCTCGATGAGATTCCTCGCCGTCTCGGGTCGGTTGCGGGTGAAGTAGGCGGTGGGGATCGCCGCGGCCCGTGCGACTCTTGCGTTCCCATCCCCGACACTGTCGCCGCATGAGGCGAGGCCGAGAGGGAAGGCGGTGCAGAGTGCGGTGAGAAGGCCGATGCGGATGAGACTGGTCATGGATGGCTCCTAGCTGATCTTTCGAGATCGTATCGGGCCGGGGACTCAGGCGGCGGATCGCAGAGCTTCGGGGATCGGCAGACGAAGGCAGCGCCAGGCGGGAATGAGGGCCCCGGCGATGCCGAGGACGAGACCGGCGACGAGGCCGAGGGCGATCTCCGCGGGGCCCACGTCGAGGCCGAACGCTCCCATCGAGAACTGGATCGTCATGCCGTCGAAGAGGAGTCTCCCGATGATGGTCGCGGCGAGTCCGCCGATCGAGGCCATAAGCACGGATTCCTCGAGGAGGCTTCGCACGATCGCCGAGCGTGAATAGCCGAGCGTGCGCAGGGTGCCGATCTCGCGGACCCGGCTGGCGAAGGCGGCGTAGGTCGTGTTCAGTCCGCCGACCACCCCTCCGGCCGCGACCAGGAAGGCGGTGGCGATCACCATCAGGCGAACGGGTTCGAAGAACGCGGAGAGCTCCGCGAAGTACCGGTCCTCGCGGATCACCGCGAGCTCGAGGTCGAGCCGGGTCGCGACGAAGATGTTGGAGGAGGTCATCTTCTCATCCTCCCGGCGGATGACCACGCAGGAGAGGGTGTCTCTCAGGGTGACCACCAGCACGTCGGACAGCGGCATCCAGAGCTCGCCTTCCACGACGCCGCCGTCGGCGCCCAGGAAGCCGACGACCTGGAAGGGCCGGTCGTCGATCAGCACCGTCTCGCCGAGTCCCGACACTCCCAGATTCCTCGCCGCGAGACGACCGAGCATGATCTCGTCCGATCCGGCGTCGGGGAGTCGCCCCTCGTCGAGGGACACCTCGCGATGAACCAGGAACGCCGCCGGGGTGAAGCCGCGGACGATGACGTTGGCGGCGTCTCCACCCGGGGTGGTGGCGAGAAGGGCCGAATGGACCTCCGGCGACACCGCTTCGACGCCCGCCACTCTTTCGATGCCCGGCACCCCCGCAGCCGCGATCGTCGCCGTCTTCATCTTGATCTCGCTTCGTTCGACGCTCTCCTCGCTTCCCGCGCCCATGAAGATCACGTTCCGGGAGGAGCCGCTGGCCCGGAGCGACTGGTTCATGCCGCTGATGAAGCCTGCGGCGGCGACCACGAGCAGCACCACCAGCATGCTGCCGCCGGCGCTCATGGCGAGCCGAGCGGGATTCCGGCCCAGGTTGCGGACCGCGTATTCGAAGGGGAGTCCTCTCATCGTGCTTCTCCTAGACCGCTCGAAGTCCCTGGACGATGCCGGCCCGGGCCGCCCTGACGGCGGGGACGGCTCCGGCGAGCAGGCCGAGAGCCACCGAGATTCCGGCCCCCACGAGGGCGATGAGCGGATCGTTCGCGATCTCGATGCTGACGCCCTCCATGGTCATGCCGAATCGACCGATGGCGATGGCGACGAAGGTTGCGAGGGCACCGACGGCGCCTCCGACCAGTCCGAGGATCGCGCCTTCAAGCAGGACCATCCATGCGATGAGCCCTCCGGTGAAGCCGAGGGTCTGAAGCACGGCGTGGTCCCGGATGCGGTCCCGCATCGCGAGCACGATCGCGTTGGCGACGAGGGCGAGCACCGCCGCGAGCGAACCCCATCCCAGCCACGCCGCGAAGCCGACGAGTTGAACGATGTCGCGGGCGGCCCGGCCGGTGAACGCCTTCTCCGGCCAGGTCGAGGTGGGATGTTCGTCGGAGGCGAATTCGTCGTCGATGAGTCTCGCAACCTCGTCGATCCGGGTCGGATCGTCGACCACCACCTGGAACTGGGTCACGATGCCTCCGGTCCCGCCGCGCCGAACCGATTCCTGCAGGAAGGGCAGGTGCACGTACGCGACGTTGCGATCCTGGGCGCGATCGCTGGCGACGATTCCCGAGACGTAGACCGTGATGCCGGCGGCGCTGAAGCGATCCCCGACCGAGATGCCTCGGCGGGCGGCGAGTGATTCGCCGACCAGGGCCGAATCACTCCGGCTATCCCAGTCGGTGGGGTCCCCCTCGACGAGGTCCGGGACGCCACCCAGCATGTCCACGATGTCGGTGGGGGGCACGCCGCGGAAGGTGACCACGTCGAGACTCGCTCGACAGTTCGACACCAGGATCTGCACCGGGACCACGGACTCCACGCCCTCGATCCGCTCGATCCGGTCGCCGTAGTACTGCGGCAGCCGACTCGAGAAGGGGCAGAAGCGGTTCTCCCGATAGACCACGAGGGTGGCGTCGTCCGCCGCGCTCTCGGTCGCGGCTCGCACCCCCTCGCGCATCGCCTCGACGCTGGTGAAGAGGAACATCGCCAGGGCGATGCCGGTGATGGTGAGCGCCGAACGCACGCGGGCCCTCACGATCTGACGCCAGACGGTCGGGATGGTGGCGAGGAATCGTCGCATCAGACGGCCTCCCTTTCCGAAGCCTCGATGAGCCGTCCCTTCTCGAGATGAAGGACGGTGTCGCACCAGCTGGTGGTCTTGGGGTCATGGGTGACCATCACGATGGTCCGCCCCAGTTCGTCGTTGAGTCGTGCCAGCAGGGACATGATGGTGGTCGCCGATTCGCGGTCGAGATCCCCGGTGGGTTCGTCCGCGAGGATGATGGTCGGATCGGTGACGATCGCCCTCGCGATCGCCACGCGTTGTTCCTGCCCGCCGGAGAGCTGATTGGGACGATGCCGACTTCGATCCGCGATGCCGACCATGTCGAGTGCGGCCGCCACTCGTCGATGCCGCTCTCGTCTGGAGAAGCCGTGGAGCAGGAGCGGAAGCTCGACGTTCTCGTACGCGGACAGGACGGGCACGAGGTTGTAGAGCTGGAAGACGTAGCCCACCGATTCCGATCTCCAGCGGGCGAGGGCGCCTCCGGACAGACGGTGCACCTCCCGGCCGTCGATCACCAGTGAACCGGCGGTCGGTCGGTCGATGCCGGCCAGAAGGTTCAGCAACGTCGTCTTGCCCGACCCCGAGGGGCCCATCAGGGCGACGAAGCGACCGGAATCGATGTCGAGATCCAGATCCTCGAGAGGCTTGATCTCCTCCGATCCACGTCGGTAGGTGCGTTCGAGTCCGCGGCATTCGATGAGACTCACGAGGTCACCTCGCCTTCGAGCGTGATGCGGATCGGCTCGTCCTGGACGGGTGCTCCATCCACGATGATCAGGTCCCCGGGTCGGAGTCCGTCGATGATCTCGATCCAGCCGTCGGCGACCCGGTCCCCGACCTCGATCGCCCTTCGCGTGGCGATGCCGCGATCGCCCTGTCGATCCCCGACCACCCATGCAAAGCCGTCCCGGATCGCCTCGACGGGTGCGAAGACCCGGGTCCTGGTCCGGATGTTGGTGGTCGTCTCTCCCTCACCCGCCTCGAGGATCCGGACTCGGGCGAGCATGTCGGGCTTCAGCAGGGGGGAGGGATCGATGATCCGGACCTTCGCTTCGATGGTGTTCTTGGCGATGTCAGCACGATGCACGAATCTGGTCACCACGCCCCGGAACACGGTGTCGGGAAGGAGATCGATGACGATCTCTGCGTTCTGCCCCACTCCGACCTTCGCGGCATCCGCGAGCGGGATGTCCGCACGCACCTGGAGCTTCTCGGGGTCGTAGATGTGGATCACGTGGGCGGTGTGGGGACCGTCGCCGAAGCTCACCCTCGATCCCGGGGAGGTGAGCCGCTCGATCACCACGCCGTCCACCGGAGTCCGGATCGTGCATCGTTCGAGGCGGAGTCTCGCCGTGTCGAGCGATGACTTCACGCCATCGAGATGCGATCGCTCGATGTCGATTCCGACCTTCGCGGATTCAAGCGCGAGGGTCTCGTCGATCATGAGCTTCCGGGAGCGCACCGCCGCATCCAGACGGGCCGCAGCCGCCTCGCGGGATGCCCGGGCGGCATCCTCCTCGGCGATCAGGGCTTCAAGCTGGGCATCGATCGCCTCGATCCGGATCCGAAGTCTCTCCACGGTTCCGGCCGGGACCGCCCCGGAATCGACCACCCGGCGCTTCCGTTCGTACTCATCGACCTTCTCGGCCCGGGCGGCCTCCAGAGCGGCACGCTTCGCAGGGAAGCCCGCGACGACGGCGGCAAGCCTCGATTCCTCCGCCCGAGTGACCGCGACCGTCTGGTCGAGGTCGATCAGTTCGCGAAACTCGGTCGCCGCAGCCTCGAGCACCGCCTCCGCCTTCGCGAGATGGGCCTGATGTTCCCTTGCCTGGGCCTCGAGTCGCGCCACCTCGATCACCGCCTCCTCGTCATGCAGCCTGGCGATCGCCTGTCCGGCGACCACTCGGTCGCCCTCCAGCACCAGGATCTCCTTGATCACGCCGTCGGTCAGGGCGGATACGAAGATGTCGAAGGGGTCCGCTTCGACCCACCCCGGAGCCTGGACCGCGACCGCACCCGGGCCTCGGGTCGACTCCTCGGCGTCGATCTCGACCGTGCGGACGCCGACCGGGATCGCCGCCACGTCTCGGCGGGGTCGCCAGGCATCCCAGCCGGTGAGGAGCAGCAGGCCTGCGGCTCCAAGCAGGATCAGGCAGGGCAGGCCCACCCGCAACCACGGGTTGCGACGAGGGAGAGGAACCTTTTCGGCGGCGTCCTCGTTCAAGGATGAGAAGGTCGATTCGTTCATGGTGTTGCTCCCACGTCGGTGAGATGTCCGGCGACTCGTTCGGCATCCCGTTCGGGGATGCTCGGGGGTTCGATCGAGACCTCGAGAGACCCGCCCACCGATTCCAGCAGATCGATGTTCGCGGTGACCTCCTCGAGGTGATAGGTGAGTGAGTGTCGATCGGCTTCGATTCGTCTTCGCTGGGCCATGAGGACGACGGTGAGGTCGATCACGCCCTCCTCGTAGGCGGTTCGTGCGAGGCGTTCCGCTCGTGCCGCAGGTTCCAGGATGGTGAGGTCGTAACCCCGGCGACGGGCGTTGGCACGGACCAGTCGTTCCCGTGCGTTCCTCGCTTCGGTGATCGCCTTTCTCCGCACCTCCAGAAACGTCAACGCGGCATTCCGAAGATCGGCCTCCGCACCGGCGATCGCGGGTGTCCCGTCGTCGAAGACCGGCACCGTCACCATTCCGCCGGGCAGGAGCGACTCGCGACCCATGTAGCTCCGGTTCCATCCCAGCGCCGCCTTGACCTCCGGCAGGCGTCGGGTCTCCGAAAGTCCGTGACGAGCCTCCATCGCCAGGACCCGGAAACCGCTCGCCGCGACGTCGAGTCGACCGGTGGCCGCCAGATCGACGACCAGCTCCTCCGAAGGGAGGGGTTCCTCATCGGCGGCTGCGCCGATCACCTCGAAATCCGGATCCGCATCGGGAATGCCCATGGCGGAGAGCAGTTCGAGACGGGCGAGCCTTGCGGTCGACATCGAGGCCTCGGCGGAGACCCGTGCATGATTGGATTCGACCAGCATCCGATCCACGTCGATTCGAGACGCCTCCCCGACATCGAGGAGCGCCTCGAGGATCTCGAGGAAGCCTGCGGTGGAGACGGCGTATTCATGGTCGAGTTCGGCTCGTCGTTCCGCATTCACGGCATTCGCATGACGCCGTCTCACCGTGGCGTCCAGACTGATCACGGCATCGCCCGCGGAGAGGATGGCGGCCTGCCGGTCGGCATCTGCCGCGGCCAGACGATGGGGTCGGGTCCAGAGCCAGGTGAGCTGCTGGACCGCCATGCCCATGGCCGGGGCACCGCTGAGTCCGTCGATCGGAAAACCGATCATGAGCTCGATCATCGGATTGGGCGCCCGGTCCGCCTGGGCGAGTCCCGCACGAGCCTTGTCGATCGCGACCAGGGAACGCCGCACCATCGCGTCCCGGGACATCGCGATCGACACCGCGGTGTCGGGATCGAGCGGGACCTCCGGGGGCCATTCGAAAGACCTGTCTTCCGGACCATCATCCAGATTCGATGCGAGCGAAGGCCTGTCCAGACGCTCGAGGGCGGTCGAGACGGCCTCCTCGCGATCGTGGGAGGAGTCGGTCGAGATGCAGGCCGTGGGAGCAAGGCCGGCGAGCAGGATGGTGAGCACCGCGATGCTGGGACGAGGGTGGCGGCACGAATGCGGGATGGACATTGAACGTCTCCGTTCGACACGAGGACATGACCCGTCGGATGGACGGGACGATGCAGTGTGCGAACGGAGTCAGTTCTGGAGGATCACGATGCGTCGAAGTCGTCGAGCGTCGGGCGTGGTTCCGGTCTCGTCCGGTGGTCCGTTCGCCGTGGCGAACACCTCCACGAGATCGGCCCCGGGGTCGAACCCGGTGGACGTCGTCTCGACGCTCGGGTGGGCGACCGACGGGCTCGCGAGGGAGTCGATCGCCGTCGAGGTGTCGGTGTTCCCGTCGAGGTGGCCACGGACGCAGTCGCAACGGTTCTGATTGTCCGTGGACCGGTCGCAGTCGGTGGAGTCCGCGACCGCGGAACCGCCGCAGCAGGATCCCGCCCGGACCATCACGGTCTCGTCGTCCAGCACCGTCTGGCCCAGGACCTGTGTCGAGCAACAGCACAGCGGCATGATCATGGCCATGAAGAGGCCGACCAGCCGGTGAGCGAGGTTGCCGGATTCGATGCGCACGCGAGATCCTCGGTGGAGGGTGATTCGCCAATGGTACCGGGCAAGCATGGGTCAAGGTTCACGTCCGGTCGAGCATGAACCGGGGAAAACCGGGATTCGCATCGTCGGCCGGGTCGGAAATCCCCACGCTACCGGACGTTGAGCGGCGACTTTTGCCGGATGAGGTTCCAGCCTCGGGGTGCTACCGTGGCGGACGGCCCCGTCCCGGGACGAGGCCGGTCCGGATCCTTCACTCACGGAAGATCAGATGCTCCCCGATCTCGAATACGCCGCGCTTCGATTCGAGACCTTCGCAGACGAGGTTCTCCGGCCGCTGGCGACTCCGGCACGAAGTCCCCTCGAGATCGCCGTGGCGTCGTTCGGCGGCCGCCCCGCTCCGAGCGAGGTCGAGGCGCTGTCCGACGACGACTTCACGCCGGTGGAGATCGGATGGCGGTGGGGTCCGGTGTGGAGCACGGCCTGGTTCCGACTGCGGGGCATCGTGCCCGCGACGATGAATGGTGCAAGGGTCGACCTGCGTTTCGATTCCGGAACCGAGGCCCTTCTCTGGCGGGATGGAGCGCCCTGGCACGGATTCGACTTCAACCGCGATCGGGCACCACTGCATCCGGCCGGCGCCGGCCAGCCCGTGGACCTCCTGGTCGAGGCGGCGTGCAACATGCCGCTCGGCATCTCCACCTTCTGGTGGGACCATCCGGAACTGCACGCCCGCTGGCGCGAGGATCGTCCGGGACGACTCGGGGCCGCGGAACTCGTGCAGTTCGACGAGACGGCGTGGCGTTTCGTCGAGGCCTGGGATCTCGCCCGTCGAACCCTGCTCGCGGTCCCCGCGAGCAGTCCCCGCGCCCACGCTCTCGAGGCGGGCCTGCGATCGTTCCTCAAGCGGATTCCCGCCCACGATCCCCGGCCCGCGCTGGACGAGCTGGCCGGTGAACTCGACGCCCTGCTGGTCGGCGATGGTTCGGACAGCGGAACGAACTGCGTGGCGGTCGGTCACGCCCACATCGACACCGCCTGGCTCTGGCCGATCGCGGAGACCAGACGGAAGTGCCTGCGTACCTTCGCCACGGTGGACCGGATCATGGAGGCGTATCCGGACTTCCGGTTCCTCTGCAGTCAGGCGCAGCAGTACGCATGGATCAAGGAGGACTCCCCGGAACTCTTCGCGCGGATCGCGGAGCGGGTCGCGGAGGGTCGCTGGGAGCCCGGGGGGGCGATGTGGATCGAACCCGACTGCAACGCTCCCAGCGGGGAGAGCTTCATCCGGCAGGTGCTTCACGGCACCGACTGGTGGTCGAAGGCCTTCGGGAAGGATGCGGAACAGCGTCATCTCTATCTTCCCGACACCTTCGGGTTCCCCGCCTCGCTGCCGCAGATCATTCGCGGCTGCGGGCTCGACACCTTCATCACCAACAAGATCAGCTGGTGTGAACGGAATCGATTCCCGCACGTCAGCTTCGACTGGATCGGGATCGACGGCACCCCGGTGCTCACCCACCTGACGCCCGGCCACAACTACAACAGCTCCATTCTTCCCGCCGACCTGACCTTCGCCGAGAAGAACGTGGTCGAACTCGATCAGGGCAGGCCCCCCACCTGGCTGCAGCCCTACGGATTCGGGGACGGGGGCGGGGGTCCGACGGTCGAGCAGGTGGAACGGATCACCGACATGTCCCGCGGCGTGGAGGGTCTGCCCGAAGTGGGTTTCGGACGAGCCGACGACTTCTGCGGCTCGCTCCACGGAGAGATGAACGGACTTCGCGAGTCCGGCGTCGAGGTGCCGGCCTGGGACGGAGAGCTCTACCTCGAACTCCATCGCGGGACCTACACCTCCCAGCAGTGGCTCAAGCTCGCGAACCATCTCGCGGAGTCGAGGCTCCGATCCATCGAACTGCTGGGGTGCGGATCACCGGCCGCGACTCCGGACACGATCTCCGAGCTGCGGGGGCGTCTCGACGAGGCATGGAAGCTCGTCCTGCTCAACCAGTTCCACGACATCCTCCCGGGATCGTCGATTCCCGAGGTCTACGAGGACGCCCGCTCGCAGTACGAGACCATCAAGGCGACCTGCGACCGGGAGCTGGAGCGCGGCCTGGTCGAATGGGGGGCCTCGCTGGACGCGACCGGCATGGACGACCCCGCGATCGTGTTCAATCCCGCGAGCACGACACGCGGAGGGATCGTGGACCTGGACGGGGAGCTTCTGCCCGTCGATCCGATCCCTGCCGGGTCCGCCCGACTCGTCGATGCGGCGCATCTCCACGTGGTGCCCGGGGTGGAGGTGGAGTCGCACCGGATGAGCAACGACCGCATCGAGGTCGAATTCGATCGATGCGGTCGGGTCACGACGCTGCGAAGGCGGGACGGCGAGAACGTGGCAGGGGCCCCGATGAACCGGTTCCGTCTGTACGAGGACCGGCCGAGACGATGGGAGGCATGGGATCTGGATCGCGACTACCACGAGAAGTTCGAGGAGATCACCGCTCCCGCCGCCCGTCATGCGGTCATCGAATCGGGTCCTCTCCGAGGCGCCATCGAGTTCGAACATCCGGTGGGTCGCGACAGCAGACTGGTCGTCCGGTACGTGCTCGATCCGGGAGCGGACCGTGTGAACGTCAGGCTGCTGGTCGACTGGCGGGAGGAGCGATCGATCCTTCGCGCGGAGTTCCCGACCTGCATCCGCGCCCGTTCCGCGACTCACGGCATCCAGTTCGGGGAGATCGAACGCGCCACTCACCGCAACACCAGCTGGGAGGAGGCCCGCTTCGAGGTGCCGGGCCGGCGATGGATGGATCTCTCCCGGCCCGGACTCGGCCTGGCCGTCCTCGACGACGGCATCGTCGGGCGCAACGTCCGCGACGGCGTGCTCGGGCTCAGTCTGCTTCGGGCGCCGAACTTCCCCGATCCCGGATGCGATCGCGGGGAACACCGGCTCCGGTATTCGCTGATGCCTCACGATGGTGACCGTCGAACCGCGGGGGATGCGGGGGTCGACGCGGAGGCGGAGGCGTTCGCGGAACCGCTGATGGTTCGAAGGTTGAGGCCCGAAGAGGCCTCGGCCGACGGAGCAGGCGAGATCCGGCCGATCCGGGTCGACGTGGACGGTGCGGCCGCGATCGAGATCGCCGCGCTCAAGCCGGCCGAGGATGGTGACGGCGTGATCCTCCGCCTCGTGGAGAAGCACGGGGCATCCGGGCTGGCGAGGATCCATGCGAACGGCTGGATGAAAGCCGTAAGAGTCGACCTGCGGGAGCGGACGGTCGCCGAAGACGCCGATGTCGCGTTCGCGGATGATGGAGCGCTCGAAGTGCCGCTTCGTCCCTTCGGGATCGAATCGATCCGACTTCACCCCTGACCCGCGGCGGTCGAGGGATACCGCATTCGATAGGATCATCACCACCGGAACCGATGCCTGCGGCCGGTCTCCGCTTCATGCCCATCGATCGAGAGGGTGATCACCATGCGAAGACTCGTTGCGTTCGTGATGCTGCTGGCGTTACTCGTTCCCGTCGCGACGTCCGCGGACTCGTCGACCGTGGTGCCTCCCGGAGTGGTGGCGAAATTCGAACCCGGTGTCATCAAGGTCGAGAACGAGGGTGGGATAACGGAGATCCCGTATCGGATCCATCGTCCCGAAGATCTGACCGCCGAGGATCCCGTGCCGCTCATCATCTTCCTGCACGGCGCCGGTTCCAGGGGCGACGACAACCGGAAGCAGCTCGGCTGGTTTCCCGAATGGTGGATGACCGAGCCGCGTCTCGGGGGTCGTCACCGCGCGGTGATCTTCGCCCCGCAATGTCCGAAGGAGGGGCGATGGGCCTCGGTGGCCGTCGATGCCGAAGGCGAGCGACGCATCGATGCGAGTCTGTCTCCGACCGTGCCGATGCAGGCCGTGATGATGAAGATCCGCGAACTCGTCGAGGATCCCGCGATCGACCCCTCGCGTATCTACCTCACCGGACTCTCCATGGGCGGCTTCGGCTCGTGGGACCTGGTCAGTCGACATCCCGACTGGTTCGCGGCGGTGGTGCCGATCTGTGGTGGCGGAGATCCATCGTTCGCGCCCCGGATCGCCGCTTCGGGCGTCCCGATCTGGACCGTCCACGGTGACGCCGACCGGGTGGTGCCGGTGGATCTGACGCGGGCCATGGTACGGGCGATTCGGAAGGCGGATGGTCGCATCGGCTACAGCGAACTCCCCGGGGTCCGACACGACTCCTGGAGATTCGGCTACGGCCAGGAGGGGCCGTTGGAGTGGATGCTCGCTCAGCGACTTCCCACCAACGAGGGCACGCCACCGGTCGACGACTCCGGTGGATGACTCGTCATCACCCGCGCCGGTCCCTCCAGTGGGATAGCCTCGACCCCGGAGGCCGCATGAACGACGAGACGATCCTCTGGTTCGACTTCGAGACCTTCGGATCGCTGCCCCGTCCATGGGACGGGGGGCGTTCCGGTCCCTATCCCCGACGAGATCGTCCCTCCCAGTTCGGAGGCATCCGGACCAATCACGATCTCGAGGTGATCGGTGATCCCATCGAGTTCCACTGTCGAGCGTCGGTGGAGGAGCCGCCTTCGATCGGAGCGTGCCTGGTCACCGGGATCACGCCTCAGGACACGGCCGAGGGACTCGAGGAGTCCTCGTTCATCGAATCGGTGCTGGAGGTCCTGTCCGTCCCCGGGACGACCTCGACGGGTTGGAACAGCATCGGCTACGACGACGAGATCGTGCGTTTCGCGGCCTGGCGGAATCTGCTTCCGCCGTACGAACGCGAGTTCAAGCGGGACAATGCGCGATTCGATCTGCTCGCCGCGTTCCGATTCGCCTGGGCCACCGGACGACGGGACGGGATCGAGTGGCCGACCTACGAGGACGGCGCGGTCTCCCTCTCCCTCGGGGATCTCGCCGCCGCCAACGGGATCGAGGACCATGCCGCGGCGGCACATGACGCCCTCGCCGACGTGCGGGCCACCATCGAACTGGCCCGACTCCTCCGGAACGCCCAGCCGAAACTCTGGAACTACGCCTTCGGCCTTCGTCGGAAGAGGGAGGTCGCGAAGGTGGTCGACAAGGATGCGAGTCCCTTCCTCCTCTGCGACCGGGGCATCGGCGCGGCTCGCGGTCACGCCACCATCGCGGTCACCATCGACCGGCTCGACACCAACGGTCGACTGGTGCTCGACCTGCATGGCGATCCCGCGGAGATCCTCGAGCTCGAACCCCGGCAGCTGCACGCCCGCTTCCATCGTCTCGAACCGGATCTCCCCCGGGTGCCGATCCGGCGGGTCCGCACCAACAAGCTTCCGATGGTCACCACTCCGAAGGTGCTGGACACCACCAGCGACGGCTGGCAGGGCATCGACCTCGATCCGGCACTGGTCGAGTCCCGGATGACCTTCGTTCGGGAGAACCATGCCCGGATCCGGGAACGACTGAGGCTGGTGGCGGACGAACCGCCGGAGGCGGAGACCATCGATCCCGAGGAACTGCTCTATTCGGGTTTTCCCTCCGAAGGCGATGCAAGAGCGATGCAGGCTGCGCGGAAGGGCGGTCCCGAGGCGCTGCGGCGCTTCGTCCGCACGGCGGAGGACGAGCGTCTCTCGCAGCTCGCCTTCCGCCACCTCGCCCGGGTCCACCCTGAATCTCTCGAGGCTGACGAGAAGGCACAATGGGCGCTTCACCTCCGTGACCGGCTGCTCGGTCCCGGGGGGGACGGAAGGCCGAGGCTTCAGGAATCCCTGGAGGCCGTGGAGGCCGCGCGTCGGGACGGAGCGGATGCCCGGATCCTCGATGACGTGGAGGCCTGGACCCGGGGAATGGCGGAGGCGCTCGGCGTGGAGCCGCCCGCGACCACTTGAATCACCGGCTCGCGCCGGATGACGATTCGCCGGAGATCTCTTGCACCTTTCCGCTCTCGACTGGATCATCGTCGCCGCCTTCCTGGCCGGTCTCGCCGCGACCGCCCTCGCGACCAATCGATATGCGCGGACCGTCAGCGGCTTCCTCGCCGCGGATCGATGCGCCGGGCGATATCTGATCGCGGTCAGCTACGGGATGGCCCAGCTCGGCGTGATCTCGCTGGTCTGGTTCTGGCAGCAGTACTACGACGTGGGATTCACCAGCATCTGGTGGGGTTTCATGGAGAATCCCGCCCTGATCGTGATCGCGCTCTCCGGATGGGTGGTCTATCGATTCCGGCAGACCCGTGCCCTCACCATGGCCCAGTTCTTCGAGCTTCGCTACTCGAAGAGGTTCCGGGTCTTCGCGGGACTCGTCGCCTTCTTCTCCGGCATCATCAACTACGGCATCTTTCCCGCGGTGGCGGCGAGATTCTTCATCGCGCTGCTCGGTCTTCCCCCCTCGATGAGCCTCGGGTTCGTCGAGGTCGGCACGTTCCCGCTGCTCATGGCGGTGCTTCTGGGGACGGCCCTGCTGTTCGTCTTCGTCGGTGGCCAGGTCGCGGTCATCGTCACCGATTTCCTCCAGGGTTCCTTCGGGCAGATCGTGTTCCTCGCGGTCATCGTCTTCCTGCTGATCCAGTACCCATGGTCGGAGATCGGAGAGACGCTGCTGGCGGCACCCGAGGGCCGNTCNNTGGTCGANCCCGTTCGATCTCGGCNNGGAGGANNNCTTCNACGNNTNNTACTGGGTGATCAGCGTGATCGTCCTCTTCTACGGGATGCTCGGATGGCAGGGCACTTCGGGCTACAACGCCTCGGCCATCGACGCGCACGAGGCGAAGATGGCGAACATCCTCAATGGATGGCGATACCGGGTGCTGATGCTGATCACCCTGGTGCTTCCGATCTGCATCCGCGTGGTCATGACCTCGCCCGAACATGCGGATGCGGCGGCGGAGATCGAGTCCATCATCGCGGCCCAGCCCGTCATGGGCGCCGATCCGGAGGTCCTCGCGAGCGAACTCCGGACCCCGGCCGCGGCGAGCGTCATGCTCCCGACGGGCCTGCTCGGTCTCTTCGCCGCCGCCCTCATGGGGGCGTTCATCTCCACCAACGACACCTACCTGCACTCCTGGGGTTCGATCTTCATCCAGGACGTGGTGCTCCCGTTCCGCAGGAGGGCGCTCTCGCCCCGCGCGCATCTCTGGCTGCTGCGGGGTTCGATTCTCGGGGTCGCGATCTTCGCATTCGTCTTCAGTCTCCTCTACACCCCGAACCAGTACGTCGCGATGTTCCTCGCCCTGACCGGTGCGATCTTCGTGGGCGGGGCCGGCAGCGCGATCATCGGTGGTCTGTACTGGCGACGCGGCACGACCGCCGGCGCGTGGNCGGCGATGGTCGCGGGCATGACCCTCGCGGTGTTCGGGGTGGTCGTGAAGCAGCTCCCGGCGAGCATGGTCTCACNCGAGGCGAAGCTCGTGGTTCGATCGGATTCGATCGAAGGAGGTCGGGTGTCGCTTCCGCTCGATCCCGAGGAGGCGGCCGAGGAGGGCGTCATCCCGTTGGCGGTCCCGGGTGCGACCGGGACATGGAGCGTGGTGCTCGATCCCGCCGCCGAGGACGGAGCCGCGGTCGCCACGATCCTGATCACGGGCGAGGAGGGGGAAACGGTGGCGAATCCGACGATCCGATCCGACGGATCGGAGATCGTCGCTCCGCTTCCGGGTGACGGTTCGGCGGTGCTTCGTCTGGAACCACCGGCCGACGGCATCGGACGCACACTGCTTGCCGGAGCCTGGCACGTGAGGGCGAAGGTCACCGGACAGGTGCTCACCTTCTGGTCGATCGCGATCTCGGTCGGGCTCTACATCCTCGTGTCCCTNGNCACCTGCCGGACGCCCTTCGACCTCGATCGCATGCTGCATCGCGAGGAGCGGAAGGCCGAGGGGGAGACGGCGCCCCGCTGGTGGGAGAGACTCGGTTTCGATCGTCGCATGACCGGATGGGATCGCTTCGTCACCGCGATCACCATCGCCTGGCCGCTGTTCTTCACCGCGGTCTTCGCGGTGGGCATGGCCAGGCATCTGCTCGGTCCGCGACTCGGACTCGATCCGCTCACCGACGGTCAGTGGCTCGAGGGCTGGGGGTGGTGGCTGACGCTGGCGTTCGGAACCGCGGCCCTCGTGACCATCTGGTTCCTCGTGGGCGGCATCCGGGATCTGGTCCGCATGTTCCGGCTTCTCGACCAGGCCCGGCCCGACGCTCGGGATGACGGACGAGTGGAGAATCATCGCAACGCCGACGAGATGCCGGCGGCCGACTCCGGGGACCGCGACTCATGAGCGTGCGTCGTCGGAGTTCCCGGGACATCCTCGACGGCTGGTCGGTCGTACGGACCGCNGGCCCCGACCTGCCGGATGCGCTGATGCGGCGGCTCGCCNCCGGGCTGAGGGCGGTGGTCCCGGGGGTCGTGCATCAGGATCTGATCCGCGAAGGCCTGCTTCGTCATCCCGACGATGGAGACGGTGAGGCCGAGCAGTCGTGGGTCGGTCGCAGCGACTGGACGTGGACGCGACCTCTCGAACTCGGAGACCTCCCTGCGGAGGTCGACAGGGACGACGTCATCGAACTGGTCTTCGATTCGATCGACACCGTGGGAACGGTTCGAATCGGTGAACGGTCCCCGGGGGAGGTCGAGAACCAGTTCCACCCCCACCGTTTCCGGCTGCGACCCGAGGAGATCGCCGCCGGATCCATGATCGAGGTGTCCCTTCGATCCCCGATGGAGGAACTGGATCGACGGGTCGATCGGTACGGCGATCGACCGATCAATGCGGACGGAGAGTGGGGCGTCTACAGCTACCTCCGGAAGGCGGCCTGCAGTTTCGGCTGGGACTGGGGGCCGAAGTGTCCGAGTCTCGGTCTGCCGGGGGGGGTGCGGATCGAGGCCTGGCGTGATGTGGCCATCGAAGCGATCCGACCCCTGGTCGTCGAATGCGAGGAACGACGTGCGGTCGTCGACGTGGCGGTGGACCTCCGTCTGGACCGGGACACCGCCGGGACCGGTCCGCTGCAGGTCGAGNTGGTGCTCGAGGCCCCGGACGGTCGGCGATTCGCGGATGCGACGCCGGTCGAGCCGGTAGGAGACCGACACGAGGCGATGCTTCGTCTGGAGATTCCGGATCCGGAGCGGTGGTGGCCGCGAGGTCGCGGACCTCAGATGCTGCACCGACTCGAGACCCGGGTCCTCCGGGCCGGGGATGAGTTGGATTCCGGTGAACGTCGGATCGGACTTCGATCCGCGACGCTCGAGACGCAACCCGATTCCGAGGGGTCGTCGTTCCGGTTCGTGGTCAACGGAGAACCGGTCTTCTGCATGGGGGCCAACTGGATACCCGACGGTCTGTTCCCCGGCACCGCATCCGAGGAACGCACCCGCGAGCGGATCACCCAGGCCGTGGATGCGGGATTCAACATGCTTCGGGTCTGGGGAGGCGGGGTCTACGAATCGGATGCGTTCCACCGGATCTGTGACGAACTGGGCGTCATGGTCTGGCAGGACTTCATGTTCGCCTGTGCGACCTATCCGGAGGAGGCTCCCTATCCGGATCTGATCGAGGCGGAGGTCCGGCATCAGATCTCCCGGCTGTGCTGTCACCCATCCATCGTCCTCTGGTGCGGTGGCAATGAGAACGTGCTGGCCTGGAGAAACTGGGGATGGCGGGAGAAGATGGATCCCGAACAGACCTGGGGACGTCGCTACTTCACGGATCTCCTTCCCGCGTTGTGCGGGGAGCTCGATCCAAGTCGGTCTTTCCTGCCCGACAGTCCGTGGTCGGGTTCCGTCGAGCATGATCCGAACGATCCCGATCACGGTGATCGCCACACGTGGGACTTCAAGGTCGACGCGTTTCGTGAACACGTGCCTCGCTTCGTCAGCGAGTTCGGGCACCAGGCCCCTCCCGGCAGACGATCGATCGAGTCCGCGATCGGGACCGATGCCCTGGCATCGGAATCGGCATCTGCGCTGGAGGCCTTCGCCTCCAGACAGCGAGGGTGGGGCGGGGATGCTGAGCAGTACGATCGCTGGCTGGACGAGTGGTTCACGCCATCCACGGATCTGAATGGTCGTCTCTGGAGGATGCAGCTGCTGCAGGCGAGAGCGACCGGTCTGGCCTTCGACTGGGCCCGATTCAATCAGCCGCGGTGTGCCGGAGCCCTGATCTGGCAGTTGAACGACGCGTGGACGGGACATTCATGGTCGCTGATCGACGTGCATGGCCGGCCGAAGCCCTCATGGTGGGCGGCGCGTTCGGCGTGTCGACCGAGAGGGTGCGCATTCGTGGCTGGAGCATCCGGAGTCGAGGTCGGCTTCGCCAACCACACTCGCGATCCCTGGCGTTNGACGGCGACCGTTCGACGGATCACCACCTCGGGTTCGGAGCTCGCCGCGGAACGCATCGATGTGACGGTCGGTGCTCATTCGGTGGTTCGACTGCCGGTTCCTCCGGGGCTGGTGGTTCCCGAAGAACCAGCGTCCGAACTCCTCGTCGTGGAGACCGATGGGCTCCGGGGCTTCTGGTTCCACGGCAAGGACGCGTGGCTGTCGATGCCGCGGGCGTCGTTCGACGTCAGGGTCGAAGCGGCGANCGGTGGGATGCGGCTCGTGCTTCGAAGCGAGACCCTGATCAGGGATCTTCATCTGGATGCGACGCGGATCTCGATGGAAGCACGAGCGGAGAGCAACCTCTTCACGATGCTTCCGGGTGAGGAGCGGGCCATCGTTCTCAAGGGCCTCGAGGGCGTCTCGCCCGAGGAGATTCGACGCCTTGCNCTCGAGCCGGGGACCATCACCTCCGCCAACGAGTGCTCCATGACCGATGGGGCGGGCTTTTCGATCTCCTGACCCCTCTCAGGGGCCCGGAAGCGGGATTCTGGATCGGCAAACGCTCCTGGGGGTCGATGCGGGGGGATCTCTGCCGGGGATCCCCGAAAAACGTCGAAAGGAACCCCCCAGAGGGGGCTTTTCCTCTGTGTCGATGGGTGCGGAGATACCGGCTTGTCCGGAAAAAANCTCAAGCTTCATCGAGAAATGACCGATCTCACACGCACCAGAGCCGTAAGAGTCTCCGGTATCATTTGGACAGATGCGAGAGGCCGCCGAGGCGGCTGATCGACGATTCAGACAGTCATCTCTTTCTCCTCCTGCCACCTCGGTGCCTCCCGGCATCGGGGTGGTTTTCCAATCCGAGCTGATGGAATGCTCTTTTTATCGGCATCTTTCGGCCGGGTGCAGAAGCTGTGGATACCCGGTGGATGAGGTGGTCGCCGCCTGATCGGGACCGATGCCTTTCCGCATCGAACCGACGGATCTCGGTCGTGGAGCGGTAGGTTCGTCGCTCGACATGGGGCCGGAGAACGTGATGTTCCACCCGGATCGAATCGAGCGGATCATGCGTCGAAAGAGGCAGGCGCGTCGGGAGGCCATCGAGCGGTTGCGGGCTCGGGCCCGGTCGCAGGGGGGCTCCGACGACCCGGGGCTCTGGACGTTGATCCACGATCTGGAACGCGCTGCGCCGACCACCAATCTCGCCCAGCTCGCGGAGATCGGCGTCGAGGTGCCGATCGAGTTCGTGCTTGATGACGCCGAGGTCGCCGAAGCGGTCGAGGAGGTCGTCGAGGGACTGTTCCGACTCGACGTCTGCCTGCGGCACACCGATCATCTGGATGACCGGTCACTGCTGCGAACCCTTCGAGGAACCGTCCTTCGGGAGACGATTCGTGATCTTCCCTCGGGGATCGGCGTCGTGGAATGGATCGATCTGAGCGGGGGGGAGGATCGCAGCGCGTACCTGAGCGTTCACGCCAGCGACGAATCCCGTCGCGCGGCATCCGAACGTGGTCAGTGGATTCCCGGGCGGCTGCGTCCACTGGTCGATCGCGATCGTCATCTCCCCCGGCCGCAGGAACATGCGTGAACGGAGGTGTCGGATCACTCCGCCTCGAGTGAACGGGCGAAGGCCGCGGGCGAGATGATCTCTGCGTTCGTCTCGAGGTCGATCGAGAGATCCGCACCGGTGTCGTCGATCCACGACTGGAGGTCGAGAAGCAATCCGCGGGCGACGGCCGGTCTTTCCGCGGCGAGGTCGTGCCGTTCCGAGAGATCGTTCGCGAGGTCGTAGAGTTCGATCCTCGGCCCGTCATGGAAGTACAGGAGCTTCCAGTCCCCGCGCCGGATCGAGGTGAACGGTTCGATCCCCGGACCGCTCGCGCCCCACTGGTGCGGCATGTGCCAGGCCAGGGGCCGATCATCGGGGGGAACAGACGCGTCCGGATCGCCACCGAGGAGTCCGACGAGCGAGGTGCCGTCGATCTTCTCCAGATGTTCCGAGGGTCCGGAGACCGCGGTCAGATCGAGGATGGTGGGGAAGAGGTCGATGACCGAGACCGGCGTGCCGATCCTTCGATCCTCGACTCCGCCCGCTCCGGAGACGATCAGGGGGACCCGGATTCCGCCCTCGTAGGCGGATCCCTTGCCGCTGCGCAGGGGGGCGTTGTGGACATGCCGTTCGCCACCCCTGGCATGGGCCGAGAGTCCGCCGTTGTCGCTGGCGAAAACCACGATCGTGTCGTCGAGCAGATCGAGACTCTCGAGATGGTCCATCACGTCTCCGAGAGCGACATCCATCGATTCGATCATCGTCGCGTAGGCGGCTTCGCGGGGGTGGATTCCCTCGTAGTGATGCAGATGGCGGTGATTGGCCATGATCGGCGCGTGAACCGCATACGGAGCGAAGTGGAGAAAGAACGGGCGATCCATCTCGACCGACCGATCGATCTCCTCGACGGCCCGATCCGCCAGGACCTCGGTGAGGTGGACGTCCCGGCCGTGCATCGACTCGAGACCGGGCACGTCCCACACGCTCGGCCCCTCCTTGCCCTGCCGCTTCATCGCGCCGAAATCATGGATGCCGTAGAAGCTTCCGGGGCCGCCCGGTGCATGCCCCGCGACGTTGACGTCGAAGCCGAGCCGGGTGGGATCCTCGCCCGGCGTGCCGATCGCACCGAAGTGGGCCTTCCCGACGTGAATGGTTCTATACCCGGCCTCTCGGAGGATGCCGGCCAGAGTGGTGTCGCCGTCGTCCAGGCCACGGTTCCTCCACGCGGGCTGTTTCAGTCTGGGGTGACGACTCGAGGTGTCCGCGTTCGCGCGAAGGGTCCAGTAGGTGATGCCGGTCCGTGCCGGATGGCGCCCGGTCATGAACGCGGTCCGGGTGGGAGTGCAGACCGGGCTCGCCGAGTAGGCGTCGGTGAAGGCCACGCCCTCTCGAGCGAGTCGCTCCACGTTCGGAGTGCGGTATCGGCGGTTGAAGGGGGNGATCTCGGGACCGAGAGGGAGGGAGAGGTCCTGCCATCCAAGGTCGTCGACCATGAAGACCACCACGTTGGGCCTCCGGTCCGGAGCGGTCCGAGCCGCCGCTTCATGCCCCAGGAGCATTCCGAACAGGGCCCATGCGACGATGAGACGGCTCTTCCGGGTGATGTTCATGCTCCGGAGCCTATCGAAACGGGGGGTGAATTCCCGGGTGGTTGACCGGATGATTTCCNGGGATGATGTGCGGTCATCCCCCCGGCACGGGCCGGGAGCATCATCCTCCGGGAAGGAAACACGACATGTCCGCCAGTCCGATCCCATCCACGCTCGTCATCAGCCAGGCCGCGGATGCTCCTGCCGAAGCGACCACCGCCGCCGGGGCGACCGCCACCGAGAAGCCGGTTCTGTCCGGACCGGCCGACCTCGGCGTTCAGGGGATGTCCGACTGGGCCTCCGACTCGATGAACGTGCTCGCGGATCTTGCCGTCACCTACGCGCCACGATTCCTCCTCGCCCTCGTGGTTCTTCTCGTCGGATGGATCGTGATCGGGGCGATGATCCGCGGCATCAGGCGACTGCTCTCCGCGAAGGGGATCGAACCCACCGTGGGCAGGTTCATGGGCAGCGTGGCGGGCATGGCCCTCAAGATCATGCTGCTGCTCTCGGTGGCGGGCATGATCGGCATCGAGGTCACCAGCTTCATCGCCATCCTCTCCGCCGCCACTCTGGCCATCGGCATGGCGTTGAAGGGGACCCTCTCGAACTTCGCGGGCGGCGTCTCGGTCATGATCTTCCGACCGTACAAGGTCGGGGACTTCATCGAGGGTGCGGGCAAGTCGGGCACGGTGCAGGAGATCCAGATCTTCAACACCGTCCTGACGACCGGCGACAACCGCACGGTGATCATTCCCAACAACGCCATCGCCACCGGCGTGCTGGTCAACTACTCCACCCAGAGGACCCGTCGGGTGGAGATCGAGGTCGGCATCGGCTACGAGGACGACATCGATCGGGCCAAGGACGTGCTTCAGGGTCTGATCGACGCCGACCAGCGGATCCACCGGGATCCCGAGCCCTTGATCGTGGTGGGGGCTCTCGGGGAGAGCTCGGTCGATCTCAAGCTCCGCGTCTGGGTCGGGGCCGGCGACTTCTGGCCGGTGACGTTCGATCTCAACGAGAAGATCAAGAAGGCCTTCGACGCCAGCGACATCAACATCCCGTACCCGCAGCAGGTGGTCCGCCACATCCACCAGAACCCGCCGGAGAGCTGATGCCTTCGGAACGGCGGGGCGTTCCGGTCAGTCCCACCACCAGTCGAGGAACGCGTCCGGTGCGAGGTCCATCGCCCCCACCGCGGCGATGTTCACCAGTCCGCACAGTGCGAGCGGGAGGACGGCGCCGCGCCAGGGCCGGACCACGGACGCGACCACCACGGCGAGNGGGAGGACGAAGACGGTGCCCAGCAGCAGAAAGGTGAAGGCCGCAGCGGTGAAGTCGGCATGTCCGACCAGTCCTGCCGGGAATCCGGCGTCGCCGATGTTCCGCGGCCAGCCGCCCAGAGCGGCGTGCATGTGGATGGCGAGGGTCGCGAAGCACAGGAGGAAGACCGCCGCCGGAAGGAACGTCGCGAAGAGGGTCGGTCTCCGCATCGGTCCGCTGCGACAGGTCAGACCCCCGAGGGTCACGGCGAGGGCGATCAGCCCGGGGAGCATCCCGATGGACACCACCGTGGGGATCGGGGCACCGTCGTCGATCAGCCACCATGACGGCAGGCCGATCGCCGAGACGCCCGCGATCCCGATCGTCCAGCGAAGCGGCCCGGACGTCGGGCGACGTCCACGGAGAACCGTGGCGGGATCCGAGGGATCGAAGGTCCTCCCGCATTCGGGACAGGCCGATGAATCGAGGCCTCCCAGTTCGTAATCGCACGAGATGCAGTGCGCCCCGAAGGGATCAGGAGCGTTCGTCGTCACGAATCACCTCCAGGATCGCTTGCAGACGGGTCACGACCTCCGGTCGTTCGGAGGCGATGTTCCTCGATTCGGTCGGATCCTCGGCGAGGTTGTAGAGCTGGACGGTGGGTCGGCCGTCTGCGGGCCTGATCCGTTTCGGGGCGGTGAAGCCGCCGGATCCGAGCCCCTCGACGAGCTTCCAGTCCCCGACCCGGATCGCGAACATNCCGTCGAGGCTGTGATGCACGATGCCGGGCCGGGCCGCGAGATTCGATGGATCCCCGTCCCGGAGAAGCGGCACCAGATCGACCGAGTCCTCCCCGCCGTCCGTTGCGGCGGTCTCACCGGATGCCGCTCCTCCCGCGGCGAGGCAGGTCGCGTACAGATCGGTCAGGCAGACCGTCTGGTCGATCGTCGATCCGGGTTCCACCACCCCGGGCCAGCGGACGAGCATCGGGACCCGATGGCCGCCCTCGTGGATGTCCGCCTTCTGCCCCCGGTGGTCGAGGTTGGCCGCGTGCTTCCAGCGATCGATGTCCTCGGTCGGCCAGTGNGATCCGTTGTCGCTCGTGAAGACGANCAGCGTGTCGCCCGCCATTCCCGCGGCATCGAGGGCGGTGAACAGTCGCCCGAGTTCACAATCGATCTGGTTCACGAAGTCGCCGTAGTGTCCGGCACCGCTCGTGCCTTGCCAGGAATCCCCGGGAAGCCACGGCGTGTGCGGGGCGCTCAGGCAGAGTTCGAGGAAGAGCGGCTGGTCGGGACGCTCCGCCGCATGGCGATCGATGATGTCGATCGACTCGTCGATCGAACGGGGGAGGACCTCCTGGTGGACGAATCCCTTGCCGATCGCACCCTTTCTCCAGAAGCCGCCGCCCTGACTCCGGCGATGGGCCGATCCCTCGATCGTTCCGGTGGGCGGGGGATCTCCGACCCCGTCACGGAACCACACGTAGGGCGGGATGTCGAGGGAACTGGGGATGCCGATGCTCTCGACGAAACCGACGGTGTGAGGTCCCGCATCGAGAGGGCCGCTCCAGTCGGTCGGCTTCGTGGATCCCAGGCCCAGGTGCCACTTGCCCACGAATGCGGTGTGATAGCCGGCGTCTCGGAGCTCGCTGGCGATGGTGGGACGCCCCTCCTCGATCAGCAGCGGGTCGTCGGTCCAGAGCACCCCGCTCTTGAGCGACGTGCGCCAGCAGTAGCGGCCGGTGAGGATGCCGTAGCGGGTGGGGGAGCAGACCGAACTCGGACTGTGGGCGTCGGTGAGGACGGCGCCGTCGCTGGCCAGGCCGTCCAGATGCGGGGTCGAGGTGCGAGCGTCCGGATTCAGACACGAGAGATCGCCCGAGCCGAGATCGTCGGCGAGTATCACGATGATGTTCGGACGATGTGGAACGGCCGCTGGCTTTTCTGAGCGGCCGGTGGCGCAGGAGGCGCAGATCACCGTGATCGCGACCGCGACGCGGTTCAGAAGGATCGACCTTGCCCGGGTCGACATCGTCGTTCGTCGATGGAGGAAGGGCGCGGACATGGAATCGGAGGGGTTCCTAGTCGAACATGGAGAACGAATACGTCAGCGTGAAGAGAGCGACGGGGACCAGCACTCCCATCAGAATTCCGAGCACCAGTCCCGCGATCGCATGCCCCCTCCCCACCCGGACGTCGGTTCTTCCGGCGGCCCTGATGCCCATGATTCCAGTCACGATCGCAGCGAGGGCGAGCGGGATTCCCAGGACGGGAATCAGTCCGAAGACCCCCAGGTACCAGGAGAGCAGCGCCGACACGTTCCGAGTCGGCACGAGGTGTTCCATCGGGCCGGGATCATCGGGCTCGTTTCCCGGAAGCGGCGGGGCTTCCGTGCTCGGCGTNTTCGCNGGTGGCGGGGGAGGACTGGTCATTCGGTGAATCTCCGAAGTGGAATCGGTGGCCACGGCCCACCGCTAGCATATGACGCCTCAGGACTCTCATCATTCGGAATCGAACATGTCCCTCGATCACTACGTCACGCTCGGCCGATCCGGGCTCCGTGTCTCGCCCTTCTGTCTCGGCTGCATGACCTTCGGTGACGAATGGGCCGCGGTCGGCACCCACGAGGCGGAGAGCCTCGAGGTGCTCGGGGCCTATCTCGATGCAGGCGGGAACTTCCTCGACACCGCGAACATCTACACCCGGGGTCACAGCGAGGTCATCATCGGGGACTACTTCGCCGGTTCACCCATGATCTCCCGGGACCGGGTGGTGATCGCCACGAAGTTCGCCGGCAACATGCATCCCGGAGATCCGAACGGCGGTGGAGCGGGAAGAAAGGCGATCATCCATCAGCTGGAGGACTCGCTTCGAAGACTGAGGACCGATCACGTCGATCTCTACTGGTATCACTTCCAGGATCGTCACACTCCGGTCGACGAGAGCATGCGGGCCCTCGACCAGTTGGTGAAGGACGGCAAGGTCAGGCACATCGGATTCAGCGACTTTCCGGCGTGGGTCGTGGTCCAGGCGCAGTACGAGGCGATGTTCCGCGGCTGGGAACCCCTGATCGCCCTGCAGATCGAATACAGCCTCGCCCAGCGGACCGTCGAGGCGGATCTGCTGCCGATGGCCCGGGCGCTCGGTCTCGGGGTCACACCCTGGAGTCCCCTGCGGGCGGGAATCCTCTCCGGCAAGTACCGGCGAGAGAGCCGGCCCGAGGTCGGAACCACCCGGGTCACCGCGGACAGTCCCCATCTCAGCGAACGGAACTACGACATCGTCGAGGTCCTCGTGGCGATCGGCGAGGAGATCGGGGCGACCCCCGCCCAGGTCGCTCTTCGCTGGCTCCAGGATCGAGACGGGGTCGCCAGCACGATCATCGGGGCTCGCCGGAAGGACCAGCTGCTCGACAACCTCGGAGCTCTTTCGATCGCCCTGGATTCGGAACAGACCGCCAGACTGGACGAGGTGAGCCGGGTCGAACATGCCTTTCCGCACCCGTTCCTCGAGAACACTCCCAACACCACTCAGGGAGGCACCACGGTCAACGGATTCCGCGGTGAGCAGGCGCCGTTCCTTCCCCAGAACGCCGACGAACGCTGGTAGCGACGAGGTCCGGTGCCGGCGGGACGGGCGGCCGGGGATGCGTCTTTCGCGGTGATCGAGCCCTCCGGGCGAGACATCACTTCCTGAAATCNCCCGGTCGCCGGGCCTAGACTGCGGGGCGATGGATCGAACGACCCTCATCGAGGCCCTCCGCGGACACGTCGACCGNGATGCCCGCATCCGTGTGGCATGGCTGGGTGGTTCCGATGCCACCGGCCGCACCGACGAGCTCAGCGATCTCGATCCGATGCTGGCGGCGAAGGCCGGAGACATCGAGGGGGTCTTCGAATCCATGGAGTCGTGGCTCGAGGACACCGTGGGCATCCGCGAGCGTCATCGGTTCCCCGATCCCACCCCGCACGGTCATCCGCAGGCGATGTACCTCGGTGAGCGCATCTCCGAGGACCTCGCGATCGATCTCGTGGTCATGGACGTCGAGACCCCGGTCGCGGATCGGTTTCTGGACGAGGAACGTCACGGCACGGCGGTGGTGCTGGTCGATCGGGAAGGGTGGTTCGACGAGCCGGTGTCCCTCGATCGGAACGCCCACCGCAGAAGGATCCGGGAGCACCTGTCGACCCTTGCGGCCCTGCATCCGCACCTCATGCCGCTGGTGAGGAAGTCACTGATCAGAGGAGAGAGGCTCGACGCCTTGACCCGCTATCGGAACCGTCTGCTGAAGCCGCTGTGCGATCTCATGCGGATCGAGCACGACCCCGATCGATACGATTTCGGATTCCGCTATCTCGACCGGGATCTTCCCGAGTCCGAACGACGTCTTCTGGAACGACTGTCGTTCATCGGGATCGACGACGACCTCTCCGCCGCGGTGGAGGAGGCGCGACGCGAAGTCGAGTCGAGGCTGGATCGACTGGTCACGGAGTTCGATCGATCCGACCGGCCCGCGTGACGTTCAGCGTCGATCCACGATCGCACGTTCGAGGAGCAGCGGGTTGGGTTCGGCCTGCGGACCGTAGGTGAGACCGAACTGGCTGAGACCGGTCCCGGTCGCGATCCGCGCCGCCTCCTCCGGATCGTCGGTCAGGATCAGATGATCGGGGTCGTCCGGGGAGATCGTGCCTTCGGAGACCATGCGCTCCCGGAGGAAGTCGATCATCGGTTCCCAGTATTCGCGGCCCATCAGGATGATGGGGAAGTTCCTGACCTTCCTGGTCTGCACCAGGGTGGCGATCTCCCAGAGTTCGTCCATCGTTCCGAATCCCCCGGGCATCACGATGAACGCATAGGAGTACTTGACGAGCATCACCTTGCGCACGAAGAAGTAGTGGAAGGGGATCTCGAGATCGAGGTACGGATTGGAGCCCTGCTCGTGCGGAAGCTCGATGGTCGCGGCGATGCTTCTGCCTCCCGCCTCCCGGGCGCCCCGGTTGGCGGCCTCCATGATGCCCGGGCCGCCACCGGTCATGACGGTGAAACCGCATCGGGCGAGGAGTCCCGAGGTCTCGCGGGCGAGCTGATACCAGCGGTTGTCCTCCTCGAACCGGGCCGAACCGAAGACCGTCACGCACGGTCCGACGAAGTGGAGCCGTCGGAATCCCCGGAGGAACTCCGCGGAGATCCTGAGCAGACGTCCGAGCTCGAACTTCCTGTTCTGGGGTCCCTCGAGGAACCGGAGTTCGGGTGGATGGATCATGGTGGGATCGGTGGGAGGCGGTTGCTTGCTCATTCCCGCATCGTACGGCGTTGAAGGGTCGGCTCGATACCATGAACGGATGTCGACCACACTCACTGCCGGTACCTGGGTGAACGCGCCATCGGATCGCGGGACCTTCCACGCCTGGAATCCGACCACCGGGAAGGCGATCGAACGGTCCTTTCCCATCTCCACCTGGGAGGATCTCGATCTGATGGCCTCCGCCGCGATGGACGCGGCCCGAAGTGATGCCGGGAGCGAGCCGGGGCGCATCGCGCGATGTCTCCTGCTCATGGCGGACCGTCTCGATGATCGTCGAGCCGGGATCGCCGCGGTCGCGCACGAGGAGACCGGACTCCCCCTCGATCCGAGACTCGCGGTGATCGAGTTCGACCGGATGCTCGGTCAGCTTCGTCAGGCCGCGGAGGGCGCGAAGGACGTTTCGCCGGAGTCCTGGCGGCAGCCGTTGATCGACGTGGACACGAACATCCGAAGCGACCGGGGCCCGCTGGGCGGCCCGGTTCTCTGCATCGGTCCCAACAACTTCCCGCTGGCCTTCCATGCCGTGTCGGGTGGTGACTTCGCGTCCGCGATCGCCGCGGGCAATCCGGTGATCGCCAAGGGTCATCCTCTTCATCCGGAGACCGGGCGCCTGCTCGCCGAATGCGCCCACCAGGCGGTGATGGAGGCGGGGCTCCACCCCGCGACCGTCCAGTACTTCCATCACTGCGAACCGGAGGACGGACTCCGGCTGGTACGCGACCCCAGGATCGCCGCGGTCGGATTCACGGGAGGTCGCGAGGCGGGTCTCGCGATCAAGACCGCGGCCGACGGGTCCGGAACTCCCGCGTATCTCGAGATGTCGAGCGTCAATCCGGTGTTCCTGGCGGCCGGAGCCCTCGCTGGAGATGCGACCGGCCATGCAGAGGCCTGGGCGGGATCGATCATGATGGGGGCGGGTCAGTTCTGCACCAAGCCCGGCATCGCGATCGTGATCGGTCCTGAAGGTGGGTCGTTCGTGGATGCGGCCGCAGCGGTGCTCGGGTCCGCGCCTCCCGGCATCCTGTTCTCGTCCGCGGGCGTCCAGCGACTCTCCGCCGGTGTCGAGGCCGCCGTCGAGGCGGGTGCGAAGCTGGTGGTGGGGGGGCGTCCGGCCGGATCGGGTTTCGGATTCGAACCGACCCTTCTGGAGGTCGGCGCCGACGTTCTGATGAACCGGTTCGACGTCCTCTCGGCCGAGCTCTTCGGTCCGGTGGGGATGGTGGTCCGCGCCGAGGACCTCGCGTCCGCGGTGGCGGTCGCGGAGATGTTCGAGGGGCAGCTCACCACCACGATCTGCACCGGGTCCGGAGGGGTGGATGACGACGCCTGGATGGCGTTGTCCTCGGTGCTGCGGGCGCGATGCGGACGGTTGCTCGAGAACAAGATGCCCACCGGCGTCGCGGTCGTGCCGTCGATGGTGCACGGCGGTCCGTTCCCTGCGACGGGACATCCCGGTTTCACCGCGGTCGGGATGCCCACCGGCATCGAGCGGTTCTCGATGCGACGGTGCTGGGACGGGGTCGAGGCCCGCCGACTTCCCGCCTGGCTGCAGTGAGCGGCAGCGAGTCGGCTCCGACTCAGAGTCCGGGACGGGTCCGCTTCGCCTCGGCGATCACCTTCAGGGCGTGTTCGCGCACCGGACCCTCCAGGGGTCGGCGGGGTCCCCGCACCAGCTCGTCTCCCATGTCGAACTCCGCCTGCACGAGATTCACGAGGTGGACGAATTCCGGAACCGCGTCGAGACGGAGCAGCGGGAGGAACCACTGGTAGAGCGACTCGAGCTCCTCGCGTTCGCCGGTCCGACGCGCCTCGACGGCGAGTTCCCAGAGACGGATCGACTCCTCCGGAAGGGCGTTCACCAGCCCGGCGATCCAGCCGTCGGCGCCGGCCGCGGCGCCTTCGACCGCCATGTCGTCGATGCCGACGAAGATCGCGAGGCGGTCCTCGAGGACGCCCCGGATCTCCCGGACCCTGCGGATGTCGCCGCTCGACTCCTTGACCGCGTGCAGGTTGCGATGCGCAGCAGCCAGCTCCGCGAGCCGGTCGGGGCGGACGTCGACCCGGTAGGCGATCGGATTGTTGTAGAGCATGCACGAGAGGCCGGTCGCTTCGAAGATGGTGGCGAAGTGCGCCCGGATCTCCGACCACGGCCCGTCGTAGGCGTAGGCCGGAAGGACCATCAGCCCCCGGCAGCCCGCCGATTCCGCGGCCCGGGCGATCGTCACCGACTGGTCGGTGGAGACCGCGCTGACCGCGGCGACCACCGGAACGCGCCCTTCGAGGGCCTCGGTGCAGGTCGTCCAGATCGCCACCTTCTCCTCGAGGGAGAGGGCGCCGCCTTCACCAAGGGAGCCCGGGGTCACGATCGCGGTGCTGCCGGCATCCGCGAGCCTGACGACCAGGTCCGCGAGACGCTGGTGATCGACCGAGAGATCGGGTCGGTATGGATTGGTGATGGCGGGCATCACGCCCTGCCAGTCGGTTCGTTGCATCGGAGGTCCCTTCGAGCTGACTGCTGCGAAAGGGTACCCGAGACCGATCCCGACTCCGCTCCGCCGGTCCTCAGTCGATGCCGAACCGATACGGATCGTCCGGATCCAGTTGAAGCTCCAGCTCGGCGGTGATCCAGGCCCGTCCCGAGATCGTGGGGATGATCTCCCCGGCTCGGGACCCCGGTCGATAGCGACCCGTGAACCGGCTCCCGAGAATCGATTCCTGGATCCAGGACCTTCCGGCCTCGAGTGTTCCGTCGGCCGCGAGACACGCGAGTCGGGCGCTGGTGCCGGTCCCGCAGGGCGAGCGGTCGTGGGCCCCGCCGGGACAGAGGACGAAGTTCCGGGAGTCGCCCCCCGCGGCCGGCGGACCGAAGAACTCGACGTGATCGACCTCGCCCCCGACGGGTCGGCCGTCCCGGTCGAATCCACGGTCGGTTCCTCGCTGGTTGAGGGTGTGTCGGATCTCGGTGGCGAGTCGAGTGAGTTCGGGAATGCGGGAACGGTCGAGTTCCTCCCCGTGGTCGTCGACCAGGGCGAACCAGTTTCCTCCCCATGCGATGTCGGCATGAACCACTCGATCCGCGAGCGGAACCTCGATCCTCCTCAAAGCCCGGTGGGAGGGGACGTTCTCCACCGAGATCGCACCATCCTCCAAGATCGAGGCGGTGACCATTCCGACCGGAGTCTCGAGACGGATCCCGGTCCCCGGATCCGTCGGCACCCGTCCTGCGTGCTGGAGGGTCCGGACGACTCCGATCGTGCCATGGACGCACATGCCGAGCACCCCGGCGTTGTTGAAGAAGATCACGCCGGCATCCGCCTCCCGATCGGCGGGAGGCACCAGCAACGCGCCGACCAGGACGTCGGAACCGCGCGGCTCGAGGACGAGCCCTCGTCGGAGTCCGTCGTGATTCTCCGTCAGGTCACGGGCCTGTTCGGCGACGGATCCACCCGCGAGGGCCGGGGCATCGTCGAGGACCACCCGGGTCGGCTCGCCTTCGGTGTGACTGTCGATGGCACGGATCCGCATGCGTGGAAGCCCTTCCGAAGTCACCGTCCGGTCGCGGTTGAAGTCGATTCCGTGTCGTCCCGGACATCCACCTCGACTCGTCCGTCCACCGCCTCGTAGTCCCGCCAGTCGGGAAGGATCAGCGCGAGTTCCGGAAGAAGTTCGGTCAGGAAGTCGGTGGCGAGTTCGCGATATCGCGCGATCGCGGCATCGTCGTCCAGGGACCGGGAGACGAAGTTCAACTGGACCTTGCAATAGTAGGCATAGGGGGATGTGAGATCGAAGGCCACGTTCTCGACCGCGAGAGCGCTTCCGGTGGTCCGGCCGTTGGCCACGAAGAAGTAGCCGCCGATCTGCCGCATCAGCGGGGATTGCCGGTCGGTGAACATCGTGGTCCGGGGAGCGATCGGTCCGGAGGGCAGGGGCAGGGTCCGGGTTCCACGGAGTTCATCCTCCACCGAGATGACGCGATACGGCAGGTCGGTGCCCCGGTGTCTGCGTTCGATCGGTTCCCCGAGCTCCGGAAGGTCGAGGGACATGGGCTCCGGGAGCCGGACCGGAACCAGGCCGCCCGCCGCCCAGCATCTCTCGGGAACGTGGGGCGCGGTGCCCGCGAGATCGGTGTAGTACGCGAGATGAAGGGTCAGCATCCCGTTGCGGGGGTCGCCGTCGATCGCGTACGTCCGCTGCAGATACCGCTCGGTGCCGAGGACCTCGACCGTCGTGTCTCGAAAGATCTCGTCCTCTCCGACCTTGCTCCATCGTCCGATCGTGGTGGGGAGCGATTCGAGAGCCGCCGCCGGAACCACCGGCTTCTTCACGATGTGGAGTCCGAGGGCGTCGATGGCCGCGTTGACCGACACACCCCCGACCAGCAGGGCGGCCATGACCGCGATGGTCGCGGGCAGGACGGTGCGCGGGAAGCGAGGGGGCATGGCACTTCGATCCTCGGCCGAGCCGGCTCCGCGGCGGAGGCGGTTTCCCTCCTCGTCCTCGTCGAGAGGCTGGAGAAACCACATCATCAGCATGTAGAGCCCGAAGGTCGGAATCATCCAGACCAGGCCGATCAGCGAGTGGAAGTCTCCGAACATGAATTCGTCGCCCCTCATGCCGAGGATCCCGAGGGTGCAGATGCGGAGCACGTTGACGAGGATCGCGATGGGAATCCCGCTCGTGATCAGGATCAGGCGGAGCCACCACCGGTCCAGGCCCACGTAGGCGATCACCGTCCCGAGGGCGAGAAAGGCCATCAGCATCCGCATGCCGCTGCAGGCCTCGGCGACGTCGAGCGGGTACTGGTCGCCGTTGGCGAGCAGGATGGTGATGGAGTTGCCCTCCCGGGGGAGGACGTCGTATCCGAGAAGATCGAGGGCGTGCCACGACCCCCATGTCGCGATGCCCTGCATGGGCAGGGTGATCTCCAGCAGCACCTTGTCGGTGATCTTCTGCCCGAAGACGAAGACGTACAGAAGCGGGAACCACAGCCAGAGGACGGACCGCCATCCGAGGATGGCGATGCAGATGCCGAGCAGCGATGCGAACACGCCGATCGCCCGGACGTTGTGACTGTTGATGAACGTCGAGTCAGGTCCCAGCCATGTGAAGGCGTACCAGGCGACTCCGAAGAGGATGAGTCCGATGCCCGCCCATCCGGTTCCGAACGGTCGTTCGAAGAGGTCCGCCTTGTGCAGGAAGACGACGTACAGCGCGATGAGCGGGATGAAGAGCGTGTGCCCCCAGTCGGCGGCATTCACCGTCGCGTAGTGGTACTGGAGGATGAAGAAGTCGCGGAAGGCGAAGCCGAAGGCGCCGAGGATCGCGACCGCGACCACCGCGGCGACGATCGGAGTCGGAACGATCCAGCCCGGCTGGTTCGGTTCCTTCGAGCCGGTTGCTTCCTGCGCCTGTGCCATCGCTCGAGCGTGCTCCACGTGTCCGGACCCCGGATCGTCGATCCCGGGAGGGCGTCCGCCCTCCGGAGGATCGACCATCAGTATCCCATCTGGAAGGCTCGAACGGGTCACGGTCGATCCGAGAGCGGCGAAGTTCATGTTCCATCCTCGACCGGAGGCGCGGGAGAGGACCGGGAACCTGTCGGTTTCCAAAGCACCGCCCCCGCGCCGGAGGCGCGGGGGCGGTTCGTGCTGGAGGATGAGAACGGGTGGTCGAGGCGTGGGTCAGCAGCCCCAGTTGCCGAGCAGGGTTCCGAAGTCCGCGGAGTCGGTGGTGCCGTCTCCGTTGAGGTCGCCGTCGGCGGTGCCCCAGAGACCGAGGAGGATGCCCACGTCGGATGAATCCACGCATCCGTCGCCGTTGAAGTCGCCGCGGGTCTGGGGAGGCATGATGTCCTCGGCCCAGATGCAGTCGATGAAGTGCTGCTGGCCGCCGAGGGTCAGGTTTTCCACCGTTCCCTGGAGGAAGAGCACCGTGCAGTCGCCGTCCCGACCCCCGGACTCCACGGTCATGGTGACGCCGTCGTAGACCGTGCCGTCGAGATCGGCGTAGTCGCGGGCCCAGGTGCCGACACCGTTGATCCCGAGGTTGACCTCGCCGCCCTGGTCGCTGACCAGCACCGTGACGTTGGCGAGAGCGCCGATCGATCCGGCGAAGTCGTAGGTGGCCCGGGTGTTGTAGGTCGCCAGCTCGAGATCGTCACCGCAGGCGAGCTGCGAGCTGGAGGTGACGGCGTTGCCGGAGAGGGGACCGACGGAGGACATGAAGTTCCGGATGGTGACGTCCACGCCACCGGTGCTCAGGGTGTCTCCCGGGGACCAGAATCCGGCGGAGGGGAGGTCGGAATGATCGACGTGGGCGTTCTCGCACTCGTCACCACCGCCACCGTTCGGATCGGCCTCGAAACGAAGGCAGTCGATCCAGAGTTCCTGGCCGCCGACCTCGAACTCGTTGATGATGCCCGAGACCTGCATCTCGCCGCAGTCGCCGCCGAGGCCGCCGGTCGGGATGCTGATCGTCGTACCACCGACGGTGGCACCGTCGAGGTCCTTGAAGTTCGCGACGACGCGGAGATCACCGTTGATCGACACGTTGATGAAGCCGCCGTACTCGCCGAATTCCATGGTGAGGTCGTTGACCGGTCCGGGGCCGGCGAGGAACTGGAAGCTCGCTCGCGAGTTGTCGAGGTTCAGTTCGTGACCGACGCCGCAGGCGTAGCCCGCGTCGCCCACGATCGCGTCGCCGGCGATGGGGGGGCCGGCGGGGGGGATCAGTTCACGGATGGTGACCGGGACCCCGTCCGCGACGAAGGTGGAGACCGCGGGATAGACCGCGCCGAGGGTGAGATCCTCGAAGGCGATGTCGCAGTCGGGGGTTCCGTCCCACCAGAACTCCTGGCCGCCGACTAGGAGCTTCTCGACCGTGCCGACGAACTGCACGCGACCGCAGTCGTTGCCGTCGCCGCCGGCCAGAACCTTCACGACGCAGCCACCCAGCGGGATGCCGTCGATGTCCACGAAGTCCGTGAAGTTGATGAAGTCCCCGTTGATCGCGAGGTTGATGTTCCCGCCGTACTCGCCGAAGGTGAAGATCGGATCGTCCTGGACGCCGAGCGATCCGGCGTAGTCGAAGACGGCGTTGATGTTGTTGAGCTGGATCCGCTGGCCGCTGTTGCAGCCCGGGATCTGGCCTTCGACGGTGGCTTCACCTCCGCAGAAGGCGCCGCCGCTCGACCACTCGAAGCAGTCGAAGTTGACGTCCACGCCGTCGCTCGTCGTGTTGTCACCGGTCGCGAAGGCCGAGCCGAGAGGCAGATCCTCCCAGGTCGGGGGGGCGGCGAGGACGGTGGTGGCGAGGCAGCCGGTCGTGGTCAGGAGGGTGGTGATCGTGGTGCGGTTCATGGTGGTTCTCCCAGCAGGGGGTTGAGACTCGTCGGGGGTGGCCGTCGGCCTCCCGCCATCGACTTCCGGGAGTGCGGGGGTGATCTCACACGACAGGTCGAGAATTTTCGATGCGACCCTGATCCCGGCCTGAAAACCGGGTTCTCGGGGTTCGAGATCTGTGGTCGGTGAACGTTCGTTGAGACCTCTGGAGACCGAGGGAATGGGGCTTCAATGTCTCGGAGAGGGGGTCTCGGACCTGCGATCGGCAATTCTGGCCGATCGAACTGTCCTTCATCACCCTCTTTCCATACCGTGGGCCGGAGAGAGCCCCTCCGGCCCTCGCTCATGGCCTTTGCCGGCCGTCCCCACAAGGAGTCAGAGACAAGATGAACCGCCTTGCTTCCACAACGGCCATTCTCGGCACCACCATGCTCGTCGGAGCTGCTTCCGCGGATTCGATCGCCGAGCTGACCGTGGATACCGGCTCGTCCGCATCCGTCCAGCTGAGGGTCGAGATCTCGACCTTCCTCGGCGGTGACAACGACACCGATTCGACCACCGTCACGGTGAGCGGTGATGCGGCGGCCGACCTCATCGGGGACGAGCCCTTCTCGGAGATCTCGATCAACGATCTGAGCCTCGATCTCACGGACGCCAGTCTCGACTACGAGTTCGTCTGCACGATCTTCGGGTGTCTCCTCAACGCCGACGTCTCGGTCTCCAACTTCAACCTGGGCATCGCGGAGACCCTGGTGGGCGACATCGCCTCCAACGGGGCCGTGAGCTTTCCGAACGCCCTGTTCAATCCGAGCTTCTCGTTCAACGCCCAGATCGGTGGAGCGATCTCCGAGACGATCTCGGGTGATTTCAACGACGTCGCCGAACAGGCCTTCGACTGCCGGGTCGATGCCGAGGACGGCATCGTCTTCATCGACAACTTCGCGATCGACCAGATCGTCTTCGAGGTCGATCCCAAGAACCTGCCCGGCGGGGTGAACTCCGTGACCCTCATCGCGGACGTGAACCTCAGCAACGTCAGCATGACCGGCGTCTACGTCCCCGATTCGGTGTTCGGCGATCTGAACGGAGACGGGCTCGTCAATTCAGCCGACCTCGGCCTGCTCCTCGGCACCTGGGGTCCCTGCAAGGGCTGCCCCGCCGACCTCAACGGGAACGGCGTCGTGAACTCGGCGGACCTCGGTCTGCTGGTCGCCGCCTGGACCGGCTGAAGCCGATTCAACGAGCATTTCAGAGAATGGATAAGGGCCCGCGATCGAATGGTCGCGGGCCTTTCTCATCGAAGCGACCCGGGCTCGCGGGCGTGGGTCCGTGCTTCATGGTTCAATGCGGGGAATCCGGGACCGCCGCCGGTCCGAACCATCTCACGGGAGACATCCATCATGCATCGCATCGTCGTGCTCTTCGGCACCCTCTTGATCATCCTCGGGCTGGTCGCCTACTTCCTGCTCTCGGATCCCGATGCCCGCAGCATCACCGCGATGATTCCCGCCTTTGCCGGCCTTCCCATCCTGATCTGCGGACTCATCGCCGCCAAGCCCGGTGCCCGGAAGCATGCGATGCACGTCGCGATGGTGTTCGCCCTGCTCGGGGCGGTCGCGCCCTGGATGAGGCTTGCGAAGTCCTTCAGCGAGGGATTCGAGCTCAACGAGAAGACCGGCGTGCAGTTGACCATGTCGGGGCTCTGCCTCGTCCTGCTGATCCTCGGTATCCGGAGCTTCATCGCGGCTCGTCGAGCCTCCGAGGCCTGAGCAATCGGAGTCCGCGGGGTCGGCGTTCGGCCTCCACCCGCGATCGAGCGGATGATTTGCTAGGATCGACGGACCCCCGGAAGGAAACCAACATGGCAACGATCTACATCATCAAGGGCCCCGACGACGGCGACGCATTCTCGGTTGGAGAGGATGCGGTCACCATCGGTCGAGGTGACGACTGCGGCATCACCCTCCACGACGAGAAGACCTCGCGGGTGCATCTGCAGATCAGTTTCGACAAGGGCAGCGGTCAGCACATCGCCGAGGACATGAAGAGCACCAACGGAAGCTGGTGCAACGGGAAGGCGATGCACTCTCCCGTTCCCCTCGAGCATGGTGCCGAGATCGAACTGGGTCAGACCGTCCTCGAATACAGCTCGAGGACCTTCCCCAACAACGAAGCGGCCCAGGCGGCTCGCAAGCGAACCAGTTCGCAGCACGTGCACGAGACCCTTCTCGACGACACGAACCGTCCCTTCTGACGGACTGGATCGTCGATCGAGTGGCAGGCCGACGAAGAAGCCCCTCCCGCAAGGGAGGGGCTTCTTCAATGACCCCAGGGAGAATCGAACTCCCGTTCCCAGGATGAGAACCTGGTGTCCTAGCCGCTAGACGATGGGGCCGTCGGGCCGGTGATCACCGGCGAATCAGGAAGGATAGCCCACCCGTGGCGAGTGTCAACCGCTCGACTTCTCGGTCCCTGCGGGCGACCCCGCAGCCTCCTCGGAAGCGGTTCCGGCGGTCTTCTCGTACCGACGCCAGTCGCTGCAGTCCCAACCGGTGAGGGCCTCGACCTCCGCGATGTCCTGCTCGTAGTAGGGCAGCAGTTCCTCGAACTGGCTCTTCTCCAGCCGGTGCTTGTACTTCCAGACGTTGGTCCGGCGGGTGCGTTCGAAGGGGAAGTCGGCGTCCGCGCCGATGAACCGGGCCGCCTCCCGCACCCAGGTCTCCTGGTCGCGGTTGAAGTCCTCGAACTTGATGAGGAGCAGCTGGTCCTCGTCGAAGGTCTCCCGCAGGGCCCGGATCTGGGGGGCGTAGAGCCCGGCGGACATGTAGCGGTACTTGTTCTCGCGGGCGACCGCGAGGTCTCCGTTCGATTCGATCTCCACCCGGACCGCGGTCGAGAAGTCACGCTTGTCCCGGAAGCGGACCCGGCGGAAGTTCCATGCACTGAAGGCCCGGCGGATCGGTGAACGCAGGATCGCGATGATCCGCATCTCCGGGTTGTACGACCGGATCCTCGGGAAGCATCCGGGGTTCATCAGGTAGGTCGGCGTGGCCTCGCCGAGGATCGAGCCGCGGGGTGCGAGCATGAACCAGCGGTGGAGGTGGGAGAAGTCCGTGCCGTCCCCCCACGCCGGGCGGTCGAAGAAGTTCAGTTCCTTCGGGAGCGGGATGTACACCCCGGGAACCCGCTTGAGATACGAGAACATCGCGGTCGTGCCCGCCTTCTCCGCGCCCACGACGAGAAAGTCGAGGCGAGGCCGTCGGTTCAACCAGTCCTTGAAGAGGGGCATGAGGGTCCGGAGAGGGGGCCGGTGGATGGCCGGCGACGCGGGGCGGGCCGACCCCGGTATTCTCGGTGCCCGCACCCCTCCCGGCAAGTCAGTCCGTTGACAGACACCCCTCGTCGCATCCTCCTGATCCGACCCAGTGCCCTCGGAGACGTCTTCCGCTCCGTGCCGCTGGTGGCATCGATCAATCGTCGATTCCCCGGCGTTCCGCTCGACTGGGTGGTCCAGACGGAGTTCATCGATGCCGTCCGCGCCCATCCCGGCGTCTCCGGGGTGATTCCGTTTCCACGTCGTGAACTCGACGGATTCTGGCGTCCTCTTGATGGCTGGCGCCGGACCGCGCGGTTCCTCCGGTCGCTTCGAAACGGTTACGACCTCGCGATCGACGCCCAGGGGCTCGCTCGAAGCGGTGCGATGGCGATCTTCAGCGGGGCGGGGGAGCGCGTCGGTTTCGCGGACGCCCGGGAGTTCGGCTGGGTGGGTTCCAACCGTCGGATACGCGTGGAGAGGGATCTCTCCGCGGTCGATCGGATGCTCGCCCTGCTCGAGGGGGCCGGGATCCCTCCGGTCGCCGATCTCACCCTGCACGTTCCGGGCGACGTGGATCCTGGCTGGTCCGCCTGGCGGGCGACGCACCTCGGATCCACGCGACATGCGGCGATCGCGCCAACCTCCCGCTGGCTCAGCAAGCAGTGGCCCATCGACCGGTGGATCGCGGTGGGAGAGCGTCTGCTGGAGTCGGGACGGGTCGGGACCGTTCTGATGCTCGGGGCGCCGTCGGAATCGGAGCTGATCCACGAGGCGATCGGCGGGCGGGATGCCTTCCGCTCGCTGGCGGGGGAGGGTCCGCTCGCATGGTCGATGGCGGCGGTGCGTGAGGCTGCGATCCTTCTGGGCAACGACAGCGCCATGCTCCACGCCGCTGCGGGCTTCGGCTCTCCCCTGGTCGGTCTCTTCGGTCCCACGGATCCCGCGGTGTGCGGGCCGTATGGTCGAATCGAGGACACGATTCGTTCGTCCGAGGCGGGTGGTGATGTCCACTATCGTGATCGAACGCTCGGCGATCGACTGATGCGCGGGATCCCGGTCGAGCAGGTGGTCGAGATGGCCCTCGATCGGATCGGTTCGACCAAGGAGTCCTCGGGATCATGAGCTTCGGTCCGGACAACACCCCCTTCGATGCGATCGGTGGAGAACCGGTCGTGCGCCGACTGGTCGATTCCTTCTACGACCACATGGATGCCGATCCACCCTTCGAGGTCATCCGCAGGCTCCACCCGGAATCGCTGGAGGAGAGTCGGGACAAGCTTCACGACTTCCTCTGCGGCTGGCTCGGCGGTCCCCAGCACTACGTGCAGAAGCACGGACATCCTCGACTCCGCATGCGGCACGCCCCGTTCCCGATCGGGGATGCCGAACGGGATCAGTGGCTGGAATGCATGACGCTGGCCATGGATGAACTGGGTCTGGAGGGAGAATTGAGGGCCTTTCTCGACGCCCGTTTCACCCAGGTGGCCGACTTCATGCGAAATCGGGGCTGAGCGGATCCCTCCGCGATCTTGACGCCCGGGGTCCGGCCTGCGACGCTCTTCCCCGACGGCACGGCCCGGTGGATCGTGTCTTCATCGCTTCAGCATCCGCCGGCCACGAGATCGGAGACCAGATCATGTCCCCTCGAACCAGCCGTGTCCTCGCCGTCATCGGCATCTTCGCCATCGCCGCCGGCCTCGGCGCCGCCGCCATGCAGGACGATGGGAGAACGTGGAAGGTCCATGCCAAGGACCGTCCCCAGCCCGACATGGTCGAGCCCGGACGAGCGAGCACCGGCGAGCGTCCTGGAACCGCTCCCAGCGATGCGATCGTGCTGCTCTCCGAGGGCTCCGGTCTCGATGCGTGGTCCAACGGCAAGTGGACCTTCGCGGACGGAGTCATGCAGGTGAAGCCCGGCACCGGTGACACCCTCACCAAGGCCTCCTTCGGCGACTGCCAGCTTCACATCGAATGGATGATCCCCGCGGATCGCGAGTGCAACGGCCAGGCAGGCTGCAACAGCGGCGTCTTCTTCCAGGATGGGAAGTACGAGGTCCAGATCCTCGGATCGAATCCGAACCAGACCTACCCCGACGGGCAGGCGGGTTCGATGTACGGCCAGTATCCGCCGCTGGTGAACCCCTGCCGTCCCAACGGTCAGTGGAACGCCTACGACATCATCTTCACCGCACCCCGTTTCGCCGAGGACGGAAGTCTGCTCGCTCCCGCCACCGCGACGGTGTTCTTCAACGGGGTGGTGGTTCAGAACCACTCCGAGTTCATGGGTCTGACCTCCCACGGATCGAAGGCGAAGTACTCAAAGCACGACACCGAGGGCCGGATCAAGCTCCAGGACCATGGTGATCCCATCAACTTCGCCAACATCTGGGTCCGACCGCTTCCCGAGCGTGAACGCGCCTGGTGATCGGTTCTGCGGGCCGGGAACCGATTCCCGGACTTCAAGATCGTCGATTGTCCGGCCACCCATCCTCCTTCGGGGGATTGGTGGTCCTCTTTTCGGCGCTCCAAGAGGGGATCTGATCCTTCGACTTCCCCTTTTTCGGTGCTAGACTCGGGTCGGGATTTCCAGCACTCTCCGGGAGCAGGCATGCAACGGGCGCGTTCGGTCACCAGCAGCATCACGAAGTGGGGTCTCCGGCTCCTCCTCGTCACCGCCATCGCTCCGATCTCCATGGTGCAGGCCCAGTCCTCGCGACCGGGCGTCGGTGCGACGCTCTACGACGATGCAGACGGCAACGGGGTGACCTTCCGGACCTGGGCGCCCAATGCGGACAGCGTCTCGGTCGCGGGTTCTTTCAATTCGTTCAACCCCAACACCCACTTCCTGACCGGTGAAGGCGACGGCTGGTGGTCGATCGACGTCCCCTACGTGGGACAGGGCGCCCGCTACAAGTTCGTCATCCGCAACAACGGTCAGGAACTCTGGCGCCGGGATCCCTGGGCGCGAAGGCTCACCAACTCGGTGGGGGATCCGCTGGTCTACGACAAGGATGCATACCAGTTCCAGGCCGACGGTTTCACCATGCCGCCCTGGAACGAACTGGTCATCTACGAGATGCACATCGGGACCTACGGAGCGCTTCCGGGCGATCCGGTTCCCGCCGGCTTCCAGGACTGCATCGACAACCTCGACCACCTCATGGAGCTCGGGGTCAACTGCGTCGAGCTGATGCCGATCAACGAGTTCACCGGAGACATCAACTGGGGTTACAACCTCGCCTACCCATGGTCGGTCGAGAGCTCCTACGGGGGACCCGACCAGCTGAAGGCCTTCGTGGATGCGTGCCACGCCCGCGGGATCGCGGTGATTCTCGACGTGCTCTACAACCACTGGGGCCCGAGCGATCTCGATCTCTGGCAGTACGACGGATGGAGCCAGAACGGCTACGGGGGCATCTTCTTCTACAACGACGACCTCAAGGCCGACACTCCATGGGGACCTCGTCCCGACTTCGGACGAGGCGAGGTCAGGACCTACATTCACGACAACGCGATGCTCTGGCTCGACGAGTTCCGCCTCGACGGTCTCCGTTTCGACGCCACGAAGTACATTCGCGGCGTTCCCGAGGCCGGGGTCGAGATCCCCGAAGGCTGGTCCCTGATGCAGTGGATCAACGAGTCCATCGACGCGACCCAGCCCTGGAAGATCACGATCGCCGAGGACTGGGGCGACAACGAGTGGATGAGCCGCAGCGTCGGCGAAGGTGGTGCGGGATTCGAGAGTCAGTGGGACGGCGTGTTCCTTCACCCGGTGCGGGCGCTGGCCTCGATCGTCGATGACCAGGATCGCAGCATGTTCGAGCTTCGAGACTCGGTGCTGAAGTCCTTCAACGGTCAGGCCACCCAGAGAGTGGTCTTCACCGAGAGTCACGACGAGGCGGCCAACCAGCCTCGACTTCCGGAGGTGATCTGGCCCGCCAACGCGGACAGCTGGGAGGCGAAGAAGCGATCCACCCTTGCGGCATCGGTGGTGTTCACGTCCCCGGGCATTCCGATGATCTTCCAGGGGCAGGAGTTCTTCGAGGACGGCACATGGACCGACGCCGCCCCCATGGACTGGGGTCGAAAGGACTCGTTCAACGGGATCTTCCAGCTCTACTGCGACCTCATCTCGCTTCGCAGGAATCGAGGAGGTGCCAGCCGCGGCCTCACCGGAAACAACACCAACTTCCATCACCTCAACGACTCCGACAAGATCGGAGCCTGGCACCGCTACGACCAGGGTGGGGCGGGAGACGACGTGGTGGTGGTCACGAACTGGAAGAGCGAGTACCGCGGTTCATATCGAATCGGCTTCCCGAGCGGAGGCACCTGGTACTGCGTCTTCAACTCCAACGCCACGGGCTACGACCCGGCCTTCACCGGGGGCGGTCCGATCCAGGTCGAGGCCGACGCCGTGGCCTGGGACGGGATGGGTTTCAGCGCCCAGCTCGACATCCCGCCGTACACCGCCCTGATCTTCTCCCAGGAGCGGCCCGATGACGGTGGTGGTGGCGGCGGCGACCAGAACGGTCCGATCCTCGTCGACGGCGAGCGGGACGAGCTCTACGGCGATCCTCTTGTGATCCAGGACACCTCGACCGGCTTCGGCGACAACGATCTCGGGCTCGTGAACTACGCGAACGGTTCCGAACTCGACTCCTTCTCGGCCAGGGTCGAGTCCGGCGTCCTCTACCTGTTCTTCGCCGGCAACCTCGAGAGCAACTACAACAAGCTCGACATCTTCATCGACTCGATTCCCGACGCCGGGCAGAACCGGCTGCGCGACGACAATCCCGACGTGAAGTTCGGGGGGCTCAACCGGATGGGAGGGCCCGGCGATGGAGACGAGCCGGGACTCCGCTTCGACGAGGGGTTCGCCCCCGACTTCTGGATCGACTTCACCGGGGGAGGCGAGTTCGGGGTCAGCTACGACACCTTCATCAACTGGTCGCCCCTGCTCACCGGTGGCGGTGACGAGGGTGGCTGGGGATTCGCGGGACCGGGAGGATCAGGAGCCGGACTGGCGATCTTCGCCGGCAACGGCATCATCGCGTCGATCAACAACTCCAACACCGCCGGGGTCTCCGGTGGGGACGGCATCGACGACGGATCGGGCGTGGTCACCGGCATCGAGCTGGCGATTCCGCTGCTGGTGCTCGGGAACACCGATGGAAACGGCATCTCGGTCGCGGCCTTCGTGAACGGTTCCAACCACGACTACCTCTCCAACCAGGTCATCGGGCCGCTTGGTGGTTCGCCCAACCTCGGGGAACCCCGGGTCGTCGACTTCGAGGAGATTCCCGGCCTGCAGCACGTGGTCGTCGTCGAAGCCGAGATCCCACCGTGTCCGGGCGACTTCAACGGGGACGGAGTGGTCAATGGTGCGGACTTCGGTTCGCTCCTGGCCGCCTGGGGTCCCTGCAAGAGGTGTGAACCCGATCTCAACCGGGACGGGGTGGTCAATGGGGCGGACGTCGGACTGCTGCTGGCGGTCTGGGGTCAGTGCCCCTGAGCGGCTGATCTATCGGATCCACTCGAGGTCCTTTCATCCACAGTCGTTTTCCTGCTTCAAGGGAGTTCAAATCGAGCACCCCAGTTGCTATTTTCTGGATACCCGGATCAACACCGACGACCGTGTTCCAAACGGTCGTTCATGGAGAATGCGAGATGAAGATGCGTCACCTGTTCGGGCTTGCCGCGCCCCTGTTGATGTCGACCGCCGTCTGTGGTCAGGGCATCGTGGTCGACGGCGTCGCCGATGAGTCCTACGGAGACGGACTGCTCGTGCAGCAGGTCCAGACCCAGTTCGGAAACGCGGACATGGGAGAAGAGGGCTTCTGCAACGGCTCCGAGATCGATCTTCTCTACGGAGTGGTCGAGGGAGACACGCTGTATCTCCTGATCGCAGGCAATCTCGAGAGCAACTACAACAAGCTCGAGGTGTTCCTCGATGCGATTCCCGGCGAGGGCCAGAGCCCGCTGCTCGGCAACAACCCCGACGTCGACTTCGGTGCCTTGAACCGCATGGGTCGATTCGAGGACAAGAAGACCGGGGAGGTCCAGCCCGGACTGACCTTCGACACGGACTTCACCGCCGACTTCTGGATCACCGTGACCGGCGGGGCCGGCACTCCGGACAAGAAGGGCGTCACGCCCTACGACACCTACATGAGCTACGCGGAGCTCCTCACCGACGGTGGGGATTCCGGAAGCTTCGGATTCGCCGGGCCGGGAAGCTCCGGCGCCTCCGGCGTCCTGATCACCGACAACTTCATCGAGGTCGCGATCGACAACTCGAACGTGGGCGGAGTCACCGGCGGCGATCAGCCCGAGCCCGATGGCGGGGCGGGAGTCATCACCGGCATCGAGATCTCGATTCCGCTCTCCGTCCTCGGCCACACCCCGGGTGACGACATCCTCGTCAACGCGTTCGTCAACGGAAGCGGCCACGACTTCGTCTCGAACCAGGTCATGGGACCGCTGCTTTCGGGTGGCAATCTCGGTGAGCCCCGGTTCGTGAACTTCGCCGACATCGAGGGCGAGCAGTATGCGATCGTCAAGACCGAAGGGGGCGGTGGCGGCGGCTGTTCCGGCGACTTCAACGGAGACGGCGTCGTCGACGGAGCCGACTTCGGTCTCATGCTGGCCGTCTGGGGCGAGTGCCTCGGCTGTTCGGAGGACATGAACGGAGACGGCGTGGTGAACGGTGCCGACGTCGGTCTCATCCTTGCCGTGTGGGGCGACTGCCCCGGGGGCGGTGGTGGAGAAGAGGGTTGCGGCGACTGCAACTTCGCCAACGACTTCGACCTGCCGGGATGTTCCGACTCGGTATGCGAATCGATCGTCTGTGCCATCGACGAGGTGTGCTGCTCGGCGATCTGGGATGACTTTTGTGCGGGCCTCGCGGAGCAGAACTGCGACTGCGGGCCGTGATGCGGGACCAGAGGGTTCCTGAATCAGGAACGGCGGGCCGTGTTCTTCGGACACGGCCCGTCTCCATTTTCACAGGACTTCCCTGCGGATCCACGGAGGTTCAGCTTCGATTCGCGGGCAGGTAGGCCTGTTCGACGTAGTCCGCCACCATTCGATGGGTGCTGAAGGCGGAGGGGATCGTCGCGGCGCTTCGAAGCGCCCGCTTCATCCAACGCTTCGGAACTCCGTCCCGTCCCCGCTTGTAGAACTCAGGCACCAGCCGGTTCTCGAGGATCTCGTAGAGCGCTTCGGCATCCGCGGCATCACGAGCCGCATCACCGGCCCGCTTCGGCTCACCCTCGATCGCGAATCCATTCCGCCCGTCGAATCCCTCCGGCCACCAGCCGTCGAGTATCGAGCAGTTGATGCCGAGATGCATCGGGGGCTTCATGCCGCTGGTGCCGCTGGCTTCGTGGGGTCGGATGGGGTTGTTCAGCCAGACGTCGCATCCCGACGTCAGTTCCCGACCGATCCGCATGTCGTATTCCTCGAGAATCACGACCTTCCCGCGGAATTCGGGTCGTCGTGACATCTCGAAGATCGTCTTCGCGAAGGCCTGCCCGCCCTCGTCCCGGGGATGAGCCTTCCCCGCGAACACGAGCTGCACGGGCATGTCCGGATCGTTGAGGATGGCGGCCAGACGCCTGCGATCCCGGAAGATCAGCGGAGCCCGCTTGTAGGTCGCGAACCGTCTGGCGAAGCCGATGGTCAGGGCATCCTCGCGAAGCACCCGACTCGCGGCGAGCGTCTGGTCCGGTGTGCATCCCCGCTCGGTGGCCTGGCGGACCGCCCGGTCCCGGATGAATCTCACCAGACCGGACCGCATCCGGTTGCGCAGGTCCCATGCCTCGGCAGGGTCGACGTCGGTCGCCCGCGACCAGGCCTTCTCGGTCGGTTGCGCCTCCTCGGGACGAAGTCGGATGGTCCGTCTCCAGAACTCCTCCGCGGCGGGATTCATCCAGGTGCCGGGATGGACGCCGTTGGTGATCGAACCGATGGGCACGTCATCGATCCTCTTCGCCTCGGGATGGACGTTCCTCCACATCTCGCGGCTCACCCGGCCGTGGAGTTTCGCGACCCCGTTGACATGGGCCGCGAGTCGCAGGGCGAGGATCGTCATGCACAAGGGCTCAACGGCATCTCCGGGGCGTTCCCGTCCGAGATCGGCGAAGGCGCGGGGAGCGAGTCCGGCTCGTTTGAGCACCCTGCTCATCGCGGCGGCCGCGGCCTTCGGTTGGTACCGATCGTGACCGGCGGGCACCGGCGTGTGGGTCGTGAAGACGGTGCTGGATCGAACCTGCTCGATCGCGGAGTCGAGATCCCCACCGTCCTCGATGATCCGGGCGACCCGTTCCACCGCGGCGAATGCGGCGTGTCCCTCGTTGAGGTGATGGACGGTGACCTTCTCGTCCATCGCCTCGAGCGCCATGGCGCCTCCGACCCCCAGCAGCACCTGCTGTCGCATGCGGAGATCGGGTTCCCCCTTGTAGAGCCCCTCGGTCAGAAGACGATCCTGGGGTCGGTTCTCGGGCAGGTCGGCGTCCAGCAGGAGCAGCGACGTGTTGCCGAGCGTGAGTCGCATGATTCGTGCCGTGACCGTTCGACGGCCGATCGGACAGGCGACCGACACCCCGGTCTCCTCGATCGGATAATGGTCGAAGTCGTAGGTCGGGTAGAGGACACGCTGTCGTCCGTCGGCCTCGAACTGCTGTCGGTAGTAGCCGTGCCGGTAGAGCAGGCCGACTCCCACCAGGGGGACGCCGAGCTGATCGGCGCTCTTGACGTGATCGCCGGCCAGCACCCCGAGTCCGCCCGAATACTGCTGCATCGATTCATGGATCGCGAACTCGGAACAGTAGTACGCGACCTTCAGTCGTCGATCCCTGCCCCGATGGTTCGAGGGGAACCAGTGGCGTGCCCGTCGGCTCGCGGCGAGGAGCCGCTCGGCCTCGGAGAGCACCTCGAGGAATCTCGGATCGGAGGCCGCGGCCTCGATGCGGGCGTGCGAGGTTCGAATCACGGTCTCGATCGGCGCGTGATTGGTCGCCTCCCACGCCACCGGGTCGAGCATGGCGAACGGGCGTTGAGCGGGCTCTCTCCAGCTCCAGCCGAGGTCTTCGGCCAGCGAGAGGAGTCGAGTGACGATCTGATCGGGGGTGGTTCGGGTGGCGGGTGTCATCTGGAATGAATCCGGGCGAACGATGGACCCGGATCATCGCCGAAGTCGCGGGGGTTGTGGGGCGGCTCGGCCGGACTCTGCCGGTTTCAGCCTGAACTCCGGCCCGAGGCGAGCACCAGATCCGACATCCTCCCCGCGGTGCCGGCGGGAAGTTCGGATCGCCGCAGACGCCAGGTCCAGTTGCCGCGGGGCTTGCCGGGGACGTTCATCCGACTGGAGCGTCCCAGGCCCAGGATGTCCTGCATCTGGACCACCGCGGTGTTGGCGGGACTGGTGAACGCGAGCCGGACCATCGCATCGGAGGGGTTCGCCGCGGATTCGGCACCGGAGTACGCCCTGAACCGGCGTCGGACGTCCCCGGGCAGGGATCGGAACCAGCCGGCGACGGTGTCGTTGTCGTGGGTCCCCGGGTAGACCACCGAATGACGCGGGTGGTTGTGGGGGAGGTCGTTGGAGCGGCCCTTCGGGTCGAAGAACGCCCATTGCAGGATCCGCATCCCCGGCAGGGCGAAGTCGTCGCGGAGCCGGTGCACCGCGGATGTGACGTCGCCGAGATCCTCCGCGATGAACGGCGGCGTGCCGAGGTCCTCCTGCAGGTGGCTGAGCAGCTCCCGACCGGGCGTCCGGCCCCAGCGTCCCTTCCGTGCATTCCGGGCGTCTCCCGGAATCTCGTAGGCCCGGGCGAAACCGATGAAGTGATCGATCCGGACGAGATCGAATCGATCGAGGGTCGTCGCGACCCTGGATCGCCACCATGCGAACCGCTCCCGGCGATGTGCCGACCATCGATAGTGGGGGTGTCCCCAGAGCTGCCCGTCCCGGGTGAAGGCGTCGGGCGGGCATCCGGTGAGGACGGTCGGTCTTCCGTCACGATCGAGACGGAAGAGATCCGGTCGGCCCGTCACGTCCGCACTGTCCGCCCCGCAGAAGATCGGGAGGTCGCCGATCAGACGGACGCCGTTGGCGAGGGCGTGTCTTCGGAGCGCGGACCATTGGCGGTCGAGGATGAACTGGAGGAAGGCGTGGTACCCGGGTGCCAGCTGGATCGCGTTCGCCCCGCGTCGGCGTCGCGCCCGGGCGACTGCGAAGTCGCACCAGTGGTCGAGCCACGGGGCGCTGCGTTCTCGAAACCCGGTGTGGCGTCCGCCGTTCGGGCCCCCGGCTCCGCGGGTGCGGGAGAACGTCTCGAAGGCCCTCTCCAGAAGCGGGATCTTCCAGGCGCGGACGTTCCGCCAGGACGCCCGTCCACGATCGTCTGTGGTCCGGGCATCCGCGGGCATCCGCATCGCCGATCGAGGGAGCAGACCGTCCTCGACCAGATCCGCGACCGAGGCGAGCATGGGTTCGATCGCGAAGCTCGAGAGGGCGCTGTAGGGCGAGTCGCCGGCGCCGACCGGCCCGACGGGAAGCATCTGCCACCGGGTCAGTCCCGCCTCCCGCATCCATTCGATGAACGAACGTGCGGTGGGACCGAGGTCGCCGATGCCGAATGCTCCATGAACGGAGGGCAGCGAGGTCGGATGAAGGAGGACGCCTGCGGTCCTTTCCGAGAGGAGGGGATGGATCTTCATCGCAGGTCGTCCGCCTCGATCACTTCGACCGGACCCAGACGCGAGCGGAGATTCCCGGCACGGTGACCTCCGGCGGATCGTCCTCCACGGAATCGACTCCCGGGAAGCCGGGGGTTCCGACGCCTCCGAAGACCATGGTCCATCCGTCGGCCGCGACGGGAAGCGAGATCGATGCGGGGTTCTCGCCCGCATTCATGACCACCAGCACCTCCTCGTCCTCGTTGTCCCTGACGAACGCCATGACGTCCTGTTCGTCGTCGACGAGGATGGTCGAGACGCCGCCGGTCCGGAGCGCGGGGTGCGCCTTCCGCAGTGCGATCGCATCGCGGTAGAACGCGAGGTGTTCGTCCATCACCTCCTGGCCGGACTCCTCGAATGGCTCGAGATCCTTCCAGAGCATGGGCTTCCGGTTGTTCGGGTCGTCCGAACCCCACATTCCCACCTCGTCGCCGTAGTAGATCATCGGGGCGCCGGGAGACGTCATCTGCAGCATGGCGATCAGTCTTGCCCGGGCATACGCCTCGGGCGGCGGCTTCGATCCGTCGTAGGTCTCGTCGTCCTGCTCTCGATTCCCGCTGTCGAAGGGCCGGTCGGGATTGTGGAGCTTCGACACGAGTCGATCGGTGTCGTGGCTGTCCACGAGATTCTGCAGGGCGTAGGTCACCTCGGCGGGGTAGGCCTCGCGGTGCTCCTCGAAACGACGAGCCGCCTCCGAGGCGGAGATCCGGTTCTCGCGATCGCCGATCCAGGCGAAGGCGATCTCCGCGAAGGGGTAGTTCATGACGGCATCGAAGGTGCGGCCATCGAGCCACTCCGGCTTCGTCTTCCAGATCTCGCCCACGATGTACGCATCGGGGTTGATCGAACGGACGAGCTCGCACCACTCGATCCAGAACGCCATCGGGACCTCCTCCGGCACGTCCAGACGCCATCCGTCGATGCCGTCGGAGGGGTCGCCGTCCCCGTCCGGATCCATCCACCTGCGGGTGACCGCGAAGATGTGGTCGCGCAGGGTCTTCGAGGCGAGCCCGTGTTCCGGACTCTTCCGGAAGGCGGGGAGTTCACCGAAACCCGCCCAGCCGTCGTATTCGAACGGATCCCAGGAGCGAATGCTGAACCAGTCGGCGAAGGGGGAATCGATCCCGCGTTCCCTCACGTCGATGAATGCGGGGTGGTTGGTTCCGACATGGTTGAAGACGCCGTCGAGGATCACCCGGAATCCACGGCTCTTGGCCTCCTTGAGGAAGTCGAGGAAGACGAGGTCGCTTGCGGACCATGTCCAGGTGTCGGGATCCGCGAGATCCTCACCGGCGATGGTCTCCTGGAAGTCCGGCTTGCCGGTGCCGTAGTTCTCGTCGATGTGACGGTAGTCGGTCGCGTTGTACTTGTGATGCGTGGTCGCCTGGAACACGGGGTTGAGGTAGATCGCGTCGACCCCGAGTTCCTGGAGGTAGGGGAGCTTCTCCTTCAGCCCCTGAAGATCGCCTCCGTAGTGACGATCGAAGATGAAGTACTTGTAGAAGGACTGCCCGTCCCGCCCCTCCCAGGGACTCGCCTCGTACCAGGGCGCCGTCCATGGTTGAACCGGTTCGGGATCGTTGCCGGGATCGCCGTCTCGAAATCGCTCGACCATGACCTGGTACCACGTGACGTCCTTGGCCCAGTCGGGCGTTCGGACGTCGGATGCCGATGAGCGGTCGAGGGTGTAGGTCCGGGGGTCACGCACCCTGTTGTCTCCATCCTGGAAGAGGAACGTGTAGTCGAGTCCGTCCCGACCGGTCGGGAGATCGATCCTCCAGCGTTCGAATCGGTTCGATGTGTGTCTGGATTCGAGCGGAATCCTTGATCCGTCCTCGAAGGCGATCTCCACTCCCTCGACGTCGTTCGAGAGGGTCCGGACGGAAAGGCGGACCCCCTCGTCGGGAAGCGGCTGCAGGTCCCGCCAGTCCGTGGGATCGTGCCGGAGGGCGGCGCCGAGGACCCGACCGTCGCCTCGGGCGGCCTTCGAGGGATCGAAGAGGGCCTCCACGCCCAGCGTGAGCACGGTGTTCTCGCCGCCATGTCCATCGGGGACCCGATCGAGATTGACCGGATCGGGCAGCCATCGGTTCCCGTCCGCGACGAACTTGTAGTGGTGGGTGCCGTCCTCCAGGAAGAGGACGCCGGACCAACGGTCGTTCTCGTCGCGGCGCATCTCGTCCGCATTCGGGTTCCATCCGTTGAACGAACCGGCGACCCGCATGCGATCGGTCTCGACCCCTTCGATCCGGAACACCACTCTCCATCGTCCGTCCGAAAGCGGGGTGGCGCTCACGCTTCTCGGCGTCCGGGCGGGACGCACCCGCGGCATCTCCGCCGGAGGCTCGCCGGGCGGCCAGTCAGAGGCCCCGGCCTGAACGGAGCCGGTGAGAACGGGGACCAGTGCAAGAGCAGCGGTGATCCGATGGAGACCGGGGTGCGGCATCTTCGACAATATACTCGTCAGGCGATGTCTCCCCGACCCGGAAGATCAGTGATGGAACGCCTTGCCGGCGCCTATCGGGCGTGTCTGCTGGTGGTGGCGGTGGTGCTGGTTCTTGGGGCGTTTGCAAGGGTGGGTTGGCGGGAGGTCGGCCGCCTCTTCTCCGAGGACGGGGAGGGTGGTGTCGAGCTCGTGCTGATGCACTGGTCCGGAGGTGGCGGTCAGCAGGAGGACGACATCGTCGAGGCGTCGATCCGTGCCTTCGAGGAGCGGAATCCCGGGGTCCGGGTGAAGCGGATCAACCCCGGGGACAGCGGCCAGTACTTCACCAAGCTGCAGACCATGATGGCGGCGGGCGAGCCTCCGGACATCTTCTACATGGACTTCGGTCGCATGGCACCGTTCGCCGAGGCCGGACAGCTCGAGAAGCTGGATGCCTGGTTCGATGCCGAGGCGGCAGGCGATGATCCGGACGCGCTTCCGGTCGACGACTTCTTCGCCCCTGCGGTCGATGCCTTCCGCCTTCGGGATGGGCGGATGGGTGAGGGGCCTTTGTACGGCGTCCCCAAGGACTTCACCACCGTCGGCATCTACTGGAACCGGGATCTCTTCGACCGTGCCGGAGCGACGCATCCCACCGACGACTGGACCTGGGACGACTTCGCCGAGGCGGGGCGACGCATCGATGCCCTGGAAGGCGTGACTGGTGCGGAACTCGTGACCTGGCCCTTCGTCCTTCGCGGGTACCTCTGGTCCCGCGATGCGGGCGTCGTCGGCGAGGGCGGCGACTTCGACGAACTGCGACTTGCCGACGACCGGACGGTGACGGCGCTTCGAGAGCTGCGCGACTGGCGGTTCGGCGATGAGGGCTTCCTCGCTCGAGCCGAGGCCGAGGGCATCGATCCGGGCTCGCTCTTCCTGTCCGGACGCATCGGCATGGTCGGTCCGTTCGGTCGCTGGGTGGTGCCGAGCTACCGGAGCATCGAGGATTTCGAATGGGACTTCGCACCCCTGCCCGCCGGAGAGGCGCGGGCCAACGTCATCGCCACCATCGCCTGGAGCATGTCGAGCCGATCCGAGCATCCGGAGGAGGCGTGGCGTCTCCTGAAGTGGCTAACCGGCCCTGAATCCCAGGATGCCCAGTCACGCCTGGGCCTCGCGATTCCCACCCTGCGATCCGTCGCGGAGAGCGATGCCTTCGTGGATCCGTCGGTGCCTCCACGCAACGACCGGGCCTATCTCGACGCGGTCGACGTCGCCCGGGTGCCGCCCTGGCCGATCGACCCCGCCTTCCAGGATCAGTTCCAGAGAACCCTCGACGTGGCGTTGCGCACCGGAGGCGACGTCGACGAACAGGTGGCCGCCTTCGATGCATGGTGGGCGGCACGACAGGCCTCGCCACTGGCCCCGACCCGGAGTTTCCCCCGGATGCCGTGGGGGGTGATCGGTCTGGTGATCGCGGCGGTGGTCGCCGGTCTCGGACTCCTCAAGTGGATCTGGCTCGCCCGGACCCGGCCGGAATCCGATCTCGCTCGACGGGAGGAGCGCGCCGGATGGTTCATGGTGATGCCCTGGGTGCTCGGGTTCGTGTTCTTCATGCTGGGACCGATCGTGCTCTCCCTGCTGCTGTCCCTCGCCCGCTGGAAGGGGATCGACACGCTGGACACCGCGGAGTACGTGGGGATCGGCAACTACCGGGAGATCCTGGTCGGTGATCCCACGTTCATCAGAAGTCTCCAGGTCACGGCCTACTACGCGATCCTCGCGGTTCCGCTCGGGCAGGTCTTCGCCCTCCTCGCGGCGGTGATCCTGAATTCCCGGCTTCGTGGCGTGGAGGCGTTCCGTGCGGCCTGGTACCTGCCGAGCGTGCTCGCCGGGGTCGGAATGGCGGTGCTCTGGACCTGGGTCTTCCGTTCCGACGGCGGACTCATGAACAGTCTGCTGGAGCCGATGCTCGAACCCTTCGGACTTCGACCCCCCGAGTGGTTCCAGGCCGACGCCTCGTGGGCCGGACCGCCGGCCTTCGCGATCATGAATCTCTGGCTGGTTGGCGGATCGATGCTCATCTATCTCGCCGGACTCCGGAACATTCCAAGAGAGGTTCTCGAAGCGGCGGACATCGACGGTGCCCGGCCGTTATCGCGGTTCGTCCGGGTCACGCTTCCCATGCTCTCGCCGGTGATCCTCTTCAACGGGATCATGGCGATCATCGGAAGCTTCCAGGTCTTCACCCAGGCGTTCGTGATGACCGGCGGCGGTCCGGGTGACGACACCCGCTTCTACGTCCTCTATCTCTACAACCAGGCGTTCGACTGGTACGAGATGGGCTACGGGTCGGCCCTGGCATGGCTGCTTCTGGTCGTGGTGCTGGTGCTCACCGCGCTGGTGCTTCGCGTCGGCGGCAGCCGCGTCCACTACGAGGGGATGAGAGCATGAGCGCCGTCTCCTCCAGCATGCGTTCGAGCCGGTGGTGGTACCTCCCGATGATCGCCGGGGCGGTCGCGATGATCTTCCCGCTCTGGTGGATGCTCGCCCTGAGTCTCGAGACCGAGCAGCGGGCCGGAGCGGCACTCGCCTCGGGCAGTCCCTTCGGAGCCTTTCCGACCGACCCGCAGTTCTCGAACTACGGCCAGGCGATGGAGGAGGTGGGAACCATGCCCTGGTGGGGCTTCATCGACGCCCTGTCCAACTCGATCGTGGTGACCGTTCTCGTGGTGGTGGGGACGATCCTGTCCTCGAGTCTGGTGGGAACCGCGTTCGCGCGGCTTCGATTCCGGGGACGCCGTCCGACCTTCGTGCTGATGCTTGCGACGATGATGCTTCCGGCCCAGGTCACGATGATCCCGCTCTTCATCCTCTTCCGATCGCTCGGATGGGTCGACACGCTGCTCCCCCTGATCGTGCCGGCCTTCTTCGGCAGCGCCTTCCACATCTTCATGTACCGGCAGTTCGTGGCCCAGCTTCCCGAGGCCCTCTTCGAGGCGGCCCGGCTCGACGGCTGCGGCTGGCTCGAGACCTGGTGGCGGATCATCATGCCGCTCACCAGACCCGTCGCCGCGATCACCGCGGTGTTCACCTTCATCTTCACCTGGAACGACTTCCTCCTGCCCCTCATCTACCTTCACTCCGAGGACCAGGCCACGCTCGCGGTCGCCCTCAACGCCTTCCGCACCCAGTTCGGAGGACTCGAGGACGTGCACCTGCTCATGGCCCTCTCGGTGGTGACGATGATCCCGTGCGTCCTGATCTTCGTGGCGGCGCAACGCCAGTTCATCGAGGGTCTGGGGGCGGGGGCGGTCAAGGGCTGATTCGGCGGACTCTGGATACCACTCATGGCGAGCGTCACCCTCGAATCGATCGGAAAGATCTACCCCGGAGGCGTCCGGGCGGTGGAAGGCGTCGATCTGCACATCGCGGACGGCGAGTTCGTCGTCCTCGTCGGACCGTCCGGTTGTGGAAAGAGCACCACCCTTCGCATGGTCGCGGGCCTCGAGGACATCTCCGAGGGGACGCTGCGCATCGGGGACCGGGTGGTGAACGAGGTCGCGGCCCGGGATCGCGACGTCGCGATGGTCTTTCAGAACTACGCCCTCTACCCGCATCTGGACGTGCGAAGAAACCTCTCGTTCGGTCTGGAGCGTCGCCGCCGGAAGCTCGGGCTCTCCCGCGCCGACATCGCAGGGAGGGTGGAGAAGACCGCGACAAGCCTCGGGATCGATTCCCTGCTGGACCGGTTTCCCCGGCAGCTCTCCGGCGGTCAGCGGCAGCGGGTCGCCGTGGGGAGGGCCCTGGTCCGCGATCCCGCGGTGTTCCTGCTCGATGAACCGCTCTCGAACCTCGACGCCCGTCTCCGGGTGGAGACCCGGGCGGAGCTTCGCGTGCTCCACCGTCGTCTCGAGGCCACGATGCTCTACGTGACCCACGACCAGGAGGAGGCGATGAGCCTCGGTGATCGTCTGGTCGTGATGCACGAGGGGCACGTGCAGCAGGTCGGCAGCCCGATGGACGTGTATCGGTGCCCGGTGAACCGGTTCGTCGCGAGTTTCGTCGGCAGTCCCGCCATGAACATGCTCGAGGGCGGAATCGTGGACGGCGATCGCGGACCGGTCTTCAAGGTCTCGTCGGGCGGTGAGATCACGCTTCCTCCGATCGAACATCGTGGTCCCGCGGTCCTCGGACTCCGTCCGGAATCGATCGGATTCGAGCCCGAAGCAACCGGAAGGGGTCCGCTCGTGGAGATCGATGCGGTCGAGCGGTACGGCGATCGAGGGGATGCCTGGCTGAGGCTCGTGGACGGTGGCGGGCAGGAGCGACTCGTGCATCGCGGCTCGGCGGTCGATCTTCCGGCCGAGGGCCTCCGAGTGCGTCTCGGTGCCCTCGAGGAGGGGATCCATGTCTTCGAGTCCGGAAGCAACGGCCGGCGTCTCGGCCCGGAACCTCTCTAGAGGCTTCTGGTCCCCACTCAACGGGTGCTTTCGGGGGATCAACCGCGAATTTCCGGATCAATCCTTGTTTGCGGGCCCCCGGGCGGGGATATTGGAAATGCGGGATCACACCCAGTCCCGCATTTCCCAGCGACATCGGTTCCCGCCGGCGTCGATTTCCCAAGGAGAGACAGAGACATGCTGAGATCCGTCGCATGCGCCATGGCCGTGTTCGGTACCACCGGATTCGCTGCCGCCGACTACTACACCGACGACGCCGCCGACATATTCGACGGTGGCTTGACGAACCTCGACATCATCGGGGCCGAGATCACCAACGATGATTTCGATCTCGTGGTGTCGATCGACTTCCTCGATCTGAATGCCGACTGGGGCAAGTACGTGATGCTGATCGATCGCGTCGGCTTCGAGAATCAGTCCCTCGAGAATCCATGGGGTCGCCAGATCACGACGCCCTCCGGGATCGACGCCTTCATGGGCAGCTGGATCGACGGGGGCGGTGGGGGCGGCGCCTACAGGATGGACAGCTCCGGCGACTGGATCGGCACCGGTGGTGTGAGCCCCGAGGTCGACTGGGAGGGTGATCGCATCACCTACCGGATGGCTCTTGCGGATCTCGGGCTCGAGCTCGGAGACACCTTCAACTTCGACATCGGCACGACGGGTGGAGGCGAGAGCGATCCTGCGATCGACCTCCTCTCCACGAACGACGTCCAGCCCGGATGGGGCAGCGGATCATCGAGTCCGATGTCCAATTCGTACACCGTGATTCCCACCCCCGGTGTGATCTCTCTGGCCCTCGTCTGCGGCTTCGGCGCGCGGCGACGACGAGACTGATCCGACACCTGCGTTCCCACAGACGGGTCGCGGCTCATGCCGCGGCCCGTCTTTCATTTCTGACGATCGCCGTCCTCAGTCGGTCGTCTCGGTCCGCTCGGTCAGCCGGGTGGCGGGAAGCGGGCGAGGGTCGTCGTTCTCGGGAACCTCGGCGGCGAGCACCGGATCACCGCCGGGCTTGGGGCCGGAGGTCCTCGGGGGCCGGACATGACGGAGCCGATTCGCCGCGTTGTGGGCCGCGATCTTGTAGACCTCGGCGAGGGTGGGGTAGTTGAACACGGCGTTGAGGAAGTAGTCGAGGCCCCCGTCCAGGGCGATCACCGCCTGGCCGATGTGGATCAGTTCGGTGGCGTGCGTCCCGATGCAGTGCACACCCAGCAGCTTCCGGGTCTCCCGGTGGAAGATCATCTTCAGCATGCCCGTGTCGTCGCCCATGATCTGTCCCCGGGCGGTCTCGCGGTATCGAGCGACTCCGATCTCGTACGGAACGCGGGCCTCGGTGAGCTGCTCCTCGTTGTCGCCGCACATCGAGATCTCGGGGATCGCGTAGATCCCGTAGGGATAGACCCGGTCGAAGTCGGAGACCTCATGGCCGAACATGCGACACGCGGCGATCCGGCCCTGTTCGCTGCTGGTGGCGGCGAGGGCGGGGAAACCGATGACGTCGCCGGCCGCGTAGATCCCCGGGACGCTGGTCTGAAACGACTCGTCGACCGGGATTCTTCCCTTGGCATCGGTCTCCACGCCGGCATGTCCCAGGTGCAGGGGTTCGGTGACCGGCTTCCTTCCGATCGAGAACAGCACCGCTTCCGAGACGATCCGCTTGCCGCTTTCGAGTTCGAGGTCGACCTCGCTGCGGTTCCCCTCCTCGAAGAGCTCCACCCGGGCCACCGCCTCTCCGAGCCGGAAGGTCACGTCGAAGTTCCGCATCTGGTGCATCAGTTCGTCGACGATCTCCCGATCGACGAAGTCGAGCAGTCGTTCCCGTCGATCGATCAGGGTCACCTGCACGCCGGCGGTCGCGAAGATCGAGGCGTACTCGACCCCGATCACGCCACCGCCCACGACCGCGAGACTCGATGGAAGTTCCTCGAGTCGGGTGATGTCGTCGCTGGTGAGGATCCGCTGGCCGTCGCTCGGACCGGTGGGAGGTGAGGCGGCCACGGTGCCGCAGGCGATCAGGACGCGATCAGCCTCGATGATGCGGTCTCCGTGTCCCTCCTTGAGCACGATGTGGCGGGGGTCCTTGAACGATGCTTCGGCCTCGATGACCTCGATGTCGTTGCGGGCGAGACTGTCGCGGACCACCGCCGCCTCGGATCGCATCACCTGACGGACCCGGTCGAGCAGCTCGGACATCTCCGGTCGACGGGTGAGGTGCCACTCGCTCCCGCCGAAGCGGGCGGGACCCACCGATTCGAGGATCGCCTCTCGGAGTGTCTTGGAGGGAATGGTGCCGGTGAAGGCACAGACACCGCCCACTCTTGGTTCCTTCTCGACGATCGCGACCCGCTTGTGGAGTTTCGAAGCCTGGATGGCGGCCGACTGACCGGCGGGGCCGCTGCCGATCACGAGCAGGTCGTAGCTGTTCTTCTTCTGCGACATGCCTACAGCGTATCGCCGACATCGGCGGTTGATGGATCGGTTCGATCCTCGAGGAGGATGCAGGGGTGTCAGCCCCCCCGGGTGCGGAGGGCGGCGATGAAGAAGCCGTCGAGGCTTCTTCGCACCGTGGAACCGGTGCCGTCCGGGACGAAACGCCGCATGCTCGAATCGGCATGGACCTCATCCGGAGGATCGATCAGGGGAACACCTTCGGGGATCTCCTCCGGAAGCGGATCGAGCACGATTCGATGCGGTTCATCTCCGTAACGCTGCAGGGCTCGTGCGATCACCGCCTCGTTCTCGGTGCGCCCCAGGGTGCAGGTCGAGTAGACGATCCGACCTCCCGGCCTCACCAGCTGGATGGCCGCATGCAGGAGCGACTTCTGGAGCGAGGCGAGTCTGCGAGTCGCCTTCGGCGTCCACTCGGCCCAGGTGCGTGGGTCATCGACATGGAACCGACCCTCGCCCGAGCAGGGGACGTCCACCAGCACCCGGTCGAATCCGCCCTCCCGGGGACCGGGCATGCGTTCTCCGGGGCCGGTCCGGATGCCCGCCTCGACGCCGAGCGTTTCGAAGAGCGCCCGCATCCGATGGCACCGGTTCCGACTGCGGTCGTTGGCCACCAGGTCGATGGGGCCTCCGGTCGAGGCCGCGATCGCAGCGGACTTGCCACCGGGAGCGGCGCAGAGGTCGAGGATCCGTTCGCCGGGTCGAGCGTCGAGGGCTCGGACTGCGGCCAGTGAACTGGGGGACTGCAGGATGATGCGTCCCTCGTTCCATGCAGGATGGTCCTTCGCCCGCTGTGCGGTCCCCTCGTCCACGACGATCGCATCCTCGAACCACGGCAGGGATTCCCCCGCGATGCCGGCATCCTCGAGTTCACGCCGGGTCCGGTCCGGATCGCCGCGGAGGGAGTTCAGCCGAAGGCCTCGCCAGCGTGGATCGCTCACGTTGCCGAGGATCCGATCCGCGATTCCCGGGTGATCCTCGTAGTCCTCACGGACTCTGGACATCCACGCTTCGGGCGGTCCCTCCTCGGAGACTGGTGGTGTCCGCCCGCTCACGGGAGTCGACGCTCCGCCTCTCGCCCGATCACGGACTGATCGTGCTTGCGAAGCAGGTTGTTCCGCCAGCGCTGACCGGTGGTCCATTCCGGATCCGAGAGTTCCCGCTCCCAGGCCGCCAGTCGGGCGAGCAGGCTCACCACCCGTCCCGGCCGTTCGCCGGAGAGATCCCGGGTCTCGCCCGGATCCTGCTCGAGGTCGAACAGCAGCGTCTGTCGTCCCTCGACCCTGATGGCCTTGAGGTCGCCGTCGCGAATGGTGGCGACCGGACCACGTCGCCAGTGCAGGAGCCGGCGAGGGCGGTCGGTCCGATCCTCCGAGATCCACGGCCGGAGATCGACACCGTCGAGTCCCTCGAGGTCGGCTCCGGCGATCTCGAGGATCGTGGCGTCGATGTCCAGCACGCTCACCGGCTGCGGGATGCGGCCCGACCGGCCGTCGCGACTGCGCCAGATGCCGGGAACCCGGATGCCGCCTTCGAAGTGCGACCCCTTCATCCCGCGCAAGGGCCCGTTGTCCGAACCGTTGTTGGTGGCACCACCGTTGTCCCCGAGGAAGATGACGATCGAATCGCGACCGCCGGCGTCGAGGGCCTCCACGATTCTGCCGCAGGCGCGGTCCAGTGCGATGGTCATGGCGGCACAGGTGCGTCTCCGATCCGGTCCGACTCCGTCCGGAACCGCCTCGAGATCCTCGGGAAGCGCGTGCATCGGGGTGTGTGGTGCGGTGAACGATGCCACCAGCAGGAAGGGTCGACCGGCGTGCCGTCGGATGAAGTCGACCGATTCGTCGGCGATCAGATCGGTGACGTAGGTGATCTCCGACTCGGGGGTGGTCCGGTGGCCGTCGGCGTCGATGCGCTCCCATGCCCGGTCGGAACCCTCGAGCTTGTCGCTTCCGAAGTAGGAACGGCTTCCCGCTCTCAAGCCGCGGAATTCGTCGAAGCCCCGGTGCGTGGGGAGGAACACGTCGTCGAGTCCGAGATGCCACTTGCCCATCAGCCCGGTGACGTATCCGACCGCCTGAAGCCGGTCCGCGATCGTGCGTTCCTCGAGCGGAAGTCCGCCCGTGGATCGAGGCGCCGTCCCGGGGAGGTTGTACTCGTGCCCGAATCGCTGCTGGTGTCGACCGGTGAGGAGTCCGGCTCTCGACGGACTGCACACCGAGGCGGTGACGTAGCAGGCCTCGAGCACGAGGCCTTCCGAAGCCAGTCGGTCGAGGGCGGGGGTTTCGAAGCCGTCGCCGCCCTGGAATCCGAAGTCCGCCCAGCCGGCATCGTCGGCGAGCAGGATCACGATGGAGGGCGGGGCGTCATCGTCCGCCTCTCCGGCCACCGCGACGATCGCGAGGACGGGTATCGCCAGCATGGCCGCGGCCCGTGATCTCCATCCACGCTTCACGAGGGGATCCGATCGATGAGTCTGCGGATGGTGGTTCCCAGCTCCTGTCTCGAGATCGGCTTTCGGATGACCTCGTCGACGCCGGACTCCGCGGCGGTGGCGATCGCATCCTCCCCGTAGCCGGTGAAGACCGCGGCGGCGGACTGGAATCCCTTCTTCCGAAGATTTTCGATCAGCTCGAGACCGTTCATGCCCGGCATGCTCAGGTCGGTGAGGATCAGGTCGTAGGAGACCGATTCCGATCGGGCGATCGCCTCCTCGCCACCGCTCGCGGTGTCGACCTCGTAGCCCAGGGATGCGACGAGGGCTTCGGTCGTGGAACGGACCATCTCGTCGTCATCGACCACGAGGATCCGTCCGGTGCCCATGGTGGAGTCCTCTCCGGACGTGGCGGGTTCGTCTCCGGAACCCGCCGGTTCGATGGAGATGCAGGGAAGCGTCACGAGGAAGTTCGAGCCTCGGCCCTCCTGGCTTCGAACCTGCATCTCGCCACCGAGTTCGGACACGATCCGGTGCACGATCGTCAGTCCGAGGCCGCGTTCGGATCTGCTCCGACGGGTGGTGAAGAAGGGATCGAAGAGCCGGGATCGGACGTCCTCCGGCATGCCTGATCCGTCGTCGATGACCTCGAGCACGACCAGATCGTCGGATTCGCCCCGACGCAGTCGGATCAGGACCTTGCCCGGTCCCTCGTGAATGGCATGGCGGGCGTTGGTGACGAGATTCTGGACCAGTCGGAGGACGGCCGTCCGATCACCGATCACGCCGAAGTTGGAATCCTCGATGCTCGTCTCGAGGCTGATGTTCTCTGGAGTCGAGGGTGACAGAAGGGTGATCGCCTCCTGCACGACCTCCGCGAGATTGGTGCGTTCGTCGGTCGCGATGCGGCGTCGGGTCAGCAGCAGGATCTGTTCGACGAAGTCCCTGCCGCGTTCGGCCGCGAGCTGGATGTCGCCGAGCTTCCTGCGGCGTTCGGAGACGGTTTCATCGACCGCGAGGGCGGAGGCGTTTCCCAGAATGGGGGTGAGGAGGTTGTTGATGTCGTGGGCGACGCCGCTGGCCATCTGTCCCAGCAGCTCCATCCGGTCGGAATGGGTGAGTCGCTGTTCGAGTCCGTCGCGGGCCATCTTGGCGGCGAGGGGTTCCGCGAACGCACGAATCGCCGCGATGGAGTGGTTGTCGTGCACGCGGGCGTCGGAGGCGTCCGCCACCAGAAGGATCGAATCCTCGCCGTCGGGTCGGGTGGACACCATGGCCGCCACCCACGGGTGGGCGAGCCGGTGATCGATCGCGTCGAAACCCGGTGCGGGTCTGGAGCCGTCTCCCGCGATGCCGCCTTGCTCGCACTCGACCACCGCTCGGACGAACTCCGCAGGAAAGCTGCTGCTGCCGTCGGTCCCGACGGCCTCGCCGCCGGCCTCGATGAACCAGGCGGCCTCGGCCTTGAAGGACCTCCTCATCATGTCGAGGATTCCCGGTAGCACGTCCTTCCAATGACGTGCTCCGAGGAGGTGTTCCGCCGCGTCACCCGCCGCGATCAGGATCTGGTCGCGGGTCTCCCGGCGACGCTGTTCGAGGAGTCGACTCCAGGTCAGTCCCGCGAGATCGGCGAGAAACTCCATGTCCTCGACATGCGAGTCGCCGAACGCCCCGGGCCGACTGGAGGCCAGTCCGAGCGTGCCGACGATCTCGCCGCCGGAGTTGACCGGGAGGTAGCACCGGCTTCGGATCTCCACCCGACGATGCGGGGAGGTCACGCTTCGGTGACTCGAATCCTCACGGGTGTCGTCGACCATGATCGGCTCGCCCTGCCGGATGACCCGGCCGGGATGTCGTTCCCACGCGGTCCTCTCGGCCTCCCGGATCTCCTCGGCGTCGAGACCCCGTGCTCCGACCAGTCGAAGATTGTGCGACTCGGGATCCCGGAAGTAGATGCCGGTGAATTCGATGTCGAACAGCTGAACGGCGAGGTCGGTGACCGCCTGACCGAGATCACGGATGTTCGCGACCCGGCTGAGCTTCTCCGCGATGCGTCTCTCGAGCAGGCGGTGGTTCTCGAGACTTCGCGAGGTCTCGACCAGTCGGTTGCCCCGATCGACCGCGAGGATCGCGGGGCTGAAGACGAGCAGGGCCTCCCGAAGACGATCCGGAGTCTCCTTCTCGAAGCCGGGTGCCGGGGTCACGACGAGGGCGTGCTCCGCGTCGATGCGTGCACCGAGCAGACAGCCATCCGCGGAGGGCATGATCGGATCGTCGCCGATCGAATCGAGGACCTCCGAGGCATGTCCCTTCACCGATTCGTCCGAGCGGACCTCGCCGGTGGCATGAAGGATGCGCGGATGCGATCGGGCCTCGACCACCGCCACCATGCTGAAGGGGCCGGCCGATCGATCGTCGGAGTCGACGAGGGCCTCGGTGAGCATCCGTGGCCATGCCTCCTGATCGTCGATGCTGAGGATGCGACCGGCGATCTCGAGCTGGGCCCGGACGCGATCCCGATCTCCCCGGTCTCGTTCGTTCTGGTCACCCTCGGTCATCGAACACATGTTCGCAGATCGGTGGGATCCGATCCAGCGACGGTCCGTGGGGCGATGGCTGCAAGGTGTCTCCCGGTGCGTCCATGGTCCCTGCGGTGACTGAAGAACCTCGGGGAGGAGGCGGTGCAGGCCGGTTCACCGTCGATTCCGGTGGCGGGGAGGCCTCCGGCCCGGAGTCGCTGGACGGCGGCCATGTGCAGGTCACCGTGCGGTCGGGGCGAACCGGATCGAAGGGCGTCCGACAGGCCCGCCCGCTTGAATTCGATCGCGACCTCCGGTCCGATCTCGAACACCTCGACCCCGATGGCGGGCCCGATGGCCGCGACCATGGATTCCGGGTTCGAGCCTCTCGAGACGAGCATCCTGATCGCGGCTCCCGGAACATCGGCGACGAGTCCGCGCCAGCCGGCATGAACGGCGACCACCTCGTTCCGCTGAGGACACGCCAGAAGGATCGGCACGCAGTCCGCGGTTCTGATCGCCGCGATTCGAGCAGGATCCGCGGTCCAGGCGGCATCGGCCTCCGTGTCGTCGGCTTCGCAGGCATCGACGATGTCGATTCCATGAACCTGACGAGGTGAGTTCAGGGTTCCCTCGGGAAGAACGGCACGGGTGAAACGTGTGATGTCGAGGTCCAGCCGGTCCGCGGGCGTCTCCAGGGGACTGTGCCCGGGGCGACTCAGATCGAAGTCCCGGCCGTCGGGTCCGATCGCGGTCGAGAAGGCGTGCGGGAAGCCCTGCGACTCCAGGAGGTTGGAGCGGAGCAGGAGGGTGCCGTCGGGAAGCTGGTCGTCTCGAAGAGCGGTCATGGGGGGAAGCAAGGGGTCGATCGCAGATGGGAGGCCTGGACTCGGGACCGGAGGCGCGTACAGTGTGACACATGATGACCATCACCCAGAGCCTGCTTGGAACACTTCTTCTTGCCGCCACCGGATCCATCGCCGCCGAGGCGCCGGAGGCCCATGAACCGATCGAGATCAAGGACTCCGAGTTCGATTTCGTGGCCGGGGATTCGGGCGATGGCTCGACCTGGGTGTACCACGGCTCGGCACCTCTGAAGACCGTCCTCGATCGTCCGGAGGGGGAGTCGGAGTGGTGGGATGGCACCGTGATCAGGCTTCTCCCCGGTGATTCGGTGATGCATGAGATTCCCGGTGAGTTCGTCCCCGGTGACCGGCTCTTCGTCGGCATCAATGCGATGCAGGAGGGCTCCGGTTCCTCCGATGAGGCTTTGCGGGTGAATGTCCGTGCGAGCGACGGTTGGAGCACGAATCCGGCGAGGACGATCGCGACCGGGCCCAACTGGCGGCGAGGGTTCGCGAAGTTCGAATTCCCGGTCAAGTGGTCCCGCCCCGGACCGTGCTCCGTCCGGTTCAGCAATCACGGTTCCGCCCCGATCCTGCTGGACAAGGCCTCCGTGTCCAGGATCGTTCGGGACGAGGAGGGCTTCACCTCCCTCTTCAACGGCACGGATCTCGAGGGCTGGGCCGGCAACACCGAGGGCTACGGCGTGGAGGATGGGGCGATCCGAACCTTTCCGAGCCGGGCCGGAGGCAATCTCTACACCGCGGATCAGTTCGACGACTTCGTCTTCCGCTTCGCCTTCAAGGTCCCACCCGGGGCGAACAACGGCATCGCGGTCCGCGCTCCAATGGGAGGGGACGCCGCCTACCAGGGAATGGAGTTCCAGGTTCTGGAGAACAGCCATCCCAAGTACGCGGGATTGAAGGACTGGCAGTTCCACGGTTCGATCTACGGTCTGGCCCCGGCTCTGCGCGGATATCAGGCGCCCCCCGGGGAATGGAACCATGAGGAGATCACGGTGGTGGGGAGGAAGGCCCGGGTCGTTCTCAACGGAAAGGTCATCCTCGAGGTGGATCTGGACGAGGTCCGGAAGAACGGAACCCTCAGTGGCCGCGATCATCCGGGAGCGGACCGGACGGCCGGCCACCTCGGTTTCTGCGGTCACGGAGACGTGGTTCACTTCAAGGATCTCCGGGTTCGGCCGGTTTCTGGAACAAAAGTGCCCTCCGGCCGGTAGCATCGTGAGCTTGAATCACTCGTATCGGGTCGCCAAGGCGGCCTTCAGAGCAGACATGGCGGTCACGACCGCCGCATCGAGGAGTCCCGAATGACCGCCCCCCTTCGCACCGATGCCCTTGCCGGACGTCGTACCTTCATCAAGACGGCGGCTGCGGCCGGTGTCGTGCTCGCCGGTTGGAAGCCCACCCTCGGACGTGGTGGCGTCCTGCAGAAGCTGAATGTCGCCTCGATCGGCGTCGGTGGCATGGGTGCCTCCGACCTGGCCCAGATCGCCTCCCACCCGGAGGTCGTCATCACCGGGCTCTGCGACACCGACGCCAACAACCTCGGGAAGGCCGGCAATCTGCATCCCGATGCGAGGAAGTTCGCGGATGGTCGCGAGATGTTCTCCGCCATGGATGACGAGTTCGATGCCGTGTCGATCACCACTCCGGACCACATGCACGCCATCTACGCGATGATGGCGATGAACGAAGGCAAGCACGTCTACTGCCAGAAGCCCCTGGCCTGGTCGGTCCACGAGAACCGCGCCCTTGCCAGGGCGGCCGCGGCCAATCCGGACCTCGCCACGCAGATGGGCACGCAGAACGCCTCGCGTCCCATGAAGCAGCGATGCATGAAGTTCATCAAGGATGGAAACCTCGGCAAGATCAAGGAGATCCACGCCTGGAGCGATCGCCCGATCTGGCCGCAGGGCAACCCTCGTCCGAAGGGGACCGATCCGGTGCCGGCATCCCTCTCCTGGGATCTGTGGCTCGGCGTCGCTCCGGAGCGACCGTACAAGAACGGGGCCTATCATGGCTTCAACTGGCGGGGCGTCCGTGACTTCGGTTGTGGAGCCCTGGGCGACATGGCCTGCCACATCGTCGATGCGGCGTTCCAGCCCCTCGAGCTCGGCGACCCCACCACGGTGATCTGCGAGGCGACCGACAGCACGGACGATCAGTTCCCCTCCAAGGAGATCGTCCGCATGGAGATCAAGGGCAACCGCTTCTCCGAAGGGGATCCGATTCCCTTCACCTGGTACGACGGAAAGCTTCTTCCCGAACCGTCGGCGCTCGGTCTTCCGGCCGACTATCAGATGCCCCAGAACGTGGTCGTCATCATCGGCGAGCGGGGGACCATCATGGTCCCGCAGGGTGGAGACGGCTATGCCTACTTCCGTCGCGGCATGCAGCGCCCGATGGAGATGCCCGAGGCTCGTGGCGGAAGTCACTGGCACCTCTGGGTGGATCGGGCCCGAGGCGGCGACATGCCCTGCCTGACCCCGATCGAGTACGGCGGCCGGATCTCCGAGACTCTTGCCATCGGTGCTCTGGCCAGCCGCTATCCCAACGAGAAGCTCCAGTGGGATGCCGCCGGAATGAAGTTCGTCGGCAAGCCCGATGCGGACAAGTACCTCACCCGGACCTATCGAGACGGGTGGCAGGTCAAGGGCCTCTGAGCCCGGAGGGCCTCCCTGAACACTTCACCGGGCCGCGTCGAGATCGACGCGGCCCGGTTTGTCATGGAGGCCTTGGAATCCGATGTTCCCTCCCGCATATGCTGCCCTGACGTCGGGCGGTCGACCCCGGCCCGATTCATTCCCCATCGCGGAGCATCATCGATGCGCCAGACACAGGTCCTCTTCCGGTTCCTCCTCCTTCTGTCGGTGGTGAGCATGGTCGCCGCTTCGGGGTGCGGCACCCCGGGAACCCTCGCCGATCAGAGCATTCAGGAGGCCAGGGTTCTCGATCAGTTCCGTCTCGAGGGAAGGATCGACGACTCGAGCTTCAGCGATGCCGCCGGTCTCGTGGTTCTGGAGGTCGGTCGTGGTGGATTCGGGATCGGGCTGACCATCGGTCATGGAGTCGCGGTTCGTCGACTGGATGATCGCTGGTCTCCGCCGCTTCCCCTCGACATCATCGCGGGAAGCGTCGGTCTTCAGATCGGTGGCGAGGGAGGCCGCCTCATCATGATCTTCCGGGACTCCGCGTCCTTCGAGACGTTCGTCTTCGAGGGGACCCAGTTCCTTGCCGAGGCCTCGGGGACCGCATGGAACGCCACCGGAGCGGCGGGGAATCCGCTCGATCCCGAGACGGTCGATGTGGTCTCGTCGATGGGCGGTCTCTACGGGGGGGCGGTCATCGGCGGGTTCGGGGTGAGCGTCGACACGTCGATGATGAAGATGGGATACGGCGAGCACGTCACCCCAAGGCAGGTGCTCGACGATCGCGACGTGCCGATCCCCGCGGGTGCGGCGACGCTTTGGAAGTCGATCGGGGGCTGACTCCGGCGGATCCCGCCGTCACTCCTCCGAACGGTCCCGGGGTCGGGGCCACGTCTCCTCGTCTCTGCCGGCATAGCCGGTGCCATGCTTGATCACGGTGGCTCCGAGCAGGGTGCCGACCGTCGATTCCTCGTCGAGCACATGGTCGGCGCCGGCGGCCGTGAGCTCCGGAAGCCGTCGCGAATACCGACCACGCACCACGACCATGGCCTCGGTGTTGATCGTTCGAATCTGATTCACGGCGGCGATCGCGGCTTCGGGGTCCGGAATGGTGACCACGAATGCGGATGCCTCCGCGGCACCCATGTGTTCGAGGATCTCCCGATTGGAGCCGTCACCGATCTCCGCCCGCATCCCCTCGCCCCGAATGCGTCGGACGGTCCTGGGATTCATCTCGAGCACGCAGGGATCGAGCCCGGAAAGGCGGACGGTCCTTGCCGCCTCCTCACCGGCCGGACCGAATCCGATCACGATCACGTGACCGGAGGGCTTCGATTCCTCCTCCCATTCCTGCAATGCGACGGGCTTCCAGATCCGCAGTTGCATGAGGAGGGAGTTCATGCCCATGGCCAGAGGCTTCGATCGCGAGACCAGGAACGGAGTGGCGAGAAGACTCAGAAGAGAGGCCCCGATCGTGGCCTGGAAGAGCGATTCGTCGATCACTCCGCTGGCACGGGCCTCGCTGCCGACCACGAAGCTGAATTCACCGAACTGGGCGAGGCACAGTGCCGCTCCCAGAGCCACGGTCCGGTGGCCGCCGGTCAGACGGATCGCAAGGAAGGTCACGAGGACCTTCAGGAGCAGTCCGAGCACCAGGATTCCCGCGACCATGGCGAGGATCCGGGGTTGCAGCAAGTCGTTCACCTGGGCCAGAAGCCCGATCGATGCGAAGAACAGGGTGAGGAAGACCGCCCGCAGGGCCCCGGTGTCCGCCCTGATCTGCCGAGCGAAGGAGACCCGCGCGAGGACCACCCCGGCGACGAACGCGCCGAGGGCGGGGGAGAGGTGCAGAGCATGACTTCCCCACGCCGCGACCATGCAGGTGATGATCGCGATGACGATCGCGAAGTCGCGGTTCTTCCGGAAGACCGAAGCGCCGAGCAGTCGCGGGAGCACCGCCACCCCGATCAAGGCCAGCACCGCGACGACCAGAAGCAGTCCGATGGCGGCGTCGGTCAGTTGTTCGCGGGCGGCGGTCGCGATGTCCTCGGCCCCGCTTCTGGCGGTCGATCCGAGGACCCCCACGAGCACCAGCATCGGAACCACGGCCACATCCTGGGCCAGCAGGACCGAAAGGGCCTCCCGACCACGTGGCGCATCGAGTTCGCCACGATCGACGAGCAGCCTCACCACCACCGCGGTCGAACTCATCGCCACGATGCAGCCGATCACGATCGACGCCTTCATGTCGAGTCCGAAGAGCAGGGCCACTCCGGCGGCGACGCCGAGGGTCACGATCACCTGGCTGAAACCCACCACGAGCCCCCGCATGCCGAAGCCGCGGAGTTTCGCGGGGGTCATCTCCAGACCGATGGAGAACAGCAGGAGGGCGACGCCGAGTTCGGCGACCAGCTGGAACGACTCGACGTCGGGGACCAGCCCGGTGAGGCCGGGTCCCAGCACCACCCCGGCGAGGAGGTATCCGATGATCGCACTGACCCCGATCGCCTCCAGAGCCGCCCCGGCGGCGACCGCACCCCCGAGGAGGAGGAGCAGTTCGCCGAGGAATCGCCAGCTCTCGGTCGCTTCCATCAGAAGGGCGCCTCGAGAAGACCCGGGTCGATGCGGGTCAGTTGGTGTCGAATGGGTGGCACGTGAAGTCCTGGCCTCCGACCGCGGCACTCGCCATCAGTCCGCCCTTGGTCATGACCATGGTGATGATGCCGTCACTGATGGGGGCGGATCTGGCGGCCCCCGCCTTGATGGCGGTGGCGCTCACCGACGCGGAGAACGAGAAGTCACCGGCGGTGAACTTCCTGAACGAAGCCTCGGTGGTCAGGATGATCAGCTGGGAAAAGGCCTTGCCTCCGATCTGAGCGCCGATGGATCCCTTGGCCAGCCTCGCCAGGCCCCAGGGCTCGTCGCCCTTGAAGACGACTCCATCGCCGCCCTCGCCGCCGATGATCAGGGCACCGCCGGCCACGGTGGGGAACACCACGTATCCGTAGGCACCCTTCAGAACGTCGTCGATCGAGGGATCCTCGGCCCGCATGGTCTCGAGCGTGCCGCGGGCTTCGGGAACCACCTTGTCGCGTCGTTCGGCCATGCCTTCCGCGGAGGTGGGCACGGATTCGCAGGCCGGCAACAGAAGCATCCCCCCCAGAGCGGCGGCGAGAAGGCCGGGGAGAAGAAGGCGATGGGTCTTGCTCATCGATCGGATCTCCTTGAAGCGCGATCACGGTGTGATCTTCGAGGGCGGAGTCTACTTCAGCCCTTCCGGAGTCGGGGGTGGAATCCGCCCGGGTCGAGGCCGTCCCTCACGATGGTCACTTCGGACTTCATGCCAGAGCCCGCTCCACGACCGAGACGGTCTTCTCCAGACCCTCGCGAGCCACCTCGATCGGATCCCTCTTCCAGTACCCGGGGTTGTAGAGCTCGAGGGAGATGCATCTTCTGAAGCCGATCTCGTCCAGATCGCGGATGCACTGCTCGAGCGGCAGGATCCCGTCTCCGGGGAAGACCCGGTGCTCGTCCCGGAGTTCCTCCTTCGGCGGTGATGCGGGCGCGTCGTTGAACTGGAAGATCGCGATGAAATCCCCCTGAAGCCTTCGAAGGCCGTTGAAGCCCGAGTCGCCGATGTGCATGTGGAAGGCGTCCGGGATGATCCTCGCCTGCGGATGATCGGCATCGAGTGCGATGGCGGCGGCCTGGCCGAGTCGGGCGCAGCCGGGAAGGAACTCCACGAACACCATGGCCGGCACGAGGTCGTAGTCGTTGATGCCGATCTCGAGAAGATCCCGGTACCGGGCGCTCGCCCAGGCGAGATCGAATTCGGACCACGGCCGTTCGGGCTGGGGAACGACCTGGATCTGCTGCGAACCGATCGCGGATGCCATCCTCATCCGTTCTCGGGAGGCGGGAAGCCCTGCCTCCCATCCCTCCCGGGTCGGGGGGATCGCGTTCCACAGGCCGATCACGCTGGGCACGAAGAGCCCGGCATCCTCGATCATCTTCCGAAGATCGCTCAGGGAGCCGCCATCGGCCTCGTACGAACGGAGTTCGCCCTCCCACGGTTCGATGGCATCGAACCCGGCCCGGGCCGCCACTCGAACCTTCTCCTCCAGCGACGCCGGCCGGATGGTTGCGGTGTCGAGGCAGACCGGCCACGGGCTCCTTCCGCCCTGCCAGCGAGGGGGGCGTTCGTCCGAGCGTGATCGTGGCGTGGTGTCGCAGCCGGCAGCGGCGGCGGCGGCGGTTCCGGCGATGCCGGCAAGCAGGGAACGACGATCGAGGGTCCTCTTCATCGTGATTCTCCGGGGGGTGCAGGTCACTTGTAACGCGCCGGGCGTCCCCGGTGGGTGTCGAGGCCGGTTCGGGATCGGGTCCTCCGGCCCGAGGAGACCGCCTCGTCCTTTTCGGGCACGACATCACGATCCGCGGGGCCGCCTCTGCTAGTCTCCGACTGGAGGTCGATACATGTCTGCACACACCATTCGGCGGCTCGCCGTCGTCACCCTCGGTCTCGCGGTCCTGCTGCCGATCGAGGCGGCGACTGGGACCGGAGACGATCTCGCATCCTCTCTGGAGAAGGCGGGCTCCAACCGGCCCGAGATCGAACGCGCAATCGAAGGGGTTCCCGATTCCCAGCGTGACGCCATGAAGTGGCTGGTCGAAAGGATGCCCGAGCGGGACCTTCGGTCCCTCGATGCCGACTATCTGATCGAGAACTGCCGGCTGGCCTTCGAGGCTCGCGAGTCGTCCCCCTGGGCGAAGGCGGTTCCGCAGGAGATCTTCCTCGATGCCGTGCTTCCCTATGCAGTGATCAACGAACGACGCGACGACTGGCGGGGGGATTTCCGCGACCGGTTCGGTTCGATCGTGGCGGAGGCCGGCAGTCCATCCGAGGCGACGGCCCTGCTCAATCAGAAGGTGTTTCCCATGGTCGGAGTGAAGTACTCCACCCGGCGACCGAAGGCCGATCAGTCCGGTCTCGAGTCGATCGACGCCGGCCTGGCCTCCTGCACCGGCCTGAGCGTCCTGCTGATCGAGGCCTGCAGGTCGGTCGGAGTGCCGGCCCGATTCGTCGGCGTCCCCCTGTGGTCGGATGGCAGTGGCAACCACAGCTGGGTCGAGATCTGGGACGACGGTGAATGGAGGTTCACCGGAGCGGCCGAGCCGACCGGCATGGACCTGGATCGCGGATGGTTCACGGGTCGAGCCAGAGGCGCGGTTCGCGACGATCCACGTCGTGCGGTGTGGGCGACGACCTGGAACGAGTCGCCCGCCCACTTCCCCATGGTCTGGGCGGGAGGCGACCCCTCCGTTCGCGCGGTCAACGTCTCCGATCGATACACGTCCGATCCGGTGGATGTTCCCGAGGGTCGGGGAAGGCTCTACGTCCGACTGCGCGACCTCGACACCGGTCGTCGACTGGCGATGCCCGCGATCCTCATGGTCGACGGCGAGGAGGCGGCCCGGGGCAGGACCCGCGACGATTCCTTCGACGCCAACGATCACCTCGAGTTCGTGGTCCCCCTCGGTTCCGAGGTGACGGTCCGGTTCGAACTTCCCGATGGAACCATGGAGGCGGGGCAGGCATTCCGCCGCGACGAACAGCTGCTCGACGCCTCGACCTCGATCCGTGTCACGGATCCGCCCGCGAAGGTCGGAGGCCGGGGACTCTCCGAAGCCGGGGCCGGACGCCTGGCGGACACGATGAACAAGCGGCATGCGAGGATGATCCGTCGCCAGCGTGCCGGCGAGATGCAGGCGAAGGTCCTCGAGATCGGTGATCACCGCATGCCGTTCTGGTACGCGGTCCACGGCGATCCGCCGGAAGGGGAGGGTCGCAGTCTCTACATCTCGATGCATGGCGGAGGCGGAGCACCTCCGGCGGTCAACGACCAGCAGTGGGAGAACCAGAAGCGTCTCTACAAGCCTGCGGAGGGCGTCTACCTCGCTCCGCGAGCACCCACCGACACCTGGAACCTGTGGCATCGAGCCCACATCGACGACTTCTACGACCGACTCATCGAGAATCTCATCGTCTTCGAGGGCGTCGATCCCGACAAGGTCTACTTCATGGGCTACTCGGCCGGAGGCGACGGCGTCTATCAGCTGGCTCCGCGAATGGCGGATCGTCTGGCCGCCGCCGCGATGATGGCCGGTCACCCGAACGAGACGAGACCTGATGGACTTCGAAATCTCCCCTTCACCCTGCACATGGGGGGCGAGGACGGTGCGTACAACCGGAATGGAATCGCCCGACAGTGGAAGAAGTCCCTCGCGGAACTGGCGGCCTCGGACGAGGGCGGCTATCCGCACGAAGTCGTGATTCACGAGGGGAAGGGCCACTGGATGGAGCGGGAGGACGCGGTCGCGGTGCCGTGGATGGCCCGGCACCGCAGGGATCTCCGACCGGAACGAATCGTCTGGCTTCAGGACGATGTGACCCATGACCGTTTCTACTGGCTGGCGGTCGACGAACCGAAGGCGCGACACCGGATCGTGGCCGAACGCGATGGAAACACGATCCGCATCATCGAAGGCGGGGAAGTTGGACTTCGGATCCGGCTCGACGATTCCATGGTCGACCTGGACCGGGAGGTCCGGGTGGTCCGTGGCGATGAAACCGTCTTCGAGGGGATCGTGCCCCGGACCCGGGAGGTCATCGAGCGCACGCTGGCGGAGCGGGGAGATCCCTCCGGCGTGTTCACCGCGGAGATCGTGATTCCGGGAGAGGAGACACCATGAGCGAGCGTCGAGTCCTCGTCATCGGCGGAACCGGCACCATCGGCAGCGCGGTGGTCAGGGAGTTGTCGACCGATCATCACGTGGAGGTGGCGGGACGAAGCAGCGATCCCGCGGTGGATCTCTCGGATTCGACGAGCATCGATCGTCTGGCCGATCGACTCGCGGATGGTCCGATCCACGAGGCGGTGGTGGTCTGCGCCGGCGGTGGGATGCCGGGGATGGTCGAGGATCTCGATCCGTCCGCGGCGCTGGAGGCGCTTCGTCCGAAGCTGTTCGGTCAGATCGCGGTGGCCAGGGCCGCTCCACGATTCGTGCGGCCCGGCGGGGCGGTGGTGCTCACCAGCGGCATCCTCGAGCGTCGTCCGATGCCGGGGATGAGCCATCTGTCCATGATCAACGCCGCCCTGAGGGCCTTCGCCCTCTCGGCCGGGACCGAGCAGCGCACGGTTCGTACCTGCGTGGTGTCTCCGGGGCTCGTCCGGGAGTCGCCCCAGGCGGTGCTGGACTTCTTCTCGGGGATGGACACCGTCGCCGCCGCGGATCTCGCAAAGGTCTATCGACGACTGATCGAGAGCGGGCGTGACGGCGAGACCATCGGTCTGCCCGAGGCCTGAACTGTTCGAGGAGAACCGATCAGGACGACTTCGCGTCCGTGGTGAGCAGCGGCCGAAGGCCGATGATCGCCGCGATCGTGAGCCCGGTGACGAGCACCGGAACCCAGTTCTCCACGATTGCGCTGGCCACCAGCCAGCCGCCGATGCCCAGGGAGATCAGGGGGGGTACCGGATAGAGCGGAATCCTGAAGGGACGGGGAAGGGTCGGATTCCGGAATCGCATGACGATGACCGAGATCATCGCCAGCATCATCGCGATCGTGGTGAGCAGTCCGACATATTCGAAGAGCGAGGCGATCGTCGAGCTCCAGACGATCGGGATCGTGAGGGCCAGCATCGAGACGATGGCGATGGTGGGGGCGCCGTTGCGGTTCAGCATGCCGGCCCGCGCGGGAAGCTCGCCCCGCCAGCTCATGGCGGCGATCGTTCGACCTCCGGTCATCAATCCGGTGCTGAGGGTCGAGATCATGAGGAACACGATGGCACCGGTCACCAGCATGCCTCCCCGTCGACCCAGGATGTGGTCGGCGACCACGGCACCGATGTCGGCCATGGGTTCGATCCCTCCTCCGGAGCCCAGTTCGACCATCGCGGTGGGAGGGATCGCCGTGGTGTAGACCACGTTCATGAGCAGGTAGAGGATGCCGATGAGGATCACGCTTCCGATGATCGCGAGGGGAAGATTCCGACCCGGACGGCGGATCTCACCGGCGACCTCGGCCGCAGTGGACCAGCCGAGATAGGCGAAGCTGATGCTGATGATCGCGAGGCCCATCACGCCCGAGAAGGCGGCGGGGCCGACGGCGGAACGGAGGTGGGATTCGATCTCCGCGGCGGAGCCTCCAGCCGGAACGGTCGCGAGCACCGATCCCGGGTCGGCGGACTTCGCGGCCGCGATCAGTTCGTTCGAAGGCAGCAGGGGTTCGCCCATGAGGATGAAGCCGACCACGATGAACGCGACGATCAGGGTCACCTTGAACGCCACGAGCACGTCGTTGAAGCGCTGGCCGCCGAGCACGGTGATCGCCTGGATGGTGCCGAGGATCAGGAGCAGGGCGGTGGCACTGATCCTCGGATCCATGGCGGGGACGAGATTCTCGATGTAGCTGCCGGCCACCATCGCGACCGCGGCGAGAGCGGAGATGTAGCCGATCAGCAGCGTGATCATTCCCTTGAGGTAGCCGAAGGACGGGCCGAGCGCCTCGTGGACCACGACGTATTGCGCGCTCGCCTGGGGACGCATGGCGGCCAGTTCCGCGACCGCCAGTCCGCCGCAGATCGCGACGAGGCCGCCGACGATCCATCCGATCATCAGGTTGCTGGTGGTGACCAGTCCCGGTCCGATGACCCCGGTGACGGTGAAGATGCCGCTTCCGATCGTCGACGCGATGCAGATGCCCATCGCACTGAGACCTGAGATGACCCTCTTCTGTCGGTCCGAGGTCCGCTCGGGGGTGGTTTCCATCTCAGGACCCTAACCCCGCGGCGTCCGGGTGGAAAGCCGAGGGGTGCCGCACCGCAGGAAGGAGCTCTGTACGATCGCGACCAGACCCGGTGGCGTCGAATGCCAATGAACGAACCAGAAGAGACATCGAGGAGCTGGATGGACAGGTTTCCGGCCGGAAGGCCCGGAGCCCTCCTGGTCGCCGTCATCTACTTCATCCTCTTCTCGCTGATCTGGAGCGGGGCCCACGAACTGAGCGACCTCTGGGCGCGGAGGCTTCCGCTGACCTTCGAATGGGAATCGAGGATTCCGTTCCAGGGCTGGATCCTTCCCGTCTACTTCAGCCTCGATGTCGCAGTCATCTGTCTGCCGTTCCTGTTCCGGTCCTGCCGGGAGGCGATGGCTCCGATGGGACTTCTTCTGATCCAGGGGGTGATCGCCGCTCCGTTCTTCGTCCTGCTTCCGATCGAGAACGTCTACACCAACGACATGGAGACCGGAGTGTGGGGGACCTGGCTCTTCGAGCCCCTGGGCATGAAGAACGTCTCGCAGTGGAATCAGACGCCCTCCCTGCACGTCACCTATTCGTTGACCGTGGCGACCGTCGTCGCCAGACGATTCGGGGGACCGTGGACATGGCTCGCCTTCGCCTGGGCCGTCCCGGTCTCGATCAGCACCATGCTGGTGCACGAGCATCACCTGATCTGCGTGGTCGGGGGACTGATCCTGTACGTGGCGACGCTTCCGCTGCTGGGGCGGTTGTCGAGGAGATTCGGTCTGGATGCGAGGGGCCGCGAGTTCGAGTCGAATCCGGCGGACGCCTGACGGACGGTCGGTCGACCGGTTCAGGTCATGATGTCCTTCAGCAGCTTCCCGTGGACATCGGTCAGTCGGTAGTCGCGACCCTGGTGGCGGTACACGGTCTTCTCGTGATCGAGTCCGAGCTGATGCAGCATGGTCGCGTGGAGGTCGTGGACCTCGACGGGATTCTCCTCGATGTTGTAGGAGAAGTCGTCGGTCCTGCCGTAGGAGATGCCGGGCTTGATGCCCCCGCCGGCCAGCCAGACCGTGAAGCAACGCGGGTGATGGTCACGACCGTAGTTGTCGCGGGCCAGTCGGCCCTGGCAGTAGACGGTGCGTCCGAACTCGCCGGCCCAGAGGACGAGGGTCTCGTCGAGCAGACCGCGTCGCTTGAGATCGGCGAGCAGGGCGGCCTGGGGCTGATCGACCGCGCCGGCCTGGGCACGGATCTCGTTGGGGAGGTTCCCGTGCTGGTCCCATCCACGCATGTAGAGCTGCACGAATCGGACGCCTCGTTCGGAGAGACGTCGGGCCAGCAGGCAGTTGGCTGCGAAGCTGCCGGGCTTGTTCACATCGGGACCGTACATCTCGAGGGTGTCCTGCGATTCGTCGCTGAAGTCGGTGAGCTCGGGCACCGACATCTGCATTCGATAGGCCATCTCGTACTGGGCGATTCGGGCGTTGACCTCGGGATCGAGCGAGTTCGCGAACTCCTCCTCGTTGAGTCGTGCGGCGAGGTCGAGCATCCGTCGGCGATCCTCGCGGCTGACCCCGTCGGGATCCCGGAGGTGAAGCACCGCGTCCCGGCCGGCTCGGAGCTTGCAGCCCTGATGTTCGCTGGTGAGGAAGCCGCTTCCCCAGAACCGTGCCGACAGGGCCTGCATGTTGCCGATCCCCTGGGTGATCATGACCACGAAGGTCGGCAGGTCGTTGTTCATGCTCCCGAGACCGTAGCTCATCCATGAACCGAAGCACGGTCGTCCCGGGATCTCGCTTCCGGTCTGGAAGAAGGTGATGCCCGGCTCGTGGTTGATCGCCGAGGTCTTCATCGAATGGATGAAGCAGATGTCCTTCGCCATACGGCCGGTGTGCGGAAGAAGCTCGGACAGCATCACGCCGTCCTCGTTGTTCTCATGGCGTTCGAACTTGAACATCGTGGGAGCCACGGGGAATCGCGACTGGCCACTGGTCATCGTGGTGATGCGCTGGCCGTTCCGGATCGAGTCCGGGAGGTCCTCGTCGAATCGTTCGTGAAGGGCCGGCTTGTAGTCATAGAGGTCGAGCTGGCTCGGTGCCCCCTCCATGTGCATGTAGATGACGCGCTTGGCCTTCGGGGCGTGGTGAGGGAGGGAGTTCAGGATCCGGTCGACCTCGTCGACCCTGGTTCCGGCGAATGCCGGGCGATCGCCCGCGAGGGAGCCCAGCGCGGTCACGCCCATCCCGCCCAGCAGACCGCCGGCCATGTTTCCGAAGAATCGACGGCGGGTCAGATTGCGCAGGTACGTCTCGAGGGGATCGTGGCAGTCTTCTTGAGGCTGACTCTGGCTCATGTCTGATCTCCGAGACTCCTCATGAGGATACCCCGTCGCGGATCGAGGCCGACTCTGAATCCCCGGAACCATGCGGGAGTCCCACGAACCGTGCTCAGGTGGACTCCGAAGTCCGCTCCTCCGGGCACTCATCGCGGTTCCAGTGCACGAAGAGCGTCTCCTCGTCCGAGGACTGGACCGTCAGTCGGGGGACCTTCTTGTCGAGGCGGCCGATGACCCAGCTGTCGGTGAGCAGCACCTCCAGGGCCTGCATGCAGAGCTGCTGGGGGGAGGCGACTCCGGATTCGCCGCCGTAGTTCTTCGCGATCGACTGGAAGATGCGGTCCACGCGTCCGTCGATCTCGATCAGATCCACGAGCACCCCGTACCAGCCGGCGAGGGGAAGGATGTTGTCCCCCCGGACCAGGCACTCCCGACGCTGCACCTTGCCCTCGTGATAGATCGCCAGTCGGCGTCGTTCGGCGTTGCGAAGGTTGAGCTTGTAGACGTTGTACTTGTTGACCTGCCAGCCGGAGACCCGGTCGGTCAGCATCCACTGCACCTGCTTCAGGGTTCCGGGATCGAAGGAACCGGCCGTCGCGTGGACTCCGCTGTCCGTGGTGAAGCCCCCCTGGGCGAGCCATCGCCAGGCCGCATCCGGCTTCATCTTCATGCCGGATTCCTCGGCGATCACCCGGCAGTGTTCCTGAAGATCCGTGAACTGGCCGTTGGCCGCGTACCAGAAGTCCGCGAACTTGATGTGCTGTCGAACGCGTCGAAGCTGCTGGGTGCTGATCGAATCCTTCAGCCATTCCTCGTCCTCGGGTTTCGCACCGTCGAGGAGTTCCATGAGGGTGTAGCCGAGTTCGCGAGCACCGGTGTGGGCCAGCGACATGCCCGCGGCGAGAATCGGATCCGCGAAGCCGAGGGACTCTCCGACCAGGAACCAGTTCTCACCGTGGCCTCGTTCGGCGGTGAAGGACCAGTCCTTGGTCGCCTCGACCATGCCGCGAGCGGTGGCGTTCCGGGTCAGGGCCGCCACCCGGGGGTCGGCGGCGATGGTCTCGTGATAGACCTCGGTCGGCGACTTCCGAAGTGTCTTGAAATGGGAGGAGGGGAGGATGTACCCGATCGAGGTCCGGGTGGGACCGATGGGAATGAACCAGATCCAGCCGGCGGGCTGACTGAGGACCTGGACCCGGGTCGCCCCGACGCCGATCTCCACCGCCCATTCGGCGTTCTCCCAGTAGTCCCAGAAGGCGATGTTCTGAAGGTTGGTCTCGGGCCGGGTCTCGACGCCCATGCGGCGTCGGAGAAGTCCGACATGACCACTGGCGTCGACGTACCAGCGGGCCCGGACGGAGCTTCCATCGTCGAGTTCGAGCGATTCGATCCGATCCCCGTCCCGGAGGACCTCTCGTACCTGGGTCGCCTGCCGGACGTTCGCGCCCAGCTCGGCGGCGTGGTCGAGAAGGATCTCGTCGTAGATGGCCCGGTCGACCTGGAAGGCCGTGTGCACCCGGGGCCCCTCGTAGGGAGTGGGGCGTTCGACGGCTTCCACGATCTCGGGATCGATGAAGTCGAAGTCCCAGAGTTCCGAGCTTCGTCCCCAGCGGTAGGTCGCACCGACCTTGAGGGGGAATCCGGCTCGTTCGACCTTGTCCCAGCAGCCCATCTCGTCGAGGATCGCGCCGATCGCCGGCAGCTGACTCTCGCCGACGTGATCCCGAGGGAAGGTCTCCTTCTCGAGGATCGTGATTCGGGTGTCGGGGCGATGCGTCAGGATGATCGATGCGAGGGTCGAACCTGCCGGGCCGCCTCCGATGATCGCCACGTCGCAATCGAAGTCACTCTGGTGTGAAGAGACCATGTCTTTGGATGTCCTCCGGCAGTGGCCCGGCGTCATCGCTGGACCTGCGGTCATGCAGAGAACCCGGATTCAGTCATACATTGATCGCTTTTTTGCCCAACGTCAACGCTCAATGCATGAATTGGACGATTTGCGGAGGCCGCGGTCGGGAATCGGGGAGCCTCGAACCCTTCAGAGGCCATCGGGACGCGGATCAGTCCTTCACGATCGCCGAATCGCTGGAGAGAACCGCGTTGGCGATCATCGACCAGGCCGCGAGTTCGGAGGGATCGACGCCCTCCGGCACCGGGATGTCACCCACCGCGAGAAGTCCGTTCGCGGCTTCGGGGTCTCCGGCGTACCTGGTTCGGAATCCTTCGAGGGTCTCCAGAACGACGGGGGCGACGGCATCGGGAACCGGGCTGGCGGTCGCCAGTCGGAACATCCGATCGAGACGTGTCCGGTCGTCCGCGTCAGGGAGGCCGAGCAGCACTCGGGCCGCGAGCATCCGTGCCGCTTCGACGAACTGGGGATCGTTCCAGAGCACCAGGGCCTGCAGAGGGGTGTTGGTGGTGAGTCGCCGGGTGTTGCAGTACTCGCGGGTCGGGGCATCGAAGGCGAGCAGCGAGGGTGGAGGGCAGGCCCGTTTCCAGTAGGTGTAGAGGCTTCGACGATGAAGATCGTCCCCGTAGCCGCGCTCGTAGTTGCGGGTGTTGGATTGCAGCATCGCCACCTCGCGCCAGAGGCCTTCGGGCTGGTAGGGCTTCACGCTGGGGCCGCCGAAGGATTCGATCAGCAGACCGGACGCATAGAGCGCCTGGTCCCGGATCTGCTCCGCCTCGAGTCTCTGGCGGGGGAAGTGGGCGAGCAGTTCGTTTCCAGGATCCGCTTCCGACACGTCCGGTCTGATTCGCGCCGATTCCCGATAGGTCGCGCTGTTCATGATCCTTCGCAGAAGGGCTCGGACGTCCCAGCCACCATCCCGGAACTCGATCGAGAGATGGTCCAGAAGCTCCGGATGGCTGGGCCACGCACTCTGATATCCGAAGTCCTCCACACTCTCCACCAGCCCCCGGCCGAAGAGCTGCTGCCAGAATCGATTGACGATCACCCTGGCGGTGAGGGGATTGTCGGGGCCGACGATCCACCTCGCGAGATCGAGACGATCGGGATTCTCCAGATCCGCGGGCAGGGATCCCAGGACCGCCGGAACCGCGCGTTCCACGGGACGGGTCTCATCGGGGTCGTCGTACAACCCGCGATTCATCACGTAGGTCGGACGAGGCATCGCCCTTTCCCTCATGATCGACGTCTTAGGCACGTCATCCAGAAGGCCGGTTCGCTCCTCGCGAAGGGAGGCGACCCGCTCGCCGAGGGTTCGGTAGCGAGGGGAGACCCGTATCCGAAGGGACTCCTCGCCTGCGGCCGCGACCGCGGGCCGCACCAGATCATCGGGAATCAGATTGGCCACCGCCTGTGGGGGGAGCTGCGATTCCGGAGGATCGGCCCGGTAGTACATCGCGGCGGGGCCTCCGGTGTTCACGACCTTGTAGACGAGCAGGTTGTAGCCCGGTCGAAGCTTGAGCACGGCCCGGTTCTGGTCCGGGGCGACCCCGCGGTCGGTCCGGTCCTCGAGTACGAGTTCTCCATTCAGGTGGATCTGCACGCCGTCGTCGGAACCCACCGAGATCGGAAGATCCCGGGCGTCAGGACTCCACAACTCCCGAGCGATGAACTCGGCCCCGAGACCCTGCGCCAGACCGACCGGTGTGCCGTCGACCACTCCCGGAGCGAACCGCCATCCGTCTCCACCACTTCCGTCCTCGTCGACGACGAATCGGGCCCCGAGATCGAGGATCCGGACCTGCTCGGGTCCGAACGTGGTGTCGTAACCCTCCGGACCGTTCGCGATCGGGAAGGGGCCGGTGATGTACCAGTTCGAGTTCGCGACCGGAAGCGTGGCTCGAAGCCGATCGGAGGATCGTGCGGCATGGATCCGAGTCCTTCCGATCACGTGCTGGGCGTAGGGCGATTCGTATGAGGTTCTGACGACCAGATCGGTGCCGCCCGGATACCCGAAGGGTCGGTCGGCGAGGAACAGCAGGGTCCGGGGCCCCGGCAGGGAGTGGGACTGTGGGGCCCAGACTCTTCCGTCGTCGGGTCGCAGGGCGTTCACCACCCGGTAGTCGGCGTCGGGTTGCTCGTGGTCGGCCCATGCCCAGCCCAGCTCGACCGATCGACGTTCGGCGGGATCGACCGACGAGACCGCCTCGACCGTGATCCCGGAGAGGATCGCGTTGCCGTTCGACGCCCGACCGATGCCGCCGGCGGCGAGGCTCTCGTGGGTCATGGCCTCGAGGAGGATCGCGTCGAAGCGACCCTCGCCCAGACGCAGGGTCACCACATGGTGGTCCTCCGAGGGGCTTGCTCCGGTCGCAAGGACCGAATCGTCGTCGAGCACCTGCATCGCGGCGCCTCCCTCGCTTCGGGCCTCGAGGACCTTTCCCCGCCGCCAGACGAATCCCTCCTCGCCGCGAAGACCGTCCAGATAGGAGTTCAGGGCCTGGAGCTCTTCCGCAGTGGGAGTGGCTCTGGCCCGCTCGATCTCCGTGATCTCCCCGTCGATGGCCGCGAGCCGCGCCGCGGACTCCGGACGTGGTATCTCGATCGCGGGTTCGAAGGCCCGGTTCGCATCCGGAATCTGACTGTAGATGCCGGGTTGATCCACGTTGTTGAAGAAGGCGATCAGACCGTAGAAGTCCTCCTGGGTGATCGGATCGAACTTGTGATCATGGCATCTCGCGCAGCCCACGGTGAGTCCGAGCCAGACTGCACTGGTGGTCTCGACACGGTCGACCGCGTACTCGAGCAGGTACTCCTCCGCAATGGCTCCGCCCTCGTCGCTGGTCACGTGGTTTCGATGGAAGCCACTGGCGATCAGCTGGTCCAGCGTCGGCTCCTCGACAAGGTCGCCGGCGAGCTGATCGATCGTGAACTGATCGAAGGGCATGTTCTCCCGAAACGCCTTGAGCACCCAGTCGCGGTACGGCCACATCTGCTTGCCCGCGTCCATGTGGATGCCGGCGGTGTCGGCATAACGGGCCAGATCGAGCCACGGTGTCGCCATGCGCTCCGCATACCGGGTGAGGTACGGCTCCGTGGTCATCAGTCGATCGAGCAGGCGTTCCCAGGCATCCGGCCGCTGGTCCTGTTCGAAGACCGCGACCTCCTCGGGCGTGGGTGGGAGGCCGGTGAGATCCAGGAAAGCGCGACGCACGAGGGTGCTTCGATCCGCGGGGCCGTTCGGCTGGATCCCCGCTTGATCGAGACGCTGAAGAATGAACCGGTCGATGTCGTTCCGGCACCAGTCGTCCTCGAGGTCCGGGGCCCGGGTGTTTCGAGGTGCTTCGAACGCCCAGTGATCCTCGTACTCGGCTCCGGCCGCGATCCACGCTCGGACCGCTTCGATCTCCTCCGGAGACAGCGCCGGCTTGTTCGCCTCCGGGGGTGGCATCTGCTCGTGGGGATCCACGGCGGAGATTCGTTCGAGCAGAAGCGACGCATCGGGATCGCCCGGAACGATCGCGCGGTAGCCGTCACCGAGATCACGGGTCGCATCGTCGAAGGAATCGAGTCGCAGATCGGCCGCCCGGGTCTCGGGATCGGTTCCGTGGCATGAGAAGCAGCGGTCCGAGAGCAGCGGCCGGATATCCCGTCCGTATCGGACGGCGGCAGGCTCTTCGGTGTTGTTGGAAGGTGCCGAAACAGAGGCCAGGAGCGTCGTGCCGGCGAGGAGCGCGGCTCCGGGCACGAGAACCAGGATTCTGCGTCGATTCGGCATGCTCTGAGGATAAACGGATATTGACCGGAATCCCACAGTCATCAGGATGTTCGTCAGGGCCTGATTTTTGGTGATATGGCTGTTCCCGGGTCAATCTGGGGGGTTTTGGCGTCTCCATGGCCTTTCCGCCTTCATAATGGAGAGCCAGAGGTGGACCTCGGCGTCTGTCCTGGCAGTGTTTCCATTGGCCAACTCGCACGAATGGCCTTCTCCGGGGGAGCCCCGCGCCCCAATTCCCGCACCAGTGTCTGGAGTCAACCGAAGATGCGAATCAATCACCTCCTCACGACAGGCATCTGCGCGTTGGCGGTCACCGCCGTCGCGATGGCTCAGGGGCGACCCGCGGCCACGACGCTCGAAGGACCGACCAGAGGCCCGGCCTTCTGGATTCATGATGATGGAACGGTCGAGGTCAACGGTCCCGACGGACGCCTGATCTTCCATGACATCCACGACTACGTGGGTTCGGACTGGTTCATGAAGAACGGCAAGCGTTGCGGTCTTCCTCCCGAGAACGAGCGACTGATCGGCGAACCCATCGACCCCGCCCAGGATGGCGTGGCCGGCGGTTCCTCGAACGACTGCTCCTGCAGCAGGACCAGTCCCTCCGCGACCTACGACCCGGCCAACGGCGAGATCTATCGCATTCCGGTCGTCGTTCACGTGATCCAGAACTCCAGTGGAACCCAGGGTTTCATCTCCGAGGCCTGTGTCCAGAGCCAGATCGACATCCTCAACGAGGACTTCAACGCGATCCCCGGAACCAACGGCGCTCCCGGCAACGACGCCCGCATCGAGTTCTTCCTCGCCACGGAGGACCCCAGCGGCAATCCGACCAACGGGATCACCTACTCGCAGAACTCCACCTGGTTCAACGACAACGGCAACTACTACAACTCGCTGGCATGGAACACCAGCCGGTACCTGAACATCTACACCAACAGCGCCAGCGGCGCTCTCGGCTACGTGCCCGCCCTCGGATGCGCCAACATCGACGGCCAGGCCCAGGACCGCGTGGTGGTCCTCTACTCCGCCTTCGGAGACTGCGCCACGTCGTCCCCCTACACCCTCGGCCGGACGTGCACCCACGAGGTGGGGCACTACCTCGGTCTCGAGCACACGTTCAGTGGTGGTTGCGCGAATGCGAGCAACTGCTATCAGAACGGCGACCTGATCTGCGACACCAACCCCGAGGCCCAGCCCAACTACACCGGGTGCACGCAGACCTCCTGCGGCACGCCGGACCCGGCTCGGAACTACATGGACTACTCGCAGGACTCCTGCATGAACAACTTCACGGAGGAGCAGAACAAGCGGATGAGGTGCATCCTCGATCACTACCGGGTCCAGCTTCCCTGTGATGATTGCGGAACCGCTCCCGACAACGACGACTGCTCCGGGGCCATCGCCCTGGTCTCGGGACCGAACGATGCCAGCAGCACCGGGGCGACCACGTCGGGTGTGAATGCTCCGATCTCGTGCAGTTCGGTCAACGGACCGCAGGTCGAGAACGACGTCTGGTTCAGCTGGACCGCTCCCGACAACGGATTTCTCACGCTCGGCACCTGCGGGGCGGCCTTCGATTCCAGGATCGTCGTGTGGAACGGTGGCTCGTGCCCCTCGACGGGATCTCCGATCGTGGCCTGCGGGGACAACGAGTGCGGGGATGATGCCGTCCTCACCACCCTGGTCCTCGGCGGTCAGCAGCTGATCATCCAGGTCGGCAGCCCCTCGGGTCAGTCCGGCAACTTCACGCTCGATCTCCAGTTCGACGACATCACGAATCCTCCGTCCAACGACGACTGTGCGGACGCCACCGAGGTGGGAGTCGGTCAGACCACCTTCACCACGGTGGATGCCACCTCCTCCGGATTCGACGATGCACTGAGTTGCTCGACCTCGACCGGTGGTCAGGTCTTCGCCGACGTCTGGTTCCGCTTCACGGCGCCTTGCACCGGGTTCATGACCATCGAGACCTGCGGATCGGCCTTCAACTCCCGTTTCAGTGCCTACAACGGCTCCTGCCCGACGAACGGGTCCGGCGTCGTGTTGTGCGGCGACGACGGCTGTGGCGACGATGCGACCGGTCAGACTCTCGTGTTCGAGGGCCAGGTCCTCTACATCAGGGTCGGTTCGCCGGTCGAAGACGATGAAGGCAACGGCGTCCTCGACATCTCCTGCGAGCCCATCGGCGGAAACGACTGCCCCGAGGACATCAACGGTGATGACGTGGTGAACGGTGCGGACCTCGGGCTCCTGCTGGGAGCCTGGGGAACCAGCGACGCTGATGCCGACGTCAACGACGACGGGATCATCAACGGTGCGGACCTCGGTCTCGTCCTTGGAGCGTGGGGTCCCTGCTGACCTCCGATCCCATCATCGATTCCAGATCATCGGGCCGCGAACCTCCGGGTTCGCGGCCCTTTCAATCGAGGGACTCCGGTATCGTCCGGGCATGACAAAGCTCGCCATCACCGGGCCGCTTCTCGCGGCGATCCTGCTTCTGGCATTCGTCGCGACCGGGGGCGCCTCCTCGAAGACGGAGATCGAACGCACTCTGAAGCCGGTCTTCGGGCAGAAGATCCGCCTCTTCGACGGCAGGTCGCTGGAGGGATGGCGAGTCCACTTCCGTGACGGCTCCAGCGATGCGGGTCAGGCATGGTCCGTCGAGGATGGAATCCTCGTCTGCAAGGGGCAGCCGATCGGCTATCTGCAGACGGAGATGGAATTCGAGAACTACGAACTCGTGCTGGAATGGCGATTCGATCCGACGAAGGGGGCGGGCAACAGCGGCGTCCTGCTGCGAACCATCGGCGAGGACACCGTCTGGCCGAACTGCATCGAGGCCCAGCTGCACTCCCGGAACGCCGGAGACATCTGGAACATCGGTGAGTTCCCGATGAAGGCGGATGCGTCGCGCACCCGGGGGCGCCGGACGATCAAGGCTCACGAGACCAACGAGAAGCCGCTCGGAGAGTGGAACCGCTACCGGATCAGACTCGATCGGGGAGCACTGACCCTCGAGGTGAACGGACTGGTTCAGAACGAGGCGACCGACTGTCGGCAGGTCCCCGGGCGGATCGGCCTGCAGAGCGAGGGGGCCCACATCGAGTTCCGGACCGTGGAGCTTCGCCCGATCGTGGCCTGGCAGTCGGTCGACTCCGGCTCCTCCTGACGTCCGGCCACCGGTCAGGACCCGTGTCCGGTCCACTCGATCCGACCGGGGCGACTCCTGCGGTCGTTGGCAGCTGGAGCGTGATCACCTTCGAACCATTCACGATCCGGATTCCAGGTCAGTGGCTTGCGGAGCTCGTAGCCGATCGCGGCGAGCTGGCAGAGGGTGGCGGTGCGATGCCCGGCTTCCGCCGGGGCGATCGTCCCTCGTCCCTCGCGGATCGCCTCCACCCAGTCGGTGATGTGATCGGCAGGTCTCGGCAGTCCGGCGCCATCGGACACCGTGGCCTCCAGCAGGAGGGGATCGCTGGCCCGGAGGTAGCCCCGCCCCGCCTCGATCCAGCCATCCGTACCTTCGAAACGGCAGTCGACCGAGCCCTCGTGGATCATCTCCACGCCATCGGCGTAGATGAGCCGAAGACCGCGAAGGGCCTCGGGATCGTCTGGAGGCAGTACTCGTGTCGGTCCGGTGTCGTCCCGTCGCAACGCCCACTGGGCGATGTCGAAGTGATGAGCGCCCATGTCGGCAAGGCCGCCGCCGGCGAACTCACGGTACTTCCGCCATGCCGGATATCGATCGTGAACCCCGATCGGGCAGAGGTCGGAGTGGAAGGCCCGTTTCGACGCCGGACCGAGCCATCGGTCCCATGCTTCCGGGCTCATCGAGCCGGGCAACGGCTCCTCGGGCAGTTCGCAGGGAACCGGAGGGTCACCGACTCCGATGCGTACCTTTTCGACGTCGCCGATCGCGCCATCCCTCACGAGTTCGGCGGCTCGCGCGAAGTGACGTCCGAACTCGGATCGCTGCTGGCTGCCGACCTGGAAGACGACGCCGCTCTCGCGAGCCGCGTCCGCGATCCCTCGTCCCTCGACGATGGTCCTCGAGAGCGGCTTCTCGCAGTAGACGTGGATTCCGCGGCGACAGGATTCGATGGCGGGGACCGCGTGCCAGTGATCGGGGGTTCCGATCATCACCGCATCGAGGTCCGCCTCCTCGAGCATGGTCATGCCGTCGTCATAGCCTCGGCACAGCATGCCGCGGGAGTCGCCACCCACTCGTTTCATGCCCGCTGCCAGACGGTCGGGCTCGATTTCCGCGATGCCCACCAGTCTGATGCCGGGTTGCTGCATGAAGCGATCGAGAAGATTCCGGCTTCGGATTCCGTAGCCGAAGACTCCGAACCGCAGGGGGCGACCGGTGGACCGGTTGATGCCGTCCCGACCGGCCCGGGCCGAGGGAAGCGGCATGATCGTGGCGAGAGCCGTCGCCGCCCCTGCGGTCAGGACGCGGCGTCGTCCCGGTGATCGTGGAGTGTCTTCCATGATTCCAGCTTACGCCCCGATCCCGGAAGGGGGGTAGCAACGACCCGGCCTCCAGGGAAGGCCGGGTCGTTGAAATCGTGTTCGGTGGGGCCGGTGCCGGTCCCCGATCTTTCACCGGTCCCCGATCTTTCAGGAGCGGCGGCGTCTGCGGGTGAGGAGGCCGGACGTGAACAGCAGGGCGAGGCCGCCGGGCCCGGGGACCTGGCCGGCGAAGTCCTGATATTCATCGTTGCGGTAGGTGATCAGGTTGTCACTGCTGCTCGCGACGAAGAGGTCGGCCTTCATGGCGTCGAAGAACTCGCGGGCGGCGACCGAATAGTCGCCGAACTGGACCGCGCCGAGTTCGATGTCCACCTGATCGACCATGTCTTCGGGGCCACCGTCGAAGTTCTCCGTCATGATCTCCCAGGTCATCATCGCGAAGGCCGCGGCCATCGCGGTGGATTCACTGGCCAGAACGGCATCGAAGCTGTTGGTGAAGAGACTGGAGAGCAGCAGGCTGCGCTCGTAGTCATCGTCACCGGATTCGAAGGGGGAGATGGTGTACGGAACTGATTCCGAGGTCACACTCTGAGCGAGTTCGATGCAGACGAGATTCAGGGCTCCATCGTTGATGTCGAGGATGCCGGCGTGGGCATAGCTGGATCGTTCTCGTTCCGCGGCATCCCAGGAGACCGAATTGTCGCTGGAGACGTTGGAGTAGTAGATCTGCTCGAATGCGAGCATCCCGTCCCACTGAAGGTCGAGGTCTGCATGAGCAACGGACACGAATGAAAGCACGGCTGGCACCGTGAAACGAATCGCTGACATGTCTGGGTCCTTTTCCACTTCCCGAGGGCACTCGGGATCTGAGACGGCATCCGCCATCTCATGTCATTGAAGGGGTTCCAATCGCCTTCAACGACCCTTTTCCTGCTTCCAGAACCGGCGGCAATCCACGCCGGGCTGCCACGAAAAGGTCAGAACCGGAAGCGGGTCCGAACCCACGAAGGGGCAATGGCAGCACTTGATAGTGGCACCGATTTTCTGGGTGTCGACCAATCGGGCTGGCTCTACCGAGAAAAAAGCCGTCTCGCAGGATATCGGACTCAAAGGGAGGAAAATCCGCCTTCACGAGCCCGCCATGGCCACCACCACCTCGAACTGGGCCTCGGTGACCGGCTGCACGGAAAGCCGCTGTCCCTTCTGCAGGAGGGGCATCCCCTTCAGTCTTGAAGCCTCCTTGAGCTCGGCGAGGGGGATCATCCGCTTGAACTTCCGCTTGAACCTCAACTCGACCTGGATCCAGCGTGGGTTGTCGGGATCGGACTTCGGATCGAAGTGGGAATCCTTCGGATCGAAGGCGGTCGGATCCGGGTGCCCCTCGCGGCTCACGGTGGCGATTCCGACCACGCCCGGCGGGTCGGCATTGGAGTGATAGACGAGTACAAGGTCGCCCTTCTTCATCTCGTCCCGCATGAAGTTGCGAGCCTGATGGTTCCTCACGCCATCCCACCCCGTCGTCCGGTCTCGCTTGAGATCGTCGATCGAGTAGGCGTGGGGCTCGGTCTTGACGAGCCAGAATCGTCGGGCGGATTCCCGGCGACTGGTGCTACGGCTGGGGCTCATGCGGAGATCTCCTCGGGATTCTCCGCCAGGGTACGACTTTTGACGTTTCGGATCCGGGGTCCGGCGCCATGTTCAGGGACAGAGGCCCCAGAACGAGAAGAACACGCCGAGGTCGGGCCCGTCCACCTCTCCGTCCCCGTTGAAGTCGGCCTCGCAGGGGGCGTCACAGTCGCCCCAGAAGGTGAAGAACACCCCCAGGTCCGATCCGCCGACCGTGCCATCGCCGTTGAAGTCGCCGGGGCAGGTCTCGGTGCAGATCTCGTTGCCACCAAGGTCGGTGAACTCACCGACGATCTGGTCGGGATCGTTGTCGCAGAAGACGGAGTTCCCGACTGATGCCGGCGCACCGGCACTCGAAAGACCGCCACCGGATTCCAGGGACGTGTTGGAGACCACCTGGGTGGCATCGATGAGGAGCGGTGTCGCTTCGTCGTTCGAGGTCCATGCGATGCCGCCACCAAGCTGGGCCGCGAGGTTCTCCTCTATCACGCATTCGATGATTCGAGGTGTGCCGTTGCTGGCCATGATCCCGCCACCGTCCGAGGTGGCGGTGTTCAGACGGATCATGGATGTACGGATCACCACGTTCGGGCAGTCCACGAGCGCAAGGCCGGCTCCCCGCCCCGCGAAGTTCCCCTCGAACACGCATTCTCGGAACAGGGCGCCGGATCCGGTGCAGTAGACCGCGCCACCATGGATTGACTGGTTCTGCGTGAAGAGGCAGTTCTCGATGAGCGGGGAACTGTCGGCGATGAACAGGGCGCCGCCGGCCCTCACGGCGTCCGGGGCCTCCGAGATCGGACTTCCGATCACTCCTCCCGAGATCCTGAGGCCGGACAGGATGCTGGTCGCGTCCTCGCCGCTGGTCGCCATGACGATGGAACCGATGATTCCGAGCCCGTCGATGGTCGTGCTCGAGGGATCGTCAGGGTCCCCGATGATGGTGATGCCCTTGCCTTCGAAGTCGATTGATTCGTTGTAGATGCCCGGAGCGACCTGGATCGTGACCCCGTCGAAGGCCGCGGCAATCGCATCGGAGATCGTGGGGAAGTTCGACGGCACCTCGAAGAGTGCATCGATGCAGTCCGGAGCTCCATCGCCATCGGAATCGGTTTCCGGAAGGCCACATCCGCATTCGCCGGGCTCGGTCTTGTCGGGATCCTCGGGGCAGCCGTCGAGGCAGTCGGGGGTGCCGTCGGCGTCGCTGTCGGTGTCGGCGATGCCGCATCCGCATTCGCCGGGCTCGGTCTTGTCGGGATCCTCGGGGCAGCCGTCGAGACAGTCGGGGGTGCCGTCGGCGTCACTGTCGGTGTCGGCGATGCCACATCCACACGCCCCGGGAGCTGTCTTTTCGGGGTCGTCGGGGCAGCCGTCGAGGCAGTCGGGAGTGCCGTCGGCGTCGCTGTCGGTGTCGGCCACGCCACATCCGCATTCGCCGGGTTCGGTCTTGTCGGGATCCTCGGGGCAGCCGTCGAGGCAGTCGGGGGTGCCGTCGGCGTCGCTGTCGGTGTCGGCGATGCCGCATCCGCAGT
>PAQL01000010.1 GCA_002709295.1 Phycisphaerae bacterium | reverse complement strand
CAACGGCCCCCAGTCGGTTTCCCCGTTCCATGAGCAGGGTGTAGGTGAACCCGCCACCGTTGGAATGACCGGTCGAATAGACCAGCTCCGGATCAACGATGCCTCGGCCGACCAGATCCTCGAGCATGACGTCGAAGAACCGAAGGTCGCGGTTGGGTCCATCCCCGACGTCGGATGCCCATCCCGATCGTCGCCCTTCGGGATCCGTCAGCTTCGTCCGGGTCGGCAGTCCCTGGGGGTAGACCACGATCGCTTCCGGCCAGTGCTTCTGGATGCCGAGGTTCCGGAAAAAGCCCCTCGCGGTTCCTCCGTGTCCGTGCCAGGCGAAGACCAGGGGTGCCTGTTCGCCCGGTGTCAGCGGTGGCAGGTGGATCAGGGCGGTTCGCTCGAAGCCATCGACCTCCCAGCGTTCGCGTTCGACGCTCGTCTTCCCGCCGTTCCGGGATCGCTCGGGTTCCGCCTCCCTCGACGCCCGGCTTCGCAGCTCGACCATCGCACGACCCATCGCCTCACCGACGTTCAGGTAGGTCTCGGCATGGCCGCCGTAGTGGCTGTTGGAGGCGCCGCCTCTGGATAGTGGGTGGGCATAGACGGTCGCCACGTTGTCCTTGAAATCCGGATGCCTTCCCCGGTCGCCATCCACCGCCAGCATGGCGTCGAGGATCAACCCGTCGTTGCCGTCGGCACCCCGCTCGGTCTGACCGAGCGTGGCGAGGACGAACGGGGCATCAGGGGCCTCGAACTCCCGGCGCAGTTCCCCGATCAGTCGCACGAGATTCTCCTCGTACCTCCTGGCGTGGGCCTCCACGTATCGATCCTTGTCCCCTTGCCACCAGAAGAATCCGGCGACCTCGTATCCGCGGGAGCCGGGGTAGTGGGTCGCCAACGAATCCAGGACCTTCCTGGCTCGGGCGATGTCTCCGTCATACTGCATGCCGGCGTACCAGCCGATCGGCTGTGGCCTGGTGCCGGTCTTCCAGGAGAGCGGCGACTCCCTGTATCCGGCATGGGTGTTTCCGTTGAATTCGTAGCCTTCGGATCCCGGTGGAAGGAGGTCCCAGCCGAGGCTGCGGTTCCCGATGCAGCTCTTGAGGAGAAGGACGGGCGCCTCGATGGCATGGCCGAGGTGGTGGCCGACCGCGATCTCGGGCCCGATCCTGGCGCCCTTCACGGTGAGGAATTCGTCGTGCAGGATTCGCCCCCCGCCGAGGCCGCTGCCCTGGACGTGGACGAGGCGGACATCGTTTCGGATCGTCCATTCACCATCCTCGTCTACGAGGTAGGGATAGAGGCCTTTCACCTTCGTCGCGTGCTCCAACGTGCCATCGTTCCTGCCGGCGACCTTGCCGAATCCCAGCATGTTCGACTGACCGAGCATGAGGTAGACCTGTACGGGCTTGCCGAGGTCGGCCGGACGGTCGTCGGGATCCGGCAGCGGGTCGTCGGCCACGGTTGCCCCGAGGCACAAGGCGAGACAGGCGAGCATCCCGATTGGAAAGGTGATGGACATCGTTCTCCTTCGGCGGGGGATTCGAGGCGCGATCAGTCCTCGCTCCGGGCGAGGGCATCCTCCTCGTGCTGCAGGATCTCGTGCTCGAGGTGGGGTACCCGGTCGGGACAGGGGGGGGCGTCGAGGTCCACGACCGCGACGAACTCGATGTTGATGGGCTTGTCCGACATCCGAGGCGTGCTCACGCGGTAGCGCTTGTAGGTTGCGGTGACGATGCGGACATCCCCGCGTCGGGCGAGGCTGAGCAGCAGATCGCGGAGCGGGATGTTTCCATCGGTGCTGTAGCTGACCAGAGCCCAGCGTGCGTCCAGTGACCCGACGAGTTCGTCGAATGCCAGCGGGGCGTCGTGGGGGGTGTTGTACGGCGAACGTCTCTCGGTCCGCCAGTCCTTCCGAATCGCCGACTTCTCGTGCTTGCGTCCGTTCACGATGAAGCTCGGATGGAACTCCGGCTTGTCCCAGAGCACCACGGTGTTGAGGACGTGATAGTTGCTTCCGTACGGGTGCTGGTTGTAGGGCGGGTCGATGTAGACGATCTCCGGCCGACAGCCGCAGGCGACGGGTAGCCGCGAGGCGAGGTCATGGGCATCACCTCGGAAGGCGAGGTTGTCGAGGCCGTTGTCGTGGATCAGCGGTTGCTGAAGGGCCAGTCGTCCTCGAATCCGGTGCAGTGCCGTTCCGGTCTTGCCCCCCCAGCCATGATGAAAACCCTTGAACACCCCGCTGGTGTTGCTTGCGTAGCTGACCGCATACACCAGGGCGGACAGGAGGTATGCCTTCTCGACTTCGTCGATCCTGCCATCCTGCGACCACCGATGGATGCGCTCCCCGATCGCATCGATGCGTTCGCCGTTCTCCCGCGTGAAGAAGAGTCGTTCTCGTTCGAGGTCCGGATGGTCGTCGTTTTCGGGACAGAGGTGCTTCGAGACGTAGCCGTGAAGCGGGGGGAGTCGGTCCAGGGTCTCGAACACGGCCTTCACCCCGCCAAGTCCTGCGAATGCCGGGACTCGATTGGGAACGATGGTGCCCAGTGCGATCCGGTGCGAATAGGGCTCCCAGTCGTTCGCGACCACCCGGAAGCCTCGCTGCTTGGCCCAGCGGCCGACCACGGTGCTGCCGGTGAAGAGATCGACGAACGTGCCCCCACGGCAGCCGGTGAGATGCACCGCATCCTCGATGAGATGCAGGAGCTTCCGCTTGTTCCCGATGTAGGGGATGAGCTGGGAGAAGACGTAGTCGTCGGTGCTGGCGGCGGCATGACGGCGCGGATGATGCAGGGAACCGCTGGCGCTTCGGATCACGTGCTCCGGCTCGGTCAAGGTCACGGCCTCCTTCGACGAGTCCACCCCTGAGGGAGGCATCGATGTCCGCGTCGGCCGCCCGCAACCGGCTCGCACGGTCTGCGGGGACTTTCACCGAGGACGGCTCCGACGTCAACCTGCTCGCTCCGAATACTGCTGGAAACCTGTTGCTCCGGAACCGGCGGTGCCGAGCGTTCCGCGCCTCGCAACTTCGGATTCATCCTGATGGTCCCGCTGGGAACGTCGGAGGAGGAAGGTGGTCGTTGTCGACGATCCAGTCGAGGCCCTTCATCCAGATCACGACGTTCACGGCCAGCATCACGCCGGCGAGGCACAGGGCGATCCAGCCGAGCGACCGGTGAAACACGGATCGCCCGGGAACGCCGAGCGGGTCACCGTCGCCCGGGTGTAGTTCGCCGCGAAGAGGAACGACTCGGCGCGGCCGCAGATGGAGTGCAGGAACACACCGAAGGCCGCCAGAGTGGATGTCGAGGGACGATTCCAGAGGCGGGTTGCGAGACAGGGACGAATGAGGATCAGGGCCGTGGTCAGCAGGCTGGTGAGCGCGAGTACGTGGGTCTCGAGGACCACGCCTCAGGTGATCGTGGCTCCGGTTCCCAGCAGGACCATGGTCAGGGCAAGGGCCTCGAGATTCGGAAAACCGATCCGTCTCGCGAGTGACATGAAGAGGACGAGGTTCAATCCCAGNAGGCAGGGGGTCGCGATGTGCCACAGTCGCATCCCCTCGAGCCCGAGGGCGTGGGAGGCCCTCGGGTAGAGGCCGCTGATGGCGTACCAGGCCGGATGATCGGCGCCGGCGGCATATTCCATCGGTCGGGCCGAGTATCCGAGGAGCTGCTCCTGAAGGTCGTCCATGTCCGAGGCCTGGTAACGACCGTGATCCGGCACGCCGGGCATGGCGTTCACCTGCAGGAAGCCGACCNGGATCCCCGCAATGAGCACCAGGAGATGGATCGCGATGGTGGTTCGTGCCGGGATCATCCTCATTGCATGGTCAGTTCTCGAGGGGTGATTCCACCATGGCCAGCGAGTCGAGCGGCTTCAGGGTGGGCGGATCCTCGTCGTTCCGGATCTCCCGGATCAGTCCGGGGATGTCCAGCTTCTGCAGCTTCTCCGGGTTCCACCTTCGTTCCTCGAGTTCGGCCTGCAGGGCGCGAAGTCGAGGGACCTGCGAGCGTGCGGCGCCCCCGTAGGTCCGGAGGGCGTTCAGGCATCGATCGATCCGGTTGCCCATGCCCCAGCGGGGTGGGTCGACCATGGTCACGCACATCGGCACGCCCTCGGCGATGCCGTGCTTCGCGAAGAGCTCGAGACCTGAGAGCCTGATCTCGTCGGAGAACATGATCCCGCTGGGGGATGGTTCGATGATCGCCTGATGGATGGCGGGCAGGAGAGGCTCAAGGGCCTCGAACGGCAGGTTGCGATAGACCGAGTCGAAGGTGCCCCGGGCCCGGCCGTCCTCGTTGCGAAGACCGGCCGCGACCGCGGTTCGCAGGGCATCCTGATCCACCCCTTCGAGCGATCTTCCGATCAGACCCTTTCGTCGGTCGAAGAGTGCGAAGCAGAGGTATCGCTGCTGCATGCCACGTGGATCGGCCGCCGGTGGTTCCTCCGCCAGCATCTCCAGAAGTTCGGGAAGGACCGGCATGGCGGCATCGCCGACCGCGGCAAGAGCCTCCGCCGACTTGATTCGAAGCCAGGGTTCGGGGGCGGAGAGGTTCGAACGGAGTTCGGGAACGAGGGGCGCGGCCCGGTCCTTCAGCATGATCGCGGCCTGGGATGCGCCGATCGGGGCATGCGGGTGTTCACGACGAAGCATCCGTCGCAGGGCCGCGATGGGTGGATCGTCGCGGCGCCCGATCTCGATCGCGGAGCGTTCGCGAACCACGGGCGACCAGCTCTCGAGTCCGTTCAGAAGCGCTCGATCGGATCGTTCCTCGTAGGCCTCCAGCTTCGTTCGCGGGCTCCAGCCCCGACCGTCCTCGATCAGTGATGCCGCGGTTCGACGGTCGACCTGGGGTGCGGTGCTGGGAGTCAGGCCGGTGAGATGGAGGCGTCGATCCGACTGGGCATAGGCGAGCAGATAGGTTCCGCTCGCATCCCAGAGCCGGTAGCTGTCGTACTTCGGCTCCGCGGGGCCCTGGTGGGTGAAGGTCCCATCCCAGCGACGCGCGAGATCGAGTCCCCAACCGAAGTCCTCGACCCACGCTCCACTCGCGTGGGGGCCGGACAACGCGACACCCGGCATCGCCCAAAGCATGTTGAAGTAGTTCCCGGTGTGTCCGGTGTCCCGCTCCACTCCGTGACAGGCCACGCTCATCCGCGAGAAGTACTCGGTCGCCTCCTCGTCACCGAGAAGATTGAACAGGACGGCGGCGGCACCGTTCTTGCCGTTGTCGTCGTGATTCTCGATCCATGGCTGGTGATCGCCGTAGGGAACGCTTCCCTTGCCCACGTAGAACCGGACGAGACGGGCGCCCCGCTCGAGGGCTTCATCGACCTCGGGCCGGTCGACGCCGGCCTCCCTTGCGAGGGCGAGACCGATGAGCATCGGGATGCCGGGAGCGTTCATCATCCCGTAGCCGGCGAGTCGGCCGGTGTCGGTGCCCTCGGTCTGCACGAAACGATGTCCCCAGGATCCGACCTCGCTCTGGCCGCGGGCGATCTCGAGGGCGAGTCGTTCGAGATCGGGCATCACGGAGCGATCCCCGGTCGCGATCACGTATTCGGCGACGAGGATGATCTGGGGACCGTAGAACCAGGAGTGATACTGTCGGCGTTCGGGGTCGGTGTACCGGGCGGCCCTGGTCACCTGTTCCCGAACCACGGGAAGATGATCGGGATTCCCACCCGCCAGCAGGGCGAGGGCCGCATAGGAACGTTCGATCGGGGTTCCCTTGCCCGGTTCCGCCGCCATGCGTCGGGCCAGGGCGTCGCAGCCCCGGGCGAGGATCTTCTCCGACTTCCGACAGTCGAAGGGCGCGGTGTCCGCGTATCGACCCAGCACCGGAAGCTCGATCGTCACGCGATCCCGACGCCCGTCCCTCCAGCGCAGCAGCACCAGCCTCCCTCCGGAACGTTCCGCACGACCGATCGCGCGGCCCAGCTCGATCCGGGGATCCTCGCGAAACGCGCGGGTGCCGATCCCGAGGATGACGTCACCGACCTCGACCCTGCCGTCGGCAGGGGAGCCTTCGTCGACCCCGGTCACGAGGATCTGTCGTGCGGTGTCGGTCTCCATCCTCTCGCAGTGCATCCAGCCGCGAAGACCGGTCGGCCCCAGGTTCCAGTCGTGGTCGGCGCCCTCGGGCACCGATTCTCCCGCCGTGAAGTCGGGGTTCGGAATGGGGGGGGCCGAAGCGACCGTGGTTCCGGTCAGGAACGATTCCACCGAAAGGGCGAGGATCACGATGGCCTGCGGCATCTTCGACATGATGGACTCCGGTCTGAACGGGATGGTCTGCCTCGCCATCCTACCCGTGGGCGGGTTCGGATCGACATTTCATTCCCCGGCTCGATAGGGTGGTCGAAAACCCCCCCGGAGGTCTTCATGGACGTCATTTCCAGAACCCTGGTCGTACCGCTTCTGCTCTGTCTCTCGCTCTCCGGCCGATCGTCGGGGGAGACACCGGTCCGGGTCTTCATCCTCGCCGGTCAGTCCAACATGGTCGGGGCGGGTCAGGTCAGGGCGAATCCCGATCGGCATGAAGGACAGGGCTCCCTCGAGTGGCTCGTGGATTCGTCGCCGGAGAAGGCGAGGTACGCGCACCTCCGTGACGAGGATGGTGAGTGGACGGAACGAGATGATGTCCGGGTCTGGTTCCTCGGACGCAAGGGCCCTCTGCGGCCCGGATTCGGATCCAACGACAACACCATCGGACCCGAGCTCGGTTTCGGGACGGTGGTCGGCGACTTCTACGACGAGCCGGTGGCGCTCCTCAAGATCGCCTGGGGCGGCAAGGCCATCGGCAGGGAGTTCCGGCCGCCGAGTTCCGGGGGCGAGGTCGGAGCGGAGTATCGGCTTCTGGTCGAGAACGTGAAGAGGATCATGGCCGATCCTGCAGCGGTCTTCCCCGAGTTCAAGGGGCGGGAGTTCGAGCTGATGGGCATCGGCTGGCATCAGGGTTGGAACGACCGAGTCAACCAGGCGTTCAACGATGCCTACGAGGAGAACCTCTCGAATCTGATCCGCGATCTTCGCAAGGAGATCGCGAAGCCCGAGCTTCCCTTCGTGATCGCCGAGACCGGCATGAGTGGACCGGATGAGAAGCATCCCCGTGCCTTGTCGCTCATGGCCGCCCAGGCCGCGGTCGCCGGCCGCCCCGAGTTCGAAGGCACCGTGGCGTTCGTGGGCACCCGGGACTTCTACCGTCCGCCCGATCGATCCCCCTCTCGCCAGGGGTATCACTGGAATTCGAACGCCGAGACCTACTACCTCATCGGTGAGGGCATGGGCAAGGCGATGCTTGGTCTGGTCGAGCTGAGCGGGAAGGATTGATCCTCCCGGTTCTGCCGCACCCCGGGGGCTCCCGGGGGCCGGCAGGAACGCTACCCTGCCGCACATGGCCGACAAGCATCATTCGGAACACCCTTCACCCGCCGAACTCATCGAGAGCCTGCTGGAGGGGAATCGGCGTTTCCGTGATGGTGCTCGACGGGATCGCGATCTCCCCGCGGAAGTCGCCGCCCACGTCGGAGGTCAACGCCCGCCGGTCGCGATCGTGGGTTGCATCGATTCCCGTGCGACACCCGAACTCGTGTTCGATCTGGGGGTCGGCGAGACCTTCGACATCCGTCTGGCCGGGGCGATCGTGGACGATGCCGCGATCGGGAGTCTCGAATACGCCTGTGGCGTCGCGGGAGCAGTGCTGCTCCTGGTCCTCGGGCACACCGCCTGTGGTGCCGTGAAGGCGGCCTGCGACGTCGCGGCCGGTGTCGATGTGGCCGGCGACCGGCTGAAGCATCTCGGTGCGGTCGTCGAACCGATCCTCGAGGCGGTATCCGCCGAGACGAGCACGACGACCGGCCGTGATTCGTCCAACGACGATTTCGTCGATCGGGTGGCGGAGCTAAACGTCCACCGGACGATGATGGAGATCCGCGACCGTTCGAAGCTTCTGGACGGGATGATCCGGGAAGGTCGGCTGGAGATCATGGGAGCGATGTACGACGTGCGGACCGGTGAGGTTCGCGTCCTCGACCGCTCCTGATCAGCTCGATGCGGCCGCCTGCTCGATCATCCAGAGCATCTCCCTGGCGACATCCCGACAACGCTCGTCGTAGGTCGAGGTCTCCTCGGGGGTGTCGTCCGCGAGTTTGGGATCGCGGTAGGGGATCCCGAATCGCTCGGATGCACCGTCGATGTGCGGACATCCCCGGTCGGCCTCGTCGCAGACCATCACCGCGATGAAGTCCTTCATCGGATTCGGCGGTCGGTCGTGGACCTTCGAGAAGCATCTGACCGGTTCGATCGAGGAATCGAAGCCGACCATGTATCCGTCATTCGGTCGATCACCGGCGGTTTCGATCGCGAAACCCGCCCTTCGAAGGGCGGCGACCGCGCGGTGATCGAACTCGGTCGCCTCGGTCCCGCCGGACCAGGTGTCGAGGGGAAGAGCCAGGTCCACCGCCGCCGCCGCGGTCCAGAGCTGGGCGATGTGGCTGCGGCGACTGTTGTGCGTGCAGACGAAGAGGAGCTGTGGACGCCTCCGGTTCCGGATGTCCATGCGGATGAGATCCGCGATCGGCAGCAGGCGACGGGAACGTTCGGATTCGATCCGATCGAACTCCCCGCGGCGTTCTTCGAGGTATTCGGCGATTTTTTCGAAGAGCATTCCTCTTTCCAATCGGCATCTCGCGGTTCGAGAGGGCCCGCAACGGGTCATCGTTCGGGAGATGGAAGGATACGGCAGGGAACCACCCGGGCTCGTCAGGTAGGATTCGAAATCCGATCAACACGAATCAAGTGCCCCCGAAAGGAAGCTCCATGAACAGTCTTTCCCTGATTCTCGCCGGTCTCGTGCTGGCCACGCCGTGCATTGCCGAGCCGCCGACCGACGAGCAGATGCAGGCCATGGAGGCCGCGGCCATGGAGTACTACCGTAGTCAGGGCGAGGACTTCAGCCTCGACGATCCGGGCTTCCACGCGGTGCTCGATGCCCAGCTCGCCAATGTCGACCCGGAAGACTGCGGGATCTCGCACATCCAGCAGATGCAGATGCTCTGGGCGTACAGCCCGAATGCGAAGCCGGTCTGGGTGGAGCGCATCAAGGCCCTCGGCAATGGAGACGAATGGCTGGATGCGGCCCTCATGCTCGCCGGCATGGAGGAGATGGAATCCGCGATGGACATCGGCATGGCTCGCGGGGGTCTGCCCGCGGTTCCGGACGAACGGCTCGGCGAGGTCATCGCCGCGTTCAGCCGGGTCGATGCCGGCACGCTTCCGAACATGCAGTCCGAGCTGGTGATCCTCGTNGACCGCATCCCGGATACCGCGGAGGCGATGAGCGGATGGGACGAGTATCCGGCCCTGCTGGCCGCCATGAACGTCGACAAGGCNACGCGTGACAAGGCGCGCTTGAAGGTCGTCGAGGCGATGAAGAAGGCCGCCGAGAACACCAGTGACGAACGAACGAAGGCGAGGCTCGAGGGCCGGGTCGCCTATCTGGACGGTGCCGCCGGGCGAGGCGAGTTGATCGGATACCCCGCTCCCGAGGTCGAGTTCACCTGGAACAGCGACGGAGAGGAATGGAACTGCTTCAACTGTCTTCGAGGCAAGGTCGTGGTGGTGGACTTCTGGGCGACCTGGTGCGGCCCCTGCGTGAGCTCCTTCCCGAACGTCAAGGAACTGATCGAGTACTACGACGGCTACGACGTCGTCGTGCTCGGACTGACCAGTCCCCAGAAGCAAGGCGTGTTCTTCAGGGATGANCGTGGACGGCAGATGCCCGAGAACTTCGAGGCCGANTGCGGTCTGATGGCCGACTACAAGAAGAGCATGGAGATGACCTGGCCGATCGTCATGACCAGCCAGGACGTCTTCAATCCCGACTTCGGAGTTCAGGGGATCCCGCACGTCGCGATCATCGGTGCCGACGGCAAGGTTGCCTACAACGGACTTCATCCCGCCGGGGACAAGGCGGAGAAGATCGACANGATCAACGGCCTCCTCAAGAAGGCCGGGCTCAAGCATCCGCCTTCGCTCGCGGAGACCGAGGCCAACAAGAAGGGCTGAGGCCCCTCCGGCATTCCAGCAGTNGAACGACGCCCCGGCCCATCGCCGGGGCGTCGTCTCCNAGGTGAGTCGGCGAGTCGGGTGGTGGGGGGGTACGCTGCATCCATGGACATGGCTTCAACCACCATCGGCGCCAGGGCAGCGGTCGTGCTTGGAGTTCTCGCGGCTTCCCTTCCCGGCGATCCGCTCTTCGCNCAGGACGATCCTCCCGTGCCGGCGAAGCCTCCGGCCGTCGACCCGTTCGACCCGGGGGCGAACGAGACCGCGGATGCCCGCTGGAGAGGTCTGAAGCATCTCGAACGNATCCAGTTCCTGTCCAACATCACCACCCTCGATGGTTCCCCGACCTTCCTCCCGTTGCGCCCCTGGAACTTCTCGGTGGATCTCGAGAAGCCGCAGCCGAGGCCGCTCGGGCGTCCCGAGTCCGATCCGCTCCTCGGAGCCCCGCTCGAACCGGTTCTTCGGCCCTGGCGAGCTCTGCAGGAGGCGTCGNTCGAACAGTTCGGACTCAACACCTCGGCCTACTACACCCTGCTCTACCAGCACGTGACGGATCCGTCGGTCGGGATGCCGAACGACTTCGGCACCGGGCGTCTGGATCTCAACTTCGTCTGGAACCTCTGGGACTCGGATCACTCGGCCGACGGCACCCTGTTGAAGGGGAATCACGAGGGCCACGGTCTGCTCGGCGTGCTCGTCCGCCAGGGAAGTCAGATCGGCAGTCCGCAGTCGGTGACCGCTCAGAACTCGGTCGGATCCCTCGTCGGTCTCGACAGCCTGTATTCCGGTCCGGATGGTGGCCCGGCGACGCTCAACCTCCTGTACTACCAGCAGGGATTGTTCGACGATCGCCTCGTGGTCTCCGCCGGCAAGATCCATCCGAACCAGTACATCGGTCTCAACTTCTGGGCCAACGACGAGTCACGACAGTTCCTCGCCGGAGCCTTCGACGGCATCCAGCCGCTGGGCTCCTCGCAGGGCGGCTATCAGTTGGGATTCGCGGTCCAGGCCATACCGACCGAGTCGTTCTTCGTGAACGCCGTGGTCACCGACGCGCTCGGGCGNCCCGACACGATGTTCTCGACGGTCGACGAGGGCTACATATGGACCTCCACCGAGGTCGGCATGGTGCTTCCCTTCGACGAGGAGANCCTCGGCGGTCCGACGGTCGCGACGATCATCTGGGCCGGCCAGAATCTGGACGCCCTGGCCCAGACCCCGACCCGCAACTGGTCCAACGCCGTCGCCCTGCAGTGGCAGGGGCATCTGACCGACCGGCTCGGGTACTGGGCCCAGGGTGGATGGTGCGAACCGCGGATGTCGACGATCGAGACCTCGGTCTCGTGCGGCATCGGCGTGGAACGGCCCTTCGGCCGTCGTGGAGATCTCTTCNGCATCGGCTTCAACTGGATGAAGCCGTCCTCGGACATCGGGACGGCCGGAACCGCCGCAGGTCTCTTCGGTGCCTCGTTCAATCCGATACCCACGACCTTCATCGGGACCCCCTGGAACGAGACCGATGTCTTCGCCGATGCGAGGGACGGCTCCAATCCCGGACCCCAGTCGATGATCGAGGCCTTCTACCGAATCCAGCTGACCGATTCGATGCAGCTGACCCCCGACGTCCAGGTCGTGATCAACCCGGGGGTGCGAAACGATGTCGACACGAGCGTGGTCTTCAGCCTCCGCCTGACCACCGACTTCTGAATTCGATCACGGGAGAATCGACGTGAGCACCGACAGCCAGGTTCCCTCGGTTCAGGACCGGACCTCCAGGTACACGATCGCGATCGCGATGGTCGCCGGACTCGGTGGCTTGATGTTCGGTTACGACATCGGCGTGATCGCGGATGCGAAGATCGGGGTCACCAAGGCGTTCTCGCTGTCCGATCTCGAGATCGCCACGGTGGTGAGTGCGGTGCTCGCGGGTTCGTTCCTGGGCGCCCTGATCGCGGGCCGACTGTGTGATGCCATCGGCCGCCGCTGGACCAACGTCTGGGGCGGCATCTGCTTCATCATCGGCTGTCTCGGTTGCGCCTTCTCGGTCGATCTGACCATGATCGTCGCCTTCCGGGTGGTGATGGGCATCGGAGTCGGATTCTCGTCGGTCGCCGGTCCGCTCTACATCGCGGAGGTCTCCACCCCATGGTCCCGTGGGGCGATGGTGAGCCTCTACCAGCTGGCGATCACGGTCGGCATCTTCTTCGCCTTCCTCGTCGGCCTGTTCCTCGACCCCGACACCCAGTGGCGGATCTCCTTCGGGCTTGGTGCCCTGCTGGGGGGCTCGCTGATCGCCGGGATGCTGGTGATGCCNCCGAGTCCCCGATGGCTGGTGGGCCGGGGGAGATACGAGGTCGCCCTCGGGGTCCTCAAGCGGACCCTCGGCTCCGACCAGGAGGCNGAAAAGGAGCTCGAGGCGATCAAGGAGAGGGTCGTCGAGGAGTCGGGAGAGAGTTTCTGGTCGGCACTGAAGAGCAGTCATGCGGTGCGAATGGCGCTGATCCTCGCGATAGGTCTGGCGTTCCTTCAGCAGGCGAGCGGTATCAATGCGATCTTCTACTACGCCCCCGAGATCCTCGAGGAGGTCGGACTCGGCGACCAGAAGCTGAAACTGACCGCCGCCCTCGGTCTGGTCAACGTGATGGCGACCTTCATCGCGATCTGGCTGGTCGATCGAGTGGGGCGGCGTCCGTTGCTCCTGGGTGGAACCGCGCTGATGATGCTCGCCCAGATCATGATCGGCATCACCGGAACCGGGATCATTCCGAACGACGGGATCGTGGTCCTGGTGATGATCTTCGTGGCGATCATCGCCTTCGCCTTCAGTCTGGGACCGCTGGTCTGGCTCGCGATCTCCGAGATCTTCCCCGCCGGGGTGCGATCGGCCTGCGTGGGTGTCGCGACCTCCTTCAACTGGATCGGCAACTACGTGATCGCGGAGGGATCACTCATGGCGGTCAAGTTCAGTCCCTCGCTGGCCTTCTGGATCTTCGCCGCCTGCAACGCGATCACGATCCTGTTCGTCTACTTCCGCATGCCCGAGACCAAGGGGGTCCCCCTGGAGGACATCGAGGCGTTCTTCGACAAGAGGAAGTCCAGGATCGACGGGGCCACCTCGTCGGGTTGATCTGGCTGGCATGACGAGGTGTCGTAATCAGGCGGCGGGGGCGGATTTCTCGTCGCTCACCGAGGCATTCGCCGCTCGCAGCGCCTTCACCGCGATCCGGGTCACGATCACGCTGACGAGGATCGAGGCGCCGAGGCCCGCATAGAGCGTGATCTCGCGGGCGATGGAGTCGCCGGCCACCATCACATCGGGATCTCCGGCCCGGGCCCGGGCCGCAAGGTCGGCGGTGTGGCGAGCTGCGTACCCCACGTACACGGTCGAGAAATTCCCCGGAACCATCCCCAGGGCGCTGAGGAAGACGGTACGGAACCTCAGCCGGCTCGCGGCCAGCATCCAGTTGAGCACGGTGAAGTTCAAGGGGGACAGGCGAAGCAGGAACACCAGTCGCAGCCCGCGTGATTCCGCGGCGTTCTCGACCGCGGCGAGTTTCGGATGGCGTTCGAGCATCGACTTCGTGCTGGATCCGAGCAGGTGGCGGCCGAGCATGAAGACGGTGGACACCGAGACGAAGCCCGCAACGACCGTCCAGACGAGGCCCCAGCCCAGTCCGAAGATGGCTCCGGCCGCGATCGCGAGCACCGACTCGGGGAAGAAGATCGANGTGGCCACCACGAAGACCGCTACGAAGATGACCGGGCCCCAGGGCCCGAGCTCACGAAGGGTGTTCTCGAGTTCGGATTCGCGGGGTTCGAGCAGCTCGATCCAGACCCATGCACCGATGGCGACCACCCCGAGGGCGATCAGAACCTTGATGACCAGACCCCACCATCGACGGTGGATCGCCGAAGTGGTGTCCGCGGTGTCTTCCTGGTCGCTGTCATCGCCCATGACGCGAAGAGGCTACCTCAGGGGCTCGGGGGTCGTCGTCAGCCGGTCCAGCTGCCGAGCAGCAGGCCGACATCGGCGCTGTCGGTGTCGCCGTCGCCGTTGACGTCGCCGGTGGTGCTGCCGACACCCCAGCCTCCGAGCAGGAGACCGAGGTCGGATGCGTTCACGAATCCATCTCCGTCGAGGTCCGCCGGATCGGAAGGGGGGTCGATCTCGATCGCGGCGAAGAAGTCCCAGATCTCCCGGGTGGCATCGATGTCCATGTTCCCGTACTGACCGGGCCAGTCGTGGCCGCCTCCGACCACTCTGTAGAACCAGAGCTCGCAGGGATGGGCCCGGGATCCATATCGATCGAACTCGATGACGCTTCCATCGCCGGGAGCCGTGTCCGGAAGGGTCGAACTCCTCAGGATCGAGGTCTCCATGATGTCGNCCCAGAGTTCGATGACCTCGGGGACCGGACGGTAGGCACCCCATCCATCGCTGTTGTCCATGTCGCCNTCGAAGAGGGTGATGTCGTCATCGGTCCCGTTCATGGCCAGGATCGGTCGGATCTCGGTCGGATTGCAGTCGATGTAGAGCGATTCCATCATCGTGCCGACCACCGGTGCGAAACCGGCGAAGACCTCCGACCGCCGGCAGGCGAGCTGATAGCTCATGTCCCCGCCGTTGGACAGTCCGGTGACGAAGGTTCTTTCGGGGTCGAGGCGGTGCTCGTTCTGCATCGCCTGGACGAGGGCCACGAGAAACCCCTCGTCGTCGACGTCGTTGCCCGCATGGAAGTCGTATCCGACCTGCCAGAATCGACTGTTCCACTGGTCACGCGTGCCGTCGGGGAAGATCGCCGCGAAGCCCATCTCGTCCGCGAGCTCCCTCCACCCGTAGTTGTTCTGCATGCCGACTCCGCCGCCGCCGTAGCCGTGCAGGACCAGGACCAGGGGAGCATTCTGCGCGAGATCATCCGGCAGATGGATCCGGTAGCGACGGTCGAGCCCGTCGTGCTCGAAGAAGAGCGTCTGTCCGGAAGCCCCCGGCACGATCATGAAGGCCGCGGCGAAGCCCATGATGATGGAAAACAGTCGCATGAAAGCAGCTTAGGCCATGAGCCCGCCGGTTCATGCGACAATCCGAGGAACCATCATCGTGTTTCTTCCTTGATTCCCGGAGACCGACATGCGACTTCCCAGCCTGGTCCGTCCGATTCGATCGATTTCGTGCACTCTCCTGCTGGGATGGGGCGGAACGACCCTNGCCGCTCCGGAGGAGGCCGTCGGGGTCCTCGAGGCGGTGTCGAGGGAGACGCCGGGGGCGTGGCGCATCGATGGGGTGAACTACCTCTTCGCCGACGGGGTCCCGGTCCCGAAACTCGGTGTCGGATCCGTTCGACAGGCCGGCGAGGCTCGCATCGGGGAGATCGTCCGGGTGGACTACGAGGAGCGCGACGGGATCCGCATGGTCGGGCAGGTCCAGCTCCTGGGCGTCGGTCCCGAGTCGATCCAGGACGGACCTCACCTGATCTGGAAGGACGACACCACCGCGATCATGGTCTCGATCGTCGATGGAGAGGTGATTCGCACCCGACACGAGGGAATCGCCGGAAGGAGGGTCCTCGACACCCCGAGTCGCACGGTCCCGAGCATCGAGGTCTCGGGAGTGGTCCGACCCGGGGATTCGTCATGGCCGGATGCGGAACGGATTCTCGCGGTAAGCGATCTCGAGGGGAATCGAGGGACCTTCCTCGATTTCCTCCGCACCAACGGGGTGGTCGACGAATCCGGCTCATGGATCTGGGGCGACGGTCATCTGGTGCTGAACGGAGACATCGTCGATCGAGGCCCNGATGTCACCGAGCTCCTCTGGATGATTCGTCGACTGGCCGGAGAGGCGCGGGCGTCCGGCGGTCGGGTGCACTACATCCTCGGAAACCACGAGTCGATGGTGATGGCCGGCGACCTTCGGTACATCCATCCGAAGTATCGATTCTGCACCGATCGGATCGGCATCCCCTACGACGAGCTCCATGGCCGCGACACCGAACTCGGGCGATGGCTTCGCAGTCACAACAGCGTGGAGCGGGTCGGCCCGTTCCTCTTCGTCCATGCGGGATATTCGCCCGAGCTCGACCGTCTGGGGCTCGAACCGGATCAGATCAATCAGCGGATTCGATCCGGTCTCGGGCCGCCGGCCTGGCCGGCCGAGGCTCGGGAGGATCTGCGCACCGGATTGATCTGGCATGCCCAGGGGCCGCACTGGTACCGGGGATATTTCCCCGCCCATGCCGCGAACTGGGGCGGGAGACCGAGCGACGAGGAGATCGCCTCTATCCTCGAGCGACACGATGCCAGTCACATCGTGGTCGGCCACACCCTGGTCGACGAGGTGGGGATGATCGATGGTCGTCCGGAACTCATCGGAATCGATGTCGACTGGAGCGACCCCTCCGAGGCCGCCGGGCTCCTCTTCGAGGACGGAGACGTCTTCAAGGTCGATGCCGCGGGAGAGCGCAGTCCTCTGACTCCGGGGCCGGGGGACTCGGAGGAGTGATCCACGACCTCCCGGGCAGGGTTAGCATCTTCGAGCCGGAATCGACCAACGATGGCCGGTGTGGAGCCTCATCATGAGACATGATCGCCGTCGTTTTCTCGCCGCCGGATCCCTCGCGGGCCTTGCACCTCTCGCCGCATCCGGTGCCTCACCCGCGATCGAACCGACCGTCGGACCCCGGCGGTCCAATCCCATCGCCCTCTCGACCTATTCCCTCTGGCGTTTCCGAAACGACGAACTCCGCGACATGGATCGCTGCATCGATCTCGCCGAGGAGTTCGGATTCGACGGGATCGAGTTCCTTCTCTACCAGGTCGGCCAGAACGAGCTCATCAGCCGCTCGCGACGCATGGCCTACAAGCGTCGGGCCCAGAGGCTCGGCCTCCCCATCATGGGGCTTTCGACGCATCAGGGGTTCGTGACCCCCGATCGCGAGAAGAGACGTTTCAATATCGACCGCACGATCGCCCAGATCGAGATCGCGTACGACCTCGGGATTCCGGTCATCCGCGTGAACACCGGCACGTGGGGGACCTCGAGGGACTTCGACGAGCTCATGGCCAATCGTGGGATCGAATCCCCGCTCGAGGGCTACACCGACGAGGATGCCTATCCCTGGGTCATCGAGGCGTTCGAGGCGTGCCTGCCGACCGCGGAGANGTGCGGGATCGTCCTCGGTCTGGAGAACCACTGGGGNCTCGGACTGACNCCGGAGGGCATTCTCCGGATCGTNGANGCCGTCGACTCGCCATGGCTNCAGGTCACCACCGACACCGGGAATTTCCTCGAGGATCCCTACCAGCGTCTCGAGAAGCTCGCTCCTCGAACCGTCCTGGTGCAGGCGAAGACGTACCACGGCGGCGGCCAGTGGTACACCCTGGATCTCGACTATCCCCGGATCGCCCGGATCCTCGGGGAGGCCGGATATCGAGGCTGGGTGTCGCTGGAGTTCGAGGGCCGCGAGGATTGGCGGACCGCGATCCCGAAGAGTCTCGAGCTGCTCCGCTCGTCCTTCACTCGNACCTGAGTCCGGTGGCATCCCTCGACCGCGTCGGTCATGGCCTCGGGGGTGCCGGATGGGTAGAGTTCCGCCATGTCCTTGGAAGACCTCGCCCCGCCACGCGGGTTCCGACATCCTCTCTGGTGGTTGGTACCTCTGGCGGCATCGCTGCTTCTCGAGGGAGCGGGCTGCGGTCCGGACCGGGGTCGACTGGTCGAGGCGGTGCCGGCGGCGTCCGTACGGCACTCCCCGTCGGTCCCGACGCCCGACGTCATGGCACCCGCGGCCGCACCCGGACTGAGCAATCTCGTCGCCTTTCATGAGAACGTCGTCTCCGGAAGCGCTCCACATGCGGAGACCGGAATGGACAGTCTGGCGGGCATGGGAGTCCGCACCATCGTGAGCGTCGACGGAGCGACACCGGCGGTCGACGCCGCACGGGTTCGTGGAATGCGCTACATCCACCTGCCCGTCGGCTACGACGGCTTCGACGAGCATCGCCGTCTGCAGCTGACCCGGGCGGTGCTCGACGGTCTCGAGGATGGAGTGGTCTACATCCACTGCCACCATGGCATGCACCGGAGTGCATGTGCGGCCGCGGCGGTCGTGGTCGGTGCGGGCTGGGCGAGTCCGGACGAGGTGATCGAACGGATGCACGTGTCGGGCACCTCGCCTCGCTACCGGGGGCTCTTTCAGCGGGCCTCCAGTTCCACGCGGTTCGAGCAGGCGGACCTCGATTCGATCGCTTCGGACTTTCCCGCGGTCGATCGTCCGGACGACTTCGTCGATGCGATGATCCGGATGGATCTCGTCCTCGAGCATCTCCAGCTGATCTCGGATGCCGGGTGGCGCACCCCCGAAGACCACCCGGATCTCGTGCCCGCAGCGGAGGCGGGACGGCTCGCCGACCTGCTTCGGATCGCGTCCGAGGGAGCCCGGGCGAAGGGCGAGGCCGACCCCGACTTCAAGGCCCGGTTGGCCCATGACGCCCGCAAGGTGTCGGCGCTGGAGTCGCTGCTGCTGGCGCCGCGTGTCGATCGGGTGGCCCTGGACCGCTCCATGGCGGCGGTTCGGAGCTCCTGCATCGCGTGTCATGCAAGACATCGCGATTGACTCGAGAAGTGAAAGAGGCCGCACCGGTGATCGCCGGCACGGTCCCGAGGTTCGCGGGTGATCGTGGTGGGTCAGTCGGGGTCGGGGATGGGGCGGCCGTGCGGGTCCCGGCTGGACCTGATCGACGGGATGGGGCCGAGGTGCTCCAGGACCTCGGCGGGGTCGTGGACGTGATCGGGAGAGAGGCCGGCCTCCTCGACGAGGTAGGTCTCCCAGAGACGGTGTCGCCGCAGCACGTCCCGCGCGACCCGGCGGCCATCCTCGGTGAGTCTCAGGTCGGAGCCGGAACGGCCCTCGACGAGGCCCGACCGGCGGGCCCGCTCGATCGCGGCGGGTTTCGGCGGGCGGAGGAGATTCACGGCCGAAGCCGGCACCGCATCCGGTGAACGAGCCTCTTCGGTGCGAAGCAGGGTGGCGAGGAGATCGTCGACCGCGATGCGACGGGCCAGACGCCGGGACCGGATGCTTCTGGAGACCACGCCGTGGACGGGGGCGAGCAGGATCGCGGCCACGAGGATGATTCCGGCGGTCATCGCCATCGATCCCGCGGCGTTGACCGATTCGTCATCGAACCAGGACGGCACGACCGTCGCGGCGCGGTAGCCCAGCACCGCGGTCGCGATCGCCACCACCACGCTGAGGAGGACCTGCCGGGAAAGCCGGTCGGTGAGCAGGCGGGCGGTGGCGGCCGGGCAGATCAGCATCGCGATCACGAGGATCGAACCCACGGCCTCGAAACTCGCCACAGTGGCGATCGCCACCAGCACCATGGTGACCAGATCGATCGCCCGGGGGCGAAGACCGAGCGAGGAGGCGAGTCCCGGATCGAAGGCGGCCAGTCGGAGTTCCTTGAAGAAGGCGATCACGAATCCGCAGGCCAGAAGACAGGCGATCACCAGACCCCACACCTGTCGGGGGATGCTCTCGATCGTCGTCCAGGCGGGCACGTCGCGCCACAGGGCGGGGGCGTCGTACCAGGCGAGCGTCTCGAGCTGGCCGTGCAGCACGCAGTCCGCGTCGATGTCGGTCTGACGAGCCGCTCGCTCGATGAGCAGCACTCCGAGTGCGAAGAGGACGCTGAACACGACGCCCATCGCGGCTCCCGCCTCGACGCGTCCCAGCCGTCGCACCAGCATGACCAGAAGCACGGTCGCGATGCCCGCGACGGTGGCGCCGATCAGCATGGTGAACGGGCTCCGGTCCCCGGTGATCAGGAATCCGATCACCAGTCCGGGCAGCACGCCATGGGAGATGGCGTCGCCCATCAGGCTTTCACGGCGGAGAAGCAGGAAGTTCCCCAGCACCCCGCAGGTGATCGCCGCGAGGATGGACGCCGCGAGGGGAAAGAGATCGAGAGCGGGATCGAGGGAGTTCAAGGCGACGACTCCCGCGGGGGGACGTCCACACCTTCGGCGACCAGGGCCTCCTCCAGACTTGCCACCAGTTCCGCGGACAGGACGTGCTCGACCTGGTCCACGGACCAGTCGACGTGGTTCGGCGCGACGTCCGCATGGGTGGTGAGGTACCGCTCCCAGAGCAGATGATTCCTGGCGACGGTCGCACCGCGTCGTCGACCCGATGGGGTGAGCTCGATCGATCCTGCGGAGGTCTTCATGATCATGCGTGATCGATGAAGGGCCATTCTCACGAGCCGGTTGAACAGGGGGGTCCAGCCTCGCTCCCGGGCGATCCTTCGGAGCATGTCAACCTCGAGGCGGGGGTGGTCGATGCCTCGATCCGCGGCGTGATCCCACGCGGCCTCGAGGACATGGTCGCCCTCCATCCGGATCCGCAGGGCGAATCGACGCAGGGCGATGGCGATCACGCCTCGACGCGGGGCGAGGAGCATGCTGATCGCGAAGACCGCACCGGTCGTGAGCACGATGACCGCACCGGCGGGCTGGTTGGGAAGTCCTGCGGAGATCACCGCCCCGAACCATCCACCGAGGCCGCCGAGGGTTCCGGAGAGCACCAGCAGGACCCGGAGTCGATCGGTCCAGAACCGTGCCGCCACGGGTGGGATCACGATCATCGCGACCACCAGCACGATGCCGACCGCCTGGAGTCCCGCCACGGTCACCAGGACCACCAGTCCCAGCATCAGCAGATCGATCAGGCCCACCGGCCAGCCGGTCGAGATCGCGAAGTCCCGGTCGAAGCAGACCAGGCCGAACTCACGTCGCAGGGTCGTGGTCAGGGTGACCGTGACGACCGCGAGCAGGGACATCGTCCAGGCGTCACCGGGAAGCATCGAGGCGGTGCGTCCGTAGATGAAGTGGTCGAGTCCGGCGGAGCTCGAGGGTTCGTTGCTCTGTATCCAGCTCAGCAGCACCACCCCGATGCCGAAGGAGACGCTGAGGACGATGGCGATCGAGGCGTCCTCCCGCAGTCGGGTCCACCGCCCGAGAGCCTGGATCGCCAGGACGCCCGCCACCCCGCTGACCGCGGCTCCGGCGAGAAGCAACGGCAGGGAACGTCCGTCGCCGCCCAGAAGGATGGAGGCCATGAAGGCGATCGCGATGCCGGGAAGGGTGGCGTGGCTGAGGGCATCGGCCACGAGGGCGCGTCGTCGGAGCAGGGCGAAGACACCCACCACTCCCGCGGATATGCCCAGCATCATGGTGCCGATGGTCACGATGGTGGCGTTGAAACCGCCCTGGAAGGTCGCCAGTTCAAGGAGCTCCGACCAGTCCGCAGCGTCTGATCCGACGAGGACGGCGGTCATCCGCGATCCCGTCCGCGGCGGCCTCTGGCGATCGCCTCCGCGGCTTCGGCGAGCAGCGTGAGGCGTCCCCCGTAGGTCTTCTGGAGATTCTCCCGGGTGAAGGCATCCTCGACCGGGCCGGCGGCCACGACCCGCATGTTGAGCAGCAGGACCTCGTCGAAGTATTCGGGAACGGTCTGGAGGTCGTGATGCACCACGATCACGGTCCGTCCGGCATCGCGCATGTCACGCAGGACCTCGACGATCGCACGTTCGGTGGCGGCGTCGACCCCGGCGAACGGTTCATCCATGAAGTAGAGGTCCGCCTCCTGGGCGAGCGCCCTGGCGAGGAAGACCCGCTGCTGCTGTCCGCCGGAGAGCTGGTCGATCTGCCGGTTCTCGAGTCCCGCGAGGCCGACGCGTTCGAGGCATTCCCGGGCCGCGGCCCGGTGTCGTCGGCCGATGGGCCGGCACCAGCCGATCCTTCCGTAGCGGCCCATCAGGGTGACGTCGAGCGCCGACACCGGAAACTCCCAGTCGACGGATTCTCGCTGCGGCACGTAGCCGATCCGCTGTCGGACCTCCTCGAGCGGTCGCCCCCGGTATTCGACGACTCCGCTGGCGAGAGGGACGAGGCCGAGGCATCCCTTGATGAGCGTGCTCTTGCCGGCGCCGTTGGGACCGACGATGGCGACCAGCCTGCCCGTGGGGGCGTCGTAGTCGACGTCCCAGAGCACCGGCTTGCGGTCGTAGGCCACGGTCATGGCGTGGATGGAGAGCGGGCTCGAGCTGGAGTGCTCGGGCCGATCACGCAGGCTGGTCCGATCGGGGGGGGCGGGGCTCATCCCGAGGATTCTTCAGCCAGCTTGCCGAGACGACCACGAATCGGGGCTTCACCGCCGAGGCCGCGGACGATGGTGGTGATGTTGTGATCGATCATGCCCGGGTAGGTGCCTTCGTAGGTGCCGGCATCGCCCATCGCATCGCTGAAGAGTTCGCCGCCCACCTTGACGGTGTGTCCTCGAGCCCGGGCTCCGGCGACCAGCGCCTCGACGTGTCGCGGTGGGACGGTCGACTCGACGAAGACCGCGGGGATTCCGCGGCTCACGAGGAGATCGACGATCCGGCCGATGTCCCGGACGCCTGCTTCGCTCTCGGTGGAGATGCCCTGGATGCCGACGACCTCGAATCCGTATCGACGTCCGAAGTACTCGAAGGCGTCGTGGGCGGTCACCAGGACCCGGGCCTTCTCGGGCACCGTGGCGAGCCTCTGCGCGGACCATGCGTCCAGTTCTTCGAGGTTCTTCACCAGGGCGGCGGCGTTGGAGGCATAGATCTCGGCGCCCTCGGGATCGACTTTCGACAGGGCCTTCGAGATCGGCCCCGCGGTCATGGCCCAGACTCGCGGGTTCATCCAGAGATGAGGATCCATGGCGTTCTCCTCGGATTCGCGCAGGAGAAGGTCCTTCGGCAGGAGTTCGCCGACCCGGACCACGGTACGCCCCGACTTCGCGGCACGATCGAGGGTCTCGTCCATGCGACCTTCGAGATGCAGTCCGACCGCCACGACGACATCGGCCTTCATCAGCCGTCCGATGTCGGATCGAGTCGGCTTGTACAGGTGCGGATCGACACCCGGTCCGATGAGGCTGGAGACGTCCGCGCGATCACCCGCGACGGATCGGGTGACGTCCGCGACCATCCCCACGGTGCAGACGATCGTGGGTCGATCGAGGGCCGGGGACTCCGCGGAGAGCGGGGTGAGGCCGCCGCAGAAAAGTGATGCGATGGCGAGAAGCGAGCGAAGACTAGGGTGCATTGGATTCTCCAGTCCCACGATCGTAGCCCAGGCTACAAGAGAGGTCAAGAGACTCTCGAGGCCTCCGGAGCAGGGGTTCATCCGGAGGTCCGCTCTTCGGCGATCTTTCGGAAGCGGGCCAGCGTGGACGGGCTGACGTGGTGTTCGATCCCCTCGGCATCGACCGCGGCGATCCTGGGGTCGACTCCGATGGCGAGGAGGAACCGGTAGACGATCTCGTGTCTCCGGCGGCAGGACGCGGCGAGGCGGCGTCCGGCCTCGGTCAGACGGATCGGCTTGCGGGGTCGGGTCTCGGCGAGGCCGTCACGCTCGAGTCGCTTGACGGTCCTGACCACCGTGACGTGCGAGACCCCGAAACGGGAGGCGAGCTCGGTCACCCGGCAGCCGTTCTCGCCGTCCTCGAGTTCCGCGATCGCCTCGCAGTAGTCCTCGGCGATCTCCGAGGCGTGATCGTCGCGGGTGCGCTGGTGCGGGGATGACGAGGTGGGGCTCACGCGGTCATGCTAGGGCAACGGCGTCGGTGTGTCCTCGTCGCGGCCGGCGGGGGGGAACGGCCGGTCAGGGCGTGCCTGATCCCCAGCCGCTGAGCACCAGACCGAGGTCGGCCCCGTCGACCACGCCGTCACCGGTGAGGTCTCCGAGACAGGGGTTCTCCGTGCAGGTGCCCCAGGCGCTGAGCAGGAGACCCAGGTCGGCGCCGTTGATGGAGCCGTCGCCGTTGAGATCGGCCGGATCGGTGTCGGGAGGGCATTCCACGACGACCTCGATCGAGAGATCGCCGATCAGGACGTCCTGGTCGATGCCGCCGTTGCGAGCCGCGAGGCCGAACGACCACCCGGTGGGATCGACGCTCGCGGTCTGAGCCTGGCCGGCATCGCTCCAGATCGTCTGCGGGGGGAACGTGGGAAGGGCGATGGTGACGGTGGTGCCCGCCTGGCGGGTCCAGCTCACGGTGGCGGTCGCCATGTTGTTCGGATCACCCGCCACCTGGTCGTCGTCCCAGCGGACGAGGTCGTAGGTGAAGGGGGAGAAGGCGAAGTCCGTGCCGCCCCATCTGCCGTTCACACCGTTGCCTCCGCCGCCCGGGTAGGTGACGAACCCGACGCTGAGCCCGCCGCCGTCGGCGACGAAGGCCTCGAGGCCCCATTCGCCACCGGCCATGCGGGTGCCGAAGTCGTCGGACATGTCTCCCCAGAGGAAGGAGAAGCCGTCGCCGGGACCTCCACCCTGGTTCTTGAGGCTGAACCGGAACGATGCGGTGAATGCGGTCACGGTCTCCTCGACGGTGTCGGATCGCCAGGTGCCCCAGGTGCCGGGCTGGAAGTCCGAGACCAGCTTGAGTCGGGGATTGCCCGAGAGCTGCACGAGCACGGCACGTTCGTAGAGATCGCCGGAGGCGCCCCGGGCGAAGGTCTCGTCGATGGAGACCTCGCAGGTCTCGTCTCCCGCGAAGGTCATGGCGCCGGCGGCGAGAAGGGGAAGAAGGGCGACACCGGTTCGGATGGTCGTGTGCATGGTCTTCGACTCGTGGTTGCGGACGGAGTTCGACTGATCGGGGCCGGGTGTGGAGCCGCCTCCCCGGAGGGGGAGGCGGCGCCGGCGTTTCCCGATGAGGATCCTCGTTGAGGAGACGAGGATCCTCGATGTGCCGCTGGGAGCATCCCGGCGGTTGTTGCTCAGCGTCGTCGTCGACGGACGGCGGCGAGGCCGGCGAGGGCGGCGATGCCACCGACTCCGGGGACCACCGGGGTGCTGTACTGGTAGTTGATGTCGAGGTCGTCGATGAGAATGTCCCAGGTGGCTCCACCGACTCGTCCGGCGAAGCCGAATTCGAACCCGGCGGTGTCGATGCCCTGGAACCCGCTGGTTCGCAGGATCTCGGTCTTGGCGGTCCCGGCACCGTAGGCATTGTCGGGGGTCTCGAGGTAGACGACGAGATCTCCCGTGGTCTCCCAGTCGATGTACATCGTGGCCTGATGGGCGTCGTTCAGGGCGTAGTCGTACCCGTAGTAGGTGACGTGGCCGGCAAGGTTGTCGTCGATGTTGTTGTAGGCGACCTCCTGCGAGGCCCAGCGGGCGTGGGTGTAGTCGTCACCGTAGGTGGCCAGGTCGACGCTCATGCCACTTCCAAGGCGGCTGAACTGGTTCATGCCCCATTCACCACCGTTCCAGTTCTGGAGGTAGCTGTGTCCGTAGTCGCCGGCACCATTCATGTCGTCGGAGAGGTTCCCGAAGAGAAACGAGAAGCCGTCCGCTTCGTTGGCGCCGTTGCCGTTCGTGTTCATAGAGAACTTGAACGAGGCGTTGAAGCCCGTGATGTCGCTGGTGTTGGAGAGGGCGCCGGTCGACCAGGTGCCGAAGTAGTCACCGGGGTAATCGGTGGTCAGCTGGAGATCGCCGTGACCATTGAAGGTCGTGTGCGTCGCGGCACCCCAGTAGTTGCCGTCGGCACTGGAGAAATTCGTGCTGTAGGTGCCGTCGCCTGCGAACGCAGTGCTGGCCGTCGCGGCCACGGCCGCGGCGACGGAGATGAAGCGAAACATGTCCTGGCCTCTCCTAGGGTTGGGAACATCCCGGTTGGGGATAGCGGGAACGGGAACGGAAGACGGGCGGGAACCCGTGCAGCACATGGTGTCCCCATCGAGATGTGGTTGCAAGCCAATTCCGGCAATCTTCTCCGAGTTCGAAATTCCACCCGCGAAATCGGGTCCCAAGGGGTCAGAATGGGGTCTCCCCGGATTCACGGCCCAAGGGGGACTTCCTCGGGGCCTCTGGCCCACTCATGACGGGAGACCTCCGGATGTCCACCAGAACCAGCCTTGGAACGGGGATGTCGATCTTTCTGGTCGCCATGCCCGTCATGGCGGACATTCCCGCCTCGCTGGTGGTCGATCCCGGATCCACCGCGGTCATCACCCTGGAGATCACGGTGACCGGCCCGGACGGTGCCGAGACGGCGTCGGATTCCCGGGTCGTCCCCCTGGATGGGGAGGGGGCCGTCCGATTCACGCCCGACTTCGAGCCATTCAACGGGATGATCCTGGACTCGCTCTCGCTTCGACCGGGCGATTGCGCCCTCAACTACGAGTTCTTCTGCAATCCGCTCTTCGGCTGCGTCGACGTCGGCGTCGACCTTCGCCAGTTGACCGCCACGCTCCAGGGTCCGGCGGGTGCCTCGATCGTCGGTGATCAGGTCGGCTGGGGGGCGCCCTGGCGACTGGTCGGCGACTACACGATCGACAGTCTCCTGTTCTCCGCGAGCGGGGTCATCGACGTGACCACCGGAGTCGGCTTCAACGGCCGGATCTCGGTGGGCGGTGGCGGCTGGCGTCTCGACCAGATGCTGCTCGGCACGATCGTGAGCGACGTCCCCGCGGACAGTCTTCCCGAAGGGATCTCGGTCCAGCTGCGAACCTCGGTGGGGCTCGGGGGAGCGGCCCTGGTGGGCAACTACGAGCCACCGCCGCCGGAGGCATGCGGTTCGGGCGGCGACTGCAACCTTGCGCACGACTCCCCGGGATGCGACGACATTCCCTGCTGCGAACAGGTCTGTGCCGTTGATCCCATCTGCTGCGAGGTCATCTGGGACGTGAACTGCGCCAACCTCGCGATCGAATCCTGCGTCATCGCGCCTCCGAACGACCGGTGCGACCAGGCCCGGGATCTCGGACTCGGGCGATTCGCCTTCACCCCCCTCAACGCCGACACCGACGGGCCGCCGCTGGCCACCGGTTGTCTGGACTCGGAGACCGCGGGGGCCTTCATCGGCGACGTCTGGTTCCGCCACACCACCGCGGTCGACAACGGCATCCTCGTCTCGACCTGCGGCCATGCCGGATTCGACACCCGGATCGCGATCTACACGGACTGTGGCGGCACCCTGCTGACCTGCAGCGACGACGTGATCGACTGTCCGGGTGGGACCTCGAGGTGCGGTTTCTTCGGCGTCGCCGGGGAGACCTACCTGATCCGGGTGGGGGGCAAGTTCGACACCGGGGTCGGCGAGATCGACATCGCCTGGGGCGATGTGGACCGTCCATCGACCGACATCACCCCCGGCTTCAACCGAGGAGTCGGTGCCAATGGCCATCACTACGTCGTCCGAAGTCTCCTCAACGGCGGCACCTGGGCGGATGCGGTCGAGACCGCGGGACGGTTCGGCGGGTATCCCGCCACCCTGACCTCTCCGGGAGAGAACGACTTCGTGGTTCTGCGGGCCACGCCCTGCGACGTGGGTGGTCCCACGACCTTCGGGCTTCTGCAGGCGGAGGATGCCACCGATCCCGCCGAGGACTGGTTCTGGATCACCGGCGAGGAGTTCTACTTCTCCAACTGGAACGCCGGGGAACCCAACGATGCCGGTCGCGGGGAGGACTTCGCCACCATCTATCGCAATGGACTCTGGAACGACGGCGCCGAGGGCTTCGGTCACGTCCTCATCGAGTTCGACGATCCCCCGGCCCTCGACGAGGTGACCTGGAGCACGTCGGTCGGCGGCACCGGAGCCCGGTATCGAGCCGTCATCACGGAACTGCCGGTGAGCTGGTCCGAGGCGAAGGCTCTCGCCGAGGGGATGGGTGGATCGCTGGCCGGGCTGGAGACCGAGGCGGAGGCGGACTTCCTGTTCGAGAACCTCGTCGCCTTCCACTCCCTCTGGACCATGACCAATTACAACGGGGGGCCTTGGATCGGACTCGAGCTGATCGACGGCAGCTGGCGCTGGACCGGCGGCGCGCCTCTGGACTGGAATCCCTGGCGACCGGGAGAACCCAACGGCACCGGCGACAAGGGATGCTTCTTCAGCTATCTCGACGGGCCACGCCGCGAACTGGACGACACCTTCGACGACAACGTGCGGCGGGCCTTCATCGTGGAGTTCGCGCCCGAGGACGAGCCCTGTCCCGGCGACATCGACGGCAGCGGCGTCGTCGACGGTGGCGACCTCGGTCTCGTGCTCGGCGACTGGGGATCATGCCCGAAAGGGTGCGCCGGAGACATCAATGGTGATGGCGTGGTGAACGGGGCCGATCTCGGCCTGCTCCTCGGAGCCTGGGGACCCTGTCCCTGAGGTTCGTGTGATGCGAGGGGCTCGCGGTCGCCCCGCCCTCAGAACGTCCCGGGCGTCGAGAGCCGGGATCGAGTGGATTCGGCGAGCATCGTGAGCGTGTCACTGACGAGGATGTGATCTCCGACCGGCAGGTCCAGCAGGTTCGTGTCTCGGCCACCGATGGCCAGCAGCATGTCGTGCTCGATGCATCGTTTCGCGAAGGCCGAGATCGAATCGGCAAGACCCTCGGGATCGGTCACCAGGCTCATGCAGACCCAGACGATCCGCGGCCTTTCCGCCGGAGCCGCTCCGATGCTCGCGACATCCAGCACCTCGATCGGGGTGTTCGCACCCAGATTCACGGTCTGAAGCCCGCAGTCGGCGAGGGTCGCGGCGACCGCCAGCGGGGGCAGTCGGTAGGGATCTCCGCTGATGGCTCCACCGATCGCCCTCCCGATGGGGCGGACCGGGGAGACATAGGACCGCAGATCGCGGAGCAGGCCGGCACAGATCTCCGTGGCCCGGTGTTCGACATAGATCCCCTCGGGGCCGTGCTCCCAGCTGGCCCCGATGACCTCCATCGCATTCCGGATGGGGCCGTCGGCGAGCGAGGCCACGCTTTCCCCGCCGAGGAACCTGGCCAGCACGTGATTGCGGGCTCCCACGTCATGTCCGGCCTGAAGCAGGTCGAGGAAGATCCCGTCGGGATCGGCGTCGGAAGCGGTCGCCAGGTCGTCCTGGTCCGTGGTGGCAAGGCTCGCTGGGAGGCCGAGGATCTCGGGCTTGATCACCGGGCAGGCGTTCTCCCGGATGTACCGGATGGCATCGCTGGTGGCGATCCTCCGATGGCCCCCGGCGGTCCGGGTGACCTGGAGCAGACCCTGATCCGTCCACCGCTTGACGGAGGATTCGCTCGAGCCGATGGCCTGGGCGAGATCGCGGGGGGACAGAAGCTTGCGTTCACGAGCGGTCTGCATCGGGCTCACGTTTCCTCGGCAGAACGACTTCTGCAGATGCCCCCATCAGGGGTCATGGTAGCATTCGCGAACGGTTTGGACGAATCCAACCCTCCCGGGTTCGCGAAATCGGCACTGAGCCACCCCATGGCGCGGCGGTGACGTCCTTTGCGGCCGTCGCCGCCGTGCTTCATACCGGCCCTGCGGGTTCCTCCCCCGGTCGGCCGATGAGAAGACGGCACATCCTGAATCGGTTCCGGTCCGACAGCGGGGTGGATCATGCCCCGCGACATGGTGGGTTCGATCCTCGGGATGTGGAAGCGGTTTCACTACACTCCCTGCACCGGGCACAACCACACCCAGGCGGATCGAGCCAGCCCTCAGGTCCGGGCCGGACGCCACACAGGAGCTCGACACGACATGCTGACCGTTGCTTTCCTCAAGGCGTTCCTGGGCCTTTTCGCGATGATGAATCCGATCGGAAACACGGGGATCTTCATCTCGATGACCGGTGACATGCCGGCCTCCTACAAGGTCAAGGCTGCCATCAAGGTCACCATCACCGTGTCGGTGATCCTGGTCGCCTCCATCTGGGGTGGAACCGCGATCCTCGATGCCTTCGGCATATCGCTTCCCGCCTTCCAGCTGGCAGGTGGCCTGATCGTGCTCGGCATCGGCTTCAAGATGCTGGGGGGGACGGAGAATTCCGCTCATCACACCGAGGCCGGATCGAAGCAGCTAGAGGATGTCAAGGCCAAGGAGGCGACGGTCGACAGCACCATGATCGTTCCGCTCTCGATGCCGATCCTCGGCGGTCCTGGATCGATCACCACCGTGGTCACCGTGGCCGCGGCATACCCCTCCATGACCGGAAAGCTCGGTGCGAGCCTCGGAGCACTCGCCCTCACTCTGGTGATGGGAATCTGTTTCGCGGCGAGCGGTCTGCTCCGAAGGTTCATCACCCCCCACGCCCAGCAGATCATCCTTCGCTTCATGGGCATGATCCTGGTGGCCATCGCAGCGGACATGATGCTGACGGGATTCCAGCAGTCGGTGGCCGACGGCGCAAGGCAGGTCATCCCGGGCTTCGTCGACGAGGTCGACAAGGCAGAGGAGAAGATCGAGGACGGGGAGCAGTCTGATTCGAACTCCGCCGCTCCGAGGGCGGGCTCATGATTCGATCGGTCACCGATGATCGTGCCGATGCCGCAGACCGCAACGTTCTGGGCGGTCCGCTCGTCGCCTGTTCGACCGATCCGATGACCGGGTTCTATCGCGACGGTTGTTGCCGGACCGGTGATGACGACCATGGCGTTCACACGGTCTGCTGCGTCCTGACCGATTCGTTCCTCGAGTTCAGTCGGGCGGTCGGCAACGACCTCTCGACCCCGCGACCGGAGTGGGGGTTCCCGGGACTCAAGGAAGGGGACCGCTGGTGTCTTTGTGCCGCTCGCTGGCGCGAGGCGGACGATGCAGGGATGGCACCGAAGGTGGTGTTGGAGGCCACGCACGAGCGAAGCGTGAGCATCTGCGGACTTGAACGTCTGAAGGCGCTTGCCGTCGACTCGTGATCAGGGAAGAAACCGTGACGTATCGCCCGGAAGCGAACAGGCGTCGGCAGGTCCGAACCATCCGAGCCGTCGAACGGCGACGAAGCGATACGCCGCGTCGCGGATGAAGCGGGGGATCAGTCCTCCGATCACTGCGAACGCCCTCCAGCCGCCACCGACGGATCGCAGTGCGGAAAGGACCGCATTGCTCCTGGTCCAGACGCCCCGGGCGTCCATGAACACCATGGTGGAGACGTCGTCGGGTCGTTCGCAGTCGAGGTTCGAGTAGGTCTCTCCCTGAAGAGGGGCGAACCAGATCACCTTGCGACGATCGTGCTTCTGAAACCACGAGACGCAACGATGGCAGAGACCGCATTCACCGTCGTAGAACAGGATGTTCTCGTGATTCCGGATGTCGGACGATCGGTCGCTCACGATTTCATTCTAGCCGGCGAAGGCCTCCCGGCCGGGAACCGGAGTTCGCACCCCCGGAATGAGACACCTCCCCGACACATGGTGTCGGGGAGGTGGAGCGGTTCGGTGATTCAGGGGCGGGTCGTTCGATCGACTCGGCCGTTCTCCAACCCGTCGGTCACTCGTCCTCGGTCATCGCGGGCGGTGTCGTGCCCTGATCTTGATCCACCTGCTCGACCACATCGGCGGCGATCACGAATCCGCCGATCACGTAGAGCACGACCCCGGCCAGCCAGATTCCAAGCGGCTTCTTGCACTTGTCGAGGTTCATCAGGGCGAAGATCAGGAGGACGAATGGAATGATGATGGAGAGGATCCCCCAGAGGATGCTTTCCTTGAACGCATTGACCAGGATCCAGATGGAGCCGACCGCGGCCAGAATGACACCCACCACAAAAATGATTGTTGACAGAGCTTCCATGAAGGGTTCCTTTCCTGATGATTCCTGCGAGTCTCGATCGAGGGATCTGATTTCCGGGTGCATTCCCGGTCCTCGAAACCGAGGAAGTCCGGGACATCTCCAGACTTTCGGCAAGGAATCCTCCCGAGGTGGAGGTTAAATCATGGAAATGACGAATTGAGGCCGGAAGCGAAACCCGGTGGTCGGTACCGGGCGTGTTTGCCGGCCATGGCAGGAGTTCAATCCCCGGTTCGATCGGCCGGGACCGGTGAGAATCCCCGCACTCGCACTCCCCTCGAGCAGTGCACCACGGGCTCGCCCCGGACCTCGATGCCGGCGGCCCGCACCAGGCCGGGATCGAGGGCCTCCACCGTCGCCTGCTGAAGATCCCAGGGTGGATGATCGACCCGTCCGCGGATCAACCGTCCTCGTCGAAGGGAGTACAGGTGGTAGCGCTCGACGAGGAAATGCTCGAGGGAGCCTTCCCGGTGGGCCGGCAGAGCCTTGCCGGGAGTCCAGTCCAGCCGCCCCGAACCGTCTCCCTTGTTCCGGTCGAGACCGTACCGGATGGTCTCTCCCTCCATGGATCGTTGGAAGCGGGCGAGCCGGTAGTTCAGGCCCCACATCACGCGCCCTCCGATCACACCGATCCTTGATTCGGCGTCGAGGGAGAAGAACCAGACGCCGGGGATGCCGCGGTGACGGACGTAGGTCCGGACGTTGCACTCGAGAAAGTTCCGCAGGCCGGGAAGGGGAGGAACTCCTCGAAAGCTGCAGTCCTGCATCTTGAAGGGAATCAATCCGACCCAGGCGTCTCCATCATGGGTGTCCACCTCGAGCTCCGCGGGAACGAGCCGGCGCATCGCCTCCACCGGCACCCGCCAGTGGGCGAATGCGATGTCCGCCCAGGTCATGTGGACCGCGGGGGCCCGGGTGGGGAGCGATGGGAGGATGTCGGACTGATTCGAGTGGGAGGACATGTCCATATCCAGAGGGCGTCGAGGGATTCGTCTCCGCCCCGGTCGCCGACGACCGGGTGCCTCGGGGATCTGGTGGCCGGCCGTCGATTGGCGAGTCGACTGCGGAAGACCGCTACGCTACCGGGGCCGAGTCAAGGAGCCCGCATCATGTCCAACCCCGATTCCGAGAAGATCATCTACACCATGGCCAGGGTCACCAAGACGGTGAACCGCAAGGAGATCCTCAAGGACATCTCCCTGTCCTACTTCCACGGGGCCAAGATCGGCGTCCTCGGCCTCAACGGTTCCGGCAAGTCGACGCTGCTCAAGATCCTGGCGGGGATCGACACCGACTTCGAGGGCCACACCCACATGGCCAAGGGTTTCACCATCGGCTACCTCGAACAGGAACCCCTGCGGAACGAGACCCGCACGGTGCGCGAAGTGGTCGAGGAAGGCGCGGCCGAGACCGTGGCCCTGCTCGCGGAGTTCGAGGCGATCAATGCGAAGTTCGCCGAGGAGATGACGGCGGAGGAGATGGAGAAGCTTCTCGAGAAGCAGGGTGAGGTCCAGGAGAAGCTTGACGCTCTCGACGCCTGGGAGCTCGACAGTCGACTGAAGCAGGCGATGGACGCCCTGCGTTGTCCGCCCGAGGACCAGGCCTGCGACACCCTGTCGGGTGGTGAGAAGCGTCGGGTCGCGCTCTGCCGGCTGCTGCTGACCCAGCCCGACATCCTCCTCCTCGACGAACCGACGAACCATCTCGATGCCGAGAGCATCGCCTGGCTCGAGCAGCACCTTCAGCGGTACAAGGGCACCGTGATCGCGGTGACCCACGACCGGTACTTCCTGGACAACGTCGCGGGGTGGATCCTCGAACTCGACCGCGGAGAAGGTATTCCCTGGAAGGGGAACTACTCGAGCTGGCTCGACCAGAAGGACAAGCGGCTTGCCCAGGAGTCCAAGGGCGAGGACAAGCGACGAAAGGCGTTGCAGCGGGAGTTGAAGTGGATCCAGCAGAATCCCAAGGGACGACAGTCCAAGAACAAGGCACGCATCTCGGCCTACGAACGGATGCTCGCCGACGAGGGCAAGGAGAAGCTCAGCGAGATCGAGATCTGGATCCCGCCCGGCCCGCGCCTGGGGGATCGAGTCATCGAGGCCAAGGGCGTCTCCAAGGCCTTCGGGGAGAAGCTTCTCTTCGACGGCATGGAGTTCGAACTTCCACCCGGCGGGGTGGTCGGCGTGGTCGGCCCCAACGGTGCGGGCAAGACCACGATGTTCAAGATGATCACCAAGGACATGCAGCCCGATGCCGGTGAGTTCAACGTGGGCGAGACCGTGAAGCTCGGATACGTGGAGCAGGGCCGCGATTCACTTCCTGCGGGCAAGTCGATCTGGGAAGCCATCGCGGACGGAGACGAGGAGATCAAGCTCGGCAAGGCCACGGTGAACAGCCGGGCCTACGTCTCGCGGTTCGGGTTCACGGGGTCCGATCAGCAGAAGCTGGTGGACGATCTCTCGGGCGGGGAACGGAACCGGGTCCACCTTGCCCGCATGCTGCGCAGCGAATCGAACGTCCTCCTGCTCGACGAGCCGACCAACGATCTCGACGTTCACACCCTCCGGGCGCTCGAGGAGGCGATCGAATCCTTCGCCGGGTGCGCCGTGGTCATCAGCCACGATCGCTGGTTCCTTGATCGCATCGCCACCCACATCCTCGCCTTCGAGGGGGACAGCGTGGTCAAGTGGTGGGAGGGTGACTGGTCGAGCTATGAGGAGGACCGGAGACAGCGGCTGGGCGAGGCCGCCGTCAATCCGAGCCGGATCAAGTACCGCCGACTGGTTCGGGACTAGGTTCACCCCGGTTGAGGCACGTTCAAGAGAGATTCCGCGAGGTCCGAATGGTCTTGTGGCAGCCTCCGGGGGCCCGAAACGGGCCTGAAAGGGGCCTGATGGGCCTCCAGGTCTTGACTTTGCCCCTCCGATCACCCAATATTGAATCAGCTCCTCACGCGCCTGCGAAGGGTCCCACGATGCCCGTTCACTCCTTCCTCCAGCCGCCGGCACGCCGGAATCGCTTCGCGCGATGCCCGGGGTTGGTCGGTGTGATCGCCATCATGGCGATGGTTCTGGCTGGACCGGCCCACCTCTGGCTTGCCCATGGTGGTGGTCAAGACGAGGCGTCGTGCCAGGGTCACGTCGCTCACGCAGGATGCCATGGACACTCCTGCACCGGCCATCTGCACACCGTGCTGGCTGAGAACGAGGAGGTCCCCGAGGTTCCAGAGGACCGGAAGGCTCCCTCTCCCTGCAGCGGTCATGGCGGGGACTGCGACACCTGCCTCGCTCTCGGGGCCGCCAAGCCGATCGATCTCGTCGAGAACACCGATCTCGGCGATGTTCGTCTTCTCGAGATCGGGGACTTCATCGACGAGTCCTCCCGGAGCGCCGAGCTCGTCGGTTCCGCGTTCCCCCGAGGCCCGCCGACGCGGGCCTGACCATCTCGACACCTGAAACGCACACACCTCTGTCGCGTGGATCAACCTGATCCCGCGACGCCCCGACGAGCTGACGGGTCGTTCCGGCCGATCAAGGTCGTACCGGCACCGCTCGCGGAGCCGCTGGCAACCCGGCCTCGTGTGACGAAGACGGACTCGAGAGGACCACGTGTCGCACCGGCACGGATCATCAATCCGACGATCATCGTCGTGCCGGTGACGACTTGCCTTCCCGACATCCTGCTGTGCATCACCACAGGAGACTTCAATGCGGTCTCGAACCCGCCCTGCCGGCTTCACGGTCGTCGAGCTTCTCGCCGTCATCGGTGTGATCGTCGTCCTCATGGGCATCGCGATTCCGACGCTTCGTACGGCGAGGCTGGCCTCCCTGAACACCAGGGATCTCTCCAACATCCGCCAGCTCGGCATCGCACATCTCTCCTATCAGGTGACGAATGCCGATCACTTCGTGGATGTCGGACTGCCGCACGGTGGCTACGGCAACGAGGCGGTGAGCTTCGTGGAGGTCCTGTCGAGGTACACCGACGACATCATCATGAAGTCGCCTCTGGACGACAGCCCGCACTGGCCCAACGAACTCGGAGGACAGGATCGCGGGGTGGAGCCCGACGGCGGAGGCCCGCTGCGTCGCACCAGCTACGGGATGAACAACTACCTCTCCCGGAACTACTCCCCGATGGCCGCGATCTACGGACCGGGACATGCGGCCGATCGCCTCCCCAAGGTGGGACGACCGGACCGGACGGTGTGTTTCCTGCACATGGCCCGCACCGGCTCGTACGCGGTGAGTGACCATCCCCACGTCGAATCCTGGGGGGTCGGCGACGAGCCGTGGCGTCTGGCGAGCGCCAACATCTGCATCTGGGCCGCGGAGGGAAGCGAGTCGATCGATGGTCTGGCCAGATCCAACTACAGCTTCGTGGATGGATCGACCGCCACACGACATTTCGAGGATCTGTACGAGTCGAGAGAAAGAAACGTGTTCGATCCCGACGCGCTCCCGCCCGACGGGGGTGGTTGACATGGCCCGGGATCCGATGGTTGGGAAAACTTCAAGGAATCATTCGATGACTTCTCCGCTCAGACAATCTCGCACCTGGTGCCTCCTGGCCACGACCCTGTGCCTTCTCTTCACGGTCCGCCCGGCCGTCGCCCAGCATGCAGGCGACATCGGCGTCCTGGTGGAGGATGACAGCCTGGTGGCCTATGGCCCGATCGGATGCGACGAGATGTGCGGCGTCCACTACGGCGTCTTCGGTGACACCGGATTCGCGGGGTACACGCCGAACCCCGGATTCGATGCGATCGCCGGCACCCTGCCTCCGGGCCGGGTCGGGTTCCGGGTCCTCGAGGGACTCCGCCGCTGGGATCCGGTGCTCGGGGACTGGGAGTCCCCTCTCGATGTTCCGGAGTCCTTGAGCATCTCCTTCATCACCCTCGAAGTGGTGGTCGAGGACGAGCCGACCGACGGGTTCGATCTGGCGGTTCAGCCCGACGGGGGCTGGCATCGTCACTTCGACTTCGAACTGCTCTCCCCGAAAGGCGTGGCCCGTCGTCCCGGCATCTACCGTCTCGACCTTCAGCTCTACTCGACCATGGGTCTCGCCGACAGCGAACCGCTCACCGTCGCCTTCAACTACGAGGCCACCCAGAGCGAGACCGATGACGCACTGGCCTCGCTTCTGCCCGGGCAGGAGTGTCCCGGCGATCTTGACGACAACGGCATCGTCGATGGCGGCGACTTCGGCCTGCTTCTCGCCGCGTTCAACACCAGCGATTCAGCAGCGGACCTCGACGGTGACGGTCTGGTGACCGGCTCCGACATCGGCGCCCTGCTTGCTTCATGGGGCGCCTGCCCCTGATCTTCGTCTTCCCCGTCTCCCCCCTCCCGGGGAGACTCTTCCATTTTCGTTCCCTTTTTTCCGTTTCACTGAGGAGTTCAAAGATGAGTCTGCGTTTTTCAACTTTCCTGGCCGTCGGCATGTCCATGGGACTTGCTGTCAGCCCTGCGTTCGCCGATGGTGACGATCACGAGGAAGAGCACTTCGACATCGGCATCTGGAACAACGGTGGCACCCTCCAGACCGGTGGCTGGGACCACGACACCGAGTCGCTCGAGCTCGACTCCCTTCGCGTCTTCGAAGCCCACTTCGGCGAGGACGAGGAATTCCCCTTCGCGATCGACGAGCCCGGTGTCGGCGGTGTCGCCGCCGATCTCGGTCTCACCGAGGGTTCGACCATCGGTCTCAACCTCGTTGCGGGCCTCGGGGTCTGGAATGGCAACGGCTTCGACGCCGCGGCCACGTCCATGAACGTCGACTTCGGTCCGCAGTCGGTCGGCAGCGGCAGTGGTGGCATCCTCGACTTCCTGGTCACCGATGACTACGACTACCACCCGATCTTCTCGATCGATCCTTCCGCCGCCAACGGCTCCTACCTCCTCGAGTTCACCGCCACCATGGATGGCATGGGTTCGAGCGATTCGTTCTGGATCGTCTTCAACCTCGGCATGGATGACGAGGAATTCGAGGAGACCGTGGAATGGGTCGAGGGCAACCTCGTTCCCGCTCCCGGCGTGATCGCCATGCTCTCGATCGCCGGCCTCGCCGGTCGGCGTCGTCGAGGCTGATCCGAACGCCCTCCGGGGCGATCCGATTCGGTCTGTGTTCGTCGACTCGAATCCGGATCCATGAAGCGACGGCCCGCACTCTCGTGCGGGCCGTCGTTCTTCGTGGATCCCTTCGGGATGTCAGTTGAAGCGATCGAGGGTCATCGAGTTTCCGGAGGTCGGATCGGTGAAGACGACCGAGGAATCCTCGAAGCGGAGGTCGTAGGTCCGTTCGCCGTCGAGCACGAGTCCGTCCCCGGTCACGACGAAATGTCCGGTCTGCACCCGCGTGGTGTCGCCGTACTTCGCCTCGGCGGTGTAGGTGCCTGAGGATCGATCCGTAGGGGCGAAGGTGACCGATCCGAAGCTGAACGGCTGTTCGCCGGCTGCGGCTCTTCCCTCCCAGCTGCCGACCAGCATGCTGTTGGAGGGTTGCCCGGTGCACCCGACCATCGTCAGGGTGGCGGAGAGGATCGACAACATCCAGAGGTGTGAGACGGTCTTCATCGAAGGCTCCTTCGGAACGGGCATCCGGACCTTCCCGGGTGGGAGTGAGTAGCATCGTCAACCGACGCGCCGGCGACAACCCGCAGGCTCCCTCCTTCAGTGGATTTCGGAAACGAATCATGACTCCTGTGAACGATCGGACCGCCATGGTCATCGCCGGCATCCCCGCATGGGACATGTCCCTCTACCACCGGATCCGGTTCTCCGTCGGAGATCCCGCAGCCTGGATCGGCTGGGTCCGGGACGGTCGGTCCGGCTCCCGGCTCATCCTCCGGGACATCGAGATGGATCGAGCGAAGAGGGATGCGAGGGCGGATTCGATCGCCTGCCCCGCGGACTTCGCCCCGGATGGAGGTCTGTCCCCGGATCGCGCGATCGCCACCGCTCAGGCGGCCGCGGAATGTCTTGTACGGGAGGGTTTCGACACCGCCGTCGTTCACCGCGATCTGCCCATGCTGTTCGCCGACTGTCTCCAGGAACGCGGCATCGCAGTCGTCTGCGACCGGGATCTCGGGGTCGTCGATCGTCGGGCCAAGGACGAGGAGGAGATCGCGGCTCTCGCCGCGGCCCAGGCGGCGACGGAGTCCGCCATGCGATTCGCCTGCGAGACGGTCGCCCGCGCGGACGCCGCCGTGGACGGCACCCTGATGCGGGAGGGCGAGCCTCTCACCAGTGAACGCGTGAGGGCGTTGATCGACATGCATCTGATCGAGCTCGGCTTCGCACCTCGACCCGCGATCGTCGCAGGCGGACCCGAGGGTGCCGACTGTCATGAGCTCGGGTCGGGACCGCTTCGAACCGGTCAGCCGGTCATCATCGACATCTTTCCGAGGAACCCGGCCTCGCTCTACAACGGAGACTGCACCCGGTCGGTCGTTCACGGGGAGATCCCGCCCGAGGTCGCGGCGATGCATGCGGCGGTGGTCGCGGCCAAGCGGGCCGGCATCGCGGCGACCAGGGCCGGGGTGACGGCCCAGTCCGTTCACGAGGCGACGGTGGCGGAGATTCGAGCCGCCGGGTTCGAGGTCGGCCTGGCCGGGCCCGACGATCCCCCCGGTGGGCGGATGGTCCACGGAACCGGGCATGGAATCGGGCTCGAGGTCCACGAGGGGACGCTCCTCGACCGCTCGCCGTCGGGATCGAGTCCGGAACTCGTGGTCGGTGAGGCGTTGACGATCGAGCCCGGGGTCTACGACCCGCGGATCGGTGGGATCCGGATCGAGGATCTGGTGATCGTGGAGGCGGGGGGATGCCTCAACCTCAACACCCTGCCCGAGGGCCTGGACTGGCGATGATCGTGGGAGCCGTCGGTTCAGCCGGCGGCGGATCGAAGCGCTTCGGCGAGAGCCTGATGCAGCTTCTCGTGCTCGGGGATCGAATCAAGGGCGTTTCGAAGGGCGACGATCCGGTCCGACCCCTTCCCGGCATCGGCGGCCCGCTCGATCGCGGTGTCCCCCAGTGATTCCATGGCAGCCAGGGTCCATTCCATCGAGTGATGATCGGGATCCTCGGGAGGATCGACGTACGCCCTGATCGTGACCTCGCCGATCGCGACGATGGGGACCTGCCCGGCAGCGGTCCGGGGTTCCCGACAGACGGTGAGGATCGGCACCCCGGTCTGAAGGCCGACGATCCGCATGCGTCGGGCATCCGCGGCGACCGCGTGGGGCACCAGAAGATGGACTCCCGGTTCGACGGATTCAAGCTCCGAATCGACCTCGTCGAGGATGTTCGGACTTCCGTCGCTCGCATCGATCGCCATGAGGACCCGCTGCCGACGAGCCTCCTGGAGCGGAAGGATCGCGTCGGCGGCAAGGGTGTGAAGGCCCGACTGGATGGCCGAGTCGAGTGCGGACAGGGCGTCCCGCTCGGCATCGAACCATCGAGCCTCCTTCATGGCACGCTCCGCCGAGGTGAGATGGGCTTCCGGGATCGAGGACTTCTTCTTCGTGGTCATTCCGTGTCCGTTCGCAGCGGGAGAGACGTCTTTGGGGTCAGGCTTCGGAGGAGAATCTCGTCGCCAGGCCGGAGAGGATGGTCCTCCATTCCGACGTGGATTCCGGCAGGTCGTACAGCAGGCAGTCACAGGTCGCGGAGACGTCGTTGGCGGCCATGGCCTCCTTGAGGCCCCCGAGTCGCACCTGCAGCCTGCCGATCGCATCGGGGAGCCCGATGCCTTCGATCACGACCTCCTCGGGGGAGATGCCGGCCAGGGCGAGTCCCTTGACCACCGCATCCCGGATGCCGCCCCAGGTCTCGAGTGACGCAAGGAGACTCTGCATGCCCTCGGACTGCCGGCCCGACTGGATGAAGCCGGCGGCCTCCTTCTGGACCTCGGCGGCGTCGGAGAGGGCTTCCGCCGCGTGGACGAAGGTGTCCCGCAGGAGGTCGTTCATGGTGGTCGTCATCAGCCGCACCTCTTCCGCGGAACCGGCGAGTCGGGTGGTCTCCTGAAGATCCTCCTCGCTGAGGGAGGTGCCGTCCACGAGGACCTCGATCACGAGTCGTCCGGCCTTCTCGGCGGCATCCGCCGCGGCGGCGACCGCCTCGCCGATCGTGGTCGCGGTGGTCGAGCAGGGTTGATCATCGACGAGGACGCGCATGCAGGTCGTTCCGGAAGGGGGGGGTTCGAGGGGGATGACCCGGAGTCATCGGCCCGATCGGCCGTTCGATCCAGTGGATCCCTGGGTGGAGGGGGAGTCCCGGCTCGGATTATCGGCGGTCTCAGCCGTTGGTTGATTCCGCATCCACCAGCATGAACTTGATCTCGGCCTCGGCCGCGATCTTGTCGTCGACCACGGCCTTGCAGCGGATGTGACCGAGCCGGGGGCTGGCACGAACGTTCTCCGCTTCGAGGACCAGCTGGTCGCCGGGGACGACGGGCTTTCTGAGCTTCACCTTGTCGAGGCTGAGAAGCACCGCGATCTTGCCGGTGTGTTCCAGTCGCTGGCTCAGGAGAAGGCCTCCGAGCTGGGCCATCGCCTCGATGATCAGCACGCCCGGCATGATGGGGGTGCCCGGATAGTGCCCCTGGAAGAACTGCTCGTTCATCGTGACGTTCTTCACGCCGATGGCTCGTCGATCGCCATCCATCTCGACCACGCGATCCACCAGAAGCATCGGATACCGATGGGGGAGGGTCCGCTGGATCGATCGGACGTCCATCACCCGACCGTGCAGCAGGGTGGTGCGGCGATCCACCGCGGCCATCTGTTCGCGGATGGCGAGGCCGAGCCGGCGATTCAGTCCGTGGCCGGATCGGTGGGCGACCACCCGGCATCGAACCGGGCAGCCGATCAGGTAGAGATCGCCGAGGACGTCGAGCACCTTGTGTCGCACGGGTTCGTCGTCGAAGCGGTATTCGTTCTCGATCGGCCCGTCTTCGCCGATCACCACCACGTCCTTGGGGGTGAGGTGGCGGCCGATTCCGCGTTCCCACATCGCCCGCGCCTCGTGCTCGAGAGTGAAGGTGCGGCAGGGGCCGACCTCTTGCGGGTAGTCGCCCTCGGCGGTGTCCCAGGTGAACACCTGGCGTGGGAGTCGGTCGTTGTAGTCGCGGTAGTCGAGATCGAAGACCACCCGCATGCCTGGAGCGTCATGGGGGATCGCGGCGATCATCGCATCGCCCTCATCGATCACGATCGCCTCGCGGAGGTCGAAGATCTTGCGGTCCGCATCCTGCTCGACGATCCCCACTTCGGTGAGCCCCTCCACGAAGGGCAGGGCGGAACCGTCGAAGCCCGGAAGCTCGTGGGCGTTGATCCGGACGAGGGCGTTGTCGATCCCAAGGCCGGCGAGGGCGGACATGAAGTGCTCGACGGTCTCGATGGTGACCTCGCCGCTCTTCAACGTGGTCCGTCGTCCCCGGGGGACGACGTGATCGACGATGGCGGGGATTCGAACGGGGGGCTCCAGGTCGCATCGTTCGAAGACGATCCCGTGGTCGGCCTCGGCCGGTTCGACCTCGACCGTCACCGGCTCTCCGAGGAGCAGGCCAAGTCCCTCGAACCGTGCCGTTCCCCCCAGCGTGTGCTGCCGGGTGGAGACCGCGGGGCGGGGCTCGGTGGTGGTGAGGGGGGTCTCGGAACTCATGGTGAGGAAGGTCTCAGGATGGATCGCAGAGGTCGCGGAGCTTGCGTGACCATTCAGGCAGTCTACGGATCACGGCCTGTTCCTTGAGGGCCTGGCGGATCTCCTTGGCGGGGAATCCGGCCCAGGTCTCTCCATCCGGAATGTCGTTCATGAGGCCCGATCTGGCCCCGATCTGACAGCCGGCACCGATCTTGAGGTGATCCGCGACCCCGCAGCCTCCTCCGATCAGGGTGCCGTCGCCGATGGTGGTGCTGCCCGCGATGCCGGTCAGGCCGCTGATGACGACGCAGCGTCCGAGACGGCAGTTGTGCCCTATCTGGCAGAGGTTGTCGATCTTGCAGCCGTCTCCGACCGTGGTGGCACCGAACTTGCCTCGATCGATGCAGGTGTTGGCACCGATCTCGACGTCGTTCCCGATCTCGACGTGCCCGAGGTGGGGGATCTTGCGAAGTCCGCTTCCATCGGGAGCCGGTCGGTAGCCGAATCCGTCGCTTCCCACCACCACGCCGGCATGCAGGATCACCCTCTCTCCGAGGATGCATCGTTCGCGGATGGCGACGTTGGCGTGGAGATGCGAATCACCTCCGATGGTGGAATCCGCATACAGCCGGACTCCTGCATCCAGCACCACTCCCGGTCCGATCCCGACCCGCGGACCCACGACCACTCCGGGGCCGATGGCGACGCCCTCCGCGATTTCGGCGGTGCCGTCGATCACCGCCGAGGGATGGATGCCGCTCTCCGGACGGTCGGCGAGTTCCATGGTCGCGGTCTCGATGGCCTCGAGCACCGCGATCATGGCCTGGTCGGCATCGTCCACCCGGACCACCGCACGCGTCGATTCGTCCCAGTCGCCCAGATCGAGATCCCGATTCACCAGGGCGACTGAGGCGGCGGCCTCCGACCACTGCTTCGCATGGCGGGCGTCACCGATGAAGGTGAGGTCTCCGGTGGAGGAGTCGCCAAGCGCCTCGACACCGCTGATCTGCACGTCACCACTCCCCTCGAGTTCTCCCGAGACGAGGGTGGCGAGATCGCGGGCCGTCGCGGTGGACAGGCCCTCCAGCAGGCCGGCGATGTTCACCCGGCCTTCCCGTTCATGCGGGCGAGGATGATGTCGGTGATGTCGAAGGACTGGTTGGCGTAGATCATCCGGCGGGCGGAGATCTGCTTCTGCATCAGATCCGCGGTCGAGGGTTCGAGTTCGGGGATGGTGTCGTCGACGAGGACGTAGTCGATCGGGGGATCCTGCGAGCTGCAGAACTCCGCCATCTCGGCCTTGATCGCCTCGTAGACGGCCCGCATCGCCTTGGATCGCTCGGCCTCGAACTTCAGCTTGCTGAACTGTTCGATCGCCCTGAACTCGCTGACCGTCTGTTCGACGTCCTGATTGACCTGGAGCCACTTCTCGCCCCCGGGCTCGAAGTTCTCGAGGTCGGCCTGGAGCTCCTCGACCCGGCCTCGCAGGGTCTCGAGCTGCTCGTCGAAGCTGGCCCCGACCTTCTCGACGTTCTTCTCCTGCTCCTTGAGGAGATCGAGGTTGTCGAAGAGACGTTCGATGTCGATGGTCGCGACGATCGGAGGACGGTTCGGAAGTCCGGAGACCACGAATCGAGTGGCCCCGGCAAGGACCGCGACGGCGGCCAGGCAGATGAGGACGGGACGAAGGGTGCGGATCATTCGGAGCTCCATGGCGTGCGGCCGGGCAACGTTCTTGAGGGGGGTTCGATCAGGGCGCCGCGTTTGCGGCGTTGTTCATCCTGACGATCACCTGGTCGGAGATGTCGACCGTCTTCGTGGCGTACAGAAGTCGTCGGTTCGTGATCTGTTCGAGCACCTGCTGCTGAAGCGGGACCTGGGTCCCCGGTGTGGTCGTGATGTCGCCGACGGTGTCATCGACCATGACCATCGCGTAACCCTCGTTCTCGGCGACTCGTGCCGCTTCTCGCTGGAGATTGCGGTAGATGCTCCGCCACTTGAGCGATTCCTCGCGATCCACCTCGGCGTTCTTGACCCTCGCCCATTCCTCGAAGCGGATCTGCATGAGAGCCACCTCGTCGCGGATCTTCTGCCTCTCCTCGGGACTGGTGGCCTGCTCGCTTTCGGCCAGACGTCTCTGCATCGTGGCCTGTCGGCTGGTCGCGGTCTCACGGATCGATGACTTGAGGGCCTCGATCCTGATGTCCCACTCCGATCGCTCGCCGATCTGGTCGAAGATCCGGGCGACGTTCACGAGGGCGACCGGAGTCGGATCCGCGATCACTCGAACGGGACGCGAGGCGTCGACGGTCAGGGTCTGGAAGAGCACGACGGCCACGGCCACGATTCCGGCGAAGGCCGAGATCCTGTACATGGTTCCGGGATGACGATTGACGACGTCCGACATTCGGCGGTCTCCGAGGGGTGAGGATGCTGCGAGATTGTACGGAAGTGGCGGGTTCGAGGCTTGCCGACTCAGAAGGGGAGTTCGGCACTGAAACTGAAGACCTGGATCTCGTCGCCATCCTGCCTGACCACGGGGAATCCGAAGTCGAATGCGAGCGGGGCCGGGCCGAGAGCCTCGAGGTAGATGCGGAGCCCCACCCCGACCGAGACCCGGTACTGGCTGAATCCGGGGGTGTTGGTGACGGTTCCGCTGTCCACGAAGGCGACGCCGCCGATCATCTCCCCGATGAGGGGGACCTCGTACTGGGCTCCGGTGAAGAAGAGCCAGTCGCCACCCACCGGTTGCGGGTCGATGGGAGGGGCCCCCGGCACCCAGGAAGTGGTGCTCTTCGGGCTCACGGTCCGGAAGTAGAAGCCGCGGAAGCTGCGGCCGCCGAGGTAGTACTTCTCGAAGGTCGGGGCCTTGCCGGCGAAGATCCAGCCCACCTCGGTCCTGAGCTTCAGCACCTGCTTGCGACCGAGGAAGTCCTCGTAGATCTTGATGAAGCTGGTGAGCTCGGTGTCGAGCCTCCAGAAGTCGACGTCTCCGATCATCGGGATCGCCTTGCTCAGCCCCAGGGAGACCACCGATCCTCTGGAGGGTCGGAAGGGGTTGTCGATGGTCGAACGCCTCAGTGATCCTCCGACCGTGCCGAAGAGATCGGGTCCGCGATCGTCATACACCTGGATGGGGGTCGAACCATCGAAGTCGGTCAGCTTGACCCGCTGGACCCCGAGGTTCGCATTCCCGACCCAGACATCGCCCAGGGACTGCCCCAGGGTCAGGAAGCTTCCGAAGCGGTCCTCGTCGAACTGCTGGTAGATCCGGGTTCGGTAGTAGCCGGAGAACTGTGCGGAGACGTTGGACTCGAAGAGATGAGGTTCGGTCAGCGAGACGCTGTACTGACTGACCTCGTTGCCCGGGGCGAGGGTGATGTCGAAGTACTGTCCGGCTCCGCGGAAGGCGCGGCCGGCAAGGAGTTCCTCGACGCTCATGGGCGGATCGGCGATGTCGAAGTTCTGCTGTCTGAACGAGAACTCGCCGAAGATTCCGCTGTCCGACTGGAGCCCTGCTCCGAAGTTGAACGAGCCGGTGTTCCTTTCCTTCACCTCGACGATGATGTCGCGGACCTCGGGGTTCTCGAGCGTGGGCTGCTGGATCGCGACCCGAACGTCGTTGAACAGGCGGGTGGCCTCGATCCGGTCCTTCGCCAGATCCACCTCGGGGCCGTCCAGAGGTCGGCCCGGCCTGACCCGGACCAGTCGGCGAACGACCTTGTCCTTGGTCAGGAAGTTGCCCTGGATGGTCACCAGGCCGGTGATCGAACTGGTTCCCTCCTGCACCGCCACGAAGAGATCGAGTTCCGGCTGTTCTCCGACCCGGACCCCGCGGGCGTTCACCTGGGCATCGACGAACCCCATGCTGCGATAGGCGTCCCGCACCGCCTCGATCGTCCGATCGACCTTCGGCTTGGTGTAGGGATCGCCGGGACGGATCTCGGACAGCGACAGAAGCTGTTCGCTCGAGAAGACCTCGAGGGGCGAATCGGGGCCGCCCAGCGACGCGATCCTGATCTCCCGAAGCCGGTAACGCCGCCCCTCGTCGATGACGAAGACGACCTTGGCGTCCTTGGAGTCCGGACTCAGCATCACGCGATGATCGACACGCACGTCCACCCAGCCGCGATCCTTGTAGAAGCCGTCGATCGCGGCGACATCGTCGATAAGGAGATCGGGATCGAGTTCCCCCTTGCGAAAGAAGGGGATGGAGGGCTTGGTCTTGATCTTCGATCCGATTTCATCAGCGCTGAACTCGCGGTTGCCGACGAACTCGATCTCCTTGATCCGGACCCTCGGTCCCTCCACGATCACGAAGATCAGGATTCCCGCATCCTCGAGACGTGACTCGTCGACGCGGACTTCGGCGAGGTAGTGACCTCGCGCGCGGTAGAGATCCTTGACGCGGATCAGACCCTGTTCGACGAGGAAGTCGTCACGGGGACCGCCCGCATAGAGGGGGATCTCGCTTCGCAGCTCCTGGTCGGAGATCACGGTGTTGCCGACGGTCTCGACCTCGCGGATGATCGCCTGTTCACTGACCCGGAAGATGACCTTCACGCTGCCGTCCGGTTCGAGAACCGCTTCGGCGGTCACCGCATCGAACTGACCGAGTCTGTACAGGGTCGCCACATCCTCCCGAATCGTCGACGACTCGAAGGGTTGTCCGCTCGCGGTCCGGAGATTGTTCCGGATCAGACGTTCATCGACTCGCTCGAGGCCGCGGATCTCCACCTCGGAGATGGGACGATCCGCATAGGTCTCGTCCTCGATCTGTTCCTGGGTCGAACCCGCCTGGCCGGAAGCGACCCGGGGCATGGTCCCGATCGCGATGGCCAGGATCAGGCAGCCGAGCAGCCGGAGGAGGGGGGAGGCGCAGCAAGCCTCGACGGGCATCCGCGGGGGGAATCCCCCGGGATCGGCTTCCAGAGCCGCGTCTCGTCCTGAACTCGGGGCGCTGAGTCGCATCAAGGGGTGCAGGATACCCCGGAAGAGCCATCTGGAAGACGAGGCCGCGACGCCTGCTGGCGTCACGGCCTCGAACCCGGTGGGCTCTGGAGTCGGGAGACGGTCCGGACGGACCGTCAGATGGCCACGGCGATCAGCAGCCCGATGGCGGTGCCGATCATGGCAAGGCGGAACAGCACGGAACGTTCCTCGCCCTCGCTGGTGGTCTGCTTCTGCTTGGACATGGTGGGGCCTCCTTCTCACTCCTGGATCCGACTCCCGCGGAGCCGGCTCTGGAGGTTCGAATTCGAAGGGGGCCGGGGCAAGTGGATGGAGGACATCCGAGGGTCCCCCAGCCCGCAGGAACCGCACGACCCGCAGACTTCGTTCAGGCGGTGGCGGGCCGGCACCGTGACGGCTACCGTGCCGGAATGACCGACACCGCCGCCCTCCAGCAGTCACCCTTGAATTCCTTCCACCTCGAGCACGGGGCCAAGATGGTCCCCTATGCGGGGTGGGAGCTGCCGCTTCACTACGGATCCATCTCCGAGGAACACCTCTGGACCCGGTCCAGCGGGGGCCTCTTCGATGTGTCGCACATGGGGCGTCTGCGGGTGTCGGGCCGGCACGCCAGACGGTTCCTCGATCGGGTCTGCACCAGGCTCGTCCGAGGCATGGAGGCGGGGCAGTGTCGATATTCCCTGATCTGCAACGAACAGGGAGGCTGCCTCGACGACGTCCTCGTCTACTGCTTCGGTGCCGACGACTACCTCGTGGTCTGCAACGGCGCGAATCGGATGAAGATCGTCCAGCACTTCGAGCGGGTGAAGGCGGAGGAGAACCTCGAGTTCAAGCTTGACGACCAGACTCTCGGCACCTGCATGGTGGCGATCCAGGGCCCCAGGGTCATGGAATTGATCGGAGGGGTCTCCAGCGAGGTCCCCACCCTGAAGCGCTATCGATTCACCGTGAAGAACGTCCTCGTGATGAAGATCATCGTCAGTCGGACCGGGTACACCGGTGAGGACGGCGTCGAGGTGATCCTCTCGTCCAAATTCGCCAGGCAGGCCCTCGGCATGCTTCTCAAGGACGTCGGCGGCGAGGCGTCGCTGGTGCGTCCGGTCGGACTCGGGGCCCGCGACAGCCTTCGGATGGAGGCGGGCATGCCGCTGTACGGGCACGAACTCGACGAGGAGACCGATCCGATCTCCGCGGGACTCTCCTTCGCGGTGAAGGTCGACAAGGGCGAATCGGACGACCAGGAGGGTCGCTTCATCGGCCAGGACGCGATCCAGAGGATCGTCTCCGAGGGGCCCACCCGACGTCTGGTGGGTCTCACCCTCGAGGGGCGTCGCAGCCCGCGGCAGGGAATGGCCGTGAAGGTCGATGGAGAGCCGGTCGGGGTGGTGACCAGCGGATGCCCGAGTCCCACGCTCGGCCACCCGATCGCGATGGCCTACGTGCCTCCTTCCGTCGCTGAACCAGGCACCACGGTGGAGATCGATCTCGGAGCAGGCACCCCGGCGACGGTGGTGAAGCTTCCGTTCTACAAGCGATGAGGCCGATGCTCCCCGTCGGGAGCGCCTCGTGCTGGCTGAGGAACTGCAGCCTGAAGAAAAGGACAGGGCCCGCCTCGGTGAGGCGGGCCCTGATCGTTCGTGTCCGCGGAATCCGCGATCAACCCATGGAGGAGCTTCGTTGGCCGCGGTTGATCCGCACCGGCCTGGAGTGCTGCCGGGGGCCGTCGGACTCGGTCCGGGCGTAGCGGCCCGGTCGGTCCTCGAGCATCTGCGTCTGGAGTCGACGAAGCGCCTCCATCTCGATCTGCCGGACCCGCTCCCGGGTGAGACCGACCTCGTGGCCGATCTCCTTGAGAGTGAGCGGAGGCTGGCCCTCGAGTCCGAAGCGAAGGCGGATCACACGGGCATCCCGCTCGTCGATGGAGTCGAGGAGCTTGAGGATCATGTCGAAGTCCTCCTGCCGCTCGATCGGGACTTCGGGCGTGGTCTGTCGGGAATCGGCGCAGAGTTCGGCGAAGTCGGCTGCTTCACCGTCCCGGCCGACCGGTGCCTGGTTGCTCGAAGCCACGGCCTTCATGGCCCGCTTGATCGCATGGACCTTGCGTTCGGGGATGTCGAGCGCCTTGCACATCTCCTCGTTGCTCGGCATGCGGCCGAGATCCTCGTTGAGGCGTGCGGAGGTCTGTCGCCACTTGCCGATGAGATCGACCATGTAGGCGGGGATGTGGATCGGCTGGGCGGCGTTCACCAGCATGCGCTTGATGGACTGCTTGATCCACCAGGAGGCATAGGTGCTGAATCGCGCTCCCTGGGCGGGGTCGAAGCCCTCCACGGCCCGGATGAGCCCGATGTTGCCTTCCTCGATCAGGTCGAGCAGAGGCAGCCCTCGGTTGGAGTAGTTCTTCGCGATCGCAATGACGAGTCGAAGATTGGCCCGGATCATCCGGTCCTTCGATTCCATGCAACCATCGTTGATGATGCGCCATCCGAGAGTCCTCTCCTCGGCGGGTGCGAGAAGGGCGATCTCGTTGATTTCGCGCAGATACAACTGCAGTTCGGACTGTACAGCGTTCTTGGCCATGGTCCCTTTAACCTCTTCACCGGACACACTCCATGTCCGGCCTACCTCCTGACCTATCTCGAGGGGGAGCACCCTCGAAACGTGTGATCTGTGGTTGGTTCAGAGGCCCTCCCAGACCTTCGAACCCAGATCATGTCCCTCCCAGGACACCTTCATTGTAGGAGTCGATTCCTTCGACTCAAGACCGAAGATGGCCCAATGCGTTCGGAAGTCGGCCGGTCGGAATGGTCACCTCCTCCTTGTGGGCGTTCCGAAGGTCCGAAAAGCCCGTTTAATGGTCTCCAGTGAGGATTTCGGCGGGTGACGCACCATCCTGCAGCCGGTCAAGAACTTTCGTGAAACGTTGGTTCAGAGCCTCCCTCATCCAGCCGTCAGATCCGGATCGTCGGTCATCACCGCTACCATCGAGGGTCCGCAAACCCGATCAGTCCCGGGATGGAGCCCCCCTTGGAAGACGACATCACCGCCATTCTGGAGGCCTGGAGGTTCGATCCGGAGCGGGTGAACGTCCGCTTCATCGAGGCCGTCGATGGTCGGCCCCTCATCCAGGTCCGGGTCGAAATGGGGCTCCTTCAGATGAACCGGGACGGCCGACCCGACGGGGGACGGGACGAGTTGGAGGCCCTCGAAGCCGAGATCATCGCGGACGAGGGGTTCAGGATCGATGCCGAGCGAGCGGCGGCCCTCCGGGCCGAGGCGGTGCTCATCCACCAGCGATACGTGGCCCTGTTGTCCCTCGAGGCCTACGAACTCGTGGTGAGGGATGCGACGCGAAATCTGCGGATCTTCGATCTCTGTCGGGATCGTGGCGTCGATCCCGAGGACCGTGGGCTGCTCGAGCAGTTTCGAGCCCAGGTCGTCGCCACCCGCTCCCGGGCGGCGGCCCTGGGGGTGCTGCGGGAGGGTCGGGTCGGGGAGGCTCGTCGGCTTCTGGACGCCGCGGTGGAGGAGATCCGGGCCGGTCTCGCTCCGGAAGCGGTGGAGCCCCCGGAGATCCCGATGCTCGAAGGCATGCGGGACATCCTCCAGCCTCGGCTTCCCGCGAGTCAGCGACATGAGCTCGAGCGGAGACTGCACGCCGCCCTTGCCGCCGAGAACTACGAGTTGGCGGCGATTCTCAGGGACGAGCTGCGGCAGCTTCCCTGACCTCGGGCCCTGGTCACCGGTGTCATCATCGGGTTCGACGACGGGCTTCGGCGATCGCCGGGGCGAGCGCGTTGACTCGTCGCTGGAAGGCCTTGCCGCCGAGATTGGGGAATTCCTTGCGGAGTCGATCGAGTCGGTTCTCGATGCCGTCCAGATCCCGACCGAGGGTCACGAGGATCTCGAGTTGCTCGAGTTCGGCCCGCCACCACCATCGCGATCCGCGGCCCGTGCCGGCGATGATCCTTCGCAGATCCTTGATCGCCCGGCCTGCATCCTCGATGGTCGGCACGCTTCTGATCCGACCCGGATTTCGAAGACGCCCCCCCAGAATGGTGGCTCGGAGGTACAGCGGCTCCATGGCCGAGGGTTGCTGGGCGATGACCGAGTCGGTGACCCGCAGCGCATCCTGTTCACGACCATCGACCGCCAGAAGCCAGGCGATTCCGATCAGGTCGGTGGGGTCGCGCTGGTTGGAGGAGATCAGGGTGTCCACATCGACCGGGGTCGTCACCAGGGCATCCGAGGCGATGGTCTCCGCCGCGGCGAGATCGTTGCGATCGACCGCCTCGAGGGTCGATTCGAACACGTTCCTCAGCATGGTGGCCGCGATGGTGTTGGAAGCGCCCGGTTGCAGACGTTCGAGCCCGGCCAGCATGGACGCCGCCTCGTCGTGACGTCCGTCCATCTCCAGGGCCGGAGCGCAGGCCTCGACCAGAGGGATTCTCAGGGCGGCCGGCACGTTCTGCAGATCGATGTATTCGGAGGCGATGTCACCGGCTTCGGAGGAACGACCCAGTCGCTCGAGGCACCGGATCCGCATGATCCTGCTCTCGATGAGCAGTCCGGGGTCGGTGCCCTGTTCCAGACGGGGCTCGATCCCGTCCAGGCGTTCGATGGCCTCTCTCAACCGGGGAAGGTCCTCGGTGTCGAGCATGTCGGGAAGATCCAGTTCCAACAGCCGGAGATCCGCCTCGGGGAACGCCTCCGCACTCTCGGGAATCGATCCCCAGGACGATCTCGCCTCCTCCAGATCGCCTCGCAGCCGAGCCCGCTCGGCGCGGTTCATCAGCCATGCGTCCCGGCCGGGATGTTCCGGAAGCGCGTCCAGGGTCCGGCTCGAGGTCTCTCGGACGATCGCGTCATCGCCGGTCGCCTCGGCGAGTCGCACCGCGAGCTCGCCGACCGTCACCGCCCGCGGGTGGGAGGGCAGGGTGTCGATCATGTCCAGAAGCATGCGCCGGGCGGTCTCGGCCTCGCCGGCCCGCAGTGCGAGGGTGGCGACGTCCAGCAGCACTTCGGCCCGGATCTCCGGATTGGTGGAGTCCCTGGCCCGCGAGATCAGGGCCTGGACCTCGGAGTCACGCCAGGCCGACGCGTCGGGGGTCGACACTCGAGGGGCCATCCGACCCAGGGCGGCAAGGGGGGGGAGTGTTTCGACGGGGGTGTCTTCGGTGGCGGTCGCGGCGATGCTCGCGATGCCTCGAAGCAGACGGACCCGATCGGTGGCGGCCATCCCTCGGACCGGCACCGTGGCTCGCCGGGTCGCATCGATCGCGGCCTCCGCCGACTCGCCTGCATCGAGCCTCGCGTCGAGCTGGATCGCACCCAGAAGGAGACGGTCCGCGGCGGGACGAGGCCTGGAGAGCAGACGGTCGGTGGCTCGGATCCTGCCTCTCGGGGTGACGCCGCTGCGATCGGGATCGTCGATGAGGGCACCGATGAACTCGTATTCGATCGCATCGATGCCTTCGGGAACCATGCTCGCCCGTCGATGGAGCTCTCCGGCTCGATCGGAGTCCGAGGGGTCCTCCGCCAGCGTCGCGGCGGCGAGGATCAGCAGGGTGGGGCCGTCGATGTCGCCGGTTCGTTCCGCGGCATCGCCGACTTCACGCACGCAGGCCGCGAGTCGACCGACCGGATTGAAACCGGCCGTCGGTTCCGCTCGTGCCTTCAGGAGTCGCGCCGTCGCTCCGATGGTCGTGGCCGAGGCCCGCAGGCGATCGGCGGCAGGTTCCCGGGAGGCGAGAAGCTCCGCGAAGGTGGAGGAGGCCAGCTGGTCGGCCCGGGTCGCCGCCTCGCTGCCGATCGCCGCCTCGGAGTCGCCGACCCGGGTCCACCACAACCGGGTTCGAAGTCTGGGTGGCACGTCCAGTCGAAGCGCCGCGGAGGCGGCGGCGAGTCGGGCTTCGGCACGTTCGATCCGGTCGCGGGCCGATTCGATCGCCCGGTCCTCCTCGGCCCGGCGTTCCCGGTCGATCGTCTCCGACGTCGCCGCGGTCGCGGAGGTGGGGCTCGCCCACGTCGCCAGCATGCAGGAGGCGGCCAGCAGGGTCCGGAGCAGCCATCGCCGGACTCCGGTCATGGTCGGACGTGCCGGGCTGATCCGCTGCATCCATGGTCTCCATGCTGGCGTTGGGGTGCCCCGGCTTCGGAAGGAACGTGTCATGCGGGTCCTCAGTCGATCGATTCGTCGAAGCCGACGGTCTGGTAGCCGGCGGCCACCGCGGCATTGAACGCCTGCACCGCATCCTGCCAGCTCACCCGGCTTCGCGGCTTGATGCGGATGGGTGCGTCGAGTTCGATGATTCCGCCGCGATCCGATCGCTGGGATTCGAGAAACGACTCGAGACCGTCGACGTGAACCGGTGCATTCCAGGGGCCGGGGATCCGGATCCGTCCGCCGCCCAGCACCTGGACGATGATCGGTTCGTCGTCGAGTTCGAGGGGATCGACCTCGGCGCCGCCCTCCCGCTCGGGCAGATCCATGCGATACGACTGCTCGCCCATGGCGAAGGTCGTTCCGACGATGAAGTAGATGAGCAGCTGGAACACCACGTCGATCATCGACGTGAGGTTCAGCTCGGTCCGGGCCGGATCGGGCATTCGTCGACGGCCGATCACGTGTCCTCCCCCCGTTCCTCGGTCTGGATCACGAGATTGACTCGGACGCCCTCGGGTCTGCCGGCGAGGGCACCCGCTCTGGCGAGGGCATCCATCACCGGTTCGACGATCTCGTAGGGGATCCGGCGGTCGGCGCGGAGGTTCACCTGGAGTTCGGGGATCGCCTCGAGGCGTCCCGCCACGGTGCGGGTGAAGTCATCGAGTCCGGATTCGTCCAGCCGGTAGCTCCGCTGATCGAGCAGCACGGCGATCGCCTCGCCCTCCTCGTCCGCCGGCACGTTGGCGACCAGACGAGGCGCCTCCGGCGCGGGATTGGCCGCGGGATTCGAGGGGGAGGGAAGATCGAGCGGCACCTGTTCCACACTGGTGATCCTCGACACGAGGATGAAGAAGACCACCAGGAGAAAGGTCATGTCGATCATCGGGGTGAGGTTCGCTCCGGTTCGCACCGGGCGTCCCACACCGAGTCGGGAGGCGATGCTCACGCCTGTTCATCCGAGGAGGAATCCGGCGAGGAGGAATCCGGCGAGGAGGAATCCGGTTCGGACCGGCTCGAGGATCCCTTTCCGGAGGCGGTGCCGGAGGAACGGCGCCTGTTCCCGGACTTGTCGGAACCGGTCCTGGGCCGGAACCGTTCGACCAGGTTCTCCGCCTCCGAGAGGGCCTCCGCGAGCGCCGCATCCAGACGGCCTCGGAGCACCGCGTATCCGGACAGGGCCGGAATCGCGACCACGAGTCCCCAGAAGGTGGTCACCAGGGCGGTGCCGATGCCGCCGGCCAGCAGCACCGGATCGGCGTTGCCTCCGGTGGAGACGATCGACTGGAACGCGAGGATCATGCCGTAGACCGTCCCGAAGAGCCCCAGCATGGGACTGACCTGACCGATCACGTTGAGGATCTCCACCCGCCGGACTCGACGGGCCATCACCTCGGTCGCCGCGACCTCGAGACCAGCCTCCATCGCGGTGTGTCCGCCGGAGGCCCGCTCCAGCGCCGCCTTGATCATCGTGGAGAAGTCGCTTTCGGAACCGGGTTCCGAGAGCATCGTCAGGGCCTCCCGGAAACGGCCGGTTCCGAGATAGTCGTTGGTCCGGGCCACGATCGACGGGGGGACGAGTCGTTCGAGCTTGAACGCGAATGCAAGCTGGCCGATCAGACCCACGCTCGCCACGCTGGTGATCATGAGGGTCCAGATGACGAGGCTTCCGAGCCACTCGATGCTCCGGGTGCCGCTGGCATCGGTCGAGTGGGAGATGAAGAAGGCCTCGGCGAAGCTGGTGGACTCCTGCTCCTGTCCAAAGGCGGATCCCGCGATCGTGCCCGCGGCGATCAGGGCGATCGGCAGCAGTCGGGTGCGGGATCGGAGTTTCTCTGGTCCGGTGTTCATGGGTCGTCTCTCCAGTGGGCTTCCGGACGAATCCGGATCCGGGTTCGATTCAATCCAGTCCCAGCGACTTGCGATCGATGAATGCGAACCCGTTGTCGGAACCGTCGTCTTCCGCTCCATGACGACGGCTGATCTCCTGAAGGGTCTCGAGCGAGTCCTCCTCCAGGAGTTGAATGCAGCGGATCACGGCGCGTCTTCGGCCGTTCGAATCCCGCGGATTGATCTCGTCGAGCAGGGCGAAGAGCTCCTCACGATCGATCTCGTAGGCTCCCGAACCGGTGATGTCGGTGCTCACCAGGTACACCACCTCGGGGTCGAGATTGAAGGCCCTGCGAAGGGCGGCGCTCGGATCGCTCCTTCCTCGAGGCGTCCGGCTCTCCATCCAGACGATGGCTTCGTCGATCGCCTGCGGACTCGCAGGTCGAAGGCGGCCACCCCGGCCGGGGACCTCGAGCATCTCCCCCTCGCGGAAGAGGAGAACGCTGAAGGACTGGCGGGATTCGAGCTGGCGAAGGGTCCGCTCGACCTGCTTCACCACTGCGGGAAACGCTCCGATCATGGATCCGCTGGCATCGACCACGAAGACGATCCGGGTCGCGGCGGGGGCGGCCACGCCTCCGAAGGAGATCCCGGGAAGTTCGCCGGAACCCGCCTGGACATCGAGGGTCGTCGACATCGACAGGAGGTCGTCGGCGGAGACGAGCAGGGACGCGAGGTCCGCGGCCTCGACGGGCTCGCGGGCCGAGGCGCTGGTCGAGCCGCCCGCGGGAGAGGGCTCGGGGGTGTCCGCACTGAGGGTCGACACCGCCTCGAGGCTGGGGACGGCTTCCGGATTCGAGAGCACCACGATCGGTCGGTCCTCCGGGGTGCGGACGATGCTCCAGGTGATCACCGAGGCGACGAGAAGAACTCCCAGATGGATCATGATCGAGAAGGCCCACGACATGGGCGTCTCGACATGAGTCCTGCGCTTCGAGGGCCCGGGGCTCTCGACGGGGATTTCGACGTCGACGTTCGGCATCAGGCGGGCGAGTCTAGCGGAGCAGCGCGATGCTTCGCGTCCTCATGATGAAATGCCGGTCGAGCGCTGAAGATCAGATCGGGGGACCCGGGAGGATGTCGCCGGGAACCGCCATCGATGACGGCCTGTTCAGGCTTCCTCGTCCTTGTCACGGGATTCATGATTCCTGCGTGCACGGCGCGAGCCGAAGATGCCGTGGTCGATGGCGATGGCACCCGGACCACTGAGCAGGACACCGATGGCGAGCGTGCCCGCGCCGATCTGTGCGGCGGCCAGGTTGAACTGGACGAGATCCAGTCCGAAGGGACCGACCTCGGGCATGAGCGGCCACGTGGTCAGTGAGAAGGCGAGGCCCGTGGTGAACGCGAGACCCAGCGCCCAGATCCTGGTCAGCAGACCGAGGAGGATGAACCCTCCGCCGACCAGTTCGACCACGGAGGCGATCCACGCGCTCACGAGGGGTTTCGGCACGTCGTTGGCCTGGAACAGCACGGCGACTCCGTACACCCCTCGAGCGGAGATCGGTTCCACGGCGTCCCCGCTCGGGGCCGCGGCCTCGGGAGTCTCGGCGGCTTCGGGAGTCTCNCCNGCCTCGGGAGTCTCNGCGGCNTCGGGAGTCTCCGCGGCCTCGGGAGTCTCCGCGGCCTCCGATCCCGTCTCGCCGGGGCCCTCGAGCATGCTGCGGACCGCAGCCGCCTGATCGCCGGTCCAGGTCTGGACGGTCATGATCCTGTTCCACCCGATGGGTACGAACACCAGACAGAGCGCCAGGCGGGCGAGGAGCGGAACCAGATGAAGGGATGCGACGCGGCTGAAGCCCATGATTGACTCCCGAACGAAGCCTGTGGCGGGGGTGGATGGTTCGGATCGCTCGATCCGAACCCGAGGCTCGTAGGATACGAGGACGCCGCGGGCGTGGCGGAACTGGCAGACGCGCGGGATTTAGGTTCCCGTGGGGGAGACCCCGTGCAGGTTCGATTCCTGTCGCCCGCACATCGACCCAGGGGGCCGTCCCCCACGGGCGGATCGGATCGAACGGAGAAGCGAGGACATGCCCCCTTTGAGCGACCGCAACCCGATTTCCGACTGGACGCCCGACGCATGGCGGGAGAGAGCCACCACCCAGCAGCCGAACTATCCCGACGAAGCGGGACTTCGCAGAGCGGTCGGGGATCTGCAGTCCCTTCCGCCNCTGGTCACCAGCTGGGAGATCGAGCGACTCAAGGGTCAGCTCGCGGAGGCGGCCCGAGGAGACAAGTTCCTGCTTCAGGGCGGGGATTGCGCCGAGCGTTTCGACGAGTGCGCCGCGGAATCTATCGCGGCCCGTCTGAAGATCCTCCTCCAGATGAGCCTGGTGCTCGCCCACGGCGGTCGCCGCCGGGTCATCAGGGTCGGGCGGTTCGCGGGTCAGTACGCCAAGCCCCGCTCGTCGGACACGGAGCGTCGGGGCGATGTCGAACTGCCGAGCTATCGGGGCGACATCGTCAATGCCCCGGATTTCGAGGAATCGGCCCGNCGGCCCGATCCCGAGCGACTGCTGACCGGGCACGGTCGATCCGCGATCACCCTGAACTTCATCCGGTCCCTCATCGACGGCGGATTCGCCGACCTCCATCATCCGGAGTACTGGGATCTGGAGTTCGTCCGACATTCCCCGCTGGCCGCCGAGTATCAGAAGATGGTGGAATCGATCGGCGAGGGCCTTCGCTTCATGGAGTCGCTGGCCGGAGTGCGGGTCCAGGATCTCTCCCGGGTCGATTTCTTCACCAGCCACGAGGCGTTGCTCCTCGAGTACGAATCCGCGATGACCCGGCAGGTGCCGCACCGCGACGGCTGGTGGAACCTCTCGACGCACCTGCCGTGGATCGGCCTTCGTACCGCGGATCCCGAGGGCGGGCATGTCCACTACATGGCGGGGATCCGCAACCCTGTGGCGGTCAAGGTCGGGCCGGGGATGGCGCCCGAGACCNTCGTCCGACTCGCGGAGATCCTCGATCCCGATCAGGAGCCGGGCCGGCTCACCTTCATTCATCGCTTCGGCCGCGACGCGGTCGAGACCGGACTGCCGGCGGTGCTCGAGGCGGTCGGGGCGACGGGGCGGACGCCGCTCTGGGTCTGCGATCCGATGCACGGCAACACCCGGAGCGTGACGCCTTCCTCCGGATCGCTGGCGGGGACCNCGGTCAAGACCCGTTCCTTCGACGACATCCTCCACGAGCTGGAGCGATCCTTCGAGATCCACACCGCCTGCGGCACCCGTCTCGGAGGCGTGCACTTCGAGCTGACCGGCGAGAACGTGACCGAGTGCGTCGGTGGGGCCCGGGGACTGGCCGATGCGGATCTCGGCCACGCCTATCGCTCGCAGGTCGATCCCCGTCTCAACTACGAGCAGGCCCTCGAGATGGCGATGCTGATCGCCCGGCGCATGCGGGACGACACCGCCTGAGCCGGGGGGGGCGCCGGGGGCGGCTCCNGGGGATGGCACCGCCCGATTCCGGGATCGGCGCCCCGGCTTCGGCTACACTCGCGGCCCCATGTCCAGGACCCAACGCCGCGTCGTCATCTCCGGTCTCGGTCCCGTCACGCCCGTCGGGGTCGGCATCGATGCCATGTGGGAGAAGTCCTGCCACGGCGGCAGCGCGATCTCCCGCATCGAGGCCTTCGATGCCAGTGGCTTCAGAAGCCGCCACGGCGGCGGGATCTCCAAGGACCTCTTCAACGTTCGTGACGCGGTGCCGAAGTCGTACCGCAAGGCGACCAAGGTGATGGCCCGGGACATNGAGTTCGCGGTCGGCGGGGCCGCCGCCGCGATCGCCGACGCCGGCATGGTCACCAAGGCCGCGGGTGAGGAGGCTCCGACGATCGCACCCGACCGCATGGGGTGCCACATCGGTGCGGGTCTCATCGCCGCCGATGTCGACGAACTCACCATGGCCCTTGCCCGTTCGGTCGATGACGCCGGNGAGTTCGACTACGCCGCCTGGGGCGAGCAGGGGATGGGGAATCTCACCCCGCTCTGGCTCTTGAAGTACCTGCCCAACATGCTGGCGTGTCACGTGACGATCATCCACGACTGTCAGGGCCCCTCCAACACCATCACCTGTGCCGAATCGAGTGCGACCCTCTCGATCGGGGAGTCGATGCGGGTGATCCAGCGGGACGCCGCTGACGTGTGCCTCACCGGAGGCTGCGACTCCAAACTCAACCCGATGGCCCTGCTTCGTCAGCAGTTCGCCGGACGACTCGCCGAGACCGGCGAGGANGATGCGACGGCGCACGAGTCGGTCCGGCCCTACGCCGCCGACGCCGACGGCAGCCTGGCCGGCGAGGGGGGTGGGATCATCGTGCTCGAGTCGCTCGATTCGGCCCGCGAGCGCGGCGTGCGGGCCTACGCGGAGGTCGCCGGATTCGGGGCGGCCCAGTCCGACTGTCCCGACACCGTGGGCATGGAGTTCGCGGAAGACGATCCGGGTCTCGAGAGTGCGATCCGCCAGGCCCTCCGGGGGGCCGGACTCGAGCCGGAGGACATCGACGCCATCGTCCCCAGCGGCACCGGCATCCCCGCCGTCGACGCCGCGGATCGACGAGGCATGCAGGCGGTCTTCGGTGATCGGCTCGCCGGGATCCCGCTCATTCTTCCGGTCCCGGTCTACGGGCTCTGCGGCGCCGGCATCGGGGCGATCTCGATCTGCCTCGCCGCCAAGGCGATCGAACAGCAGCGCCTGCCGGCTCGGGTCAACGCGGCCTCGATCGAAGGCCTCGACGCCGCCGCCAGTGATGCTCGGGATGCGAACCTCCGATCGATTCTGGTGTTCACCACGAATCTCGGTGGTCAGTCGGCCGCGGTGGTGTTGTCCCGGATCGAGGAGGGCTCCTGATGTCGGTGCAGCGAAGCGATTCCGAACGCGTGGTCATCACCGGCATGGGATGGATCACTCCGCTCGGTCACGACCTCGAGACCGTCTGGAAGCGGCTCATGGCCGCGGACAGCGGCATGGCTCCGGNCACCCGATTCGACGCCGCCACCTTCCCGACCAGCTTCGCGGCCGAGGTCCGGGACTTCGACGTGAATGAATTCGTCGAGGACCCCGAGGTGCACGCCCACGCCGGACTCAACGTCCAGTTCGCTCTGGGAGCGGCACGGCAGGCATGGACCCAGGCCGGACTCGATGCCGGTTCGTTCGATCCACTGCGGGCCGGTCTCTACCTCGGGGCCGGCGAAGGCGTCCTGGATTTCGACAACTACGCGGCGAGCAACATCAAGGCGTGGCAGGATTCCGAACGCCGNATCGACGGGGTCCGCTGGGTGGAGGAAGCCCTGCGCTGCATGGACTCCTGGCGGGAGATCGAGCAGGAACCNAACATGCCGCTGGCCCACCTCGGCCGCGAGTTCGGACTCCGCGGCCCGGCCTACAACTGCCTGACCGCCTGCGCGGCCAGCACCCAGGCCATCGGCGAGGCCACCGACATCCTTCGTCGTGGTGATGCGGACCTGATGCTTTCGGGCGGCACGCACACCATGATCCATCCGCTCGGGGTGACCGGATTCAACCGGCTGACCGCCTTGTCCCAGCATGATGGCGATCCGACCGAGGCCTCCCGTCCGTTCGATCGAACCCGGGGCGGCTTCGTGATGGGCGAAGGTTCCGGCATGGTCGTCCTGGAGACCCTCGAGCACGCAAGGAAGCGAGGTGCGACACCGATCGTCGAGGTGCTCGGCTACGGATCGAGTTGCGACGCCTACCGCATCACCGACATCCAGCCCGACGGCCGCGGGGCCGCCGCCGCGATGATGCAGGCCCTTGGTGAGGCGGGGATCGATCCGCACGCCACCGTCGATGGGCGTCCGGGAGTCCAGTACATCTCGGCCCACGGCACCGGCACCAAGGAGAACGACTCGATCGAGACCCGGGCGGTCAAGGCGGTCTTCGGGGATCTCGCACCGCGGATCCCGATGAGCTCCATCAAGAGCATGATGGGGCACCTGATCGCGGCGGCGGGGGCGGTCGAACTGATCACCAGTGCGATGGCGATCCGGAACGGCATGATTCCGCCCACTCGGAATCTTCATCATCCCGATCCGGATCTCGATCTGGACTACGTGCCCAACGAGGCCCGGGAGACGGTGGTCGACACCGCGCTCTCCAACAACTTCGGCTTCGGGGGCCAGAACGACACCCTCGTGATCTCGAGGATGGCCGAGCCCTCGTGAACGGCCGTGAACCGCGATCGATCCGTCGCATCCGCAACCTGATCGGCCTGGGCATCGTGCTGGGCATCGTGCTGGGCATCGTGCTGGGCGCCGGACTCCTGGTCTGGTCGCTGACCCATCGTCCGGCCTGGTGGTCCTCGGCGGGCGATCGTTCCCCGGCCGCGGCCGCGGTCGGTGCCGGCCTCGAACAGGCCCTCTCCCGTGAGATCACGCTGGTGCGGGAGCCCGGGGAGTGGGGGTTCGTCCTCGGCGAGGAGCAGGTCAACGCCTGGCTGGTCAATCGTCTNGAGCCCTGGCTGGAGAGTCGCGACGACCTCGAGCTGCCCGAGGACGTCTCGGATCCGAGGATCCGGTTCGGGGACGGCTGGATCGAGGTNGGACTGCTGGGCCATCAGCTGGGGGTGCCGATCTTCTCCGTCGCTCGAATCGAGGTCGGTCTGGAGGGGGAGGATCTCGTCCTCGTGCCCCTCGAGGGTCGGATGGCGATCAAGCGTTTCGACCGCGAGGCTCTGACGTCCCTCATGGAGCAGCTTCCATTCATCGATGGCGGCACGATCGATCCATCGACCGGGGACCTTCGGGTCCCTGCGGTCATCGAGCTCATGGATGGCCGGCGNGTGGTGCTCACCGAGATCGAGGTGGCCTCCGGCGAACTNGCNCTCCGCTTCCGGACCCNNGGTCCCTGANCGGGNTCGGGGCGGGGCGGTTCGGGATGATTGGTCGAGGAATCCGCTCAGCACCCGGGATCGGTGACGTCTTGAGATGATGATGGCGCACGACCGATCCCGGATGTCCGGGTTCCGGGGTGCTCCCAGACGTGGACACGACCGGCCGATGAACCCTGGAATGGAATCCCGCGACGACCACCGCGAGCGGATCGACCTCGATGANGGGTCGATTCCACGGGTGGCCGTCGGCACCACCGCCCCNCTCGCCGAGGCCGCTCGTCGGCTGCTGGATCANCCGGNCGACGAGCTCGGGGAGATCGATCTCCGCGAGGTGGCCGTGGTCATGCCCGGCCGTCGGGCGGGACGCCAGTTNCNGGTCGAACTCGANCTGCGGGGGGAGGCGATCGGTCGNCGCATCGTGNCACCCCGGACCTCGACCCCCTCGGGNCTGGTGGATCTTCATCCGGTCGGTGGTCATCGGCACGTCGCGGATCCGGAGACCTGGCTGGCCGCGGTGACCGCCGGGCTCGAGATCGGGCACGGTTCCGGCGACGAGGCTCTTCGACTGCTGCCCGTCGATGCCGGTCCTCTGGAACGAAGGGCGATGGCTCGCAGGATCGTCGACGCCGATCGCGTGGTTCGCGACGGCGATCGAGACTGGAGCGAGGTGATCGAGGCGGCGGCGGCACTGGGAGGTGACGAGACCAGGCATCGCGGCATCTCGGCGGTCGTGGAAGCGGCGACCAGCCGTCTGGCGGACCTCGGTCTGGCGTCGCCGGAGCATGCGGTCGATGCGACGATCGACGGGATTTCGGCGAGTGGTTCGCCTTCGGACCGCTGGCCCTCGCGAGTGATCCTGCTCGGAGTCGTGGATCTCTCGCCCCGCATGCGACGACTCGTCACCGGGCTGGTGGGAGCGGGTGTGAGGATGGAGGCGTGGTCGGTCGTCGAGTCGGATGATCTGGATCGTGTCGACGGGTTCGGATCGGTGCTTCCGGAGGCGTGGGACCGGGATCCACCGGCACCGCGGCTCGAACGAGTCGTCGTCGAGGCGGGCATGTTCGACGAGGCGGTCGCGCTGGACGAGCATCTGGACGGCCTTGCCGAGGTCGACGATGCCGGTCGTCGCCGACTCGATCCCGACACCGTCGCAGTGGTGCTGGCCGACGAGTCGCGGGGTCCCGCGATCGGCCGCGAGCTCGCCGCCCGAGGCATCGACGTCCACCTGGCGGCGGGTCGGTCGCTTTCCAGGACTCCGATCGCCCGGACAATCGATCGACTGCGCGACTGGTGCATCCGACCCGACACCCATCGTCTGGGCGACCTGCTCGGCGATCCCGCGTTCGGAGCCGCGGTCCGCGCCGGAATCTCCTCCGGTGATCCCGAGGCGGCATGGACGTTCCTCGCCGCGGGCCGCATGCCGGCGCCGGTGAGCGGCGAGTGGTGGGCCGATCTGGGACGGGACTCGGTCGAAGCGACCCTTGCCGCCACCGATGAGGTGGTGAGACGACTCCTCGGTCCGTTTCATCCGGATCGCGAGCAGGCACCGGACCTGCGTCCCACCTCGGAGTGGGTCCTGGACCTCCTCGACCTCCTCGAACGAGTCGATGCCGAACAGGATTCCGGTGTCTTCGCCCCCGAGACCTTCAAGGAGCTCTCGAAGGTGATCGAGGCGATGGCCTCGGTACCCCGGGAGCTCGATGCCGAGGTCCCGTCCGCGGTCGCGATGGAGATGATCGTGGAGGCGATGACCCGGATCTCGATGGCGGATCCCGGCGGGCCCGCGGCCGTCGAGACGATCGGCTGGCTGGAGGCGCCGTTCGATCCCGCATCGCGGCTGGTGGTGGTCGGGATGCACGATGCGGCGGTGCCGGGAGTCATCGACGATCCGATTCTTCCCGATCGACTTCGAGCCCGCCTCGGGCTGGAGGACGAGCGCCGTCGCACCGCTCGCGACCGGTGGGTGCTTTCGACGATTCTCGCCCGGGATCCCGATGCGGGTTTCATCCTGTCCCGACGCGATCTCGCCGGAGATCCTCTGGTGCCCTCGCGACTGCTCTTCGGGGTTCCGGAGTTCGATCCTCGGGAGGGCACGGACCCGATCACGCCCGCCGAGGCCGCGGTCCTCGCCGAGCGGGTGCGTCGGGCCTTCGGCCCTGCTCCCCGTCGGCGGCGGGGTGCCGCCGTGGGATCGAGCTTCGGCTGTTTCGAGCCTCCCCGGTCGGGGAGCGTCCAGGTGCCCGCTCCCTCGGTCCTGAGCGTGACCGCGTTCCGCGACTACCTCGCCTCGCCGTATCGATTCTGGTTGAAGCGGATCCTCGGTCTGGACGTGCGGACTCCGGTGGGCGGGGAACTCGACGCTCGACTCTTCGGCATCGTCCTGCACGATGCGGTGGAGTCCTTCGGTCGCGGTGAACTCGAGATCCGCCGGAAGGGCGGCCCGCCGACCACCGACATCGACGCGGTGCACGGAATCATGCTCGCCGGCATGGACGAGTCGATCGCCCGCCTGGCGGGCGGACCGGATGCGGCATCCGCACCGCTCCGACTCCAGCGACGCATCATCGAACGACGCCTGCGAAAGGTCGCGGAGGTGGAGGTGGAACGAGCCCTCGACGACTGGCGGATCCACGCGGTCGAGGAGCGTTTCGATCTGGCGCTGGAGATTCCCGGAGAGGAATCCCAGATGATCACCGGGCGGATCGACCGGATCGATCATCATCCGAGTCACGGCTGGCAGCTTCTGGACTTCAAGACCTCCGACAAGGGTGAGAAGCCGGACAAGGTCCATCACCACGCCGCGACCGGGGACTGGTACGACCTTCAGCTCCCCCTGTACCGCTGGGCGGCCCCCACGATCCTCGGGGGCGCCGATCCCGGCGACATCGGGACCGGCTACTTCGCGGTGGGCGCCGATCTCGACCGGATCGGCGTGCTCGAGTCGGATCGCATCGATGGTCTGCTCGACGATGCGATGGAGACCGCGCGGGAGGTCGTGCGCTCGATCCGGGCGGGGCATTTCGCGTGGTCGGAGGATGACGTGCCGCCCTGGGAGGGCGATCCGGTGTCGCTGCTCATGCGGACCACGGCCCTGGTCGCCGACGGCGGGGAGGTGGACTCGTGAACCACGACGCCGTCTTCACCAACCGTCGCATCATGGCCTCGGCCGGCACCGGCAAGACATGGAACCTCGCGGCCCGCTATCTGGACCTCGTGCTGGCGGGTGTCGATCCGTCGACGATCCTCGCCACGACCTTCACCCGTGCCGCCGCGGCGGAGATCAGGGATCGCGTGCTCAACGACGCGGCGAGGCTGGTGGTCGATCCCGAGGTCCGGAAGACCGCCGCGGCCACCGGTCGATTCGCCGGGGGACCGGTCGACGCCGAGGCGGCGGCCCGGTTGCTGCACGTGCTGGTCTCGGGGCTTCCCGGGCTTCAGATCCGCACCCTCGACAGTCTGTTCGTCTCGCTGGCCTCCGGTCTCGGGCCGTCCGCCGGCGTGCCGACCGCGGTGCGCATGGCCGACGAGGAGACGTCGGCACAACTGCTCCGCGATGCGATCGGACTGTCCCTCGATGACGCGGACGAGGACGAGATCCTCTCCACCCTCGAGACGCTCGGTCGGGGGAACGCGAAGGTCGCGGTGGTCGCCGCGGTCGAACGGGCGATCACCGATCTGATCGCGGTCGCCCGGGAGTCCACGCCCGAGGCGTGGTCCTGGCCGACGCCTCCCGCGGATCCGGATGCGATCGAGGGGATCAATCGCGAGCTGGTCGCCGCGATGCCCGGTCTTGGCAAGCGGGAGGCCGGGGCGGTCCGAAAGATCGTGGATCTCCTGGAATCGGTGCGTCAGCGCGATGGGGGACCCTGGACGGCGATTCTGGGATCCACGCTGGTCGAGACCTGCGGACCCGATGGTGACGGGCTGTACTACAGGAAGCCGCTCCCCGAATCGATCAGCGGTCCGCTGGCCCGGGTCCACGATCTCGCGGTCGCGGGCAATCTTCGCAATCTCTCTCGTCGAACCGAATGTCTCCGGGCGTTGATCGACCGGGTCGATCCGAGTCTGTCGCTCCTCAAGCAACGGGCCAGGCTCGCGAGCTTCGACGACTTCGTCCGGGCCCTCGATCCGCTGCGCGGGTCCGGTCCTCCCGAGCGACTGACCGAACTCTGGTTCCGGCTCGACGTCGCGATCGAGCATCTTCTGCTCGACGAATTCCAGGACACCTCCGCCACCCAGCTTCGGGCGATCCGACCGGTGGCGGAGGAGATCCTCTCGGGAGGCGACGGAGAGCGTCCTCGATCGATGCTGGTGGTCGGCGACGTCAAGCAGTCGATCTACGGATGGCGGGGAGGTGACCCCGCGATCCTCGAACGACTCGACGAGGTGCTGGGCGAGGGTGTCGTCGAGTTCGATGAACGGGAGCTGGCGACCTCGTATCGATCGAGTCCGGCGGTGATCGAACTGGTGAACACGATCTTCGACGGGATCGACGCGAATCCCGCGGTGCGGGCGGATTCTCCCGCCGCCGCGGAGCACTTCGGCCGCCTCTTCCGTCCTCACGACACCGCTCGTGATCTCGAGGGCATGGCGACCGTGGAGTTCCTGCCCGAACCCGAGGAGGACGAGGAACGGCTCGACGTGATCGCCGAAGGGGCCGCGGAGGCCGCGAAACGTCTCGTGGCCCGGCACGGTCTCTCGGATGCCGACGGTGATCCGACGGTGGCGGTCCTGGTGCGCGGCAACCGGGCGATCGGTCCGATCGTCGAGGCGTTGCGGGCCCGGGACGTCCCGGCGAGCGGACGGGGCAGCGGTTCCCTGCTGGATGCCGAGGCGTCGGTGGCGATGATCCAGGCCTTCCGCCTCGCGGCCGATCCCGAGGACCGCGTCGCGGCCGAGGACCTGGCCCGTTCCATCATGGCCTCGATGGTGGGTCTTCCCGAATCCGGTGGTCATGATCGAGTGCCGGATGGTGAACGTCGGGCCGCGGCCCGCGCCCTGCGCAGGATGTTCGGAGAGGAGGGGCCGGCGCAGGTCGTCGACCGCTGGCGAAGGACCCTCGCCGATCGCCTGACCGATCGCGAGTCGGCGCGTCTGCGACAGATGGTCGAACAGCTCGAACTGATCGATGCGGATCCGGAGGGGCCGCGATCTCCGCGAAGACTGGCTCGTCATCTGGAGACCTGCCGGGTCGACGACCCCGGGGGGGACGGGGTCGTGGTCATGACGGTGCACCAGTCCAAGGGCCTGGAGTTCGCGGGGGTGGTCGTCACCGACATGAAGGCCTCGCTCCTTCACCGCCCCACGGTCGCGGTGGAGACCCCCGCGGTGCCGACGGCGCGGATCGGTCGGGTGTCGACCTGGTACGACGAGAAGACCCGGCCCGAGGAGGCCGTGCAGGTCCATCAGGACACGATCGATCGTGACGTCCTGGAGTCGCTGTGCGGGTTGTACGTCGCGATCACCCGGGCCGCCCGGGACGTGGTCGTGCAGGTGGAGCGTCCTCGGTTCCGGAAGGACGGCGAGCCCGCCAGGACGAGTCTCGCCAGCTGGGGAGGGGTGGTCCGCAGTGCCGTCGGTCGCGACACCCCGGAGGACGCTCCCGACGCCGAGGAAGGTGGCGAGGCGACGATCTGGACCGCCGGCACGGCGTGCGACGTCGGTGAAGGCATGGACTCCGAGGAATCCGAGGTGGTGGAGGCCCCGACCTGGACCGTTCGATCCGCGAGCCGTCGTCGTCGAGCGGTGATCGCACCCCCGCCCTCCGACGGTCACGATCGAGGCCGCGTGGTGCGAGGTCCCGATCCCGCCCTCGAACGGGGGCGGGTGATTCATGCCGGGCTGGAGTCCCTTGAATGGTCCCGGGACCTCGATGCGATGGACGGCCGGGCCATGGCGGAGGACCTTGCCCGCCGTCATCCGATCGATCCCGCGGTGGTGTCCGATCCGGAGGCGGTCTCCGACTGGTATCGCGAACAGGCCGCCGCCATCAGCTCCCTGCTCGGTGATGACGAGGTCCGGGCGATCTTCGACGGCATCGGCCCCGGCGGGGTGGGAGCTCCGAAGGGACGTTCGGTGGTCCGTCGCGAGATGCCGCTGGTCATTCGCGGCAAGGAAGGGGTGAGACTCGGGGTGGTGGACCGTCTGGTGCTTCATCTGGGAGCCGACACCCCGGACGAGGCTTCCGAAGTTCCGGAAGTGGTGGGGGCCTCGATCATCGATTTCAAGACCGATCGTCCCGGAGACGGTTCCTCATCGGACCTCGATGCCTTCCGGGCCCGGCATCGGTCCCAGATGAACAGCTATGCCGTGGCCATCGGGGACCGGTACGGCCTCGATCCGAGCCGGATTCGACTTTCTCTGATCAGGGTGGACGACGGGGTCGTGGTCGAGGTGCCGCAGGGTTGAACATCGGCCTCTGCAGGCCCCCTGCATCGGGCCGAAAACCGGTTCCGGGGTCCTCGGGGGGGTTTCCGGGGACCGGCTGGGGTCCTGGCCTGCTAGCATGGTTCACTCAAGCGGATCCTTCGTTCCGACGGTCACGGACCCATCATGCCCTCGATCACGCTCAACGGCCGCCAGCACGATTTCGAGCCCGGCGAGACGATCCTCCAGGTTGCTCTCCGCAACGAGGTCGAGATTCCGCACTACTGCTATCACCCCGGGCTCTCGATCGTCGCCAACTGCCGGATCTGCCTCGCCGAGGTCTGGGCGCCCAACCCCCGCAACGACAACAAGCTGGAACCCTTTCCAAAGCTGGTGCCCACCTGTCAGCAGACCGCCTCCGACGGCATGGTCGTCCATACCGACAGTCCCAAGTCGGTCGCGAACCAGAAGCAGGTGATGGAACTCCTGCTGATCAACCATCCGGTCGACTGCCCGGTCTGCGACCAGGCTGGTGAATGCCATCTTCAGGACTACTCGTATCAGTACGGTCGGGGCGAGAGCCGCTTCCGCGAGGACAAGAACAAGCAGCCCAAGAAGAGCGTGGGGCCCAACGTCCTGCTCTACAGCGACCGGTGCATCATGTGCACCCGGTGCGTGCGGTTCACCCGCGAGGTGACCGAGACCGGCGAGCTCATGGTCGACGGTCGGGGTTCGACCGAGCAGATCGACGTCTTCCCCGGGGTTCCGCTCGACAACGAACTCGCCTCCAACGTCATCGACCTCTGCCCGGTCGGCGCCCTGCTGGACAAGGACTTCCTGTTCAAGCAGCGGGTCTGGTTCCTCACCAAGACCGCCTCGATCGACGGCATCACCTCCAGCGGCGACAACATCTGGGTCGAGCACTCCGACGGCGAGGTCCGTCGCGTCAAGCCCCGCGAGAACCCCGAGGTCAACCACTGGTGGATCACCGACGAGGTCCGCTACGGTTGGAAGTTCGTCCATTCCGAGGATCGACTCCGCATGCCTGCGATCCACGGACGCGATCCCTTCGACGCGGTGGTCGCGGGTGATGCCTGGCGCGAGTCGATCGCCACCGCGAATCGCACGCTCGAGGCGGCTCGCACCGACGGCGGTCGTCTCGGCATGCTGGTGAGCCCGATGCTCTCCTGCGAGGACGCCTACCTTCTGGCCCGCTGGATCCGCATCCTCGATCCCGAGGCGGTGCTCGCGGTCGGTCCGGTGCCCGTCGACGGCGAGGACCGGAGCTACGGCGAGTACGTGGTCCGGGCCGAGAAGGCTCCGAACGCCCGTGGAGTCCGCCGCGTGCTTGCCGGCGTCATGGGCTGCGACGAGACCGCGGTGCTCGACGCCGAGGCGTTCGAGAAGGACGCGGCCGCCGGCGCCTTCGCCGCGACGGTCGTCACCGGCAACTATCCGAGCAGATGGATGACGCCGAGCCTCGCTGCCGCGGTGGTCGCCAGGCCATTCATCCTCATGGACACCCTCGCCAGTCCCGTCTCGGATGCGGCGACCGTTCTCCTGCCCTCGGTCACCTGGGTGGAGAAGGCCGGCTCGTTCCAGAACGCGACCGATCGCGTCCAGGCCTTCGAAAGGGCGATCCAGCCGATCGACTTCTGCAAGAGCGAGGCGCAGATCGCGCTGGACCTCACCGCGGAACTCGAGGGGCGACCTGCCACCAGGTACGACGCGGAACGCACCCGGGCGGAGATCAGCGCGATCCCGTCGCTCGGAGGTTTCCGGAGCGAGGTCGCACGACCCGAGGCGAAGGTCTCGATCGAGAGCGACATGGTGACCATGGATCTCTGATCCCGTCCCACCCGCGAGTCCAGCATGACCGTGAGTGCCAGCGAATTCCTGCTCGACGCCCGTTTCGAGGAGATCGCCCACACCGCGCTGCAGAAGGCGATCACGGCGCTGCGCGACAAGCAGCGACGAGACGGCCACTGGTGTGCCGAACTCGAGGGCGACTCGACCCTTCAGAGCGAATACCTGCTCATGAAGTGGATCCTCGGCCAGGAGAAGGCGCCGCTGGTCGACGGTCGTGGCCCCGACGTCCTCGATCGCATCACCGACCGCCTTCGTTCGCAGCAACGCGAGGACGGAGGGTGGGGTCGGTTTCCGGGTTCCGACGTCGACCCCAGTGCGACGGTGAAGGGGTACTTCGCCCTCAAGCTGCACGGTGATTCGCCGGAGGCACCGCACATGGTCGCGGCGCGGAACCGGATCCACGAGCTGGACGGGGTCGAGCGGGTGAACACCCGGACGAACGTCCTGCTCGCGTGTCTCGGGCAGGTCTCATGGAACGCGGTGCCGTCGATCCCCCCCGAGCTGGTGCTGCTTCCGCGGTGGTTCCACCTCCACCTCGACCGGCTTTCGGCCTCGGCGCGGATGATGATCCTTCCGCTTTCCCTGGTGGCCACGCTTCGGCCCACCCGGCGGCTCGACGCATCGCAGTCGATCGACGAGCTTCACCTCGACCGGGGTCCGCTTCACCGTCCCGCGATGCGGAAGGCTGTTCCTCGAGGGTGGCGTCGATTCTTCGTCGTCCTCGATCGCGTTCTCAAGGTCGCTCATGATCTCGGCGGTTCGCCCTGGCGACGTCGGGCGATCGACGCCTCGTTCGCATGGATCGAGAACCGGGCGGGTCAGGACGGCGAGGCCTCGACCGACGGGGTGGGGGCGATCTTCCCGCCGATGGTCTTCTGGCAGATCGTGCTGATGGCGACCGGCCACGACCGCACGCATCCTCTGGTACGGCGGGCGGAGATCGAGATCGACGAATTGATGATCGAGGACCCGCCCTACGCCGACGGAACCCCGGGCATGGTACGGTTGCAGCCGTGCTTCAGTCCGGTCCGGGACACCGGCATCGCGCTTCAGGCCCTCAACGACTGCGGTCTCGACGTCGAGGATGCCTCGTGTGCGGCCGCCGCGGGCTGGTTGCGTTCGAAGGAATGCCGCTTCCGGGGGGACCGGGTCCGCGGCCTCGCGCCGGAGCGCGGCGACGCGGTCGATTTCAGCGGCTGGCACCTCCAGTACCACAACGCCTGGTACCCCGATCTGATCGACACCGCGGTGGTGGTCACGGCCCTCCATCGCACCGGTGGTCGTGACAACCGTGCGGCGGCGCAGCGCGGCCTGAACTGGATTCGAGCGATGCAGAACGCGGACGGAGGCTGGGCCACCTTCGACCGCACCGTGGAACTTCCGATCCTCGAGCAGGTGCCCTTCGCCGATCACGACGCGATGCAGGACCCGAGCCGTCCCGACATCACGGGGACGATTCTGGAGTGTCTCTCGTGGACGGGCGTCGATGACCGGGATCCCATGGTGCGAGAGGCGATCGAGTATGTGAAGGGTCGCCAGGAACCCGAAGGGTGCTGGTCCGGGCGGGGGGGCGTGAGCTGCATCCACGGCACCTGGCAGAGCGTGACCGGTCCGATCCGCTGCGGTGAGGATCCCAGGCAGCTCTGGATCCAGAAGGCGGCGGAGTGGCTGGAGTCGGTGCAGCAGCCCGACGGCGGTTTCGGCGAGATCGCCTCGGGCTGCGAGGACCGCAGCCTGATGGACGCGGGACCGAGCACCGCGAGCCAGACCGCGTGGGCGGCGATGACCCTGCAGGAGATCCGCGGCGCGGATCATCCGAGCGTGATGAAGGCGATCCGCTGGCTGTGCGACACCCAGCTCGACGAGGAGGCGGCATCGGATCTCGCGCAGAACCCCGATGGCGAACCTGCGGGCTGTTGGAGCGAGACCGAGTTCACCGGCACCGGATTTCCGCCGCTCCTCCATCTTCGCCACCACCTGTATCGACACTCGTATCCGCTGATGGCGATCGGCCGCTGGCTCGAGGCGCGACACCCCCGGGGATGATGTCGGTTCGTGGCGATCGGTCCTCCTCGGCCGCCCGGTCAGCGTGATCCGAACATCACCCTCGCCGCGTCGACGCCGATCCTCGCGGTTCGGTGGTCGATGTCCCGGGTCGGGTCGAGTTCCACGATGTCCATCGCGATGCAGCCACCGTGGGCCGCGAGTCGTTCGAGCACCCGCATCACCTGCTCCACGCTCAGTCCGTCGTCGGAGGGCAGGTTGATGCCCGGAGCCTCGCTCGGATCGACGATGTCCAGATCGAAGGAGAGTGCGAAGGCGTCGCCGTCGGGAGCCAGTCGCTGCAGGACCCGCTCGGCGATCGACTCGGGTGAATCGTTCGCGAACGCCTCGCCTTCGATGAGGAAGGGAAGGCTCGAGTCCGGATCGGTCGAACAGCGTGCCCGTTCCCCCGCGTCGAGCTCGCGGCCGCCGAGCAGGACCGTCCGCCGCGGATCGAAGGTGCCGCAGGAGCCGACCACGTCGTCGAGGGGCGCGATGCGATGGCCCAGCAGCGCCGCCGCGGGCATGCCGTGGGGGTTGCCGCTGGGCGAGGTCTCCGGTGTGTTGAGATCCGCATGGGCATCGAACCAGAGCAGGCCGAGGGAAGGAGCGTCCTCGGGGACCACGGCGCCGTGCCTGGCGCACCATCCGGCGGCGACCCCGGAGAGCGATCCCGCGGCCAGGGTGTGGTCACCGCCCACCGCGAGAGGGATCGCGCCGCGTTCGATCGAGGAGCGGGTCCGCTGGTGAAGTTCGCCGCAGATCCTGCGGAGAGAGTCCCATTCGGTTCGTCTGGATTCCGGATCCGGACCTCGTCGGACGATCCGGTCGGCCGGGAGGATCGGTGCGCCGAGATCCCCCAGGTCCACGACCGTCCGGCCGGGGATGGTGGCGATGCCCGCCTCGCGGAGTGCCGCAGGGCCACCGGCCTGCCCGCTTCCGGCGCCGCCATGGTCGATGGGGATCCCGACCAGTTCGATGGTCGCGAGAGAGGGCTCGGACCCGGAGATGGACTTCCTGCTCTCCATGGCCTCCAGTCTCCCCGATTCAAGGTCTTCGTGCGGGCCGGGCCGGGAGAATCGCATCGGAACCGGCTCGCGAACATAGACTCGCGGCATGAAGAGCCGTGTGAAGAGCCATCCTCGTCGCGTCTCCCTCGCCGGGGTCGCGGTCTCCAGTCTGCTCGGGGTCGCCGTCGTCTCGGCCCACCCTCCCGATCTCTTTCCGTCCCACTACGAGGACCGGGAACGGCATTCGGACATGTGGCTCGATGTCCCGGACTGGGAGGACGAGACCGATCCCTTCAAGCAGATCGACGACCTGCTGCCCACGCCGAACGAGGTTCGACTGGCTTCCGGGGCGCCCGGGCCCGACTACTGGCAGAACCGCGCCGATCACGACATCGACGTCCGCCTCGACCCGGTGGCTCACCGGCTCGAGGGCTCCGAGTCGATCACCTATCACAACCACAGCCCCCACGTGCTGGACTACCTCTGGGTGCAGATCGATCAGAACCGGTTTCGCCGGGATTCGATCGGTCGACTGTCCGGCAACGCACCGGATCTCGAACGCGACCAGTCGACCCGCTGGATGCGGCAGCAGATCGAGCAGCTCGACTTCGAGGGTGGTGCGGACATCACCCGGGTGGAGTTCGCGGACGGCTCGCCGCTCCCGCACATCATCAACGGCACGATGATGAGACTCGATCTTCCCGAACCCCTGTCCCCCGGGGAATCGACGACCTTCGAGATCGACTGGAACGCCGCGATCGTCCCCAGCACCACGATGCGGGCGAGGTCCGGCTACGAGATCCTCGACGACGGCATGCCGATCTACGAGATCGCCCAGTGGTTCCCCCGCATGGCGCCGTACACCGACAACGACGGCTGGCAGAACAAGCAGTTCCAGGGCGAGAGCGAGTTCGCCCTGGAGTTCGGCGACTACGACCTGGCGATCACCGTGCCCGAGACGTTCGTGGTCTCGGCGACCGGTGAACTCACCAACGCCGCGGAGGTCATGACCGGCACCCAGCGGGAACGCATGGNCGAGGCCCGCACCGCCGANCGTCCGATGTTCGTGATCACCCCGGAGGAGGCCCTGGCGAACGAGCTTCGCGACCAGGAGCTCTCCGGCGGCGAGGANGGCGAGGACCGACGCTCCGAACGCACCTGGCGTTTCCGGGCGGAGGACGTCCGGGACGTCGCCTGGGCCGCAAGCCCCACCTTCATCTGGGACGCGTGGGGGGTCGAGGTGCCGAGGACCGATGGCGACGTCGCGATGGCGATGAGCTTCTGGCCCAACGAGGGCGAGCCTCTGTGGAGTCGCTACTCCACCCAGTCGATCGCCCACACCATCGAGGTCTACTCCGAGCACTGCATCCCGTACCCGTACCCCGTCGCGATCAGCGTCAACGGACCGGTGGGGGGGATGGAGTACCCGATGATCTGCTTCAACGGCCCGCGGCCGGAGGCGGACGGGACCTACAGCGAACGGACCAAATGGGGACTGATCGGGGTGATCATCCACGAGGTTGGGCACTTCTGGTTCCCGATGATCATCAACTCCGACGAGCGACAGTGGACCTGGATGGACGAGGGGCTCAACACCTTCGTCCAGTTCCTCGCGATGGAGACCTGGGACGAGGACCCCCGGACCCGGCGAGGCGAGCCGGCATCGATCATCGACTACATGGTCAGTGAACGGCAGCGGCCGATCATGGCGCACGGCGAGTCGATCATCCAGAAGGGCAACAACGCCTATGCCAAGCCCTCGGTCGCCCTGAACATCCTCCGGGAGACGGTCATGGGGCGGGAGCTCTTCGACCACGCCTTCCGGACCTTCTGCGAACGCTGGGCGTTCCGACGTCCCGAGCCGGGNGACTTCTTCCGAACCATGGACGACGCCAGCGGCGTCGATCTCGACTGGTTCTGGCGAGCGTGGTTCTACAGCACCCGACACGTCGACATCGCCACCGAACGGGTGCTCGACTTCACCGTGGAGCCGCGGGACCCCGACGTGCGGAAGCCGATGCTCGCCGCCGAGCGCGACGCGGTGCGGAAGACCCGGACCCGTCAGCGCAACGCGGAACTGCCACGCAGAAGCGATCGATACCCCGAGCTTCTCGACTTCTACAGCCGCTTCGACGAACTCGACGTGACCGAGGAGGACCGTCGTCGGTTCCAGCGGTTCATGGCGAGACTCGACGAGGACGACCGGGAGGTCTTCGAGGCGATCGAGGATCGCCCGCTCCACTTCTCGATCGTCCGTTTCCGGAATCACGGGGGCATTCCGATGCCGCTGCCTCTGGAGATCCACTACGCGGACGGATCGGTCGAGGAGATGATGCTTCCCGTGGAGATCTGGAAGCAGGATCCGACGGTCGCGACCCGGATGTTCGTCGGTCCCCGGGCGGTCGCTCGGGTGGTCCTCGACCCCTATCGGGAGCTGGCGGATGCGGATCGCACCAACAACGCCTACCCGCCGGAGGTGATCCTCGGACGGTTCGGGGTGGATCCCCGCTCGGAACGATCGAATCCGATGCAGGCCGCGGGTGCGGACGACGGCCGGGCCAGNCTCGAGGCCGTCGCGGCCGAGATCGGCACGGGACTCGCCGCGGGCTGGACCGGNTTCGCCGATGCCGGAACCACGCCCCTGAACGCATCCGGGGAGCTGCTTGCGAGGATCGATGCGAAACTCCTGGTCGATCCCTGGGGACGAGTGATGCGACTCGAGTTCGCCGCGATCCCGGTGGTTCCGGGGACCGGCGAGGTGATCGCCACCCTGCGGAGCGACGGTCGTGACGGCCGTCGAGGAAACGACGACGACATCGCCCTGGTCATGCTCGCCGACGGCCGTATCGTCGACGAGGTGATCGCCAATGCACGAGACGAGAAGGACGCCGATCGATGAGCATTCAGAGAGGTTCGTGGTGTGGAGTGTTTCTGGCGATCGGGTTGTTCGTCACCCCGGCATTCGCCGCGGATGACGAGGAGTCGACCCCGGAGGTCGAGACCGCCACGATCGCCACCATCGAACCCGACGTGATCTACGGGCGAGCCGATGCGCTCGCCATGACCTACGACCTGCTGAAGCCGACCGCCGAGCCCAACGGCGCCACCGTCATCTTCATGGTCAGCGGCGGGTGGATCTCCCGGTGGTTCGATCCCCGGATGGCCCTGGCTCCGGAGATCCGCGGGATCTCCCTGGTCCACGACCTGCTGGTCGACGGCTACCACGTGGTGCTTCTGCGGCACGGCAGTTCGCCTCGCTACAAGGTGCCCGACGCCGTCGATCACGTCGAGGAGGCGATCCGGCACATCCGCGCCGCGGCCCCGGATCGAAACCTCGATCCCGAGCGCATCGGTGCGTTCGGGCTCAGCGCGGGAGGTCACCTCACCCTCCATCTGGCCACCCTCGGTGGCCGGGAGGCGACCCGTGACCTCCAGAGGCAGCGNATGGAGAGCGGTTTCAGAGGGCCGCGTCGATCCGCGCCGATCGCTGCGGCGGTGGCGTGGTTCCCTCCGGTCGATCTGGTCCCCTTCGTGGGGCCGAACGATCGATTCCCCGCCATGGACTTCGATCCCGAGGAAGCCGAACGAGTGTCACCCCTTCGTCACGTCGACAACCACGACGCCCCCGTGCTGCTGATGCACGGCAGCGAGGACACGGTGGTCATGGTCGAGTCGAGCGAGGCGATGAAGGCGGCCTACGATGCCGCCGGACTCGAGGCCGAATACCACCGATTCGAGGGGGCCGGTCACATGTTCCGGGGCCGGGATGCGGCCCGGTCCTCCAGGCTCGCCAAGGCGTGGTTCGACCGCTGGCTGCTCGATGCCCGTTCGTCGAAGAACGACCGGGGGGAGTGACCGGAACCCCGACCGGATCATGCCGCCTGCGTCGATGATCGACATGTTTGAAAGTCCTTCGAACCCTTTCGCGTTCGTGAGCGTATGAAGACGAGGACTGGATGACGGAACGGTGACGCACCAGTCCATTCAGTGGTTCTCTCTCTCTCAGGCTCGAGGAGTCGCAGGCGGTCGATTCCGCCGGATCGTGACGTGCTGCCTGTCGCGTCTGGAACGATTTTCGAGGCGACACATCCGGAGGTGTCGCCGGATCGTTCCCGGATCCNGACTCCTCGAGCCATTTCACGCAGGGCTCGAGGGACATTCCTCCCGATCGATTCACGAGGGAAGTGTTCGATGATCGGTCGCCCACATGCGACGGTCCTTCGGTCGGTCCGACGAAGGGCCGTCGTCGTGCGCGGCTGGGGTGGATGCCGGTTCAGCCGCCGAGAGTGATCCGGATCCTCGCGATCGTCCCATCGCGTTGGATCAGACTCCGGCTGGTTTCCCGGTCGAGGCGATCGCCCTCGATCACGTCGGTTCCTCCATCGACCCGTTCGACCTCGATGCGGGTGCCGCCATCCTCCCGATGCATGATGACCGGAACCCCGAGGCACAGGAAACCGAGCCCGGCGGTGGGAATCCCGAGGTCCGTCAGGCGGCCATCCCTGCGATCACGGATCGACCAGGTCGTCGCCCTGGTGGTCCAGTCCTCCTCGGGAAGGAGGGTGGGTGCGAATCGGATCCCCTCCGGTTCGACCCTCACCCCGAGCTCCATGCGTCGGGTGATCAGCTCCTCCTTCACCTGCCCGGTCATTCCGGGCTGCTTCGCCCGTCCCCGTCCGTCGGAGTGGGAGTAGGCGTCGATGGGAAGGGCCCCGAAGCGTTCGGCGTTCATCCGGAAGCCGAGTCCGTCGCGGACGCGGGCGTACGACTTCCTGAGGCGATCGACCGCCTCGTCGGAGGCCCCGTCGCGTTCGGCGGCAAGGACGCACTCACCGACCGAGACCAGGAGCTTGGCCACCATGTGCCAGTAGGTGCATCCGATCCCCTCGTAGCCGTACATCCCGCCGGAGCGGCCGGTGAAGGCATGGTGATCGAAGACCGATTCGTAGCACTCGAGGATCCCCGCCCGATCCCGGGCGACGTCCCCGGCCAGATCCTGCTCGGTCTCCATGCGGTCAAGGACGTGGACGACGTCACGGTCGTTCACGAAGAGACTCGCGAACCGGACCACGCCGTCGCTGTCCCGCTCGACCAGTCGGCGATCACCCGAATCGAGAAGTCTCCCGATCAGCGGATGTTCATCGACGACATGACCCGGCACGACGCCCTTGTCGAGGATCGCNGGGATCGCCTTGTGCGGCTGCAGGATGAACGTGTCGAGGTCGGCCCGGTGAAGCGATGATTCGAACAGGGCATCGAGCAGATCCGCGGCCCGTTCCGCCGGGAGGAGGCCGGATGAGAGGACGGCGACCTGGCCTTCCAGCATCTCGGGAAGCCGAAGGACCGCGATGCCCCCGGTCTCGGCACGAAGGAGGTTGTAACCGTGGAAGAGGCCATCCTCGCGGAAGTTGGCTTCGATCGCGTGGTCGATCCACTCGATGGCGAGATCGCAGAAGGCCGCGAGCTCCGAAGCCGGCACGGTGGTGGCGGGGCGGCCGAAGGTCGTGCCACGACGGGCATCGAAGACCCGGCCCAGGGCCTCGAGCACCCGGCCTCGGTCGCCGTTGCCGATTCGAGGCTCGTCCAGAAGCGCCCTTTCCGAGCGAAGGGTCTCGTCGGCCCCCTTCACCCACTCCGCGGTCGCAGCGGAGAAGGGGATCGGCCGGTCCGCCCTGCGGTACAGATCCCGAAGCAGGTCGAGATGCCTCCTGAGCTGGCACGTCGTCACCATCGACAGGCCGTAGCCCGCCAGCGCGTTGTTCGCGTCGTTCCATTCCGGTCGCTGGGTGTTCATCCACACCCCGCCGTCGGGCACGAACGAGCAGATCTTCGCCAGCACCGGGATGAGGAGCTTCTCTCCCAGCGTGGAATGGACGACACCGTCGTCATCGTGAGCGAGTCGTCCGTCGGTGCCGATCTCCGATACCCGTCGCATGCTCTCGTCGTGCGCATCCCGGTCGAAGCGGATCGAGTGACGGGGATCCTTCATGAGTTCGTCGTGATCGACCATCCGGTAGGGGACGTCGGCGGAGGAGAAGACCGGTCGGTCCATCCATCCGTCGATGCGATCCGGATCGATTCCGGAGAGCGACTNCAGAAGTCGACTGAGATAGACGATCTGGTGATCCCCCCAGTAGCCGAGATTGCTCCATGGGTTGCTCGGCTCCGGGACCTCCCAGTCGATCCCCTCCCGGGTGATGCGGTAGGGGTTGTAGCCGTCGGGCGTCGTGGCGTTCACGAACTTCGCGACCATCCGATCGAGCCAGATCGGGTTGGAGAGGGAGAGGGCCTCCCAGTTCTGAAAGATGTCACGCCAGTTCCCCTCGTAGTAGAGGATCCGACGGCCCTCGTCGTCCCGGACATGGATGTTGAAGTGGTTCCAGGGGCGGCTGGGGTCTCCATGACGCCTTCCGAACCAGAAGGGGAGGTACTCGAGGGCGAGCCGCTCGAGATCGGGGTCGTCGAAGGCCTCGGCCTCCTCGATGAGCTTCGAGGCGGTGCCGATGTCGGTGTCGGATCGGGAATCGAACCATGCCCGATGACGCTCNANCGTCGGGGCATTCCTGATCCCGCAGAAATCCAACCAGTCCCCCCACGGGAAGCGATCCTCGTCGTCGGGAATGCCGCCGCGCATGTCGTTGTAGAGGGTGTTCGTGCGATGGTGGGCGTCGGCGATCGCATCGCCGGTCTTCTGCAGACCGTCGGTGCCGGCCGAGATGCAGTCCATCTCCTCGGCACCCCCGGCGATCTCGGCCTCCAGTTCGGCGTCGAGATCGACGCCCGATGCCAGTCGATCGCGAATTCCCGCGACCTCGGCCTGTCTCAAACGGACGTCGGCGACCGTGCTCCATCCGATCGATCCGTTGGAATCGACCTCGACGGTGGCATGTCGCATGAAGGCCGCGGCCCGGTCGACGAGGCGGTTGCCGCTCGGGGGATCTCCACCCCGGAGGAACGTTTCCGAGGCGGTGGCTTCAAGCACCTGATCCGCACCCGGCAGTCCCGTGCCCCATGCGACCGTCGACAGCAGTGACTCGGCGGGTTCCGCCCGGTCGCTGAGCGCCGATTCCATGCAGATGGTCGCCATCGGAAGGTCATGGACNCGCTCGGCCCTGGTGTAGGCGTTGATCAGGCAGCTCATCGACTGCATCACGCCGACCCCGGCACCACTGGGCACGATCTCCCGAAGGCCGTCGAGGACCTCCAGTCTGCGATCACCATCCTCACGGAGATCCCGGATCGAGACCGAGCGTACGAGTCCCGATCGATCCGAGAAGGCCCATCTGGCACGGGCTTGAAGCCCGAGCGATCGATTCGTCTCGATCACCAGGAGACGATCGCCGGAGGTCGATCGGGCGAGGCTTCGGGAAGTATCGGGAGTCGGTCTCCCGGTGAAGGGCTCCCAGGTCGTCCCTGCCTCGCGGATGGCGGTGAAGCCTCCCGAGAAGCCATGCACCACGTGGAGCAGGTCGTCGGTGCGGTAGGGGAAGAGCGATCCTTCGGCGTTGACGCGTCCGGCGGCGATCCCCCCGGAGGAGGAGGCGTACAACCAGAGATCCCCGGGACTCACGACGCTCACCAGGAACGGTTCGAGACGGTCGACATCGGGGATGACGTAGTACTCGACTCCGTCGATCGCATGGAGTCCCTCCTCGAACACGTCGACCATCGTCTTCACCATCGGTCTCCTTCGGCTGGTCGTGATCGAATCGTCATCGAACGATCTCGATGTCCGCGCCGTTCGCGCTGGCACTGCTCATGACGGCGTCGGTCACCCTCTGGGTCTCCATCGCCCACCGCGGCCACTGTGGATCCACCGGTTCCATGCCCGCGGCGATCCTCGAGAAGCATTCGATCATCTCCGCCTCCTGGACGCAGTCCTCCACGACCAGACGCTCCCGGGTCCATCGGTGGGCGGCATCGCCCTCGGTCAGGCTCGATTCGGTCTCGATCAGGATCTCCGCCTCGGTGGGACTTCCGATCACGAAGTCCTGCATGCGGAGGCAGCCCTCGTCACCGACGATCTCGACCCACTGTCGAAGCGGATGACGGAAGGAGCAGTGGAAGCGGGCGATCCGGGGTCCGTCGGGTCCTTCGAATTCGAGTTCGCCCGAGGTGTCGATCGGAACGCCGCCGCACATCGCATGATGGCGGGCACGAACCCTTGCGGGGAGTTCCCCCATCGCCACCAGGGCCATGCGGATGTTGTACCAGCCGAGATCACCGACGCATCCGAGCGGTTCGGTCTCGATCGAGGTGCGGATGTTGCTCTCGAGGAACGAGTCGTCGGCCTTGAAGGTGAAGGCCGAATCCATGAGGGTCGGCATCGGGCCGAGATCGGCGATCCGCTCCCGGACCAGGTCGAGTCGGCGGTGATGCATGAACATCACGCCGTCCATGAACTGGACTCCGGCATCGGAACACGCCTCGATCATCTCCTCGGCCGCGGCGACGTGGGGCGCGACTGGCTTCTCCGANAGCACGTGCTTTCCGGCCCGGGCGGCCTCGATCACGACCTCGCGACGGAGAGCCGTCGGGAGCGGCACGTAGACCGCGTCGATCTCCGGATCCGCCAGAAGGGCCTCGTAGCTTCCGTGGGCCCGCTCGAGTCCGTGGTCGTCGGCGAAGGCGAGGGCGCGGTCGAGGTTCCGGCTCGCGATGGCCACCGGGCCGGCATGGCGGGCCAGATGCATGGCACGCACGACCTTCCTCGCGATGCCGGCGGTGCCGACGACACCCCAGCGACATGTGGATCGGGTTTCGGTCATGGAGGTCTCTCCGGTGGGGCCGGACATCCTACCGACCCCCGGGTGGGGGGAAGCCATGCCGGTCCTCGGCGTCCCGGGCCTCGAAGGTCACCATGTTCCTGGTGGAGGCATTCCGGTCGATGCGCAGCAGGTCGAAGGGACGATCTGCGGTTCTAGGGCCTGGCGCTCCCGACCGGTTCGAGTCGGTATCGGGTGACCAGCCGACTCCGGCCCGGGCCCGGATCCAGGACCGGCTGTTCGACGAGGCGGGCGTCGAGCATCAGCGGCTGGTTCAGATCCAGCACCAGTTCTCCGCGGCCGTCGGCCTCCATCTGCAGTTCCCGTCGGTTCGGAGCATCACCGGGATCCCGGAGCCGTCGCTGGTATTCGATGCGGATGGTCGCGGTCCGGGCGATGTTCGTCCCCTGCGCCGCCTCGTCGGTCTTCACCAGGGTCCAGGTCGCTTCGGTGCGCATCGGCACGTTCATGACCAGTCCGTCCCAGCCGGTCTTCCANGAGGCGCCGGGGGAGACGGGTTGGCTGGGAAGCTGCACCACCGCAAGCCGCATGGCGTCCAGCAGGGCCTGCATCTCGTAACTGGCACGACGGTCCGTCTTGAGAAGTCGCACCCGCATGCTCGTGGGATCCAGCCCGCCTTCGGAAAGGGTCTGGGAGATCGTGGCTCCGCCGGTTCGTGCGACCGCCTCGTCGGCNATGGCCTCGATCCTCATGGCCTGGTCGAGCGCCTTCTGGTTGGAGGTCGTGGGGATCGAGTTCGCGCCGTTGCCGATGCGCTTCCGGTTCTGCTCGCGCGGGTCCTGTCGACCGGGGCCGGAAGGGGGGGTCGGGGTCGCGGGTTTCGTCGCGCCGATCCCCGGTGCGTCGGTCGTCTCACCGTCACCACCATCTTCCGGACTCTTCTCCGCTCCGGCATCCTCGGCAGGCTTCTTCTCCTCACCGGCTCTGGCCCGGGCGAGGCCCTCGACTCCGATCACCCTCGCGGCGCCGTCCACCACCCGCCATCGGGCGCTGGATGAACCGGAGTCGTTCTTCGTGATCTGGCCCGTGAGCGTCCAGATCCTCTCGAGGGGGGGACGGGTGAATCCCTGCAGCACGACGTCGGGTTCGCTTCCCTCGAGGGTCGGTCTCGGGACCGTGCTGGGAGCGGTCCGCACCGAGACCAGGACGTTGCGGGCGGTGCGATCCTCGGGAGGGTTCCATCGGAGCAGGACCGGAATCCCGTCACCGGCCTTGATCATTTCCACCACCGGGGGGCGATCACGCTCCTCGGGAGTGGTCTGTCCGGCCGTGGCCGACGAGAGCGCCAGGGCGGTGAGGATGGCGGTCGACAGGGACCGCGAACGGTTGCTGATGGATCTGNTCATGGTTCGTTCCGATCGGGTGGTGTCCCGACGGTATCGGTTTCGGGCTCCAGAATCGAATCCATGATCATCATCCGACCCCGGGACTGCAGAATCGGTTCCACGTCCCCCGGATCGAGTTCCGGAAGATCGATCGAGAAATCGCATCCGATCGGATTCACGGTGGAGATGTCCATCCCGGGCATGATCGACCGGGTCAGACGATCGAAGAGCATGGGATCGAAGGTCCGGGTGTCCACCATGAGCCGGACGTCGGTGACGGATTCGAAGGGCTCGAGATCGCCGATCGAGACCGTTGCGAATCGACTGAGGATCCGACGATCGCCCGGAAAGCGGACCTTCAGCTTCAGGGTGGGATCGGCCGGCCATGCCGAAGTCTCCAGGTCCACCATCCGGCTCACGGTCTTCCCGTCCACCGTCGCCTCGATCCGGAGGATCGGGGTGCCCAGCGAGTGTCGATCGGTCTCCTGCAGTCCGATGTGGACGGTGAGGATTCCACGCCTCCTGCCTCGGTCGTCGGCTTCGGGCCCATGGAGCTCGTACCAGGAACTTGATCCCAGGTCCTCTCGAAGCTTGCGGCAACTCTCCTCGGAGACATCCATCGAGACCCTGATCGGACTTCGTTCCTGAATGACGAGCGGCGCCGAGAGCCGCATCGTGGTGGGCGGCTTCTTCAGCCTCCGGCCGTTGGAATCCACGACCAGCACCAGATCGACCTCGAGGTTGAAGATCGTCTCGCCGGCGGGGAACGACTCATCCGCATCGGGTCGGACCAGGCCGCCCAGCGACAGCGCCCCTCCACCTCCGTGGGGATCGACCCTCGATCCCATCATCGACCCACCGATGTCCCTCCATTCCGGATCGCCGCCGAATCCGAGGCGACGGGGCCGGAGTTCGAAGCTGAACATCGCACTCCCGGTCGAGCCGGTTCGTGGATTCGTCGTCGGGGCGACGAACGTCACCTTCCCGAACATCTCGTACCGGACGGCATCCGTGCGGGCGCGACCCGGGAATCGCAGTTCGATCCCGGGCGTGATCCAGTCGAGGGCGAGGAATTCCTCGTCCGTGATGAATCCCGCGTTCCAGGCGACGATCACGATCTCCCGTGCTCCCGCTCCGCCATGACGCGGCCGGTCGAATCTCGAGATCACCGCACGTGCGACCGACTCCAGGTCCCGATCGCCGATTCGATCCGAAGCGCCGGGGCGCCTTCGGTCCAGCACCTCCCTCATGACCGGGTCGGCGACCGGGTCGGGCGATCTGAGGGCCAGCGGGACGTCGATGTTCAGCAGCCAGATGCCGGGGGTGTGAGGGAGTCGTCGGGGGTCGAACAGGCCGGCGCCGATCGCGGTCAGCGTCGCAAGGCCGATGCCGAACATCCCGACCCGTCTGAGACGACGGCTCCACCGGATGGTCGACTCCGAGGTCGAGGCCTCCACCACGCCGCCGACGAGGGACCTTCCGCATTCCGGACACCGTCGATGGTCATCGGGGGTCGCGGAGAGGTCGTATCCGCAGCGACGACACCTCCGTCCTCCGGCGGGCAGAGGCTTGAAGCCNTGGAGCGCGATCACCAAGGACAGGAACAGGACGACTGCCCCGGCGATCCAGAGGGTGTTGATCATGCTCGTCAGGATGCAGCCTCCTGGTGTGGAGTGTCCGCGTTCGCTTGGGGCAGGTGGCTCGTGTCGCCGGTGGAATCCTACGTGGAACCCGTCTCGGGGTTCCCGCGGCCACGCTCCACGGTGGTCAGGGAGCCTCGCTGGTGACGATGGGGATCTCGAACTCGAAACGACACGAGAGGAGATTCTTCACGTCGTCGTCGTCGGAATCCTCGCCGGTGAGGGTCTCATGCTTCCGATCGTCCTCGAGAATGTCCCACCAGGCCTGCGGATCGAACCCGGTCGAGTCGTAGATGACGGTGGCCGTCCCACCATCGAAGGCGTTCTCGATCCCTGGATTCACATCCATGATCGCCAGGATCTCGCCGGGCCGTCGCTCCAGGTCGGGATCCTTGAACACGGCGCGGCGGGCGGAGCGCCGCAGGTCCCGCCATTGGGGTTCGATGCGTATGGTCGACATGCCATTCGGCCCGGCGTTCGAAAGGATCAAGGAGATCCTCGGCGTACCGAGTTCGATCGGCGACGGTTCCGGAAGGCGAAGGATCAGTCGACCCTTCCGCCCGGATTCGTCGGCCTCGAGGCTGGCTCCCTCTCTGAGTCGTCGTTCGAGATCCCGACACGACGTGGGATCCCAGAGCAGAGGTGGGGGCGAGAGGACGGTGCTCGCCCGACCCGCCCGATGTCGAGTCGTCTCCCGGTGCAGGACTCGCGGCCCCTCGGGCGCCTTCGACCAGATGAACTCCAGTTCGACGTCGCATTCGATGTCCGCGAGGCCTGGTTCGAAGGTGGTTCCCTTCGGTGGCTCGAGCTCGAGCAACAGACCCCGGAATCCGTCGGTGAGGAAACCGTCCAGCTGGAGCGCGTCCTTGGCCTCCTCGATCTCCACCTCGCCGACTCGACCGCCGACCACTCGAACGTTCGTCTCGAGGTCGCCGCGGAGATGCGCATGGATCATGTTGAAATCCAGTCCTGCGGTGCGAGTGCACAGGCCCACCCGGAGGCGGATGCCATCGACCGTGGCCCGTTCGACCCGGAAGGAATCGTCACGCGGATCCATCCACGGAGTCAGGATGTTCGATTCCAGGAGCGTCTCGGGCGTCAGAAGACCCGCCCGGACGGCCGTGGCGACGTAGAGGTTCGTCTCCATGATCGAGATTCGTCGGCCCCCTCGTTCCTGAGCGAGCAGGGAGGAGGCGACTCCTTGGAGATCATCGTCGGTGAACTCGCCACGACTTCCTCGACTCCACATCTCGGTATGGAAGGGGGCGGTGATCCTGGATGGCATTCCCATGAAGCCGTCGTGCGGGGACCGGGGCATCCGCAAGGCCCAGGCGGCATCGATGTTCAGGAGCCACCATCCCGGGGTCATGCGGTATCGGATCGGATGGAGATATCCCGCAACCAGGAAGACGATGCCTCCACAGAGGGCGAGGGTCGTCCCCACCCGTCTCACGAGCTGCCGTCGAGCCAGTTGCGGAGGATCCAGTCGGGACCGGATGACCCGTCCTTCGACCGCTCGTCCGCATTCCGGGCAGACGTCGGGGAGTGGCTCGAAACCGGTCAGGTCGTAGAAGCACCGTCGACAGTGGGGGGCCCCGGTCGCCGAGCGTCGTCGCGAGAGGATCAAGAGGACCAGGCCGACGACCGCCACCACGACGGCGATCTGGAGGATCCGGTCATGGGTGGCTGGATCGAGCCTCAGTTGGACGATGTTGCCCGGCCATGCACCGTGGTTCCTCTCAACCATCATGCCCAGCATGGTTGGAAGGGGCGTGTCCTTGATGGTGATGGTCTCGGTCACGTGCTGGATCGTCTCACGGGGTTCGAATCCTCACTCAGAACGGTGGGGGAGATCGGAACATCATCGGGGCGCCGCTGCCAGGATGCACGAACCAAAGGGCCGAGGCGTGGAGGCACAGTCGATTCGTCGCGGAGACCCAGGGGTCTTCCGCATAGAGATCGTCTCCGAGGATGACGTGGCCGATCTCCCGGAGATGCATTCGAAGCTGGTGGCTCCGTCCGGTCCTCGGTTCGAGTTCGACTCTGGCGATGGGCAGACGTGGATCGGCATCGATTCCGACGAGCGTGTCGTCCAGATCGCCCACCTCGCCCCGACTGGTGACCCGCCAGCGTGTGAGGCTGGGCTTGCCGTGGACATGATCGACCATCTGGCACGGGGGGTTGTCCAGATCCTTGCGGATGGGAAGGTCGATCTCGCCACCATCCTCCACCGGATGCCCGGCCACCAGGGCGTGGTAGGTCTTCTCGGTCTCGCGATCCTGAAACTGCCGGCTCAGTTCCCGATGGGCCTCCGCATCGAACGCCATCACGATGACACCGCTGGTGTCGCGATCCAGTCGATGGACGATCCTCGCCCCGGGATGAGCGGCCGCGACCCGACTGGCCAGGCAGTCGGCCTTCTCGGGCCCGATCCCCGGGACCGAAAGCAGGCCGGTCGGCTTGTCGAGGACGATGAGACGCTCGTCCCGGTGCAGGATGGGTGGTGGTTCAGGCATGGAATCCGGAAACAGGGGGCATGATTCTCGCAGGAGATAGACTATTCGGTCTGCAGCGGCCCCTCGGCCCGGTGAATCCGGATTCCGTTTCAGCGCGAACATCGAGACATCTCATGCTGAATCCCCACACCCTCGTCCTCGTCCTCCTGGCCTGCCTGAACTCCCCCGGGATCGTTCTCGCTCAGGAGTCTTCGGAGTCCGCCGGCACCGGCATGCTGGTGGAGCCGGTGCAGCTCACCTTCAACGACCGGTTCGTCAAGGCGGGCGAATCGTACTATTCGCCCGACGGCTCGAAGGTGATCTTCCAGGCCGTGGAGCAGGTCGAGGAAGGTGTTCACGACGACTTCTACGCGATGTTCGTCGCGGACACGGTGCGTGACGCTTCGGGAAGGACCCGCAGCCTCGAGAACATCCGACGCATCTCACCCGAGGGGTCGGCTAACACCTGCGGCTGGTTCCATCCCACCGACCCCAACATCGTCATCTTCGGCACCACTCTCGCGCCCCCCTCCGATGAGACGCCTCCCGGATATCAGCGGGGCAGCGGACGATATCGCTGGCAGTTCCCACCCGAGATGCGGATCGTGGCCACCGATCTCCGGACCAACGACGGGACCGCGAACAACCTCGACACCCTCGCCGGAGACGGCAACGGCTACGTGGCCGAATGCAGCTTCTCCCCGGACGGACGGCATCTCCTCTACACCTCCCTCGAGTCGGGCCAGGGCGACATCTACGTGAAGGACCTCTCGACCGGACGGATCGCCCATCTGATCTCGGCTCCCGGATACGACGGTGGACCCTTCTTCTCCCCCGACGGTCGCCGGATCGTCTACCGGAGCGATCGGCACGGCAACAACCTTCTTCAGGTGTTCGTGGCCGAGCTCGAACACGACGAGGACGGACGAATCATCGGAGTGACTCGCGAGCATCAGGTGACCGACGACTCCCACGTGAACTGGTGTCCGTTCTGGCATCCCGACGGGCGGCACGTGCTCTATTCGACCAGCCGCGAGGGCCACCGCAACTACGAGGTCTTCATGGTCGATGCGATGGGAGACCTCGACGCCCGCCCCGTGACCGGTCGGTACGGCACCGGGATCCGCCGGGTGACCGATTGTGCGGGAGCGGACGTGCTTCCGGCGTTCAATGCCGACGGCAGCGAACTGATCTGGACCAGCAAGCGGGGGCCCAGCGAGACCAGCCAGCTCTGGACCGCGTCCTTCCGAGGTGACCTCGCCTCACCCAGCGCCGCCTCTCCCGGCGGCAGACCGGGATCGCGAGGTTCGTGACCGACATCTTCGACGATCGCCGCTACCTGGTGCCGTTTCGATCGGCGCTGCTGCCCCAGCTCTTCGCCGACGTGCTGGTGATCGGAAGCGGTGTCGCCGGACTCCGGGCCGCCCTGGCCGCCGCGGAGCAGGGGCGGGAGGTGGTGGTGCTTTCCAAGCGCGATGCGGCGACCTCCTCGACCGCATGGGCCCAGGGTGGGATCGCGGCCGCGGTGGACGAGGCCGACGACCCCGATCAGCATGTCGCGGACACCCTCGAGGCCGGGGCCGGTCTCTGCGATCGGGAGATGGTGGAGATGCTCTGCCGTGAGGGACCGGGAGAGATCGATCGTCTGGTCGAGTGGGGCATGCGTTTCGACCGTGATGCCTCGGGGGCCCCGATGCTCGGCCGGGAAGGGGGCCATCACCGGTCCCGGATCCTTCACACCGATGGGGCGGCCACCGGTGCGGCGCTGGCATCCACCATGATCGACCGGGTTCGTGGAACGGATTCGATCCGACTCTTCGAGGAGTGCACGGCGATCGACCTCCTGACCATGGACAACGATCCCGGATCCCCGGTGATCGGGGTGCTGACCCATCACCCCACGCACGGACTCCAGGTGATCTGGACCGCGGCGGTGGTGCTGGCGGGAGGTGGTGCGGGCCGGCTCTTTCGAGAGACCACCAACCCGAGGACCTCGACCGGAGACGCGATGGCCATGGCCTGGCGGGCCGGGGCGTCGATCGTGGATGCCGAGTTCGTCCAGTTCCATCCCACCACGCTCTACGTGGCCGGCTCGGTCCGAGCACTCCTCAGCGAGGCGGTCCGCGGGGAGGGGGCCTCGATCGTCGACCGACGAGGAAGGCCCATCATGGCTGGAGTCCATCCCATGGGGGATCTGGCCCCTCGGGACGTGGTCAGTGCAAGGATCACCGAGGTGCTGGCGGAATCCGGCGAGCCCTGCGTCTTCGTCGACGCGACGAGGATCTCCGGGGGATTCGCCAACCGCTTTCCCGGACTCGCGTCGCGACTGGCCGAGTTCGACGTGGATCCGGCGACCACGCCCATTCCCGTTCATCCGGCAGCCCACTACACGATCGGTGGAGTGCAGGTCGATGCGGACGGTGCCTCCAGAGTCCCCGGGCTGTTCGCCTGCGGCGAGGTCTCGGCGACCGGCGTGCACGGTGCGAACCGACTGGCCAGCAACTCCCTGCTCGAGGGGCTCGTCTTCGGAGCCCGGGCGGGACGGGCCGCCGCGGAGTGCGATGATGCGGGACGACGCCCCCGGCTCCTCGCCGAGGCGCCGCCTCGTCGGGCGGGTGAGCTCGACCTGGTGGATGTCCGGGCGAGTCTGCGCAGTGCGATGTGGCGGAACGTCGGCATCGAACGGGACGGGGAGAAGCTGCAGGACGCCCTCGAGATGATCGACTTCTGGGGCCGCTACTGCCTGGACAAGACCTTCGACGACGTCGAGGGGTGGGAGATCCAGGGAATGATCGCCGCGGCCCGGCTGATCGTCCGTGGGGCTCTGGCCAGAACCGAGAGCCGGGGGACCCATCGACGCCGGGATCACCCCGACCCGGATCCCGCCGCCCGGGTGCGGTACGGTTGGGTTCGCGGCCGGGAGACGCCGGTTCGAATCCCGGTCGCGGTGGATGCGGCGGAGGCGGATCCGCTGCCGAATCGCGGACGAAAGGTCCCCTCGTGAAGCGATGGTTCGGTCATCCTCGACGGGTTGGAGTCGGGGCGGTGCTGTCGGCACTGCTGCCCGGCTGGCTCCTCGTCGGGTGCGAGACGGTCACCACCGAATATCACCGCAGGCCGGGCTTCTACAAGCTGGCCAGCGAGCAGGAGCTCGAGGACGAGTATGTCACCGAGGACGGCCGGCGAGTCGTCTTCATCGAGGACGGCCGGCTCCCGAGCGAGGTCGAGGCGATGGAGGCCGAACAGGCCCGGCGGGAGGAGGCCGCTCGCCGCGAGCGGGAACGGCTGAGGCGAGAGGCGCTCGCGGCCGGACGGCCGATCCCGCCCGAGGCCATGGAGCCGGAGCCCCTGGAGGCGTTCAAGTCCAGGGAGGTGCTCGAGGACGGCAGCGTCAGACTCCAGGCCATCCTGCCCGAGCACGTGATCGCCAACGTGATGGCCTGCCTGCGCAACCAGGAGTACTTCGAACTCTGGGAACAGGTCGTGGCGAAGTCCACCCAGCGGATCTACAGCTCCCGAGGCGAGGGCGTGGAGGAGTTCGTCGCGTGGTGCGTCAAGCATCGATCCGAACTGATGATGAGTCTGAACCGCATGAGCTTCGGCTACTACGGCGGATCGGACGTGATCGTCGATCGCCTTCCGGACTTCTCCGTCCGGGTGAGGTTCGCTCCGACCATCGCGTCGGAGTTCGACTTCAAGGAGGTCCTGGTGGTTCAGGAACGCGAGGGCATGAAGCTCGCGGGGATCAGGTGATCCGACGGCTCGCGGTCGCCTCCCGCGAGCACGAAGCCCCCGAGACGCTCGAGACCGTTCTTCACCCGGCGGCACATCCTCTGGAACAACGTATCGCCGCGATCCTCGTCGGACCATCGACGGGCGGACCGCTGGATGGTGTCCGAGTCGGCCTGATCGATCGTCGAATCGGTTTCCGGGGTCGACTCCCGGGACGGGATGACGGACTTCTCGGAGATCCAGACCGCCGGGGTCACCTTGGCGGCCGGGATCCGCTCGAACGGGTCCCGAGCGGCCGATCGCTCCGCCACCTCCGGTTCGCGGGTCGGACTCGCGGAGGCGGTGGCGCTCACCGCGGTGCCGATCGTCGAGAGATCCGGCAGCCCGGTGGGGGCGATCAGGACCCCGACCACCACGATCACCATGATCCCGAGCCGAGTGAGGATCATGCCGAGGAGGCTGCTGCCTCCGTCGGGTCCTCCAATCGGGCTGATCTTCTGGTGGTCATGCATCAGTCGGTTCCAGGTGTCGTTGCACCAGGTCAATACCGTCGGGCTACCGTTCTTTCGGCAAACCGGCGCGAATGCGCTGAGGCTTTGCCGACCTCCCCCGTGGAGGACCGATGGAACGGCCGGAGACCGGTCCGGAAGGCGGGTTGTCGGCTTTTCCCCGATGACCCGCCATAGGAGATTTCGTGCCCCGGTGGCGATCGGATCCGAAATCCTGCCGAAAGGTCGACGAGCATCACCCCGGCGGCATGGCCGGCAGGGCTCGATCCGGGGCCTGCAGCGGGGCTGAATGAGAAGACGGGCCGCCTCGAGGGCGGCCCGTCGTTGCTGAATCAAGTGTCTTCCAGCTCCGGTCAGGCGGATGCCGCACCGGCGGGGTCGGGCTTCGGGGCGTCGTCGTCGTTCCCGTCGTTCCCGTCGTCGTCACCACCGTCCTCGGACGGGCTCGCGGCGAAGGAGAGATGGTCCTGCTCCTCCTTGCGGGTGACCTTGATGGCATCCCCCTCCTTGAACTCGCCGGAGAGCAGGTTCTCCGCCAGCGGGTCCTCGATGTAGGTGGAGAGGGCGCGACGCAGGGGTCGGGCTCCGAAGTCGGGGTTGTAGCCCTTGTCGATCAGGAAGTCCTTCGCCGCGGCATCGAGTTCGAGCGTCATGCCCTTGACCTCCAGCCGCTCACGGACCTTGGAGAGTTCGAACTCGATGATCGAGGTGAGGTCCTCCTTGGCGAGCGGCCGGAAGACGATGACCTCGTCGAGTCGGTTGATGAACTCGGGACGGAAGAACTTCTCGATCTCGCCCATGAGGGCGGTGCGCATCTTGTCGTAGTCCTGGACGGAGTCCCGCTTGGCGAAACCGAAGCTCGCTCCACCCTTGATCAGGTCGGCTCCGATGTTGGAGGTCATGATCAGGATCACGTTCTTGAAGTCGACATGCCGGCCGAACGAATCGGTGAGACGTCCTTCCTCCATGATCTGGAGAAGCATGTTGAAGCAGTCGGGGTGGGCCTTCTCGACCTCGTCGAGGAGCACGACCGCGTAGGGACGTCGACGGATCCGCTCGGTGAGCTGACCGCCCTCCTCGTAGCCGACGTATCCGGGAGGGGCCCCGATCAGGCGGCTGACGTTGTGCTTCTCCATGTACTCGGACATGTCGAGATACACGAGGGCGTCGGCGTCCCCGAACAGGAACTCCGCGAGAGCCTTGGCGAGGAGCGTCTTGCCCACGCCGGAGGGGCCCACGAAGATGAAGGAGCCCATCGGTCGCTTCGGGTCCTTGAGGCCCGACCGGGCCTTGCGGATGGCCCGAGCGACGGACTTGACGGCGTCGTCCTGGCTGACGACGGTCTTGTGCAGCTCGTCCTCGAGGGCGAGAAGACGTTCGGTCTCCTCCTTCTCGAGCCTGGTGAGCGGCACCCCGGTCATCTTGGAGACGACTTCGGCGATGATCTCCTCGTCGACGGTGCCGACGGTCTCGTTCATCTGCTCCCGCCACTCCTGCTGGATCCGCTCCTTCTCCTTGCGGAGCTTCTCGGCGGTGTCGCGGAGTTCGGCGGCCTTCTCGTAGTCGGCGTTCTTGACCGCGTCCTCCTTGTCGACGGACAGACGCTCGATCTTCTCCTCGAGTTCGGCCAGATCAGGCGGCTTGGTCATGCTGCGAAGACGCAGGGCGGCACCGGCCTCGTCCAGCACGTCGATGGACTTGTCGGGATGGACCCGGGCCGGGATGTAGCGGCCGGAGAGCTCGACGGCGGCCTTGAGGGCCTCGTCGGTGATCTTCACACGGTGGTGCGCCTCGTACTTGTCGCGGATCCCCTTGAGGATCTCGATGGTCTGCGACGGGGAGGGGGGTTCCACGGTGATCGACTGGAATCGTCGCTCGAGGGCGGCGTCCTTCTCGATGTACTTCCGGTACTCGTCGAAGGTGGTGGCGCCCACGCACTGGATCTCGCCTCGGGCGAGAGCCGGCTTGAGGACGTTGGAGGCGTCGATCGCGCCCTCCGCACCACCGGCACCGACCAGGGTGTGGAGCTCGTCGATGAAGAGGATGACGTTCTTGGCCCGTCGCACCTCGTTCATGACGGCCTTGATCCGCTCCTCGAACTGGCCGCGATACTTGGTGCCGGCGACCATCATCGCGAGGTCGAGGACCACGAGTCGCTTGTCGTAGAGAAGGTCGGGGACCTCCTGATCGATGATCTTCTGGGCGAGGCCCTCGACGATGGCGGTCTTGCCGACACCGGCCTCGCCGAGCAGCACGGGGTTGTTCTTGGTTCTTCGGCAGAGGACCTGGATCAGGCGCTCGATCTCGTGGGCTCGTCCGATGACCGGGTCGAGCTCGCCGTTCTTGGCCAGTTCGGTCAGATCACGGCCGAATGAATCGAGGGCGGGCGTCTTGCTCTTGCCCTGGCCTCGCCTTCCGGGAGCGCCACCGGGCCCGCCGGGCCCGGGTTCACCCTGATCGGGAGCCTGTTCCTCGGGTTCCACGCCCGCACCGAGCAGGTTGAGGACCTCGTCCCGGACCTCCTCGAGCTTGAGCCCGAGGTTCATGAGGACCTGGGCGGCGACCCCGTCGTGTTCACGAAGCAGGCCGAGCAGAAGATGCTCGGTCCCGACGTAGTTGTGGTTCAGGTTGCGAGCTTCCTCGATCGCGTACTCGATGACCTTCTTGGCCCGAGGGGTCTGGGGAAGCTTGCCCATGGTGACCATCTCGGGACCGCTCTTCACGAGCTTCTCGACTTCGAGACGCACCTTGCGGAGGTCGATGTCGAGGTTCTTGAGCACGTTGGCACCGACCCCGGAGCCCTCCTTGACCAGGCCGAGGAGGATGTGCTCGGTTCCGATGTACTCGTGATTGAACCGCTGGGCCTCCTGGTTGGCGAGTGCCATCACCTTGCGGGCTCGATCGGTCAGTCGTTCAAACATTGGTCATCTCCGGATGGGAGGGGCTTCAGGCCCCGAACATGGACATCCTACGCCGCGAAAACGAGGGACGATGTCCCGAATGCAGGGGCAAGGGGCGTGCCTGAAGACCCGACAGGTTCTTCATCGGACGTCCGAAGGGCCGAATCGACCGTTCCAACGAGGAATAGGGCACTTGAATCACCCCGGCACCGGTCGCCGTATGGTGTGCCGAAGTGAACCTCCTCCCTGCCATCCTGACCGGCATGATCTGCCTGTCCTGCTCTCCAGCCAGCCTTGCGGGGCACGGGAGGGCGGATGACGGGGTCGCTGAGACCCTCGTTTTCGAGGTCGCCACGGGGCCCATCACGGTCGATCCGGCCTTTCGATTCCGGGTTCGCATGCATGAGGATGAGGCGATTCCCGACCCGTCCCGGGCCGAGCAGGAGTTCGGACCCTGGATCGGGTTCGACCTCGACGGGGCCCTGAGGGCCGGCGATGCGGTCGCCTGGGGGAGGATCAGTTCCGCGGATCGGCTTCGACTCGGCCGGGAGATCCTGAGACGGGCGGATCTCGCCCGGGATGCCTCCTCCCTGGCTCTGCTTGCGGTGGCGTTGTCCGCCACCGGTGAGGATGCGGTGTCCGCTCGGGCGGTCGAGGAGGCGGTCCGGGCCGCCGGGGAACGCGGACCCGAGGTCGCCCCTGCGATCGCCGCGGCCCTCGATGCCCGTCTCTCCACGCTCCGGAAACGTCGGGAGGCCGCGGAAGCACGATCCATGGCCGTGGGCCGACCGCACCTGGCATTCGACGGTCGAGGCCTGAACGCGGTCGATCCCGCCCTGGTTCGAGCGGTGACGGCACGGCAGCGTGCCGAACTGGACGATGCCATCGCCGGACTCGGCGTCAACGTGGTGCCGACGGGTCTCTCCATCACGGCTGCGGCCGGCGGCCTCGAGGACGTCTCGAGGATCGGAGTCCGGCTCGATCGCCATCTCGAGGAGTGCGGCGCCCGGCTCGGCCTGGATCCGACGGAGCGTCTGCTTCCCGGATCACTGGTCTTCATCGCTCCCGAGCAGGAGGATCAGGCGCGGCTTCTGGTCGCCACCGTCTTCGACCATCAGTGGCCGGAGACCGATCGGTCGATGATGTTCTGCACCCCCGACGGTCCATGGGCGGTGGTCAAGCCGCCCGACGAGGCGGTTCTCGAGCAGTACCGCAGGGCCGGTCTCGAGGGGGATGAGGCCGCGGTGACGCTCATGGCGGGACGGATCGAGGAGATCCGCGCCGCCGGCCGGGCCACCATGATTCATGCCCGGGGAGGTGGCAGGCTTCCGGCATGGCTGATCGAGGGTTTCGCGGAAGCCGCGGCGGCCTCGCTGATCGAGGACGGTCCGATCGAATCGATGCGACGTCCCCGGGCGATCCGGGCGATCCGGATGGGGCGGTCTCCCCGGTGGATCCTCACCGTCGACCCCGATTCCGAGGACTACGGCTTCGACGGGCCGGCACGGGATCTGGCGATGATCCTCGTGCAGCGGCTGCTCGAGTCACGGGAATCGACCCTGCCCGGGATCGTGGCGGACCTCAAGGCGGGCTCGACGGTCGAGGAGAGTTTCCAACGTCGGACCGGGATGTCGCTGCCGGTCTGGATGGACGAGGCAGGGGACTGGTTCCTCTACAACGACTGACCGGGGGCGTTCTTCTGCTCGGTCATCGATCTTCTCCGTTGGAATGGGCGGTCAAAGAGAGGGGAGTCCGGGTCGCGGCCTCACCCACTCGGAAAGTCAGTCAGCAGGTGGCCCCGTTGATGCCGTAAGTGAAAGTCAGTATCTACAGCCATAAAAACGACAGGTCCATGTCCCCGACGCGTCCATGTCCACAGCTGCACCACCCCCCGCCGCGTTGCTCAACTCATCATCCGACAGGTCCATTTCCCCGGCGGGCGGGGCAGGCAGGGTGATGTGCACGCA
>PAQL01000009.1 GCA_002709295.1 Phycisphaerae bacterium | reverse complement strand
CCGTCGCCCCCGCCCCCGACACCGAGGACGGGCGACTGCACTTCGCCGTCGCGAATCTCCAGACCATGCCTCATCGCCGGATCGAGGCCCCGACCACCGAAGCGATCCTTCGACGAGTCTTTCCCGACGAGTCACGAATGGTCGTGCACCCAGCGATCGACGGCGACGGCCTCACCGACGAAGGGGCCGCCAACCACACCCGGCTGGCGACCGGCGACGGCCCCGGGACGCACTTCTTCGTCTACGGCTCCAGGTCCGACTCCGACCTCGCTCCTCGGCGCCACGTGGCCCGACAGACCCTCGCGGCCTCCCGGGCGGTCGCCGATGTCCTGGAGATCCCCGAATCAAGACGGGTCTTCGCCCAGCAGCACCCCGATGCGATCGACGCCGGCGTCTTCCACAACGACGTCATCGCGGTCGGCAACCGCGAGGTCCTGCTGCACCACGAGATGGCGTTCCTCGAGACCGACCGCACGCTCGCCGAACTCGATCGTCACCTCGACGGCCGGCTGATCTCGATCCAGGTCCCCGGGGACCGCGTGTCGCTCGAGGATGCGGTCCGCTCCTACCTCTTCAACTCCCAGCTGGTCACGATGCCCGACGAGTCGATGGCCCTCGTCTGTCCGAGCGAGTGCCGGGATTCCGCGGCGGTCTCGTCGTACCTCGACGACCTGTTGGCGGACGATTCGAATCCGATCGACGCCGTCCACGTCTTCGACCTTCGCCAGTCGATGCACAACGGCGGCGGCCCCGCATGTCTCCGGCTCCGGGTCGGACTCCGCCCCGGCGATGTGGAGGCCGTCCATCCCGCCTGCCTGTACACGGAATCGCGATACGAACGACTGGTCGACTGGGTCGGGCGGTGGTATCCCGAGGAACTGGTGGCGGCGGACCTGGCGGATCCGGCCCTCCTGGCTTCGACCCGGGACGCCCTGGACGAGCTGACCGGCATCCTGGAACTCCCCGGGCTCTACGACTTCCAGCGGTGAGTCTCGTCGAAGGCCGACGTGCTTGTGCTAGCCTGAGTTCATGGGCAAGCCGAAGAAAAGAAGGAACAAGTCGGGTTCCGGGCGCCCGGCGGCGGCGAACGACCCCACCGCGATCCTCCACGAGATCGAGGAGGTCCGTCCGACGCTCTCGGCCGAGAAGGTGGGGCCGGAGTGGGGTGCGATCCAGCGAGCGCTGATGAAGGCGGGAGCCGACGCCTCCGACGTCGGACGTGCGGTGGCGACCCGGGACCTGGAACTGATCGACCATCTCATCGCGAGGATCAGCAATCCCGAGCTCGAGGCCCCCGACCGGGAGCCCGACATCGACGAGGGCGTGGAGATTCCCGAGGAGGTCCTGCGGGACGCGATGCGGGCGTATCGCAAGCGGGCGAAGCTCACGAAGCTCGATCACGAATCCAGGCTGGCTCGAAGCCCGCTGTCCAGCGGCAAGGACGCGGATTTCGACGCGATCATCCCGCCCAATCAGTACCCGCCCGAAGTCTGGCGGGCCCTCGCCAGGAGAGGCGAGCTGGAATCGACCGGCCAGGGTTTCTACAAGATCCCCCTCCAGCGTCGGGACTTCTGAAGCGGCTGTGGGCCCGGATGCCGGATCGAACCGACCTTCAGACCACGAACCCCGGATGATCAATCCGGCTGTTGAGCTCCGACGAACATCTCGCTGAGCAGGAAGATCCCCACGTAGCACACGACTCCGATCATCACCCAGAGGAATCGCGTTTCATCGGAGATCCTGAGCTCCACGGTGAAGATCTGGTAGATGATCGCTCCCGCGAGCAGACCGATCATCACATCCTCCGCAAGAGGGGTCGGGTGACCGAGAAGCCAGAGACCGCTCCAACCGAGCATCGTCGCACCGACCAGCAGCCATCTTCCCCAGGCATCGTAGGACTCGGGGTCCTCCTCCCTGATCGACCGGTCGTAGAAGAACAGGTGGAGCACCAGCAGTCCGGTGATGACCAGATCGTAGATGCCGTTGGATCTCGGAAACGAGAAGACCAGCAACCAGTTGTACGCGAACGCCGTGCCGATGATGATCCGGAAGCGGAACCTGCCATCCTTGTTGTTCGACGTCGACCGATGGGCGAGGCGGTGCATGCTGAAGACCACGAGGAAGCCCGCCAGGATCACGAACTCGATCGAGTCGCCGATCAGATCGTGACCATGATCGATCTTGGGAAGCAGTTCCAGAAACACGAAGGTCGCCGCGACTCCGGCGCCNAAGGAGCCGGCGGCGGCAGTGGACCTGGACAATCTCATGTCCAGCCTCGTCGAGAGGATGTGGACCACGGAGAGGANGCAGGCGGCGATCAACGAGAAGATCAGATTCACGAGTCATGTTCCATCAATGGTTGTGCATCACTGGCCGGTCGGCACCGATGAAAGGCGGCGGCGGAGTTGCATCGGAGTTTCACCTCGGAGGGAGCGGACGTGTCCCCGCATCGTCCCGAGGCATCAGGGCCGGCGTGACCGTGAAAACCACGGAGGAGCGGGCGAGGGTGCAGGCGCCCGCGAACATTGTCCTTCCGGTCCCGAGATCCCTCTTCGCCTCCTCGGGTTCTGCGAGTTCGAACTGGACGACCGCCCCATCAGGCACGGTCCGACGAAGCCCATGTTACCGCAAGGGTGTGTGGAAATTCGACTGATCCGGTCCCCGTCTCCGTTCGATCACGACGCCCGCCGGGCCTGCGGGCGGGACTTCCATCGCACGTGCGAGCCCCCGTAGAATCCACGAACCCATGGCGCCTTCACCACAGGACATTCCGGGTTCNCTGAAGACCGCCGAAGCCGCCCTCGGCCGCGGCGACCTTCAAGCCGCCCTCGACGTCGTGGATGAACTCGATCGGCTCACTCCGATCCCGGAGGCATCCCATCGACTCGCCGCCCGGATCGCCGCCGCCCAGGACGATCCGACCGAGGCGATTCGAAGACTCGATCTCGCCCTCGAGTCCGCTTCGGTCACCACCGTCCCCGACCTGGTCAATCGTGCCCAGTTCTGCCACGTGGCCGGACGCCTCGAGGACGCCTTGTCGACCCTCGACCGGATTCCGGTCGGGATCGACCCCCGAACCGCCGCGGTCTCCCTGTTCCTGCGCACCCGATGTCTGGCCCGCCTCGGTCGGATCGAGGAGGCCCGGGCGTCGATCCGGGACCTCATCAAGGTCGAGGGCCGGTCGCTGCGAACCCAGTGGCTGATCGCGGAGGTGAATGCCTCGGATGGAGACCAGGCCGGAGCCCGGGAACGCTACCAGGCCATCCTCGACGACCGTCGAATCCCCGCCCGGATCCGAACCACCGCAGCGTTCGGACTGGCCCGGGCCTGTGATCGGCTCGAGGATTCCGAAGCCGCCTTCAAGGCCGCGACGATCGGCAACGCCCTCATCGGCGGCTCCTTCGATCCCGCGGCCCACCGGGCCGAGACCGATCGGATCATCGAATGGGCCACTCCTGAACGGATGTCGGCCATCACCCGGGCATCGAGGATCGATCATCGTCCCGTCTTCGTGGTCGGCCTGCCCCGCACCGGCACCTCGCTGCTGGAGCAGATCATCGCCAGTCATCCTCGGGGAGCCGGCGTCGGTGAACGTCGCGACCCGATCCTCGGCGCCCAGCGCCTCTCCCACCGACTCGACATCCCGTTCCCGGAATGCCTGGAGCGTGCCTCGAAGGAGGACCTCGACGAGATCGCAGGCCGACACTCGATGATGCTCGACCAGTCCGGATTCGACGCCGATCGGATCGTCAACAAGGTCCTCGGCCTCGATCGCATCCTCCCCCTGCTGGGCGCCGCCTTTCCAGAGGGCCGCGTGATCGTGGTCTCCCGAGACCCGAGGGACCAGATCACCTCCTGCTTCCTGCATCAACTGCGGGGGGCCGGGCTTGAATGGGCGTGTCGCCTCGAGGATCTGGTGGTGGCCCGACAGGAACACGACCGGCTGATCGAGCATCTCGTGCCGATCATGCCCGTTCCCGNGCACCGGGTGGCCTACGAGGATCTGATCGCCGACCAGGAGGGCACCACCGCCGCCCTGCTCGATTTCCTCGGACTGGAGCCCGACGAGGCGTGCCTGAGTTTCCACCAGCAGCGGCGCGCCGTGATGACCCCGTCCTTCGACCAGGTCGACAAGCCGATCACCGATTCGGCGATCGGTCGCTGGAAGGCGGTCGAGTCAGGACTCGGGACGGTTCTCGAGGCCTTCCCGGTCGGGTGAACCCCGCAGCAGATCACGCATGGCGACCCCGAGCGCCTCTCCCACGAGGGCATAGCTCTCGGCGTTCCCGAACCAGTGATGGCCGTGCCCCTGATTCGGAGAGTCCTCGGGCTTCCTGAGAAACGCCCGCGTCTCGACGAACGCCGAGGGTGGCGGGATGCGGGACGTGCCTTCGGCCTGCTTGCGACGGAACGTCTCGTGGCCGGCGTTGCCGGTCTCCCCGACCACGATGGGCAGGTCGGGTGAGCCGAGGGCGTCGCGGACATCCGCGGCGAGGGCCTCGAGGTTGTCCGGATACGCCTCGGTCGCCTCGCGGTCGACCATGTCGTTCCATCCCTGGAACCAGAAGAACCCGGCGAGCTCCGGCTCCAGACCCTCCAGCTGGGGAAACCGTCGACGGGCGTCGGCGACACCCTCCTGATACTCCTTCAGCATCCGGCGGTAGAAGGGACCGGTCTCGCCGTCGAGGGAGGGCGGCCGGAAGTCGACCTGCAGGCTCTTCCCGCCCCAGGCGGTCTTGACCAGCAGCACGGGGGCATCGATGTCGTCACCGAGGACGCGGCCGATCCCGAGCTCCGGCCCGAAATGATGCCGACCTTCGTAGACCGCGAAGCCGATCGAGAGCGGCCCCGCCTTCAACGGGCCCTTCCCGGGTCGATACCAGCACCAGACGTCGTCACGAACCGTCCAGTCACCATCCTCGTCTCGAAGACCGGCGAATCGTCGCGCGAGATCGGAATCGGAATCCAGAGTCCGCTCGAGATTCCCCCGGCCACCGTTGTAGTGATCGGGGTGATCCAGGTCGACGACCGCATGCCCCTCCATGTTGGACTGGCCGGCCAGGAGGAAGACCTTGAAGGTCCCCGCTCCGTCGACCTCGTACTCGGAGAATCCTCCCGACGCGGCGGAAGCCAGCGAGGCCGCAAGGATCCCCGTCAGCAGCCGGACGGAGGTGTTCACGAGTCATCGCTCCCGTGAAGCATCGACCGGAACACGCGCCCGTCCTCGGTGCCGATCAGCAGAGCCCCGTCGAACACCGTCATGCTGCGGGGCTCCACGCCCTCCACCGGCATCACCGGTGAAAGACGGTCGGGATCGGACTTCACACCCATCAGGATCTCGAAGGTCTCCGTCTCCTCCTCCGTCCCCGTGCCGGAGGAACCCGCGAGCACCAGGAATCGCTCGTCTTCGGGGAGGAACCCGACATCGAGAACTCGACGACCGGCCCAGGATTCGAGCTCGACCACCCCATGCTCGTCCGCCCGGAAGACGTGGTTGGAACCCGTCCTGCCTCGACGCGCCGAGATCAGCCCCCACTCCTCGTCCGGCACGTTGAAGGTCCGCAGCGGAAGCATCTCCGACAACGGACCCTCGAGATCGGTCCATCGGGGAGCGCCGTTCTCATGTCGGACCACGATCGAGGAACCCTCGATCTCGCCTCCGGTCTGGAACGGATTCAGGTAGCCGAGGACGTAGAGGCGGTCGCCGACGGCCAGAAGTCGCCGGTACCTCGTGTCGTAGCCGACCTCGGGGACCTCGACCCGGAGCACCGTCCGGAAGGTCTCTCCACCATCATCACTCCGCCAGAGGTATCGGAAGACCTTGCCGTTCCCGAACTCGAAGCGGTAGTCCGCTCCGGATCCGACCGCGTAGATCGATCCGTCGAACGCCGCGAGATCGTGGACGTGCTCTCCTCCGGGGATGTTGCGGTACTTCCTCCAGACCGGAACGCCGTTCCGCGATTCGAGCTTGAACACGTTGCCGTCGATCAACCTGGTCTGCACTCGTTCGCCATCCACAAGACGCCAGGTGCCCGACTTGGTCTGTGTCCACGCCTCGTCCGGATTGTTGGAGTCGACTCCGGGCTGCCACAGGGCTCCGTCGACGATCCGGTACGGCTCGATCTGCTCCTCTCCGGTGTCGGCCGGAGTCCGCTGCCGGGCCCCCTGTCCTGCGGCGAGCACATCGGCGGTGCGAGCAACCGGATCCCGCGGATCCTCGAACCAGCGGAAGGTGACCGGCAGTTCGCTGCCGATGTTCCTCGTCGCGTCGCCGTAACCGATCCAGACCCGCCCCTCGAAGGGCTGCAGGGTGGTGATCCCCGCGTTGAAGTCACCGTCGAAGGCCTCCTCGCCGACTTCGAGGGCATCGTTGATCGGCTCGGCCCACGGCTCGAGCGGACCGGGATCGATCACCGGCGAGCGGGATGCCTGGTTGATTCCACACCCGGATCCGAGAAGCGGTGCGAGCGACAGCGAGCAGCAGAGCAGGAGACGGCACATGGACGATGTTCCTCAGTGTGAGCAGTGATACCGGGCTGAAACGGTACGAGATTTCCAGAACTGCCGCGACGAGGCTGGCAGGGTGGACGCGGGGATGGTTCAATCCGGTCTCCCGAACCCGCACCGGAGGCCGACCATGAATCCCACCCTGCTCGCCCTGCTGATCGCCTGCGGCACCCCGACGGCATCGAATGCCACCGACGAACCCCGATGGCTCCGCGGCAACACCCACACCCACACCCTCTGGAGCGACGGTGATGCCCCTCCCGAGACTGCGGTCGCCTGGTACGTGGACAACGGCTACCAGTTCCTGGTGCTCAGCGACCACAACGTCATGCAGACCGGTGAACGCTGGTTCGACATCCAGCCCGACGGTCGACTCACTCCCGAGAAGGTCGAGGACGTCCGCACCCGCTTCGGCGAGGCGTGGCCGCAGACCCGGACCGTCGAAGGCATCGACAGCATGAGACTCAGGACCCTCGAGGAGCTGAAGGCCCGCTTCGAGATGGCGGACGATTTCCTCCTCGTCCCGGGCGAGGAGGTCACGTCCTCCCACCGCATGGCGCAGATCCACATCAACGCGATCAACGTCGACGAGGCCCTCCCGGCGCTGCGGACAGGATCGGTCCAGGACACGATCCAGGACAATCTCGATGCGATCACCGACTGGGGACGACGGAATGATCGTCCGGTCCTCGGCCACGTCAACCACCCCAACTTCCAGAACTCGCTGGCCTCGTCGAACCTCGCAAGGATCGATGGCGTCGGGTTCTTCGAGGTCTACAACGGCCATCGAAGCGTGCAGAACGAACGCGTGGGCGACCGCCCATCGACCGAGGAGATGTGGGACCTCGCCCTGATCGCGCGACTCACCGATCCCAAGGGGGGCGAGATGCTCTACGGGATCGCCTCCGACGACGCCCACGACCACTACGACCCCGACGCCGTCTCGATCCCGGGCCGGGGCTGGATCATGGTGCGAAGCGACAGTCTCGATGCAGACGCGATCGTGAAGGCGATGCTCGAGGGCGACTTCTACGCCACCACCGGCGTCGAACTCGAGGATGTCTCGGTCACGGAGGACTCCCTGGTGGTCGACATCGCCACCAGGCCCGAGATCACCTACGAGACGGTCTTCATCATCGCGACCCCCGGCGAGGACGGCGTGCGCACGGATCTCGTCCGCACCACCGCCGACCCCGCCGTGCACCGCTTCAAGGGCGACGAGCTCTACGTGCGGGCCATGGTCAGAAGTTCCCGCGTGCATCCAAGGCCCTACCAGAAGGGCGATGTTGAAACCGCCTGGACCCAGCCGGTACGGCCTGCCGCTGGCGGTCGCTCCGGAGATGATCCGAAGTGAACGGCCACCTCCCCGGAATCCGGGGACGCATGCAGCCAGAATCGGTCACAATGTCGTGGTGAGCGAACATCCCACCAGGAACACTCCACCAGCCTTCGATCTGGACCACCCCACGACCGAAGCGGTCGCGTTGTTGTTCGATTCAGGGCATCCCGTGCTCGCCGACATCCTCCTCAGGCATCTCGACCAGGGCGGGAAGGCGCAGGTACCCCTGGAGCTTCGCCTCGAGATCATGCTGGCCAGGGAGGACCCGATTCGCATCGGAACCACCGCCAGGACCATCCTGGCCCGAAACCCGAACCTGCCTGCCCTGAAGCTCACCCTGGCCCGGTGCTGCTACAGACTCGGTCAACTGGAGCAGTCGATCGAGCACATCGGTTCGATCAAGATCCCAGCCCATCATCCAAAGGCCGCCCTGGTCGATTGGTGGCATGCTCGCATCCTCGTCCGAGCGGACCGGCTCGAGGAGGCAGCCACCATCGCGGGCGATCTGGGCCGCACGCCGAGCATGAAATCCGCCAGCGAAGTCCTGCTGGGCGAGATCGACCTGCTGCGAGGCGACCTCGAACCGGCCCGGGACCGGCTCCAGGGGATCGCCTTCGATGCCGAGTCGGTCATCCCGCCTCGATACGACGCCTGCTTCCTCCTCGCCCGCACCCTCGACCGCATGGGTGACTCCGATGGCGCCTTCGAGGCCGCCCGGATGGGCAATCGCATCCACCCCAACGACTTCGATCCCGATGCCTGGGACCGAGCCACCGACACCATCATCGAGACCTTCGACGAGTCCGCGGTACAGGCGGCGACCAGATCGAACACCACCGACGACAGCCCGGTCTTCCTGGTCGGCATGCCCCGAAGCGGGACCTCGCTTCTGGAGCAGATCCTGGCCAGCCACCCTCGAATCGGAGGGGTCGGGGAACGCCAGGAACCCTTCCTCATCGAGGAGGACGTGAAAGCCGTCCAGAACATCCGGGAGGGAGGCCCCACCGCCGAGGATCTCGACCTGGAGGCACGTCTCTACCTCGACATGCAGACCGCCATGGGCATCGACCGGGCGAGAGTCGTCAACAAGGCCCTCGGACTCGATCGAGTCCTCGGCACCCTCGCCCGCGTGCTTCCCGGTGCGAGGGTCATCCACCTCGAACGCAACCCTCGAGACACCATCCTCTCGATCCACCAGCACAACATCAACATCAGGAAGTATCCGTGGTCGAGGGAACTCGAGCATCTCTGCTGCGCCCGGGCCGCCCATGAGCGACTCATGGCCCACTGGAAGAGCGTCCTTCCCACGCCCATACTCACCGTGGACTACGAATCCGTCGTCGCGGATCCGCAACCCCAGATCCAGCGGATCACCTCGTTCCTGGGCATCGACTTCGACGAGGCGTGCCTCCGGTTCCACGAACTCGACCGGGCGGTGATCACACCCTCCCACGACCAGGTCAGGAAACCTCTCAACTCGCAGGGCATCGGACGCTGGCGCCGGTACGAGCGACATCTCGGAGGCGTGCTCGACACCCATCCGATTCGTCCGGATGATCCCGACGCGGTGGGAGACGACCGGTGAACCAGTCGCCGAACCCCCTCCTCGACTCCGCGATGCAGCTTGCCCGCCGGGGCGAGCTGGCCGCCGCCGAGGCCATGCTCGTCAATGCGGCGATCACGAGCCCGAACGATCCTCGAATCGATCTGAGCCGGGCAAGGATCTCGGCCAACCGGGGCGATCCGGCCTCGGTGCTCTCCGCGACGGAACGGCTGCTCGAGTCGTCTCCCGGACATGCCGAGGCCCTCTTCCTCAAGGCCCATGCCCTCTACTCCCTCGGCCGACTGACCGAGACGGTGGATTTCATCGACGGTGTCGATGCCGGTGGCGATCCGAAACTCGCCCACAACCTTCTCGCCATCCGCGTGAAGTCCACGATGCGTGATGGTGATCCGAAGGAGGTCCGGGCCGACCTCGACCGCCTGGAGGCCGTGGAGGGTGACTCCACCCGACTGCAGATGCTTCGGATCGAACTGGACCGCCGCACCGGCGACGAAGCTTCCGCCTCGAACCGGTGCGAGTCCCTGCTCGCTCGAGCTGATCTCACGCCCACCGATCGAGCCGCGGTCGGTCTCGAGATGGCCCGCCTTCTGGACCGCGACGGCCGACATGCCGAGGCCGCGGAAGCCGCCGAAACCGCCAACCACGCCATCACACCATCCTTTGATGCCGCCGCCTGGTCGGAGTCCATGGCCCGGACCTGCGACTACTTCACGAGGGAACGGCTGGAACAGCTTCCGGGTCCCGCCACCGGCCTTGGCGACCGGGCCGCCCGTCCGGTGTTCATCATCGGCATGCCTCGCAGCGGCACCTCGCTGCTGGAGCAGATCATCGCCTCCCACCCGGATGCCGGAGGGGTCGGTGAACGCCGGGACCCCTTCCTGATCGACGAGGACCTCTCCCATCTCCTTCGGACGCCTTCGCCCGGTTGGATCGAACACGCCGACCCCCGGCTCCTGGATCGTGCTGCCGAGCGATACGACTCGATGATCGATCTCGTCGGGGCCCCGGGACGGCGTGTCACCAACAAGGCCCTGGGGCTGGAATCGATGGTCGGCATGCTGGCCACCCTGCTGCCGGAGGCGAGATTCATCTGGATCCAACGGAACGCCCCGGACAATCGGCTCTCGATCTGGATGCATCAGATCCAGCTCCCATGGGCATGGAGGCTGTCCGACATCGATGCCGTTCGATCCAGCCACGACCGAGCCAGGGACCATTGGACCAGCGTGCTGCCGGAGCGGACCATGGCCCTGTCCTACGAGGACCTGGCCCGAGAACAAGCCCAAGAAACCAGCCGGGTGCTGAATTTCCTCGAACTGCCGGAATCAACGGCGTGCCTCGAGTTTCACCGATCCACGCGACCAGTGATGACACCATCCGCTTCACAGGTCCGAGAACCCATGAATGATCGGGCCATCGGCCGGGCTCAGGCTTATCGAGGGCTGCTCCACGATCCCTGATCGCAAGTGCCGAGAATTGATGGGTTTAGATCGTTTCGAACCCCGTGAGCCTCTCCGTCGCCCTCACCCGAGCGGAATCTGAAGCGAATCACGAATATTGGCTCGGGAATGGATGGAAACGGGGGTAGCATTGCAAGAGTCAGACGACTGTTCCCCGCCTGACTTCCCTGTCCTGTCCGGCTCAGATCGTTGTGAGCTCACGCCGGACAAGTCGGTCTTCGGACCACATTCCGTTCTTCTTGCAAGGAGACTTCAGAGATGGACAAGCGTTTCGTCCTTTCGGCCGCCGGCATCGCCGGAGCCACCGTGGCCGCCCCTGCCCTCGCGCAGGATGCGACCATCACCCTTCACCTCGACTACTGGGCTGCAGAGCATGGCATGTCCGCCCAAGCCGCCGATCGCGGCCTGAGCAGCTATGTGGACACGTCGGGCTACATCAACGTCACCTCCACCGGCAGCATCATCGCCAGCTCGACCTTCTCGAACTGGAACTCCACGGCCAGCGCCTACACCTCGGGCTACCGTCTTCAGTTCCAGCTGAGCAACGCCACCGGCGACTACAGCGTGCTCCTCACCGACGCCTACGGCGACGGCTGGGCATGGAACAGCGTCAGCGGTGACGACGCCTTCACTGCCAGCGGCGACGTCGTTGGCGGCCCGGTCGTGATCGGACTGACCACCGGCAACAGTGCCAGCGGTTCGTTCTCGGTCGTCCCGGCCCCCGGTGCCCTGGCCCTCCTCGGCCTCGCCGGTCTCGCCGGACGTCGCAAGCGAGCCTGAGTCCTTCGGGACCCACGCTTCACGCGACTGCACTTCTACAGTGCCACAACCCATCGGCCGGTCCTTCGGGACCGGCCGATGGTCTTTTTGGTCACAAGTCGCGCCTGGGCCGGCAGGCACCTCTCACCCGGATGGTTTGCGTCCGCTTCATCGCCCGGGCTGTCATCGCCCGGCCCCTCAGAGGTAGGGCTGAAGGATGTCGATGAGTGGGCCGAGATGCTTCTCGTAGTTCCGCCACCGGCCCTTCGAGGTCGTGTACATCTTCTGGGACACCTGATCGTAGCTCAGAGTCGTGGCGGTCCGGTCCGCCTCGTGGAAGTTGAGGCAGGCATCGTCGAAGGGAACGTCCAGGAAATCCAGAATCCGCCGGGTCTGGTTCTCCTGGTCGCTCACCATGTCCTCGTAGTGCACCGTGAGGAACGGAACATCCAGCACCTTGACCCAATGCTCCTGGATCGTGCGCCGGGCCACCCAGATTCGTCCCAGTGTTTCGAGGGAGTTGGTGTACGTGTGCCCGCTCGTCAGCAGGTTCATCGTGTAGCAGGACACGCAGTTGTCCAGGGGGTGACGGTGAAGGTCGATGACCCGCATCCTGGGCATGGCCATGGCAAAGAGCCCCAGCTGACTGTGCATCGACAACGCCTTGTTGGACAGGTAGCGCTGGCCATCGGCGATCCCCCGGGTGCACTTGTCATAGACCGCCCCAAGGGCATTGGCGTCCTTGACCGTCACGTCGACGAGGTTCATGGGGTACGGGAGGTAGGAGTCCGTCAGTCTCGGCAGGGCCTGCTGGAGGAAGACGCCGGCTGAGAGTTCCCCCCCCTGCGCCACGTCGTCGTGCATGCCCAGAATGGTGTCCAGGAGCGTGGTTCCGCTGCGGGGATTTCCCAGGATGATCAGAGGTTCGAGATCGATCTCGTCGGCCCTGGCCAGCTTCCCAGCCATCTCCGGCGTGAAGACTCGGCTCAACTCCGTCAGGGTCTTTTCGTAGCTCTCCGGGCCGTAATGCCGGCCGTCGAGCGCGTGTGCCTGCTCCGAGACCTCCCAGGCGCCATCGTAGTCCCCGATCCGGTCGCAGCACTTGGCCATCAGAAACAGACACTCGATGTACTGGTCGTCCAGGTTCGAGGTCAGGGAGTCGATCGGAACATCCTGGAACAGCTGCCTCAGGCATTCGATCGCCCCTTCGTAGTCCTTTCGGTGAAGTCGGATCCTCGACCTCAGGTACGGAATCCGCACCCTCTTGTGGACTTCGCTGCCCCTCATCCGGGAGGCCTCGAGCCGGTCGAGCATCTCCTCCGCCTCGTCCGGGCGACCGGCTCGCTCCAGGGCATCGATCTGGATCACGTGCGACTGCATGAGGTTGGGACGCAGTTCGGCGTTGCGCTCGGCCCATTTCAGCATCTGGTCGGCTTCCGCCATGCCGGCGCAACACTTGGCCATCTGCTGGATGAGATCGGGATTGTCGGGCTTGATCTCCAGCCATTTCTCGACGATGGCCCTCGCCCGGCGGTAATCCGACCAGTCCAAAAGGCATTCGACTTCGAGCATGGCCACATCCTGACGATCGGGATGCTGCTCGACGAGGGGGATCAGCCGCTCCTCCACCGTGCTCCTGAGCTGCAGGCCGATCAGCTTCCTGATGCGCTGGATCTCCTGGTCGACCGGGTCGCTGTGTTCCATGTAGGTAGACTATCCAAAGCCCCGTCCATCGTGCATCGCTGATCGGAACAACCATCGCAGGGAACATCGAATGAGTTCAGAATCCAGCGCATCCCCCGACCCTCAGGAGGGCAAGTTCGATCACGAGGCGATCTCGATCGAAGCGACGGAGATCCAGCCCAACTGTTTCAAGATCGAGTTCGAGGTTTCACCCGAACAGGTCCATCATTTCATCCTGCAGCTTCGAGCCGTCAAGCCCGACATCAAGCCCCAGGAGACCGCCACCCTCCTGATCACCACCTGCCTTGAGGAAGCCAACGCCCGAGTCGATCGACATCGATTCTTCGAGCCCAGGATGGCCGAGGGCAGCGAGCCACCGGTGCTTCATCCCGAAAAGCCGTTTCGCGGGACCTTCATCCAGGACGGCTTCCCCATGCCGGATTGGCCGGATTTCAGCCTGCTCACCCTCTCCCTTCCGGATCTCGAAGTCACGGATGAACTCGTCGAACAGGAGCTCCATGATCAGAGGCTCGACGCCGGAACCCGCGCGGATCTCGCCGATCCGATCGCCCCGATGGACGAGGTCGTCGTCGATGCAACCATCCGCTTGAAAGGCCATGAGAAGCAGATGATGAACATGACCGGGGTCACGGCCCGGGTCCCCGGACCCGGCCGGGGGATCAACCTGGGAGGCATGCTGCTCGATGGCGGCGATGCCCTGATCGGCAGGTCCGCGGGAGACACCACGGCCTTCACCTCCAGGCTCCCGGACAATCTTCAGAACACCGATTTCCGAGGCCGGGACATCGATGTCGAACTCCAGATCACCTCGGCCCAACGCATCACCCCGGCCAGTCCGGAACAGGTGGCGGAGAGGTTCGGCACCCCGAATGTGGACGTGCTCAGGATGCAGATCCGCTTCGCCCTTGAAACCCGGATGACCGAGTACAGACGGAACGAGGCCAACAGCCAACTTCTGCCCCAGATCCTGCAGCTGTGCCCGATCGAGATCCCCGATGGCGTGATCGATCAAATCGTCACCCAGCAGATGCCGGTCATCATCGACCAGGCCAGGAAGGATGGCATGGACGAGGACGCCCTCGGGAATCTCGTGGAGGAACAGAAGCCCATGATTCGGACCCAGGCGGAGACGCGGGCCCAGCGACTCGTGATGATGAGGCTGCTCACCCTCCACTTGAAGATCAGTGTCACCGAGGAGGAACTGCTCGAGCAGATCCGGTACGAGGCAGCGAAGCTGAAACGACGCCCGGAGGATCTTCGCAAGGAGATCATCGAGTCGGGAAACATCAGCGTGGTCGGGGATCGTGTCCGCGAGCTCAAGGTCTTCGATCAGGTCGCCGGGATGGCCACGTCGCTCTGAGCGGCCCTTTCCGAGCGGCTTCATTCACTCGGGAGAAGACTTCGTACCCACATGGAGGCCCCGGCCGGAGAGGCCTTCGGCGTCGTACTGCCATGCCAGTCCCGCAGACCGGAAGGCATCCCGGATCTCCTCGATGGTGAACAACGTGATCCGATGGGGTTCGATCCGATGATCCACTCCCTCCGGAGTCGCCGCCAGGTAGTGAAACTCGAGATCGAGCCGACGACCATCGACCCTCGGCACGTCCATTCGAACCAGCTTGAGATCCGGACGATCGATGATGTTCATCCAGGGACGCCCCTCCACCACCATGTCGGGCGTCAGGAACGGTTCGATCAGCAGCAACCCTCCCGGGGCCAGTCGTCCGGCCATGCCTTTCACCGCCGTGGCCAGTTCATCCGGATCCCTCATGTAGGCGATCGCGGAGAACAGACAGGTCACCACCTCGAAACGGCCCTCGGTCCCGAGGGACGGCACGTCGGCGGAATCCCATGGCGACAGCGATCTCATGTCGACCACCTCGAAGGCCACGGTGGGACATCTGAGCCGCGCCACGTCCAGCATGGCGGGATCCAGATCGACCCCCACTCGGTCGAACTCCGGGAGATGCACGAGATGCCGGCCGGTGCCGCAGGCCACGTCGAGCCAGCGAGGACGACGCCCCAGGATCTGCGTGGAGATCCCGTGCCCCATCAGGATCAGCCTCAACCGCTCGGCTTCCTCCAGATAGTCCTTGCCCTGGGCGTCATAGACCAGGTCGTACCATTGCTGGGACTGGCTGAACACGGGCGCATCCTAGCCGTCTGGGGCTCGAAGCCGCCCATCGGCCCTCGAAAGCGGCCTCCCGGGCGCCGGGAAGGGACTCAGGGCTCCGGATCCTCGCAGATCAGACCGTAGGCGAGGGCCATGAGACCGAGGTCCGCACCATCCACCAGTCCGTTCTCATCGAGATCCCCGGGGCATCCCGGATCGCCGGGACATTCGCCCCAGGCCACGAAGAGGAGACCGAGGTCGGCACCATCGACCAGGCCGTTGCCGTCGATGTCCGCGGTGCAGACTGCGTCCAGGCACTCGTCGGGGATGCCGTCGAGGTTCTCATCGCTCGAGGTCTGCTGGTAGATGTCCAGCGAGTCGTCGATCCCGTTCTCGTTGCAGTCCTCGAAGGACAGGTAGAACGCATACACCACGCCCGAGAGGATCCCCGCATCGTCGGCGTCGGGAGCGCCCGCGAAGAGCACGGTGCCCGCGATCGCGGTCGACGTGCCGCAGCTGTCACCCGGCTGCAGGCCCGCGGGGCGGAAGATGTCGACCGAATCCCAGCCGACGCCGTCGTCCTCCCCTTCGTAGACGAACACCGCACCGACGTCGTCACGAAGATTCTCGTCGGGGTTGTCGGGGTCGGGGACGTCGATGCCGGGGGCTCCGATCAGAAGACGCACGTCGCTGATCGCGACGGATGCACCGAAACGATCACCCTCCACTCCTCCGCCCGGAGCGGGCGTGAGGAGCAGTTCGGTCTGGACGAGACCGATCCCGTCGATCCGGTAGGCCCTCGCGGACCCCCTGGTCGATCGGGAGTCCGGAGCTCCGATGATCGCATCGTCCTCGTACATCGCCATCGCGGCCCCGAACCGGTCGCCCGACATGGAGCCGTTGAGGCGGGCCACCGGCGTGCTGACGAAATCGCCGGTTCCATCGCCCACGTAGCGGATCGGCTGCACGTATCCCCGCTGCTCGGTCGCTTCGGGAGCGCCGATCAGCAGCATCTGATCGACGTCGTTGGAAAGCACCGACATCGCCACCGCAGCTCCGATGCGCTCCTGTTCCTGAGTCCCCTCGATGACCTCCAGAAGCTCGAAGACATCACCCTCCATCCGCTGATAGACGTAGACGAAGCCGCGGTTCTCGGCTCCGGCTTCACCTTCGCGGTACGGGGCCCCCACCGCGATGAGCTCGCCCGCCACCGCGACCGAGGTCCCGAAGACGTCGTTGGAGAGCAGATCGTCGGGCTGAAGGACCGCGACGCGGCAGTATCCCGCTCCATCGTCGACCCAGACCTCGGCCCGGCCGGCGAGCGGGAAGGTCTCCACGACCACCTCCTCGCCCTGGTCGTCGATCTCGGTGACCACCCGGGAGGCGTACGGAGCGCCGATCACCAGAAGGTCGTCGGAGGCCGAGACGCTGGCTCCGAAGAGATCACCCGCCATCAGATCGGGGGCCGCCAGCTTGCCCTCCTGGATCCAGCCCGGATCCGGGTCGGTGGGGTCGCTCTCGATCTCGTCCGCGAAGACGAAGACCGCTCCGGCATTCTGGCCCTGGGAGTCGTGACGGCTGGCACCCGCGAACAACGAGACGCCGTTGGTCGCCAGCGCACTGCCGAAGTTGTCGAACTCACCGAGACTGCCCGCCACGAGCCGGCCGTCCGCGCCCGCGGACTCCGGCACCTCGCAGAAGTAGGAGACCGTTCCCGGCATGGTGGCCCGGATCACCCGGGCGTTGTCCGCCCATCGTTCCCCCGGATCGTCCTCGGGACTTCCGGTCGACATGCCCGCGATCTGGACGTCGGGGTTGGAGTAGTTCAGTTCGGTGGCTCCGGGACCGTAGGCCATCACCGTCCTGCGACACGCGGGCACCTGGGCGGGATTGACCCACCGCCATCCGGTGTTGAACCGGGGCGCATCGGTGTCCGGACCGGAGGGATCGGGTCGGCAGCATCCGTTGCTCACCGGATCGTCCCAGGGACTGCAGTCGGTCGCCTCGTCACAGCCACCACCATCGCCGGCCGCATGGCAGGTGCCGATGTTGTGTCCGAACTCGTGGGCCAGGAGCGTGAACCCCATGCATCCCCACAGGAGATTGTTGAAGGCGGCGCCCGGTGAATTGCCGTTGCCGAGGTAGGCCACGCCGCAGTAGCCGCCGCCGCCGGAGGACATCGTGATCAGCGAGCAGGCGTCCGCCCCCACCTCGGCGCGGATCTCGTGGATCTCGTCCATCTCGCCGTCGTCGGTCGAGGCGAACTTGCCGAGAATGTCGCCCTGATCCTCGCTCGTCCAGTCGACGAGCCCGACGTGGACCGATCTCACCCCGAACGGAAGCTCGGAGTTCTCCATGGACTGCGTGGTGTTGGCACACTCCAGGAGACAGCGAGCGGCGATCACGTCATGGGCGTCCTCGGGATCGCCGACGATGCTCTCCACCTCGTCCAGCACCGCGGGGGTGTAGAAGAAGGCGAGATCGGCGACCAGTGCGGAACATCCGGCGCAGACCGGGTCGTCCTCCTCCTCGCCGAAACGGCCCACGATCTCGTCGGGGTCCATCCGGCCCGGAATGAACGGGCCCATCCGACCCTCCTGCTCCATGCCCAGCAGTTCCGGGGGGGGTTCGATGATGCCGCCGCACCCGGGCAGATCATGATCCCTGGGCATGGGGCGGAGACGACCCGCTCCCATCGGCGTGAGGGTCCACTCGAAGCCCTCGCCGTATGCCGGGGACCGAAGCCAGCCCGCGACCATGTCGCCGGATCTGGCCAGGGTCGCGATACCGTCGGCGTGATCGATCGAGACCAGTCGCCACCAGCGATCCGAACCCCGTTCGCGACGGGCGTCCCGGACCTCGTAGCGATCGACGCCCGCGGCCCCGAGCGAGATCTCGATGACATCGCCGACCGTGATGCCGCGCATGCGTCCGAGGTCGAAGAGGAGATCGCCTCTGCGGTCCGGTCGGATCCGGAGCGAGACGTCGACCCCGGGGGTGTCGATGACCGGCTTCACCGCGACCGGCGCAGCGGCCCTTCTTCCGGGGCGTGGATCGGTGCGGTCGTCCTTGGCCGCCATGGCCGCGGCCATGACGGTCACGCCGAGGCCCACCACCAACGTCCTGCGAATCCGATGCATGCGTGAGGTCATGTCTTCACTGTCTCCGGACATCCCGGTCGGCCGGGAGAAATCGATGGGAATCTGCGGGCCGGCGGCGTTCATGGCCGTGGGAAGGGCCACTTCGGATGGTATCCCCCTCGTCATCGACTCCGCGGGATTGCGGATGGATCGACGACATTTCCGGACACTCGGAAAGGCGGGAACGTGCTCCCTCATCATGCCTCATGAGTGGCGGGATGCCACTCGACCATGCCCGGGCGGGGGAAGATCCCGGCCCGACCGTCCGGGAAGATCGAGGCTCGTCCCCGGAGACGACTCGGGGGCAGAAAGAACCCGCGTCCCCCAGGGCGCTTGGACGAGCGTGGCGAGGACGCGGGCGGAGTTGACTCGGATTGTCGGCGGCCTCGGGGCCGCCATCCCGAACCGGCATCCCGCCGGAAGGGACGAGGTGCCGGCGTCAGTTCGGGATCTTCGCGAACAACCGGATGTCCGGTTCCTGACCCGGCACGTCGCACCCGGATCGATCGACCAGGAAGACGTACCGGGAGTCGTCCACCACGAACTCGGGATCCGTGGCGCTCCAGACGCCGGTGACCGGATTCTGCTTGAAGGACCTGACCCGGACGTGGACCGTGAAGGTGTCGCTTCGCACCGACACCAGGTTCGAGATGCCTGCGAAGAGGAGATTGGCCTCCTCGGCGTCTCCCGCGACCGCGTCCGGGATCTCCACCGTGGTGCTGAAGTCCCCCTTGATCTGCTGCCAGCTCAGGTTGCGACGATCGGTCGAGAGCCGGGCGTCGGCCTGACGCGACGCATCGTTGAAGCCGCCGGAACCGCTGCTGGCGGGACGCCAGCCGAGGCCGAGACGACTGTTGGTGTCGGGCGTGATGCCTGCGGCATCGAAGGTGGTTCCGGAGCTGCCGATGTTCACGTTGCCGAAGACGTCGCTCCCCTGATAGGCGTAGGGATTGCGGGCAGCGGCCTCGATCGAACCCGATCGGATCGGCCAGTCCTGGTCACCCCCGAAGGAGACGCCGTCGCGGTTCATGATCGTGAGTTCGCCGAGGCTGACGATGCCTGCGCCACGGCGCATGCCGGGGTAGAGACCCGCGAGGCCGGCGATGCCGGGATCGGGGTACTCGACGTTCTCCTCGATCCAGGTCGCGAAGTTCGGACCCACGTCGTAGTTGTAGGTGCCACGGTCGTCGTAGAACGCCTGCATCGCGTTGCCGGAGAACGGCATGCCGAGGGACTCGATCCGTCGAGGATCGACGTCGCCGTTCCCGTACAGACCGCCACCCTCGCGATATCGGATGATCGACTCGGGCACCCGGACCCACTGCGGGTTGCGCGACGCGATGCCTCGGGGGGAACCGTTGCTCTGAACGTCGCCGGCGATCTGAGCCGTGACCGGCAGCCCCTGCCAGTCCCAGTCCGCCCCGGTGTTGGTGCCGGGCCAGCTTGGGTTGTCGTTCCAGACCATCCGGCTCATGTGCGGCAGGGTCCGCAGGACCTCGACCCCGGCGGTGTTGACGTTGAGGAGACCCCTGGTGCCCTTTCCACTGAAGCCCGCCGCGTTGCCGAACCGGTCGTCCTCGATCGCGAGCAGCTCGACCGCGTCGAGCGCCCCGTCGTTGTCCAGGTCGAGCCGGTAGTTGCAGCCCGGTCCGTCACAGACGATCCCGTCGAACAGACTGATTCCGGCGGGAAGCCGCGGCGTCCAGGGCTCGTCGATGGTCGAGACCTCGACCACCTGGGTGAACGGACGGAAACCCTCCACCGGTGCTCCGATCGGCGCCCCGAGGTTCCCGGGATCCGCGTGGTACCGGTTGGTCCGGATCCGAGTGCGGTTCGGGAAGCCGGCGTCGATGAAGTCGTTCTTGACCACCGGGATCAGGTCGTCCTCCCGGGTCGAATCCATGAGTTCACCGAAGGTGAACCGGGTGGGAAGGACCGACACGCCACCGAGGGTCTCGGGCGAGGTGATGCCCGGACGGTGATGGAGCACGTGGCCCCAGAGGAAGGTGTTGGCGATCTCACCCAGCTGTTCGAAGTCCGCGTCCTTCTGAAGCATCTGCAGCGGATACGCCCACTGGTCCTTCTCCAGCCAGACCCGGGTGTAGGTCTCGAGGCCGTCGTCGACGCCGTTTCCATTGGAATCGGCCCCGGTCAGAAGGCCGCCGCGGTTGCCGGGAAGGGATTCCTCGGCACCCTGCCCCTTGTTCATCATCATCCAGCGATAGCTGGATGCGGGCCGCCCGGGCCACCCCGAGACGTCCGGCGCGGTGCGGAGGGCGCCGTTGGCGAGGGTCGGGAATCCGGCGTCGTAGTCGACCTGCGGGGTTCCCGCCGCACCCACGCTCGACGGCACGAGGGCCGTGGCGGTGGTCAGGTGCACCGGCTTGCCGCGGACGTTGGCGAAGTCGAAGCCGAAGTTGCTCGCACCCAGGGCGGGCGTGAGTCCGATCGGGGAGAGATACGAACGGGTGAGCCACGGACTGCCGCCGGTTCCGCCGTCGGGATCGTCGTCCCACTCGATGATCGCGCCCTTGATCGTGTTCTGCGGGCCGCCACCGACCTCCACCGCCTCGACCTCGGTGCGGATCCAGTCGTCGACCGGAAGTTCGGGGTAGATGTAGCGGGGACTGATCTCGTCGAGGTCGTAGGCGCCGTTGCGGTTGACGTCCCAGCCCCAGGCGCGACCCGCCCGGACCCAGCTGGCCAGGAGATCCCCGCCCTCGAGCCGGACTCCGCTCCACTCGTTGCGATCGGGCGGACCCGGGTACTCGAAGTTGTACTCCTGGTCCATGGTGGGCGCGAACTCGTCCTCCACCAGTCGCTTCATCTGATCGCGGAACTCGACCTTGTTCCCGGTCACCGCGTTGTCGAGTCGGTCGATCGTGTAGAGGTAGCCCCCGGACGAGAACGGCGCGGCCGCGTCGTAGGTGAGGGGGTTGGTGACGAACCTCAGCAGCTCGACGGATCGATCCAGCTCGCCGCCGTCCCCGTCCCCGAACCAGCGATCGGGCCTCAGACCGACCAGCGGCGGAATGGGAGGCGTGAAGGGCTGGCCGACGGATCCGGGAGTCTGCCGGATGATCGTCTGCGGCGAGGCGTCGAAGACGAGGGTCTGGTGGGTGGCGAGCGGTTGATCACGCTCCCATCCGAAGAGCGCCCCCGGCTCGATGTCCATGAAGTCCATCCACTTCGAGTGGAACTCCTCGTAGGGCATCCCGAACTCGTTCTCGAAGGATCCCTCGTCACTGCCGCCCGAGACGTCGTTGCCCGGGGGGATCACACCGAACACGATCGCGGTGCGCGGGGCGTCGGGCTGGGTCGGCCCCAGCCAGAGCTGTTCGGGGGTGTAGTACGGCCCGTTGAGGGCCTGAGGGTGCGGACTGGCCAGCTTGCCGAGATTGAGGCACTGGTTCACCGACTGGGAGTCGCCGATCCGGATGAAGAGATCGTGCAGCGGCACCGGCTCCTCGAACGGATTGGCCAGCTGGATCGCGAAGACGATCGCGGGCTCGCTGTCGGCATCCACCCACTTGTCGCCGGAACCCCTGAACCCGAACGGGATCTCGTCGTCCCCCACCTCGGGGCCCGACTGCCCCTGCGACTGCAGGAACTGCTGATAGGCCTCGTCACCGTCGAGCTCGTTGATGGTGTCCGCGGAGATCCGACTCGGCGGATAGACCAGGCAGAAGAAGCTCTCCATGATGAAGGGCTGCTTCTCGAGACCGGGGAAGGTCACGTTCTGAAGCTCGGTGGGCAGGAACTGCTCGAGCGACTGGTCGATCCGAGGCGCCCAGTCGGGGTAGATCGGGGTGTCGAGGGTCAGGTTCGGGTCGAAGGATCCGGGGCCGCCGAGATAGCCGAAGGCCGGTCGGGCCCGGTCGTCGCGGAAGGTGTCGATGTTCGCCGACCAGCTCGCGGACATCAGCAGGGTCTTCAGGTAGTCGACCTGGTTCTCGGTGTAGTCCTCGTAGTTGGAGCCGAGGTAGCTCTGGGTGTAGTTCTCGCTGGTGTTGGGCTCGCGATAGAGCGCTGCGGTCGCGTCGCCGATCGTCTCCTGCAGTTCGGTGCGGAACCGGAAGGCGCGGTCGAGCTCGACGTGGGCACCGAACGCGGGGTTCACCCCGTAGGGCCAGAGGCCGGGCACGATCGCGTCGGCATCGCCGGGGTAGGTGCTTCCGACCGAGAACGGGCCGGGGAAGAACTGGTAGAGGATCGACTCGAACTCCGACAGCGGCGCATCGAGCGGGCTGCGGAGATCGATCTTCCGCTTCCGCAGATCGAAGGCGAGCTGGTTGGCCTCCTGGTTGGGAAGGCTGTCGGGCTCGGCCCGAAGGCGGCCGAAGGCGTAGTCGTAGTCCTGCTGGTAGAGCGTGGTCGGTCGCAGGTGCAGCGGCCGCAGGTCGTTCCGGGTGGCGCTGTAGGTCGTCATCCGGTGACGGGGATCGCGCTGCAGCTGATCCGCGAAGAGCTGATCCCCCACCGGGACGCCCGCGAGGGGAGGCCAGGCGGTGCCGGGATTGCCGTTGAAGTAGTCGAGGTGGTTCTCGACCGACTCGCTCCGGGTCAGCGTCGAGCGGAGGAAGTTCGCCTGGTGGTCCCAGGGTTCGTTGAGGGTCCGTTCGAGGGTCGAGACCACCGGACCGTAGTTGCTGGAGGCGAACATCCGCAGTTCGAGCTCGTCGGCGTCGGAGAAGCCGCGGGGCGGCGTGGATCCGACTCCCCAGTCGTCCACCGCCAGCGGCTCGCCGTTGCTCGCGTCGCTGCGGATCGTGAACAGTCCCCCGTCGTTGAGGCGACGGTTGAAGTAGCGACGTCGATCGAAGGCGGCCCGGCGGGGATCGCCGTCCCCGAAGGCGACCATCAACGACCGGTACGGCGACTCCAGGGCACCGAACCCGGTGGCGCCGACCGTCTGGTTCAGCACGCCGGTCTGTCGCAGGAAGGAGCTCGGGGCGGTGGTCGAGTCGCCGAACCGATGGGGATCGAACCGGGTGCCGAGCACCGACTCGCCGTCGAAGGTGCCGGAGCGATACGGGAAGCTGGTGTCGTGGACGACCCCGAGGCCCCAGCCCGCCGGCGGCGGGGCGTTGACCGGAGTGGCGTTCTGCGGATCGCTGAGGAGCCCGGTGAAGGTGTCGGACTCGTCGTAGACGGAGGCGCCCGACTCGAAGGCCGAGGCCTGGGCGCCGGGGACCACCAGACGGCTGCTGAGGGCCAGATCCGCGGGCGTGTGACCGGCGGTGCTCCAGCGGTCGAACCGGGTGGCGACGTTCACGTCGACCATCGAGGCGTTGTCGACCACCGAGACCGCGGCGACCTGTCGGATGCCGTCCTCGCTGACCCCGGGGATCAGGAACCAGAAGGAGTCGGTGAAGCCGTCGCCGTCGGCGTCGGCCAGGGTCCGCTCCACGAGGTTGCGGGCGGTGCCCGGCTGGAAGATGTGACGCTGCGGCCCCAGATCGTTCAGCCGGATGAAGTTCGGCATCGCGTTGGCGGTGTAGAGCTGGCTGAAGTGGATCGCGGGCGCACTGAACCAGTCGTTCCGGCGGGCGAGAAAGTCATCGGCGCCCAGGAACGGGTTCGGAGTCGTGCCCGGAAGCCATTGCTCGTACGGAGTCTGCAGGGCGACCGGAGATCCGATCGCAAGGTAGTCGTTCACGCCCGCGCGGAAGGCGTCCGCGGTGGTCTCGGTGATGGTGAACCCCTGGGTGCGGGGGTCGATGGCGGTCGCATCGAAGTCGTAGGGATCGTAGTAGCTCGACAACCTCGAGAACGGTGCGACGTTCGCGATGTCGAAGCAGACCCGCCATCCGTTCTCCGCCGTCGCCGGCCACGAGAGGTGCGCCCAGTGGGTGAACCCGGGCTGCGAGGTCAGGTTGTCGAAGCCGGGGTTGCCGGCCTGGTCCCATGCGACCTGGGGTTCGCTCGACCGAAGCCAGCGACTGTCCCCGAAGCCGGGGTTCCCGATCGGGTTGTCGTCACCGATCATGAGCCCGAGGGCGTCGTAGGCCTGGCCGCTGGGGCCGCCTTCTCCGTAGGGCACGCCCGTGGCCTGGCTGTCGGGCCAGTTGGTCCAGGGCCGCGTCTCGTACGGCGCGACGTTGTACGGGGCCAGCGGACCACCGCTGGCGTTCAGCTGCGGATCCACCATGTAGCGATCGATCTTCTGTCCATTCCAGAACGGTCGGGACAGTCGCGGCGTCGAGGAGGTCGAGGCGAATCCCCCTAGCACGGCGGGATCGGACGGGTTGACGATCTTCGGGAAGAGCCCCTCGGTGATCTCCTTCGCGACCACGCCGACCACGGCCGAGGCCCGGTCCTCGCGATCGATCGCGTTGCGCTGGGCGGCGGCGATGACCCGCCCGCCCTGGGCGCGGGAGATGTACGCGGTGGCGATGATCACCAGAAGCACGAGGATCGCGGTGACCAGCACCAGCGTGTTGCCTCGGCGATCGGCACGGCGAGAATGGAAGGCGGAAGGCGTCATGCTCATTCCTCCGGAAGATCCTGGACCCGCCTCGGAAGCGGGATCGTGAACTGCACGTTGCGTCCCCCGTCGATCGCGCCTCTGGCGTCGTGGAAGGTCGCGGTGATTCGAAGCGCCGAGGGCCAGGGCGTGTAGTCGGCGCGGTAGACCGGCCAGACCCTGCCTCCGGACCCCTTGGTGGTCAACGGACGACCGGCCCCGTCCCGGACGAACGGCTCGCTGCCGTTGAGGCCGAAGAAGGCGAAGTAGCGATAGACCGGGATGCCGGAACCGTACGGCTGGTCGACGACCGGGCCGCCGCCGCCTTCGATGGTGGTCACGGCCTGAGGGATCATGGTGGCCGAGTCGGTGTCCGGGAAGAGATCGACATCCGGAGTCGCCCCGCCGAAGATCCCGTTCTGCGGGTGGTAGGCGAGCGGCGCGTGGAGCCGGACCTCGCGGTCGTAGAACCCGTCCCCCAGATAGCTGGAGGCGAACGTCACGTCGGTGTACGGACTCCCGTCGGAGGGATCACCGTCGGAGAACCCGAACCACGGGAGACGCCCGGCCGCCTCGGTGACCGTGGTGCCGCCCTCGGCGCCCACCGACGGCCGGATGCCGCCTCGATGGCTCACGCCGCGGATGGCCCCTTCGATCCCGGAACCGGGGTCCAGATCGAGCTCGAGCTCGCGGCCGACCCCGTCGGCCCAGGTCCAGTCGATGACGAAGTTCGAGCAGTTGCCGACCAGCACGCTGGTGGTGAGCAGCACGTCGCTCTTGTCGAGCGTCGGCGGTCGCTTCTCGGCCCGGGGCCGGTAGTTGAAGACCACGTCGGCCACGCCGCGGGGACCGGCGGTGCGGATCGCCTCCCGCAGACGACCGACGTCGTTGGAGAGCACGTCGACCCTCGAGGAACGCATCGCCCCGTCGAAGAAGTCGCTGGCGGCGTTTCGGTAGGTGCCGGCTCCGGTGACCCGGGACATGTAGTGCGTGGGATCGGAGTCGTAGTCGTCGGCCAGCAGCACCTCCTGCCGGGCGAGCGTCCAGTTGTCCGCGGCGGGCTGGGCGCCGTTGTGCGTGCCGCCCACCGAGGCGCCCTGCGGCCAGCTCTGGAGATCGATCCTCTGCTGACCGGGGTTCGGTCGGAACCACGGCTGGATCGGCTCGCCGCCGTTGGCGGGCCAGAGCGCATCGGCCTGGACGCCGAGGTTGGGCGAGATGAACGGAAGCTGGAAGCCGTGCCCGTAGTACAGCAGGCTCGCGGTCGACTGCGGGGTCGGCAGGGTGTCGCCGAGGTAGTTCACGTTCCCGGTGCCGTCGAGACCGTTCTCGATGAACGCCCCCATCTTCTGGGTCTGGCGGCTGATCGCCAGATCGTCGGCCACGAAGACCAGCTGGTCGCACCGGAAGATGTAGTCCGCCGGGCGGTTCGGATCCAGGAGCTGTCCCCCGCCGAGGGAGTTCATCACGTCGTTGCGGACGCCGACGCCCTGGACCAGCAGGAACCCCTCGTCGGAGATGCGGTCGAGGTCGTTCCGCATCAGCTGCTCGATCGCGGAGACCTCCTGCAGGATGTCGGCGTTGGCCTCACCGGCCTTCACCACCTCGCTGGCGGTGCCGAAGATCCGGCCGACCGCGAGGATGATCACCAGCAGGACCACCACCGCGACCATGAGTTCGGTCAGAGTGAAGCCGCGACGGGCCCGGAGGATGGCGATTGACTGGGTCGTCTTCATGATTCAGAGATCCCTCACTGCGACGTAGATGGGCGTCAGGGAGATGCCGCGTCGATCCACCGGAGGCACGAACCAGATCGACCGGACCTCCTCGCAGGCCTGTCGCCAGACATCGGGATCGAGCGCACCGTCTCCCTGGGCCGCCGGGTTGTAGTACGCGGTGTTCGGAGCCTGGTTCGGTGCCCCGCGACTGAGTCGGACCGGGCCCTGCTTCTTGTTGCGTCGCCCCTGCAGCACGCGGTGGGTGCGGCCGTAGGGGTCGATGAACCACTGCCCGGGAGCCTGCCAGCCCTCGAAGTAGGGATCCAGCGAGATCTGGTTGCTGGCGAGGCTGAAGTTGGGATAGGTGCCCGGAACGATGTTCCGATCCGCATCGGTGGTCGCGGGACCGTCCGGGGTGATCGAGGTGTAGGACGAACCGAGGATGTCGATCTCGGGCTTGAGATCGACGCGGGCGGGCATCGGCGGACGACTGCCGTCCCGGGTGAGGCCCGAGGCGCCCTCGTCCCGGGAGACCGCGTAGCCGCCCGTGGCGTTGCCGACGTTCAGGCGGTAGACGAAGATCGCCACCTGCACCCGGCCCTGGAAGCGACGGAACATGCAGTCCCAGGCGTACTGGGGCCGGGGCTGTCCTCCGTCGAAACCGGTGCCCGCGGGCCAGAACCGCTCCTCCTGGGTGATCTCGACCAGCGGATCCTCGCCCTGACCGAAGAGATCGAACCTCGCCCGGTTGAACGGGATGCCGAAGAGGAACGCACCGGGATCCTGCCCGGCGCTCTGACCGTAGGTCTGTCCGACCGCGGGGAGCGAACCGAAGATGCTGAACTCCGACGTCGTCCATCCGCCGTCCCACTGGAGGTCGCCGGGATAGTCCAGTCCCGGCGGCACGAAGCTGCTGGAGCGGGATGCACGTGCGCTGAAGATGTCGAGGTCGCCGGCGTAGGCCTTGTCGTCCGGAGACTCGCCGGGGGGCACCGCGGCGATCGAGGGCCGGATCCAGGGCCAGTCCCCCGGCTGGGTGTAGGCGTCACCGGGGTTCAACCAGCCGTTGGGGAAGGTGTTGTCGAGGCTGGAGAAGTCCCCGGGGCCGAAGAAGCCGAACTCCTCGAAGGTGCCGAAGTCGCCCTGGGAGAGACGCGAGCGGATCGTGGAGAGCGCCGCCTCGGCGACCACCGGACCGAAGACGTCGTCGGAGGTCCGTCGCTGCTGGATGATGCCGGCCGGGAAGACCGCGGCCACGGAGATCACCCCGACCCCGAGGATGAAGATCGCGAGGAGGAGTTCGATGAGCGAGAAGCCCCTCGACCCGCGGACCACGCGTCGGTGGATGTCGGTCGCATGATGCGTCATGGCTTGGAGACCTCCGCGACACCGGTGTATCGATTGAAGAAGATCGGCACGCCGTACTGGTCGACCCAGCCGGTGATGGCGCTGTTTCGAATGTCCTCGCCGTTCTCGAGACCCCAGTTGGCGTCGCCGCGGGCGCGTCGCAGCGCCTCGTCGTCGAACACGCCCAGCCACTGGACCGGATGCACGTCGCACTCGTCGCCGACCGCGTCGTAGGCCACGAACCGCATCGAGCCGCCGTAGCCGTTGTGGTTGATGATCACCGGCACCCGGTCGCGATCGGCGTCCAGATACGGCCACACCACCGCCCCGGAACCGCCGGCGCCCTGGACGTTGCGGGTGACCATCGTGCCGTCGGGGCCGAACATCACGCCGATCTGGCGACCGATCTCGTCGGTCACCACGTCGGTGCCGTTGATCCTCCAGGCGCCGCCGGGCTGGCTCACCCAGAGTTCGTCACCGTCGCCGAAACCCGGAGGCACGTCGCCGTAGGCGGTGTTCAACGGTCCTGCGACCTTGATGCCGCGCGGCAGCTGCACCGCCGGCAGGCCCGCCACCGGCACGAATCGCTGGTCGTACCACTGCTGACTGCCGGAGTAGCGGGTGGTGATCTCGCCGGTGGCCCTGGAGAGCACCAGCTCGACGATCTCGCCCTCGCCGAGGTTCTCACGATCGACGTTCACGGTGAAGGAGAGCATCGTCGTGGTGTTGTTCTGGATCGCGTAGGAACGCGCGGCACCGAGCGCGGCGACGACCTGGTTCACCCCGGAGCTGAGCCGCGCCTCGCGACTCACCTGGCTGACGCTGATGCCGGTGAGGACCGCGAGCACCACGAGGATGCCCATGACCACCAGCAGTTCGATGAGCGTGAAGCCACGCCCGCCGGATCGGAACCTTCGGATCGACATCACGGGTTCTCCGGCTCGTAGGAGTAGATGTTGTCCAGAGCGGCCTCCTTGCGCTGGCCGTCGGGGCAGTAGCGGCTGCCCAGCAGTCCGTCGGGACCGGCACTGACGAACATGACCTTGCCGTTCCGGCACACACCGACCATGGTCTCCATGACGGTCCGGATGGTCCCGTCCGGATCCGGAGGACCGAACTCGCCGTTGCCGGCACTGCCGTCGTTGTCGGACTCCCGCCAGGTGCGACCGGGGAAGACCACCGCGATCGGCGTGCCCCAGGGATCGACCATCTTGGTGAGCGGCGGAAGGCTGTCCGTGGAGTCCATCGGAAGGCCGTTGTTCTTCGTGACCGGAAGGATGAGCGCCGGATCGATCCGGGACACGATGTCCTCGGCCGACTGGGTGCGCTGCAGAAGCCCCATCAACGCGACGATGTGCTTCTGCCATCCGTCGGAGTCGAGCCCGCTGCACCCGGTGTTGAGGCCGGTGTTGTAGTGGAGACTGCTGCCACCCGAGGTGTAGATCGTCTCCATGCCACCGGGGTATCCGACGAACTGCGGATTGTTCGGGATGTCGTAACCGCCCTGGAGCGGGGTCTCGCGAAGGGCCTGATAGGCGATCGGCCGACCGACCGCCTGCTCGTATTCCTGGACCGCGCTCGAGAGGTTCGCGTAGGCGGCTTCCAGCTGGCGGGCCTCGTTCTGCTGGATCAGCAGCGTGCTCACCGCCAGCACCAGCGACAGCAGCGCCACGATGATGCCGACCACCACCACCAGCTCGACGAGGGTGAAACCAGGAGCAGAGCGACGACCGGACGTTCGGAGGCGAAGGGTTCTGGATCTCAAGGGCCGATCTCCACGATGTTGTCACGGTTGAATTCGGACTCGTCGACACGGGTTCCCGGCGTCTCGCGTCGATCCGCCCCGAGACTCATGAGGGCGAACTCGCCGGACTGCAGCTGGGAGCTCGACGACCGGTCCCCGTTGGCATCGGCCACGCCCTCCACGAGCACGCCTTCCTCGAAGCTCCAGGGACGGAGGGCGAAGACGTCGGAGAGGTCGAGCGAACGGGTGACGGCGGCGGGATCACCACCGTTGTACGGATTGCGGTAGTAGCGGATCGGCGTTCCCCAGTAATCGAGGATCACCTTCGGCCGGATGTCGTAGTCGGGATCCTCGGGGCGGGAGATGGAACCGTCGGGACGAAGTCCGCCCAGAAGGTTCTCGTCCTTGAGCTCCAGATACGGCCCGAAGATCCGTCCCCGGACCAGGGTGTTGTTGGCCGAGGATCCACCCGACGGATCGGAGACATAGGGCAGATTCGCGTTCCCCGGATTCCTCGCCGCATAGACGCCGGTGAGCGACTCGAAGCCCTGTCGCGGGTTGAAGACCGCTCCCCAGGCCCCGTCACCGCCGGGAGCCCGGAATCCGAGGGTCGGAGTCTCGAAGTACCCCGGCGAATCGACGGGGGCGTCCGAGATGCTCCCCACGAGGCCGTAGCCGTCACCGGTCCGGTTGCCGTAGCCGAGCAGGTACTCCGCGGGACTGGTCAGGGAGAACCAGGCCTGACGACCCGCGATCGCCGGACCGCCGGGATCGTTCGGGGACCACGCCGGAGCGAGGATCACGTCGCGGGACCAGCCCGGCAGGTTGTTGGGCGTGCCCGCGCCTCCGAACTGGGAGCCGTCCCCGAGCACCGGGGGCAGGTAGCCGTGGTCCCGCTTGAACTGCACGAGGCCCGCGGCCATCGAGTTCATCAGGAACCGCGTCTGGGCGGCCTGGGCGCTTCCCGCGGCCTGGGTCAGACCGACCAGGAGGATGCCGACCAGCAGGATGATGATCGCAAGCACCACCAGGAGCTCCACCACCGTGAAGCCGACGCGGACTCGGGATCGAAATGGGCTGGGCATGAGATGCCTCCCGAGGGCGGTCGCCCCCCTTCCACCCGCCGGAGCGGGCGGAAGGGGACGACGCCGCAGAGTCACTTGGACTGCGAGACCGACTCGATCATCTTGACGAGCGGTAGGAAGAGGGCGAGCACGATCGCACCGACGATGCCACCGAGGATGACCACCATGAAGGGCTCGAGCAGCGAGAGCAGCGAAGCCACCGCGACGTCGACCTCCTCGTCGTAGTTGTCGGCGATCTTCATCAGCATGACGTCGAGGTCGCCGGTCTCCTCGCCGACGTCGATCATGTTGACCACGATCGGATCGCAGACCTTCGCCTCGCGGAGCGGTCCGGCGAACGTCTCGCCGTCCCGGATGGAGTCGTGCACGCTGGTGAGCGCCTTCTCGTAGATGTAGTTGCCCGAGGTGTCCCGGGTGATCAGGATCGCCTCGAGGATCGGGACGCCGGCGTTGATCAGCGTGCCCAGCGTCCGCGTGAACCTCGCGATCGCCGTCTTGCGTATCAATCCGCCCAGCACCGGCAACCTCGCGAACACCACGTCGGTCGCCGCCTTCCCCGGCCCGGTCACACGTATCAGCTTGAACAGGCCGAACAACAGGAACGGTGACAACAGGATCCACACCGCCCCCGGCACCGATTGATCGGGCGAGGCGTTTCCGGCGACCCACTTCGAGGTGTCGACCAGCCAGAGCGTGAGTCCCGGAAGCTCGACGTCGAAGTCGTTGAAGATCTCCTGGAACTTCGGGATCACGAAGTACATGATGCCGGTCACGATGAGCACCGCGATCGAGATGACCACCGCGGGATAGATCAGGGCACCCTTGATCCGTCGCTTCAGCCGCTCGCCCTTCTCCATGAAGTCGGCGAGTCGCTGAAGGATGATGTCCAGAACACCACCGACCTCGCCGGCCGCCACCATCTTGGAGTAGAGGCGGTCGAAGGCCTTGGGGTGCTTGCCCATCGCGTCGGAGAGGGCGGAACCCGCCTCGACGTCCTCGCAGACGTCGGCCAGCACGTTCTTGAGCTTGCCGGGACGCTGCTGCTGCTCGAGGATCTGGAGCGACCGAAGGAGAGGAAGGCCGGCGTCCTGCAGCGTGGAGAGCTGCCGGGTGAAGGTCGTCATCTTCTTGGTGTTGACCTTGCCGATGCTGAGCGAGATGCCCCGGCCCTTCTTCTTGGCGGCCTTGGGCGCCTTGCCGTCCTTCTGGGCCTTGGCCTGCTTGGCGGCACGACCCTTGAGCTTGTACTCCTCGACCGAGGTCGGGAACATCCCCTCCCCCTTGAGCTGGGTCTGGGCGTCCTCGCGGCTGGCGGCCTCGATCGTGCCCTTGGTCGTCTTGCCGGAGGCGTAGACGGCTTCGTACTGGAAGGTCGGCATGAAGGTGTCCTCGTCTGATTGACGCGCCGTCCTCGTGGACGACCGCGCACTCGATTCAGTCCTCGGTGATCGTCTCGCGGACGACCTCGTCGATGGTGGTCTGGCCGTCGTAGATGGAGATGAGTCCGGATTCCCGCAGGGTCTGCATGCCGCGGCGACGGGCCTCGGCCCGAAGCACCGCGGTGGAGGCCTGGGACATCACCATCTCCCGAAGGGTGTCGTCCATGGTCATGATCTCGAACAGCGCCATCCGCCCGCGGTAGCCGGTCTTCTTGCAGTCGGGGCATCCCCGGCCCCTGAAGAAGGTCCGGCCCTCGACGTCGGAGGGCATGAGGGCGAGCTCCATGAGCTCCTCCTCGGTGGGCAGGTACTCCTCCCGGCACTTCCCGCAGATGCGGCGGACCAGTCGCTGGGCGACGATCGCCTCGATGGTGGCGGTGAGGAGGAAGTTCTCGACCCCGAGATCGACCAGACGCAGGATCGAGCTCGGGGCATCGTTGGTGTGCAGCGTCGAGAACACGAGGTGACCCGTGAGCGACGCCTGGATCGCGATCTGCGCCGTCTCGAGGTCCCGGATCTCACCCACCAGGATGATGTCGGGGTCCTGTCGAAGGAACGACCGGAGGAGACGAGCGAAGGAGAGGTCCTGGTCCATGTTGACCTGGCACTGGATCAGGCCGTCGATGTCGTACTCGACGGGATCCTCCGCGGTCAGGATCTTCCGCTCGGGCTCGTTGAGCTCGTTCAACGCCGCATAGAGGGTGGTGGTCTTGCCGGAGCCGGTCGGGCCGGTCACGACCACGATGCCGTTGGGCTTGGTGATCAGTGAACGCACCCGCTCGAGATCGTCGTCCCGCAGCCCGACGCGGTCCAGGCTCAGCTGGACGTTGGACCGGTCGAGGACACGCATCACGACCGACTCGCCGAACATGGTCGGAAGCACGGAGACGCGAAGGTCGATCTGGGCGTCGTGCCCCGGCAGGGTCCACTCGATTCGACCGTCCTGGGGAAGACGCCGCTCGGCGATGTCGAGCTTGGCCATGACCTTCACGCGACTGACGATCGGCAGGGCGAGCCGCTTGTCCGGGGGCGCGATCTCGTAGAGCACGCCGTCGATCCGGTATCGAATGCGGAACTCGTCCTCGAACGGCTCGAAGTGGATGTCGGAGGCCTTGTCCCGGATCGCGATCAGGAGGGTCTCCTGCACGAGCTGGACGATGGCGTTGTCGCCCGCGGCCTCCGAGAGGGCGTCGATGTCGAGGGCGTCCCCGCCGATGTCCAGGGCCGCGAGACTGGCGGACTGCCCGGCCTCTGCGTAGATCTCGCTGAAGCCGCTGCCCGAGGCGGCATATCGCTCCTGGAGGATCTCGTCGATCTCGTCCTCGGGTGCCAGCACCGCCTTCACACGCTTGAAGTTCAGCATGTTGCGAAGGTCGTCGATGGCCGCGAAGTTGTCGGGGGACTTCACCGCGATCGCGATCGATCGGCTCGTGGGGTCATACTTGACCGGAACGATCTGATAGGTCGTCGCGGTGGTCGCCGGAATGGCGTCGAACGTCTCGTCGGGGATGTCGCGACCACGGAGGGAGACCTCCTCGATGCCGGCCTGTCCCGCCAGGGCCCGGCGAACATCGGACTCGTCGACATGGCCGAGCTCGACCAGCAGGTCGCCGATCTTCCGACTCGGTTGCTTCTGCTGGAGGGCGAGAGCCTCATGGACCTGCTCACGGCTGACCTTGCCCATCTTGGTCAGCACCCGGCCGAGCTTGCGGCCCTTGAGTTCGCTGGTGCTGGTTCTGCTCCGAGTGGGCTGGCTCATGCCGCGATGCTCCCGATCCGATCCGGTCGGCGACCGGTCTGACGTGCGATGTGGAACTCAGGCCTGCCGACCCGACCTTCTGCGGTCGTGTCCTGGGTCCAGCGGGGATCGGACGCGGGGTCTGGCGCCGGGCCCCGACCCGGGTCCTCGGTCGGTGACACGCTTCGAACTGGAGACGGCCGGTGGATGGAGCCGGAATCCGCCGTCATGGCAGCCTATACGAGGATCCCGGACGAGTGTTGCCCGTTCACGGCCTCGAAAGGCTGTACGACAGGCACTCGCGCCGGATCGCATTTCAGATTCGATTTGAGGGATTAAGTGCGAACAGGACCCGAACACGGGTCGGATGCGGCCCTGCCGGATCCGGCCTGCGGGGATCAGCCGGACGCGTCCTCGGCACCGGCCTCATCAAGCTCGCTGCGGCCGACCGTGCCGCCTGAACGGTGGACCTTCTGGGTCAGATCCGCCGGATCCTTGCCCTTGTCGACCATCTCCTCGGCCGAGATCAGACCCTTCTGATAGAGCGACCACAGGTGGTCGTCCAGCAGCTGCATGCCGAACTTCTTGCCGGTCTGGATGGCGGAGTCGATTCGGAAGGTCTTGTTCTCGCGGATCAGGTTCGAGATCGCGGGGGTGACCACGAGGAACTCGTAGGCCGCCACTCGACCCGGCTTGTCGACCCGGCGGAGCAGCTGCTGGCTGAGGACCGCGATCAGGGCCACCGACAGCTGGACCCGGACCTGGGCCTGCTGGTCGACCGGGAAGGCGTCGATGATTCGGTTGATGGTGCCCGAGGCCCCGGTGGTGTGCAGGGTCGCGAACACCAGGTGACCGGTCTCGGCCGCGGCGATCGCGGCCTCCATCGTCTCCAGGTCACGCATTTCGCCGACCAGGATCACGTCCGGGTCCTGTCGGAGGGCGCGTCGCAGAGACTCGGAGAAGGTCGTCACGTCGGAGCCGATCTCACGCTGGTTGATCAGCGACTTCTTGTGATGGTGGTAGTACTCGATCGGGTCCTCGGTCGTGATGATGTGCCGGTCCATGTTCATGTTGATGTAGTCCAACATGGTGGCCAGCGACGTCGTCTTGCCCGAACCGGTCGGTCCCGTCACGATGAACAGGCCTCGCGGCCTCCGGATCAGCTCCTTGCTGATCTCGGGGAGCCCGATCTGCTCGAAGGTCAGCAGCTCGTTGGGGATGAGTCGGAGAACCATCGCGATGTCGCCTCGCTGTCGGAAGACCGACACACGGAAACGGGCGGCGTCGCCGTAGGCGAACCCGAAGTCGGTGGTGCCGCCCTCCTGCAGCTCCTGCTGGTTCTTCTCGGGGGTCACGGACTTCATCAGCGCCACCATGTCGTCGGACTCCAGAGTCTTGGTCTGGAGATTCCTCAGCGAACCATGCAGACGGACCGTCGGGGGACGACCGGTGGTCAGGTGGAGGTCGGAGCAGTTCTGCTTGACGACGGTGTCGAGAAGTCGGTCGATCTGGATCGTGGACATGATTCGTGACCAGGAGTGGGCCGGACGAGCCGGCGGGATTCATGGGGAGGCGAGGGACCGGAAGCGGTCAGTCGGCATCGATCTCCGTCGGATCGAAGCCTTCGATCTGCGCGAATCGAGCGACCTCCTCCGGAGAGGTGACGCCCCTGAGGATCTTGACCTTGCCGTCTCCGAGAAGACTTCGCATGCCTCCTCGGATCGCGGCCTGGCGGATGGCGGAGATCGAGGCCCGCTCGAAGGCGAGTTCGCGGATCTCCGCGTTCATGGACATCAGTTCGAAGATCGCCATGCGACCCTTGTAGCCCGACCCGTTGCACTTCGCGCAGCCCACCGGCTTGTGGATGTTGCCGGCGGCGACCTCTTCGGGAGTGATGTTGACGAGCTTGAGCATCCTCGCGTCGGGGTTCTCGTCGGGCTGGCTGCACTCCTTGCAGAGGACCCGGATGAGACGCTGGGCCATGATCGCCTGGATCGAGCTGGCGACGAGGAACGGCTTGATGCCCATGTCGACCAGGCGGGTGATCGCGCTCGGCGCATCGTTGGTGTGCAGCGTCGAGAAGACCAGGTGACCGGTGAGAGCGGCCTGGATGGCGATGTCGCCGACCTCGCGGTCACGAATCTCACCGACGAGGATGACGTTGGGCGCCTGCCGGAGCATCGCCTTGAGGATCGACGGGAAGGTCAGCCCGATCGAATCCCGGACCTGCACCTGGTTGATGCCGGTGAAGTTGTACTCCACCGGATCCTCCGCGGTGATGATCTTCCGATTCGGCTGGTTCAGGACGTTCAGGGCGGAATAGAGGGTCGTGGTCTTGCCGGAACCGGTCGGTCCGGTGACCAGGAAGATCCCGTTCGGACGCCGGATGATCTTGTTGAAGATCTCGAGGTTGTCCGCTTCGAACCCGATGTTCTCGAGTCCGATGCGGACCGAGTCGGGCCGGAGCACTCGAAGAACCACGCTCTCCCCGTGATAGGCGGGGCAGGTCGAGACCCGGAAGTCGATCTGCTCGCCGCCGATCGGCAGCTTGATGCGACCATCCTGCGGGATGCGCTTCTCGGCGATGTTGACTCCGGCCATCAGCTTGAGGCGGGCCAGCATCGACTGCTGGAGCTTCTTGGGGAACTCCTGACGGACATGACACACGCCGTCGACGCGGTACCGCAGGACGACACGGTCGTCACGGGGCTCGACATGGATGTCGCTCGCCCGGCCGTTGACCGCCTCAACGATGAGCTCGTTGACCAGCTTGACGATCTTGGAATCGCCGGCATCGACGTCGATCGAGGCGTCGATCGAGCTGTCGACCGAGGCATCCACCGAACTGTCGACCGACTTGTCGACGGTGATGTCGATCGAGGCGCCGCCGATGGATGCGGACTCGCCACCGCCGAGGATCTCCGCCATCTGGCTGGGGACGCCGACCACCGGATCGAAGTCCTCGGGGATCGCGAACCGGAGCTCGTCGAGCACGTCGAGGTCCATCGGGTCGGGGACCATGAGTCGAAGACGACCGCTCTCCCCGGGCGACAGAGGCACCACGCTGCGCTTGCGGACCAGGACGTCGTCCACCAGCGTCATGTCGACCTGGTTCATCCCGTCCGCGGTCATGAGGTCGACGAACTCGAGTCCCTGCTGGGCCGCGAGCGCCTGGGCGACCGCGACCTCCGTGGCATGCCCCTCCTCGACCAGGACCTCGCCGAGCTTCTTGCCGGAGTCCTGCGCCGTCGAGGACGCGGCGGCCACGACCTCCTCGGTCGCGAGCCCCTGCTCGACGATGATCTCACCCAGCTTCTTCCGAACCTTCCTGGCCACGAAGCGACTCCGATCTTGGACTCGTCATGATGGACGCCCGGGCATGCCATCTACCCGGATCCGGCTGGACCGCCGGGAGCTCGCACCACCCCTCCTGGGTGGCGCAGACCCTTAGTATGGCGCTCACAGGCGGCGGCTGCAATCGTCCAGCCCCCCATCGCCTCCCATGGGCACCTTCCTCCTTGACCGACCAGACGCCAGCCAACCTCCCTGACGGAGCATCCTCCGACCCCCCGGCCCCGGCCACCGATCGCCTCCAGGAGGCCCCCAACCGGGGCTCGGTGAGGATTCTGGTGACCTCCGGGCCGACCTGGGAACCCATCGATGCGGTCCGGTATCTCGGTAATCGGTCCTCAGGACGGATCGGGGTTGAAATCGCCAGGGCCGCCGCGGAACTCGGCCACCCGGTGACCCTGCTGAAGGGGCCCGGCACCGTCGATCCGACGCCTCATCCGCAGATCAGGACCGTCCGGTTCCAGTCCGCGAGGGACCTCGAGCGTGAACTCCATGCCCGCTGGCCGGAGCACGATCTTCTCTTCATGGCCGCCGCCGTGGCCGATTTCACCCCCCGAGGGGCTTCCGACCGCCCCGAGAAGCTGCGTCGGGAGACCGGGCCGATGACGCTGGATCTCGATCCGGTGCCGGATCTTCTCGCGGGGCTGGCCCGGGTCCCCCACCCCGGCACCCGGATCGGATTCGCCCTGGAACCCTCCGCCGAGCTCGAGGACCGGGCCAGATCGAAGATGACCCGGAAGGAGCTTCAGGGCATCGTGGCCAATCCTCTGGAGACCATGGAGTCCGATGAGATCGAGGGCCGCCTCCTCCTGCCCGACGGCACCAGCCGGGAACCGCCGGGAGGCCGCATCAGCAAGCGTCTCTTCGCCGACTGGCTGGGGGAGACCACGCTCTCCATCCACCGCAGCACCCACGAAGCCGGGTCGGACTGAGCGACCTCGGCAGGCACATCCGGGTACCTTCTGATCCCAACCACCAAGGAGGTCACACGAATGTCGCTGCAACTCGGAATGCTCGGTCTGGGACGAATGGGTGCCGGCATGGTCCGCCGGATGATGAAGGCCGGCGTCCGCTGCGTCGTCTACGACGTGAATCCCGACGCGGTGAAGTCGCTCGAGGCCGACGGGGCCGTCGGTGCGACGGACATCGCCGATTTCGTGTCGAAGCTCGAGGGCCCGAAGACCGTCTGGATGATGCTCCCGGTGGCGCTCGTCGACGGGATCATCGACCAGCTCGTCCCCCACCTCGGCGACGGCGACATGATCGTCGACGGTGGCAACTCCTATTACAAGGACGACCTGCGGCGATCGAAGGCCCTCGCCGAGAAGGGCATCCGGTACATCGACGTCGGGGTGTCCGGCGGCGTCTGGGGCCTCGAACGCGGCTACTGCCAGATGGTGGGCGGCCCGAAGGATGCGGTCGACCACGTCGCCCCGGCGTTCGAAGCCCTGGCTCCGGGAGTCGATGCGGCTCCGCTCACCGAAGCCCGCGGCGGACACGAGACCACCGCCGACCACGGCTGGCTGCACTGCGGACCCAACGGCGCCGGCCACTTCGTGAAGATGGTCCACAACGGCATCGAGTACGGCATCATGGCCGCCTACGCCGAAGGCTTCAACATCCTGAAGCACGCGAACGCCGGAACGAAGCAACGGGACGTGGACGCGGAGACGACCCCGCTCCGCGAGCCGGACGCCTACAAGTACGACATCGATCTCAAGGAGGTCGCCGAAGTGTGGCGCCGTGGCAGCGTGATCGGTTCGTGGCTGCTCGACCTGACCGCGTCGGCGCTGGCCAAGAGCCCGGACCTCTCGGAGTTCGGCGGCCGGGTCTCGGATTCCGGCGAGGGACGCTGGACGCTCGAGGCCGCGATCGACGAGTCGATCCCCGCACCGGTCCTCGCCGCCGCCCTCTTCGCCCGTTTCAGCTCGCGGGGCGAGGCCGATTTCGCCAATCAGATCATGTCGGCCCAGCGGTTCGAGTTCGGCGGGCACCACGAGAAGAAGGGCTGATCGCCCCGCTCGGACCGGGCCTCACTCCACGACCGCGGATCCGGAACCCCCGGCCGCGGGCGACGTCTCGTCCTTGATCATCCTCGGCCGCCGACCACGAGGATCGCGACCGCCATCACCACGAGGAACCCCGCGAAGATCCGCCGCAGTCGCTGCTGGGGGATCCGACCCCCCAGTCGGCCGCCGACCAGGGCTCCCAGTCCTCCGAAGGCGATGAACAGGGCGATGGTCGTCCAGGAGATCTCGAACCCGCTGCCGGCGAGCTGATCCCAGTTCTTGAGGAAACCGACGACGCTCTTCAGGGCGATGATCACCAGACTCGTGCCGACCGCGATCCGCATCGGCAACCGGGCCAGCAGCACCAGGGCGGGCACGATCAGGAAGCCGCCGCCCACCCCCACGATGCCGGTGAGCACGCCGACCCCGACGCCTTCGGCCACCGCCAGGGCGAGATCCCGTCGGGTGCGCGGGGGCAGGCCCTCGGTCGCCCGCTCCCCCCCGCCTCGAAACATGAAGACCGCCGCGAGCATCATCACCACCGCGAAGATCGCCAGCTGCCAGGCCCCCGACATGAACTGGGACACCCAGACTCCGCCGACCGTTCCGGCCAGGGCGGGGATGCCGAAGAAGAGCACGCTCGCCCAGTCGACCCGTCTGCGAAGGGTCGGTCCGATCGCCGCGATGAACGCGATGCCCCCGACGATCGCGAGACTCTCGGCGATCGCGGGCTTCGGTTCATGCCCGAGCAGATAGATCAGCAGCGGCACCGTGAGGATCGATCCCCCGGAGCCAAGAAGCCCGAGACACACGCCGATCAGCATTCCGCCGAACGCTTCAAGCATGTCGGATGCTCAGCAAGTCGTCACCGCCGAACCGCAACCCGACCGGGTCATCGCGGACCAGCCCCCGGCGACGTTGACCGCGTCGTAGCCGCGCCGTCGCAGCTCGGCCGCCGCCGCCGCGCTTCTGATGCCACCGGCACAGTGGACCAGCAGTTCGCCCGCGTCGGGAATCTCCTCGATCCTGGAGACCAGTCGGGTGTGGGCGATGTTGATCGATCCCCGGAGGGCCGCGGCCTCGTGTTCGACCGCGCGTCGGACGTCCAGCACGTGACGGTCGTCGCCGTCCAGCCGTTCCACGAACGCATCGGCATCGATCTCCGGGGCCGTGTCCAGGGTCCCCCCGTCGCGGGCGTGCCGCTCGAGCTCGGCCGGAGTCGTGAAGGCCTCGATGTCGTCGAGCCCGATCCTCACCATGAGACGGACCAGCTCCTCGACGCGGTCCTCCTCGCACACCAGGACGATCCGCTCGCCCGGCTGAACGTAGGAACCGACCGCCATCAGGAATCCGATCCCGCCCATCGCCCAGTTGGAACCTCGAAGGTGACCGCTGCGGAAGTCGGCCCACGGTCTCACGTCGACGATCCGGGCACCCTCGATCGCCTGCTCGATCCCGGAGGCGTCGACCCGACGCGGCTTCGGGAGTTCCCCGAGCAGGGGCACCCCGTCCCGGTTCCAGGCCTTCATCCGCGCGAAGTAGCTCGGGGGTTCGGGCTGACCGGCGAGGATGTGATCGACGAACGCGTCCTCGTCGTCCGCCATGGACAACGCACTGTTGAACCGGCGTTCGTATCCCACGGTCGACTGCGGCACCGCTCCGAGAGCCTTCCCGCAGGCGCTTCCGGAACCGTGCGCCGGCCAGACCTGAAGATGATCGTCGAGCGAGAGGAACGCCTTCGCCGAACGGGCGAGGCTGCGGGCCGACGGTTCCATCGCGCCCACCACGCCCGCCGCCGACTCCAGCAGATCAGGACGACCGAGGTCGCCGACGAACACGAAGTCGCCGGTGATCATGCCCATGGCGACGTCCGCTCCCGATCCCCGGTCGGTGACGGAGAAGGAGACGTGTTCCGGCGTGTGACCGGGGGTGTGCACCGCGGTGAAGTCGATGTTGCCCACCGAGAATCGATCGCCGTCACCCAGCTCCCGATGGTCGAGGCCGTCGAGCCAGCCCGAACGCCACTCGTCCTCGCCGAGCCCGGACACGTAGACCTTCGCACCGGCTCGATCCGCGAGCTCCCGGGCCCCGGACAGGAAGTCGGCGTGGATGTGGGTCTCCGCGACCGCCACGATCCGCAGGCCGTGCTCACGGGCGAGATCCAGGTAGCGGTCCACGTCCCGCTCGGGATCGAAGACGATCGCCTCGCCGGTCCGCTGGCACCCGATCAGGTAGGCCGCCTGGGCGAGACCTTCGTCGTATTCGAGCCTGAAGAGCATGTCGGGTCCCTGTGGTGACTGGAAGACGGTCGAAACGGGGTCCGGAGACCTCGATTCCCCGGGTGGAGAGGGAATCGCCCGCAGGCGGGATCCCGACTCCATACCGGGAACCATATCGTCCGGGCATGCCGACGCGACGTCTCCACCCACTGCTCTGCCGGGTTCTCGCCCTCGGAATCACGGCGACGACGGCGGCGGCCGACGACCTCGAGCACGTCCCACCCCCCCGAGGGGTGGTCTTCATCCTCGCCGACGACCTTCGACCGGACTTCCTGGGCTGCACCGGGCGGGACGGCATCGAGACCCCGGCCATCGACGCCCTCGCCGAGCGTGGAGTCCGCTTCAGTCGGGCCTACTGCCAGGGCTCGAGATCGGGGGCGGTCTGCCTGCCCAGTCGATCGAGGATGCTCGCGGGGCGGAGCGACTGGAGCGAACCGGACTGGTCGGCCGCCCAGAAGCGGGACGATCTCCCCCTCTGGCCCGCCGAACTCCGAGCGAGGGGATGGCGGACGCACCACGTCGGCAAGTGGCACTGCGGCAGACCGTGGTTCCGGAGGAGCTTCGAGAGCGGCGGATCGGTGCTCTTCGGAGGGATGGGCAGTCACTGGACGCTCGACGTCGAGGACCGCCCGTACCGGGGCGAGCCCGAGCGACGGAAGCTTCGCGACTACAGCACCCGTGAGTTCGGCGACCAGGCGACCGCGTTCCTTCGATCGCACCTGGCGGAGGAACCCGGACGCCCCTTCGTCCTCTCCCTCTGTTTCACCGCTCCGCACGATCCCCGCACCTCGCCCGAGGAATCCCTCGCCGACGACCGCGGTCGCGACGTCGTGGTTCCGGGCAACCTTCTTCCGGAGCATCCCTTCGACAACGGCGAGATGATCATTCGCGACGAGGAGCTCCTGCCCTGGCCACGCACCGAAACCGCGGTCCGTCGGGAGATCGCGCTCTACGAACAGATGATCGAGGAGATCGACCTCCAGGTCGCGCAGGTCGTCTCGAGCCTGGAGAAGGCGGGCGTGCTGGATGAGACCCTGATCATCTTCGCCGGCGATCACGGCCTCGCCCTGGGCAGTCATGGCCTGCTGGGCAAGCAGAACCTCTACGAGCATTCGATGGGAACGCCCTTGATCATCGCCGGCCCTGGTTTCGAGGACGGCGAGGTCCGCGAGGACTTCACCCACCTCCACGACCTCCCGCCGACGATCCTCGCCGCGACCGGTGCGGACATCCCCGCGTCGATGGAGGGTCGGGATCTGGCCCGGCCCACGGAACGCGACGGCGTCCTCACCCGCTACAAGGACGGACAGCGGGCATGGCGTGACGATCGTTGGAAGGTGATCTGGTATCCACCCATCGACCGCTGGCAGCTGTTCGACCTCGCGAGCGATCCGGAGGAGACCGACGACCTTGCCGGCGATCCCGCCCACGCCGAGGATCTCGCCCGTCTGCAGCACCGACTCCGGGAGGCCCGACGGAGCGAGGGGGATCTGGCGATCCTGAAGGCCGACCCCGCCGCCTCCGCGACGTTCGACGCCGAGGCCGCCGAGGCCCGCCGGTCCGCGAAGAGGCCGCACTGGGAACTCCGTTGAGGTCGCCGGAGGCATCCGCGACCCGGGTCGTCCTGCTCGCCCGGGGCTACGGCTGGGCGGTGATCGAGAAACCGGCCGGAGTCCGGTCGGTCCCCGGCAGGGGCGTGGATGCACAGGATTCGATCCAGACCAGGATTCCCGAGAGCTTCCCATGGGCCGACGGCGGCATCATGCCGCACCGACTCGACATCGAGACCAGCGGGCTCATGGTCGTCGCGATGACGAAGCGGGTGCTGAGGGGACTCTCCCGTCAGTTCCAGCAGCGAAAGATCGGCAAGTCCTACGAAGCGCTCCTGGACGGCACGCTCGAGAACGACAAGGGCGTCGTCGACCTGCCGCTCCGGGTGGACTGGGATCATCGCCCCCGACAGATCGTCTGCGAGCAGGAAGGGCGTCCCGCCCGGACCCTCTGGCGGGTGCTGGAGAGGATCGAGGGGAGAACCCGGGTCGAGTTCCGTCCCGAGACCGGCCGCACCCATCAACTCCGCGTCCACGCCGCCACCCCGGTCGCGGAGGGAGGGATGGGTGCTCCGATCGCCGGCGACACCCTCTACGGGGATCCCGACTCCGCGGATCGAATGCTCCTGCATGCCAGCCGACTCTCCTTCTTCGATCCGTCCCTCGGATGTCCGATGCGGTTTCGATCCCGACCCCCCTTCTGAGCCTCCTCCCGATCCCGCCCCGGGACACGGAGACGAACTGCTAGTCTCCACGGCGGACCCGTGGCGGAACTGGCAGACGCAGCGGCCTTAAAAGCCGCGGCCGCTTGCGCGGCGTGAGGGTTCGAACCCCTCCGGGTCCATCCTTCTCCAGCCACCAGGCATGATCGCCCTCTCCGAACATCGCGTGATCCGCATCGTCGTGCTCTGCACGCTCTATGTCGCGCAGGGGATCCCCTTCGGCTTTCTGACCGTCACCCTCGCCGCGTCGCTGGCGGCCGACGGTATGGATGCAGGCAGCATCGGCGGAGTCTTCGCCGTCGGCACCCTCCCCTGGGCGTTCAAGTGGGTGTGGGGTCCGTTCGTCGATCGATTCGGCTCCCCTCGCTACGGACGCCGTCGCCCCTGGATCCTCGCCGCCCAGGCGGGCATGGTCACCACCCTCTTCGGGATGTGGATGATTCCCGATCCCACGGAGCATCTCCGGATGCTCGGCGGCCTCATTCTCGTCCACAACATCTTCAACAGTCTTCAGGACGTGTGCGTGGATGCCCTGGCGATCGACCTGCTGCCCCCCAACGACCGCGGCAAGGCCAGCGGATTGATGTACGGCGCAAAGTACCTGGGGACCGCGATCGGCGGCGCCGGGCTCTCGCTGCTGGTGTTCTACGTGGGCGGTGGACTGTCCACGGCCTTCGCCGGCATGATCGCTCTCATCCTGCTGATCAGTCTCCTTCCCCTGCTCACCGTGGAGCGAACCGGTCAGTGGCTGACCCCGTGGTCCCGACTTCCCGTTCCGCGGGTGGGTGATCGATGCGGCGCCTGCGGTCACTCGACGAAAGAGACGGCGAACTTCAACCTGTGCATCGAATGCGGCCGCGAACTGGTCCCTTCGGAAAGGTTCGAAAGTGATCAGGCGAAGTCTCCCGCCAGCGTGGGCCAGACGCTGCGTGAACTTGGCCGGGCCTTCTCCGACCGTGCTGCGATCGTCACGGGGCTGGTCGCCCTGATCGCCACGACCGCAGCCGGTCTGCTGGCCCCGATCGGAGCCGTCCTCTTCGTGCGGGACTTCGGTTGGAGCGAGGCCGAGTACGGCACCGTGACCGGAGGCGCCGCGATCTTCGCAGGCCTGATCGGCTCGGTCGGTGGCGGCTTCATCGCCGACCTGCTCGGCCCGAGGCGGGTCCTGGCCGCCGCCAGCATCATCCTCGCGGGGCTGCTGGCCGTCTTCGGATTCAGTCTCGATTCGATGACCGAACTCGGTCGTCCGTTTCTCTGGACCTACCTGGTGATCGAATCCGGACTCCTCGGATGCATCAACGCCGCCTTCTTCGCGATCTGCTTCGGCATCTGCCGGCCGGCGGTGGCGGCCACCCAGTTCACCGCCTACATGGCCCTCATGAACCTCGGTACGACCGCCGCCCAGGCATCGGCGGGGCGGGCGGAAGGCATGCTGGGGCTGGCCGGCATCTGGCTCCTGGGAGCCGCGATCCAGGGCCTGGTGGCGATCCTCCTTCCGTTGACCGTGAAGAGGAAGCCGGCTCCGAACGCGATCTGACGATCTCGCCCGGAGGACCGACTGCCTCCGCTGTAAACCGCTTGCAGGGCTCTATAACGGCATCGGGACGTCACATGGTCGCCGAATCGAACCCCGAAATCGCCTGTCCCGTATGATGTGACCGAGGCTCGTGGCGGCGTTCAACCGCTTGCGGGCCATGGGCTTCGCACTCGCTGCGGTCCTCGACACCTCCAGCCAGGAGGTCGTCGGGTCCTGAAGGATCACCAGAGACGGATCGCTGGTGCGGTGCGACGCCCCCCATCACAGTTGCCCGCCCGGTGGGGCACAGAAAAGGGTGACAACCACGACCCCGTGGACACGGAGCCGTCGCTCCATCTCCACCGAGCCGCTGGAGGCCTTGCAGACATGATTTCAGACAGCCGACGAACCTCTGCCCGTCCCGACACCGATCGCCTCGGCCGCGCCGAACGATCCCAGGACAAGACCGAACTCCCGGAACGGCCCGATCGAAGCAAGATCGAGCACGAGGCCCCGCAGCGTTTCAAGGCCGTGACCAGGTCCAACGTCGACGCCACCCCCGAGTGGCAGTCCCTGGATCCCGATCTCCGCCAGGGCATCGAAGTCGTCTCCGCGGTCCTCCCCTTCCGGACCAACCGCTACGTCATGGAGGAGCTGATCGACTGGAACGCGGTTCCCAACGATCCGATCTTCCGTCTCACCTTCCCCCATCGCGACATGCTCAGCAACGAGCAGTTCGAGCGGATCCAGGAACTCCTGAATTCCGACGACAAGGCCGCTCTCGATGCCGCGGTCAGGGAGATCCAGCTCGAGCTCAACCCGCACCCCGCAGGCCAGATGACCCACAACGTGCCGACCGTCGCGGGGGAACCGGTCCCCGGCATCCAGCACAAGTACGACCAGACCGCGCTCTTCTTCCCCGCCGCGGGACAGACCTGCCATGCGTACTGCACGTTCTGCTTCCGCTGGGCCCAGTTCGTGGGCCTCGACGACATGAAGTTCGCCAACAAGGACGTCGAACAGCTCGCGGGATACCTCAAGGAGCATCCCGAGATCACCGACGTCCTCTTCACCGGTGGCGACCCGATGGTCATGCGGACCAAGGTCTTCGCCCGCTACGTCGATCGGATCATCGAGGATCCGGAGCTGGACCACATCCAGACCATCCGCATCGGGACCAAGAGCGTGGCCTACTGGCCCCAGCGGTACGTGACGGATGCCGATGCCGACGATCTGCTTGACTGCTTCCGTCGCATCGTCGAAAGCGGTCGGACGGTCGCGATCATGGGTCACTACTCCCACCCGGTCGAACTGTCCACGCCGATCGCCCGGGAGGCGGTCCGGCGCATCCGCGATGCCGGCGCCAACATCCGGATGCAGAGCCCGCTCATCCGTCATGTCAACGACGATGCGGACATCTGGGCCGAACTATGGAACACCGGAGTCAAGCTCGGCTGCATCCCCTACTACTTCTTCGTGGAACGCGACACCGGTGCCCGCGGCTACTTCGAGACTCCGCTGCACAAGTGCCACGAGATCTACCGCAAGGCCTACCAGCAGGTCAGCGGCATCGCCCGCACCGTCCGTGGCCCCTCGATGTCGGCCTTCCCCGGAAAGGTCCACGTCCTCGGGGTCCAGGAGGTCGGTGGCGAGAAGGCGTTCGTTCTCGAGTATCTCCAGTGCCGCCGCGGCGAACTGGTGAGACAGCCCTTCTTCGCGAAGTTCGATCCCGAGGCGACCTGGTTCGACACCCTGGAACCGCTCACCGAAGCGGACCGACGGTTCTTCCCGGGTTCCTGGGAGGAACTCACCGGCGAGCCCGAAGGCACCGTGCCGCTCAGCATCGGCGAGGCCTGATCGAACGAAGCCGCCCCGGAGAGGGCGGGACTCCACGTTCCACGACCGAGACCTCGAGGGTCCGCCCGGCTGCCGCCGGGTGGACCCTTCTTCTCGTCACTTCCGGTCGGAGATCGTCCGGTCGTAGAAGGCGCCGAGGTCCCGGTCCAGGGCGACGCGACTCTCGTCGTGCACGTACATCATGTGCCCCGCCGGGTAGTAGGCGCGTTCGATCCGGGTGCGATCCCCGGGCTCCAGCTCCATGTGGTCGAAGACCCAGTCCGCCGCGAATGGTGGCGTGGCCATGTCGTACCAGCCGCCGGCGTGGAAGACCCGGAGGTCGGGATTGCGGACCATCGCCGAGCGAAGATCCGGCGCCACGTCGACGTAGCGGTTCTCCCAGCGGGAGTAGTCCCAGGGATGGACCCGTCCGGTCAGGATCTCGTAGGGGAGATCGCTCTCGAAGCCGAGCTCCCGGCGGACGTAGTCGTTCAGGGTCGCGGTGTACGGACCCCGGATCGCCTCCATGCTCGGGTCGTACTCGGGTGACTGGCCCGCGGCCCGCGGGTCGCGCCCCTTGAATCGCGAATCGAGTCGACCGACGGTCTCCCGTCGATCCCGAAGCAGCTCCTTCTGGACCGGCCCGCCCCAGAGCCGGAGGTCCCATTCCTCGATGAACGCCTCGTCGAGCCCGGTCAGCTTCGACAGACCGACGACCACCTCGGCCCGACGATCCGCAGGGAGCGAGGTCCCCGCCGCGAGGGCCGGCATGTACTCCTCCATCGCGAAGACCTCTGCCGCATCCACCACCGACTGCATCGTGGGATGAGCTTCCCGATCGACCCGGCCGTGATACCAGCCGGTGGCCGCGTAGGTCGGCAGATAGAGGATGTCGGGAAGAATGTTGTTCCGATTGAAGCGGATCGTCCCGAAGTCGAGCACGCTCGAGACGAGCACCACGCCGTCGAGGAACATCCCGTGACGACGCTGCAGTTCGTCGGCCAGCCAGGCCGCCCGGGTGGTGCCGTAGCTCTCGCCCGCGATGAACTTGGGGGAGCCCCATCGCTCGTTGCGGGTGGTCCAGAGGCGGATGAACTCCGCGACCGCCCGACCGTCGCGTTCGAGACCGTGGAAGTCGTGATGATCGACACCGTCGCTCGCCCGGCTGTAGCCGGTGGTCACCGGATCGATGAACACCAGATCGCTCCGGTCCAGCAGGGTCGCCTCGTTGTCCACCAGCCGCCAGGGCGGCGAGGAGAGATCACCGGCATCCCCCATCTCCACCCGACGCGGACCCCATGCCCCGAGATGAAGCCAGACCGAACTCGAACCCGGCCCCCCGTTGAAGCAGAACGTGACCGGACGGGTGGCGGGATCGCGGGTCGTCCAGGCCTCGGGATCATCCGGCTCACCGCTCTCCGCGGCATCGGGAGCGGGATCCAGACGTTCGTACGAGACGTGGAAGATCCGGGCTCGAACCTCCCCGTCGGACTCGTTGAACAGAGGAAGCGTTCCCGCGGTCGCCCGGTAGCGGATGACCTCTCCGTCCTTCTCGACCTCGTGGTAGGTGACCGAATCCTCCTCCGGAAGGAGGATCGGCGCCGAGGAGGATTCGACCTCCACCTCGTCGTCCGGGAGGTGCCCCGGTGCGGGGCCGGTGAGAAGACAGACCGCTCCCAGAAGCGGAAGAGTTCGACGAAGGCGTGGGTGGTTCATGACCTGATCGTACCACCCGGCGGGCGGCCTTCGATCAGGGACACGGCCCCCATCCCACCAGCAGCAGACCGACGTCCGGACCCCCGACGGTGCCGTCTCCGTCGAGATCGGCGGGGCAGCCCTCGCAGAGGCCCCACTGCACCAGCAGCAGGCCGAAGTCCTCGCCGTTGGTCGTGCCGTCACCGTTGAGATCGGTGGGGCAGGTTCCGCCGCCGTCCTCGAACTCGATGATGAAGGAGCGGACGGTGGTGTCGGAGGGGTTGTCGTTGAGGGTCGGCCGCGGCGAATCGCCGTTGTTGACGAAGAATCCGGCCGTGGTGCCGTCCCCGCTGGGTTCCCCCGGATACCAGAGGTCGTAGTCGAGCGGTTCACCACTGGACCAGGTCCAGGTGCCACCGATGTTCTCCAGGCCCACGAAGGGCCCGTTGTTGGCCGCGATCACCCCCGGCTGCTCCCACATCGCACCGAAGCAGACGAGATTGTCGTGGACCCATGCCAGCTCCTCGGCGGTTTCGAAACTCGCCAGACGGCCACCGGCCTCCTCCGCCATCGCCTTCGCGGTGGACCAGTCAACTCTCGGGTAGATGATGACCGGCTGGTATCGATGACCGGTGCCTCCCTCGGAGACCGGCCAGACCACGCCGTCGTCCAGATTCGGGGCCTCCTCGAACTCGAGGATCACCTGTCCGAAATCATCGTCGAAGCAGTCGTTCCACTCGCCGTTCTCGTAGAACTCGCCGAAATCCTCGGGGGCGGGATTGTCGTTGGGTTCCCCCGGCCGCCAGTTGGTCCAGACCAGGCTCTCACCACTGGTCCAGCCCCAGCCTCCGGCTGGCTCGGGCCCCTTGGGATCCTGCACGAGGCCGAACGCCGCCCGATCGTAGATGTTCGGGTTGGCGGTGGTCGCGAATCGAACGATGAACTCGTTCTCCTCCGGCGAGGTCGTCGAGGCAAGCTGGGCACCGAATCGGTCCGCGGTCGCCAGCGCATCCGCGAAGCTCGAGTCCTTCGGCATCACGACCACGCCGTAGGCATGGTCGTTGCCGCCTTCCGCGACAGCCCACACCGGCGTGATGCTGGTCGGGTACGGAGGCGGAATCTCGCCGAACTCGATGGACAGGGTCCCGGTCCCGGTCGCGGTGCCGTAGCCACCCACGCGGATCAGATACGACTGACCCGCCGCGGCGGGAAACGTCATGTAGGAGGAGAAGTTCGGGCAGCCCTCGCCATCGTCGTTGCAGGCGACGATCGTGCCGGTGCAGTCGGTGTAGGCCGCGAGTCGGGTGTCGAAGGTGGCCGCGCCGCAGGTCGAGACGATCACCCCGGTGTCGAACTCCGGCTGGATCAGGTACCAGATGTCCGGACCGAATCCGGTGCCGAATCCCTCGTCGCAGGAACCGGGAAGTTCCGGACCGTCCGACTCGGCGTCGACGGTGGAGAAGTCGATGTCGCCCTCGCCGACCGGCATGGCATCGTCGCAGTCGTCGTTGGACGGGCCGCCGTCATCGCATTCATCACCGGCGTACTGGACGCACACGTCGTCCCAGGCGCCCTCGCAACAGAACGGATCGATCTTGCAGACGATCTCGCAACAGGCCTGATCGTCGCAGCCGGGGATGTTGTTCGGATCGTCGCAGGCACCGGCCGCCGGATCGCCGCAGGGATCACCCGCTCCGGCCATCGAGAGGAACATCATGGGCACGAGCATCAGGGTGACGGCAGCCGTTCGCATCTGGAATCTCCTGGTCGAAAAGCGGATCCGGGCCCGGAGTCCCCACGGTACGGAAGGATGTCTCGCCGCCGATCAGGTTCCCGGCGGTTTCCAACCGAGATCGCAAAAAAGTGCCCTTTGAACGATCTCAAGGCCCATTCTGCGGACTTCCGGATCCGGGATCGGTATGATCTCGTGCCCCTTCAAACACGCGTTTGATACGCCTGTTTGAACACCCCATTCCTCCCCTTCCGGATCCCCGCCATCAGCTCCCGCTCGGACATCCTCGCCGCGGCGACCGAGGCCTTCGCAGATCGTGGATTCGAAGCCGCCAGCGTCCGCGCGATCTGCGCCGCAGCCGGGGTCAACCTCGCGGCCATCAACTATCACTTCGGCGGAAAGGCGGCCCTCTACCGCGAAGTGGTGATCCGGGCGTACGAAGCGAGCCGATCGACACCGATGCCCTCGCTGGCCGACCACGATTCGGCGGAGGAGGCGCTCGCAGGCTGGATCCAGTGGTACGTCGGTCGAAGCGTCAAGGTGGGACTCGACCCGGCCCGAAGACTTCTGCTTCGAGAGGCCGCCCAGCCCACCACCGAACTCGACGGCGTGGTGCAGTCGGTCCTTCACCCGGTCTACCGGGCGCTCGAGGAGATCGTCAGGGCCTTGCTCCCCGAAGACATCGATGCCCGCAGTCTCAAGCTCCACTGCCTGGCGATCCTCGGTCAGTGCCTGGTCCACCGGGTCTGCAGGGAGATGATCGATCGCCTGCCGGTGGAACCCTCGATCGGTCCCGACGACGCGACGGCGATCTCCGAACTCATCACGACCAACGCCCGCGCCTCCCTCGCCGCCGCGTGGTCGAACCGACCCGAGGAGTCCTCGGCATGACCTCCACCTTCACCGAACGTCCCCTCCTCGGACCTGCTGCGATCCCGGTGGCGGCGGCGGTCCTGGTCGCGGGCTGCTCTCCGCACGCCCTTCGGGAGTCCGATGAACCCGACGTGCCGATCCCCGAGGCCTTCCTCGCCGAGTACGAACCCGAGGTGGCCGCCCCCGAGGACTGGTGGCGTTCGTTCGAGGATCCCGGCCTCGACCGCGCGTTGGACGCGGCGTTCAAGGGCAATCTGGGCCTTCGGCAGGCCTGGGCCCGACTCTCGCAGGCCCAGGCCTCCGCAGAGATCTCCGGCGCCTTCCTCTACCCGGAGGTGAACATCGATGCGGGGGCGAGCCGAGCCAAGACGGTGTTCGATCTCACCGGCCAGAACTTCTTCAACAACCGCTACTCGGTGGGACTCGGCCTGAGCTGGGAGCTCGACCTCTGGCGGAAGATCGCCAATCGCGCCGAAGCCGCCACCCTCCGGGCGGTGGCCGGTCGCGACGACGCCGAGAACACCGCCCTGCTGATCTCCGGAAGCGTCACCGACACGTGGTTCGCGGTCCAGGCTCAGAACGCCCTCCTGGCCCTGGTCGAATCGCAGATCGAGTCGAGCCGGACCCTGCTGGAACTCACCGAACTCCGGTACGGACGAGGCATCGGCACCGCGCTCCAGGTGCTGCAGCAGCGACTGCAGCTCGAGTCGGTCCAGGCCGAGGTCCCGGACATCCGCAGCCGGCTGGAGACCGCGCGTCATGAACTCGCGGTGCTGCTCGGCGTTCCTCCTCAGATGCTGGCCGGAACCGGCGTGATGCCCGGAGACGTGCTTCCCGAACTTCCCCCCTCTCCCGAGCTTCCATCCCCGCGGGATCTGCTCGAACGCCGACCGGATCTCCGGTCCGCGTTCGCCCGGGTCGCCGCCGCGGACCGGGAGGTCGCGGCCTCGATCGCCGAACTCCTCCCCTCGGTGCGGATCTCCGCCTCCGGCGGGTTCCAGTCCGACACCGCCGCGGGCCTGGGGGACAGTCTGATCTGGAGTCTCGGCGGCGGACTCGTGCAGCCGTTCTTCGACGCGGGCCGGCGCAACGCCGAGGTCGATCGCAACAAGGCGGTGCTCCGTGAACGACTGGTCTTCCTCGATGAACGGTTCATCGTCGCCCTGCGGGAGGTCGAGGACGCCCTGGTTCGTGAACGGAACCAGCGGGAGCTTCTCGAGCGAGTGAAGAACCAGATCGACACCGCACGAAGGACGCTCGAGGAGAGCGAGCTTCTCTTCATCAACGGCCAGATCGAATACCTCGACGTGATCACCGCCATCCAGACCCTTCAACGACTGGAGAGGCAGGAGATCTCGGTCCGCCGGGGCCTGCTCGCCAACCGAGCCACCCTTCACCTCGCGCTCGGCGGCGAATGGACCCGGAATCTGATCCCGCCCTCCGACGCCGAGCGGCCTCGGCACGACATCGCCACCATCGATCCCTCCTCGGATTCGGACGCATGAGCACCGACCCCCATCCTTCAGACCGGACATCGACCCCTTCCGGAGGATCCTCGTCCTCCGCCCCGCCACCTCGACCGGTGCGGGTGGTGGTGGAGATGGTCCGCTTCCTGATGCCCTTCCTGATCCTGGGCCTGGCGATCCTCGGCGCGGCCGCACTGCTGTCGAGCAGCCCGGAGGCGGTCCGCAACGAATACGAGACAAGGGCCGCACTGGTCGAGACGATCGTCCCCGAAACGGGATCCGAGATCGCGGAGATCGTCGCCTATGGAACCGTGGAACCGCACCGGGAACTCGTCCTCCAGCCCCAGGTCGGCGGTCGGGTGATCCGGATGAACGAGAACATCCGCTCCGGTGGCCGGGTGACCGCCGGCGAGATGCTCTTCGCCATCGATCCCCGGGACTACGAACTCGCGGTCACCCAGCGAGAGGCGGAAGTCGCCAATGCCGCGGTCGCCCTGCAGCTCGAGGAGGCCCGGGGAACCGTCGCCCGACGGGAATGGGAGCTTCTGGGCGATTCGATCGAGACCAGCGAGATCGGCGAGCAGCTCGCCCGACGCGAACCCCAGCGCATCGAGAAGGAGGCGGCGCTCGCCGCGGCACGAGGTCGACTCGAGCAGGCCGAACTCGATCTTGAACGCACCAGGGTGACCGCGCCGTTCAACGGTCTGGTGCTGGCCGACGACATCGAGATCGGACAGGTCGTCTCGCCTCAGACCCGGGCCGCGACGATCGCAGGGTCCGACCGCTTCGACGTCATGGTGTCGGTCCCACTGGAGAAGCTCCCCTGGATCCGGGCGGACCCCGCCGATCCCGGCAACAACTCCCCCGCCATCGTGGTGCAGGAGCTCGGTGACGGCCTCACCATCCGCCGTCGGGGCCGGGTCGACCGGATCGTCGGAGAGGTGGAACGGGCGGGACGACTGGCCAGGGTCCGCGTCATCGTCGACGATCCCCTGGCGTCGATCGAGAACGTCGAGCCGGGTTCCCCCGGGGATGTCCCGCTGCTTCTGGGCAGCTATGTCAGGGTCGAGATCGCAGGCCCGATCCTCGAGAACGTCGCGGAACTCCCACGCTCGGTGATCCGCGCCGAGGAGACGATCTGGATCATGAACCCGGACGGTCGTCTGGAGATCCGTCCCGTCGAGATCCTCGTGAGCCGTCCCGACACCGTGGTCATCCGCAGCATCCTCCGGCCCGAGGAGGAGATCGTCGCCAGCCCCCTCGCCGTCGCCCTGGAGGGGATGGATCTCGAACGGATCGACGGCACCGGCAGACCCGGAGAGAACCTCGAGGTCGATCTCTCCGACACCTCGGAGGACCCGTCTTGAGGAGCTCGCGAAGACGTTCGGGTCCCGTGGCATGGATGGCCGCCCACCCGGTCGCGGCCAACCTCCTGATGGTGGGGCTGGTGGCCGGCGGGCTGCTCATGGCCTTCCGGGTCAAGCAGGAGGTCTTCCCCGAGTTCAGTCTCGACGTGGTCGGGGTGAGCGTCACCTATCCCGGCGCCAGTCCCGAGGAGGTCGAGGAGGGCATCGTCATCGCCGTCGAGGATGCGGTGCGGGGCATCGAGGGCGTGAAGAAGGTGACCAGCACCTCCAGCGAGGGACGGGGATCGGTGAGCGTCGAGATGCTCCTCGGCGCGAAACCCGACCGGGTCCTCTCCGACGTCAAGAACGCCGTCGACCGGATCACCACGCTCCCCGAAGAGGCCGAGAAACCGATCGTCAGCCTGCTCGAGAACCGGAACCTCGTGATGACGGTCGCGATCGCAGGCGACGCTCCGGAGCGGGACCTGCGGGAGACCGCGGAGCGACTGCGTGACGAACTCTCGGCCGTCGAGGGCATCACCCAGGTCTCGCTCGGGGCCTCCAAGCCTCTCGAGGTCGCGGTCGAGATCCCCCAGTCCACCCTGCGCTCCTACGGAATCACCCTCGACCAGGTCGCGTCGGAGATCCGACGCGCGGCCCTGGACCTCCCCGCCGGCAGTCTCAAGACCGACGCCGGAGAGATCCTCGTCCGAGTCACGGAACGCCGTGACTACGGCGCGGACTTCGCCACGATCCCGGTCATCTCCAACCCCGACGGCTCGACGGTTCTTCTGGGGGACCTCGCGGAGATCCGCGACCCCTTCGCCGACGTCGACCTGACCGCCGGCTTCAACGGCAGCCCCGCCGCCACCGTCGACGTGTACCGGATCGGAGACGAGACCCCGCTCTCGGTTTCCGCCGCGACCCTCGCACTGCTCGACCGCTTCCGGGCCTCGGTGCCCGAGGGCCTCGAGGTCTCGGTGGTCCGCGACGACTCGATCGTCTACCGCGAACGCATGGAGCTGCTGATCCGAAACGCGATGCTGGGCCTGCTCCTCGTGCTCCTGATGCTCGGGCTCTTCCTCGAACCCCGCCTCGCCTTCTGGGTCACCCTCGGCATCCCCATCTCCATCTTCGGATCCTTCCTCTTCCTCAGCGGCACCGACGCCTCGATCAACATGATCTCGCTGTTCGCGTTCATCGTGACGCTGGGGATCATCGTCGACGATGCGATCGTGGTCGGCGAGAACATCCACGAGAAGCGGGAGCAGGGCATGCCGGCGATGGAGGCCGCGATCGCCGGCGCCCGCGAGATCGCGGGACCGATCACCTTCGCGGTGCTCACCAACATGGTGGCCTTCGCGCCGATGCTCTTCGTGCCCGGAGCGAGCGGCAAGCTCTTCATGCAGATCCCCGCGGTGGCGATCAGCGTGTTCATCGTCTCGCTGATCGAATCGATCTTCATCCTCCCCGCCCACCTCTCCCATGCTCCGACCCCCAGCCTCTTCTGGAGGGTTCTCGGGCGGCCGAGCAAGGTCTTCGGAAACGGCCTCCGCTGGTTCATCCGTCACGCCTACGCCCCCACCGTGGCCTTCGCCAGTCGTCAGCGCTACAGCACGATCGCGGCCGGCGTCGGCATGCTGACGATCTCGATCGCGGTGCTGGCGAGCGGCAGACTGCCCTTCACGTTCCTGCCCAGCATCGATGCCGACTTCGTGCTGGTGAACGTCAGACTCCCCCTCGGCACACCCGCCGAACGCACTGCCGCGGTCCAGGAACGACTCCTCTCCTCGATGGCGAAGACGGTCGACGAGACCGGCGGCACCTCGGTGGTGGAATCCGTCTACGTGATCCTTGGCGGCCAGGTCGGCGGATTCGGTCCCCTCGCCCGGACACGGTCCAATGGCGGCAACCTCCTGGGCATCCAGCTCGAGCTCGTGCCGGAGGACGACCGCAACATCAGCGCCGCGGAGTTCTCACGAATCTGGCGGAGGAACACCGGCGACCTCGCGGGCATCGAGACCATCACCTTCAACAGCGACATCGGAAACACCACCGGGGCGGCGATCGATGTTCAACTGAGCCATCGCGACACCTCGATCCTCGACGCGGCCAGCATCGAGCTCGCCGGTCGCCTGAAGGTGTTCGAAGGGGTCGGCGACATCGACTCCGGGGTCGCCCTGGGCAAGCCGCAGTTCAATCTCGAACTGACTCCGGAAGGCCGAAGCCTCGGTCTCACCTCGACCGATCTCGCTCGTCAGACCAGGTCCTACTTCTACGGAACCGAGGCCCTCAGGCAGCAGCGGGGACGGAACGAGGTCCGGGTGATGGTCCGCCTGCCCGAGGACGAGCGGAAGACGCTGCACACCATCGACACCATGATGCTCCGGACCCCCGGGGGCGCCGAGATCCCCTTCCGGGAGGCCGCGGTGGCGACCGAAGGCCGCGCCTACACCAGCATCCGCCGCACCGACGGCCGCCGCGTGAACTCCGTGACCGCGGACATCGACACCAAGGTGGCCAACGGCAACGTGGTCAATGCGACGCTCGATTCGACCGTGCTCCCCGAGCTGGCGGACCGCTTCCCCGGACTCACCTGGACCTTCGAGGGAGAGCAGAGCGACCAGGCCGATTCGCTGGAGAGCCTCGGGACGGGCTTTCTCGCAGCCATGTTCGTGATCTACGCCCTGCTCGCGATCCCCTTCCGAAGCTGGGTGCAACCTCTGATCATCATGGTCGCCATCCCCTTCGGGATCATCGGAGCCGTCATCGGTCACCTGGTGATGGGATACGGCTTCAGCATCATCTCGATCTTCGGCATCGTCGCCCTCTCGGGCGTGGTGGTGAACGATTCACTGGTCCTTCTGGTCACCATGAACGACATGCGACGGGCTCATCCCGATCGATCCCTGATCCGCGTGGCGTGCGATGCCGGCTGCCGGCGATTCCGGCCGATCCTCCTGACCAGCGTGACCACCTTCTTCGGCCTGATGCCGATGGTGCTCGAGACGAGCGTCCAGGCGAGGTTCCTGATCCCCATGGCGATCTCGATCGCGTTCGGAGTGATGTTCGCCACGGTCATCATCCTTCTGATCGTGCCGGCGCTCTATCTCGCGGTCGAGGACCTGAAGTCGTGGGCGACCTGGATCACGCGGAGGGAGGATGCACGACCATCCTCGTCCGCCACGAACACCCGGGCCGCCTGAGAGTCCCGGGTCCGGAGGATCAAGAGAACGCGATCGGCCCCTCGGGGACCGATCGCGCCATCATTGATCTTCGAAACGTGGTTTCCGGTCAGGCGACCCGCTGCCGGCGACCACGGATGCCCGCAGCGCCGAGGGCGAGGGCGAAGAGTCCGCCGGGACCGGGCACCACCGGGGTCGAAGCCGCGGTATTGACATCGGTCTCGTAGGCCCATCGGTGAACGGTCAGCGTGCCGGCTTCATAGTCGAACGAGAGATCGACCCATCCGTAGTTGAAGGCCAGTTCCTCGGCAGACCAGTCCTCGACGACCCGGAAGCCGATGAAGTGACGCCCCGCGGCGAGTCCCTTCTCACCCGAGCTGACGGATCCGCTCGACGAAGTGAAGTACGAGCTCCCGGCGAAACCACCCGGCATGAACTTGTTCATGGAATCGACATTCTCACCGGCACCGAATCCACGAACATTCTTGCTCTTGCTTCCCTTGCCGAAACCCATGCCGTTGAAGGTGAAGGCGACCTGAAGCCGTCCCTGCTCACCCGACTCGCTCTTGCTGTTGTTGAAGTTCGTACCGGAGCCGAGAGCCCAACCCATGGCCCTGTAGTTGCCGGTGAAGGGACCACCGCTCGAGGAGTTCCATGCGGACCTGAAGCCATTTCCGATGAAGAGCATCTGGGCGCCGAGGGCATCCATCTGCATCAGGCCGGCGGTGTCGAGATGCGACGAGGACCACGAGGTGCCGCCGCTGCCGGGCACCCATCCACCTCCGTAGGTCACGCCGACGTCGAAGACGATCGTGTCCGCGGTCACTTCCGTGCCCATGGTCGCACCGATCGCGGCCGCGGTGGCGGCACCGACATACGTGGACAGCCTGTTCGTACGATTCATGATCTCTCTCCGGTCTGGTTCAGGGGCTCAGTCTGGATTCGCCGTTCTCAGCAGCGAATGTTCTCTCTCCAAGGATCCTACTCGCCGCATCCGGCCTTCCGTAGAACGAACTATGGGACCACGAAAACAACACATGCAGCCCCCCATCGGGATCCAAGGGCATGTCTTTATGGGACCATGATCCCATGCGAACGCGGCCGGATTCCGAGGAATCCGACCGCGAGGATCGTTCGTCGTGGCCTGCAGGCCGGCTCAGGCGACGCGATGTCGAGGAGATCGCCGGCCGGAGACGGATGGGGATGACTCATCCGGATCGACCATCCTCGGGCAGCGGCAACCTCCCTCGACGCCGCAGGTCCACCAGAAGCGATTCCGCGAGGAACGGCCCGAGGTTGCGCAGCACCTCGGTCCCTCCTTCGCCGATCACCTCCCCACCTCGACCGGCGAGCCATGCATCGATCAGGTCTCCGAGAACCGGCGAAAGTCGTTCCCTCACGCTGGCCAGCAGCCGGTCCGCCTCCTGCGCCCCACGGGCCCGGCGGATCCGGATCAGAAGCAGGACGAGGCTTGCGACGTCGATCCTTCCGTGCTGGGTCTGGATCGACGACGACAACCAGGGCTCCGCCTCCGCCCATCGACCCCGCGCGATCAGGGAGGCGGCGATCTCCCGACTGCGTTCGAACTCGTACTGCTTCAGGTCGAAGGCCGAGATGCGATTTGGACCGGGCAGACCTGCGGCCTGAAGCCGCTCCACCCCGCCCGAGGGTGGGTCGACCCGGAAACGGGACGACTTCGGATCGACGCCGATCGCCTCGGCGACCAGCGCGGGGATCACATCCACACGAGGCCGGCCCTTGATCGTGATCACTCGAGGACCGAACACATGAAGAAGAGGAGGAGGATTCCTCAAGGGTTGCCGGAAGATCGTTGATTCGACGGGTGGATGTTCCAGCACCACCATGGTCGCCTCGCTTCCGGCGGCCTCGCCGAGGCGCGTCCTGATCCCCTCGATGCGGGCCCGTCGCTCCCCGATGTCCCCGGAAATCGAGGAGATCCAGCCCAGCATCAGGTCCGGGCCCTCGTCGGCGAGCACCTCGATCGCGGCGCAGTTCAGTTCGATCCGGTCGGCTCCCCCGTGTCCGCGCAGCGAGTCCTCCACCGTCTTCGGCTCCACCGCCCCGGGAGGACACGACGCGGGGGCCTCCCCGGCCAGTCCGTCGATCGCCCGAGGCTCGATTCGATCATGTCGACCACTCCCGTCGAGCTCCGGCCGGAGCCAGCCATGCGGCCAGTTGCCGATCGCCACGTGTCGCCCCGAAGCGGCGGCCGCCGACCAGATCGACCCTCCGGTGGCTCGTTCGGGCCGCGGGATCTCGTACCCGAGACGGTCGACATGGGGCTGATGCTGACCGATCACCCCATGGACCTCGGGCCAGTCACCGGTCGAGATCGTGGAGGCAAGCGACGAGACGCCGGGATGCGAAGTGCCGGCCAGACGAACCGTCCGGTTCGAGGACGGACCTCCGTCACCGTCGCTCAGGACCCCACGGGACACGACAAGGACGGCCATCGGCCCACCATCCCGACGATGTCCAGCAGCGGAGTTCATCGAGCATGGAATGTACCGTACGGACATGGCGGCGACCAAACCTCCCGACATCGTCGAGGCCACCGAGACGGATCGATCGACCCTCGCCCGCCTCTCACCGGCCTGGTTCAACCGCCACGAAGCGGATCTGTCGTGGTGCGCGGTCGAGGACGGCCAGGTGATCGCGGCGGTCATGCTCGATTTCGGGGCGAATGGGATCGTCCACATCGAGCTCAACGGAACCGATGACGCCACCGTGAACACCGTCGGGCCGGATCTTCTGAACAAGGCCGCCGAGACCGCGCGGCGGAGTGGAGCGGCCAGTCTCGATGCCTACACAGACACGGTGGCCGCCTCCCGGCATCAGGACCTTCTCGAATCGAACGGGTTCGAGATCCATGAGACCTTCGACCTCTACTCCGCACCCCGGGAGGTCCTCCAGCAGGCCCTCGACCGGATCCTCGAACGCACCCGCGGCCGCATCAAGAGCCGCTTCGACGTGGAGATCCTCCAGATCGAGGCCCAGCACATCGATGCGGTGGCCGAGGCGAACTCCGCATGGATCGGGGGCTCGGCCAACCGCGGGATCTTCGAGTTCCGTCGTCGCTTCCACGCCCGGAGGGAGGACGATCCCGAACGCACGCTGCAGCTGGTGGCGGTCCACGAGGGCATGGTGGTCGGATTCTGCTGCACGCTCATCGTCAGACCGGGCGTCCTCAAGATCGACGGCGAGGGCATCCACCCCCGATTCCGACTCGACCCGCTGCAGTCGAGGCTCACCGCCACCATGTACGAACGTGCGGAGGCCGCCGGCATCCACACGATCACCTTCGAGGCGGGAAGTCGTCAGCCGAACACCGTGTCCATGGCTCGGCGGAACAAGGTCGATTCTGTCGATCAGAGAGTCCATCTCCGCCGGACCATCGCTCCGGAATCCTCCGGGCGAGGGGATTGACGACCGCACGTCGAGGAACGATCCGGAGACTCAACCCGATCCGAAATGGCTGGAGAGCGACGCGATCGTGGGGTGATCGAAGAGCACGCTGGTCTCGATCTCGATGTCCAGCTCCCCCGCGAGATCCCCGAGAACCCCGAGCAGGGCCAGCGAGTCGATCCCGATGCGATCGAAGGTGACCTCGGGGTCCACCTCGGAGGGATCCTTGTCGATGTCGGCGGCGATCCGGGTTCGAATCCACTTCGCAATGTCGTCGCTGGTCATGTCTGGCACCGGAGGATCCCTTCCAAAGCTTCGCTTCAGGCGACTAGATCAGTGCTTCCGATCGCGTCTCGTGATGCGGACCATGACCGGAGCAGAAGGCCTCATCACGATCCCCAGTATCGGTTCGATCGAATCGGGGTCATCGAAATCGATTCTGAATCGTGAATGAACCTCGCGCATGATCCACCGCATCTCGATCAGAGCCAGATTCCGGCCGATGCAGAGATGCGGTCCGGCCCCGAAGGGCATGTAGGCGAAACGGTGCGGCGGCTGCCAGCGGCGCTCGGCCAGTCCCTCGAATCGCTCGATGCGGAACGCGTCGGGATCCTCCCACTGACGCGGGTCCCGATGCAGCCGATACGCGGAGATCACCGCCCGATCGCCCTTCTCCCATGATCGCCCCGCCTCGTCCACCGGTTCGATGGCCTGTCTTTCGTTCGCCCAGACCGGCGGATAGAGACGCAACGTCTCCCAGATCACCTTGTCGATGATCTCGTCGCCGCCACCGGCGTCCAGGTCACGTTCGATCCGGGCGAGGATCTCCGGACGATCATCAATCAGGAGGAACGCCCAGATGAGGCTGTTCACACTGGTCTCGGTCGATGCGAGGACCAGGGAGCGGACCTCGTCGTGGATGGCGACGTCGTCGACCAGGCCCTCGTCCCTTGCTCGGATCAGGCGACCCAGCGCATCGTCGATGCCGATGTCCACGGCGCGACGTCGTTCCACCATCCGGGTGATCTCGACATCCGCCGCGTCGCGGGTCCGCTTCAGTCTCACCAGGGATCCGGCGTCGACGGTCCCTCCGGGAGCCACCAGCGACCAGTGCACGTCGCCGACCGCCTCCATCATGGGCTGGAAGATCGAGACCCGGTCCTCGTCGCGTCCGAGTTCGACGCCGAACACCGCCCGGTAGACGACCCTGCTCACCACCCGCATCATCTCATCGAGCAGACAGACCGGTCGATCCTCGTCCGCCGCCTCCCCGAGACGCTCCACGAAACCGGGCAGGGCCAGTCGGATGCTGTCGAGGTGCGCCTCGACATCACGCACCGGGAACGACTTCTGAACGATGCGCCTCCGCTCCCGCCAGAGATCCCCGTCGGTCGCCAGGAGACCGTCGCCGGACAGCTGACGAACGAAGTCGGTGCGCTGGAATCGATTCGAATGAAGGATGGCTCCCACCTCGTCGGGATCCCTCAGCAGGATCCGGCGCCCGGGGCCCTCCGGCCGCGGGTCGGTCCCATGGACCTCCAGCAGCTGCGGAACCACGGTCGACCTCATGGTCGATCCCCCCCTCGTTCGAACACCCGGACCCGGACGTCGCGGGCGGGCTTGAGCACGACCCCGAGTTCGGCCGCGACCTCCACATCGGACTCGATCTCGAAACGGAAGCGGCCGGCCAGGGCCCGGATCGAACGTTGCAACTCGTGCATCGCGAGATGGCGACCGATGCAGAGGTGCCGGCCGCCCCCGAAGGGGAAGAAGGCGTAGCGGTGAGGGGGACGCCAGGGGCCGTCGGGACCGGGCAGGAACCGTTCGGGACGGAAGGCGTCGGGCTCCTCCCAGATCGCGGGGTCGCGGTGGATCAGGGCCGTCGCGACGAACACCAGGTCGTCCTTCTCCAGCGGCGTCTCCCCGATCTCGATGGACTCCAGCGCCTCACGGGTCTGGAACCAGACCGGCGGGAACAGTCGCAGGGTCTCGAAGATCACCGCATCCATGAACGGCGAATCGCCATCGGGTGCAGCAACGATCTCCTCGTGAAGTCGATCGCCGACCTCCGGATGCCCCGCCAGCATCAACAGGAGGAATCCCAGAGTGTTCGAAGTCGTCTCGGCTCCAGCCACCAGGAGACTCCGAACCTCGTCGTGGATGCCCCGGACATCATCCTTCGCGTCGAGGGCCTCGACGATCTCGCCGAGGGCGTCCACCCGGTCCGATGTGAAATCACTGTTTCTTCGCACCTCCACGAGTCGGTTCACCTCCTCCTCCATCGCCTCGGCCGCCCTGCGGACCTCGGCCATGGTGCGACCGTCCAGACGCAGCCTGGGAAAGATCGTGGAGGACAGGACGCCACCGATCGAATCGAAGAAATCGAGGATCACTCCCACCCGGTCGTGATCGGAGGGCAGATCCTGACCGAACACGCCTCTGTAGAGGACCCGGGTGGTGAATCGAACCGTCTCCTCCACCACACCCACCGACTCGTCCGACTCCGCGGCCGCCGCGAATCTCGAGACCAGTCCCGGTACCGCCCAGGTCACGTCCTGAAGATGAAAATCGGGTTCCCGCGGCGGAAAAGCCGGCTGGATGATGCGTCGACGTTCCTTCCAGTGGGCGCCATCGGAGAAGAGGATCCCGTTTCCCCCGAACGATCGTGCCAGACGCCCCCGATCGAAGACCGGTGAATGCAACGCGACTTCCGCCTCCCCGGCATCGCGCAGGAAGAGCACCGGACGACCCGCCGGACCCCTGGCCCCACGAGCGACGAGCTCGTCGATCTCGACCACTCTGGTCCCTCGGATCTCGGATCGGAAGATCAGCACGAGTCGCTCCCCGTGTCGATGGGCTCGATCCGGCCCTCCTCCAGAGCGATGCGGGTCGCGGCCCTGCGGATCTTTCCGCTGGTCGTTCTCGGAATGCCGCCGGGAGCGACCACCGTGATCCTCGCGAGGCGGATGCCGTGGATCGACGAGGCCAGGGCTCGCAAGGCCTGCTCCATCTCCTCGATCCCGCCCGCCGCGGCCTCGACGTCGCGTCGCCAGGCACGATGCGTGTCGCGCCCGACCTCGACCACCACCCCGATCGTCTCCGCTTCACCGGCGAGGACGTCTCCGGTCGCGAAGACCGCGACCCTGCCACCGGCCAGCGAGGGATGAGCCGACTCCAGAGAGGCCTCGACGTCCGCCGGGTGCACGTTGCGACCGTCCACGATCAGGAGGTCCTTGATCCGGCCGAGCACGTGGAGATCCCCATCGAACATCGTGCCGAGGTCGCCGGTGCGCAACCAGGGCCCATGGTCCCCCCCGTGCTCGAGGGGGAAGACGGCCTCGGTCAGGTCCGCGCGTTCGTGGTAGCCGGATGCCACGCTGGGCCCGCGCAGGGTGATCTCCCCGATCTCCCCTTCCAACGCGCGACGGCCGGTCTCGGGATCGCGGATCGCGATCTCGTGCCCGGGGATGCCGGGGCCGCACGAGACCACCCCGATCTCGTCCTCGGCGATCCTAACCTCGGTCGTCTCGTCGATCTCGATCGTCCTTCGGACCTCCAGCCGCCCCTCGTCGAGCGCCCTGCGGATCGCGACCCGGTACCGGATCGGTTCATCCTCCCGACGCACCGAGACCAGCAGGGTGTGCTCGGCCAGACCGTAGCACGGCATCATCCCCTGAAAACCCCGCGGGCCGAAGGCGGCCTGGAATCGCGCCAGGGATCCGGGCCGGATCGGTTCGGCGCCGTTGAAGCCGAATCGCCACGAGGAGAGATCGAGTTCCGCACGATCCTCCTCGCTGGTCCGCGCCACGCAGAGGTCCCAGGCGAAACACGGCCCCCCGCTGTAGGCGGCACCGGTGTTGGACATCGCGCGGAGCCACCGGACCGGACGCATGGCGAAGGCCTCGGGTTCCATCAGGTGGAACGGGATCTTCACCAGCATCGACGAGATCATGAGACCGATGAGTCCCATGTCGTGGTAGAGCGGCATCCAGCAGACGGTGCCGCCGGGACGCCCCTCCCGGGTGAAGAGATCGCGCATCGCCAGACCGTTGGCCAGGAGATTGCCCTGGGTGAGCGCCACCGGTGCGGGATCCCGGGTCGAACCGGAGGTGTATTGAAGAAGACCGACGTCGTCGGGATCGGGCCAGGGGATCGTCTCGTCGGGAACCGGCTCCACGAGAGGACCATCGGCCTCCTCCACGGGCACCGAGGGCGCTTCGTACGAGATGCGGCGCACGCCCTCCAGGAGCGCCGGGGCCACCCGATCGATCGTCTCCATGATGCCGGGGGTCGCCAGGACCGCCGCCGGCCGGCTGTTGCGCACGATCGCGGCCAGTCGGTCACCTCCACCGCCGGCCCGCGGGGGATGCGCGGTGACCGCCATGCATCCGGCCCGAAGACAGGCCAGGAAGGCCACCACGTATTCGATGCCGTTGCGCTCGGGGATCAGCACTGGTCGGGAGGCGAATCCCCCGTCGTGAAGGATTCGGGCGAGGCGTTCGATCTCTTGAACGAGCTCGCCTCGACGCAGGACGACCTCGGGCCGATCGTCCCGCCCCAGCTTCGTGACGGCATGGAGGCCGGGCGGAGCGGGATCCGCAAAGAGCAGTTCGGGGATGGTCCGGGCCATGGACATGGTCGTATCCCCAGGATAACGCCCTCGCTCCGGCGAGGAACGAGGGCGTGGATGATTCGGTGGCCGTCGGCCGAGCCGATCCGACCGCTCAGGCCTTCCGCTTCCGGCGAATCCCCGCCGCACCGCCGGCGAGGCCGAACAGCCCCATCGCCCCCGGACCGGGGATCGCCCCGGCCTCGATCGCGGTCTGGACCTCGGTCTCGTATGCGTAGCCGTCGATGGTCAGCAGCGTCCCGTCCCAGGTCACGGAGATCCAGCCGAACTGGATGCCGTTGCCGCTGTTGATTCCGAAACCGATGAAGCCCGACTGGGGCCCCTCCCCGCCGGTCGCGAAGTTGCCGTAGATGCCTGATGAATTGGAGAGCGAACCGATCCCCGTCTTGCCGAAGAGCAGAGGAACATCCTGGTTCTTGCTCTCGATCTGGACCATCTCGCCCGCCGCCCAGCGATGCATGTAGTTCGTGGTCCCCTTCTTCGAGGACTCACCGACCACGCGGTCGTTCATGACCCGCACCTTGTCCTTGGACGAGTTGCTGATCCCGAAGGATCGTCCTCCGCTCGCAGTGCTTCCGGCGAACACGTTGAAGGTGCCGTAGGTGCCCACCTGGAAGGAGGCGATGACCGGTCCCGAGCCGCCCACGGTCAGGGAGATCCCCTGATGGACGATCTCCGCACAGGCGAACTCGACCGGCGCGGCTATGCCACCGACCGCGGCCATGGTCGGAATCGTCGCGGCCGTGACGTAACGGTCCAGTCTCGATGCAGTTCGATTCATGTCTTCCCTCCTCCAGCATGATTCCGGGACGTACGACGGGCGCCCGAACCCATTGTTGAGGGAGAAACATGTTCGCGCCCCATGGTTAAACCAGCGTTTTTCCTCGGAACCGGATGTTTTTTCGGCCGACCGGGTGAATCGGCGCCCACCTGACCATCAAAGCTGGTGCCTGCGAAGAACCCCGGCGAAGACGTCATGGAACCAGACTCCTGAAAGCGGTCACAGTGACCAAGGAGAACGCCCCCGTGCCGGGTGGCACGGGGGCGGTGAAGGTCGTTCGATGGTACGCCTGGCGTTCGACTCGCAGATCAGGCCAGTCGCTTGCGGCGCATTCCGGCCGCACCCGCGGCAAGGCCCAGCAGTCCGATGGCTCCGGGAGCAGGAATCGCACCCGCTTCGATGCCGACTCCGGCTTCGGTCTCGTACGCGTAGCCGTCGATCGTCAGGAAGCTGCCGTCCCAGGTCAGGGAGAACCAGCCGTAGTTGACATCGGCAGCATTCGGAAACCAGGCGAAACCCATGTATCCGGAGACGGAATCCTCATTGCCGGGGGCCCAGGCACCCTTGCTCGTGGTCTTGCCGCCTCCCTTGCTGGACTTGCCGCCCGTGGTGCTGAACTTCGCGCCAATTCCCAGGATCGCAGGCTTGCCGGCGCTCAGGCCGATCTCTTCTCCGGTACCGAAGTTGCGCAGGAGCTTGGAACTTCCGCCCGCGATCACCGCGACCTGGTTGTTCCCCTTCGCACCCATGAGGTTTTCGGGACCCTGGCTGTTGCTTCCTGCGGCGAATTTGATGCTGGCAAATCCCATGTCGATGGCAGTCAGGGACGGCGCGCTGCCGGGGCCCCCGATGGTGATCGAGAGGGATTCGTAGACGATCTCGGCTTCCGCCATGTCTGTGACGGCGACAGAGGCGCCACAGGCGGCGATCGCCGGAAGAGTCGCCGCGGACACGTAGCGATCGATCCGCTGCTTGGAACTGCTCATCTCAATCTCTCCTTGTCGGAATGGGAAGACAGGACTGGGAATGTCGGACACCGAAACGTCTCTGGGATGAAACGGTGGGGAATGGGTCCGCACATACAGTAGCGGAAGAGTGGTCATGGACCAAGAATCAAATGGCATGATGGCCGTTCAAGGCATGCAGAGCCGAGAAATGACGATGCCGATGTCCGTGATCTTCGGCATCCTCCGGGCGGTCTGCGGCCGGTCCATCAGCGAAGCACCCGGCCATCGAGCCTGGTGCCTGCGTGAGAACCCCGGCGAAGACGTCATGGTCCCGGGACCCCTCAACACGGTCGCGGTCATCTCGGAGTCCTGATTTCCGGGCCCTCCGCGGGATCCCTGACGGATCCGACTCCGATCACACCCTCTTCCACCACCCCGAACCACCACCGTTCAGGATCCCCCCCCGGATCAGAGACCCGCACTCGAATGGATACCGTGCAGGCATCGTGATGCTTCGAATCCTCCATCATCGATTCACCCGACGATCGATTCGAACCCGGCTTCCCTTCAAGTTCGGGGTGCAGGTCCTCGAAGAGGTGCCTCTCGCCGAGCTGGAGATCCGGGTGGAGACCTCGGACGGACGGCAGGAGATCGGCCGGGCCGGAGACCTCCTGGTCCCGAAGTGGTTCGAGAAGAACCCCGACACGACGCCCTCCGAGGATTCCTCGGCCCTCGCCGACAGCGTGGAGGCCGCCGCGGTCCTTGGAGACCAGCTGACCGCGACCGCCGGCCCCCATCCCGTCTTCGACATCACCGAGGTGCTGCGGATCGAACGCGTGGGCCGCCGCGACCACCGGGATGCGGACGTCCTTGTTCGCGGATTCGGCGTCGCCATGGTCGAGCGGGCCCTCATCGATGCCGCCTGCCGGATCGCCGGCGTCTCCTTCGACGAAGCCGTCCGCAGCGACCTTCTCGGCTTCTCCGCCCGTCGCCTCCTTCCCGAGGTGGGCGAGTGGTCACCGGCGATGCTGCCCTCCCGCCGGGATCGACTGCCGGTACGTCACACCATCGGCATGCTCGATCCTCTGACCGACGGAGATCTCGAGGCGGCCGAACGGGTCGAGGACGGACTGCCGCAGACCCTCGTCGAGGACATCCACCGCCACGGCATCCGACGTTTCAAGATCAAGATCTGCGGAGATCGCTCCGTCGACGAGAGTCGACTCCGATCGATCGCCGCCATCGTCGCGGCCCACGTCGACGGCGAGACGGTGTTCACCCTGGACGGAAACGAACAGTGCGTCGATCTCGAGGGACTCGCAGGCATGCTGGAGGATCTCGGCGGCGACCCGGCCACCGGGCCCCTGATCCGCCGCCTCGCACTGCTCGAGCAACCGCTGCCTCGACGCGACACCTTCGATCCCGGACATCGAGCCGGACTCGAACGACTCTCGAGGATCGCCCCGGTCATCATCGACGAGGCCGACACCGATGCCGGCGCGTTTCGACGGGCGCTCGAGGCCGGATATGCCGGAGTGAGCGTGAAGGCGTGCAAGGGCGTGTTCAGAGCCCTCGCCAATCGCGGTCTGGTGGAGACGGTTCGTGCCGAGGGAGGCGTCGCCTTCCAGAGCGGCGAGGACCTCACCAACCTCGCCTCGATCCCCCTCCAGCAGGATCTCTGCCTGCAGGCCACGCTCGGAGTGTCTGATGTGGAGCGGAACGGCCACCACTACTTCCGCGGGCTGGATCATCTGCCCGAGTCCACGGCCGACCGGCTCGTGGCCGTACTGCCGGATCTCTATCAACGACGGGACGGTCTTCGGGAACTGCGGATCAGCGAAGGGCTCCTCGACCTTCGCGGACTGGTCGATGCGGCCGGGTTCGGCGGACCGCTGGGTTCGGCCGACGGTCAATGACCCTGCGACGGGAAGCTCCTCGCCGGGCGGGTGGTTCGAATCCGCGTGGGATCGAGTCGACAAGGATGCCACGGTGCCTCGACCGAGGCAGGTGGTTTCACAAGCTTCGCTTGCGACGGATGCCCGCCGCCCCCATGGCGAGTCCGAACAATCCGATCGCCCCGGGCGCGGGAATCGTGCCCGCGTCGATCGAGACGCCCGCTTCGGTCTCCCATGCGTAGCCGTCGATGGTGAGTTCAGTTCCATCCCAGGACAGCGACAACCAACCGTAGTGCAGGTCCTGGCTGCCGAAATCGGCGAACGCGAAGCCCAGGTATCCGTCCTGCGGGCCGTCCACTGCGTTGAACGGTCCGCCGTTCAGCTGCTTGGTCTTGGATGTCTTGGACACCGTCACGGACTGGGCGCCCCAGAAGAGGGTGCTCTCCATGCCGCCGATTCCCGGACCGATCTCATCTCCGTCCCCGAAGCGGATCACGCTCTTGGGAAGACCGGACTTGAAGCCGACCAGGAGGCCGCCGTCGACTGCCGAACCGGGGGAACCCTTGGCGTTGAAACCGCGCTGCCGCACCACGATGTCCTTGGTGGAATTGGTGGCCGAAAACGCATTGAACACCATGCTGAAGGACTGTGCGACTTCCAGGGAGAAGGTGGACCCGAGCTCCACGGTGACATCGAGGCTGGTGTAGTCGATGTCGGCGACTGCGGCGGTCGTGGCGCCCGGAACCAGTGAAAGCGCCAGGTATCGACGAAGTCGGGATGGGTCGCAGGACATCACTTTCTCCGATTTCAGACTGTTGATGGAGGGAGTACCGGAGAGGATGGGCCGGGAGGCTCCACCCGAGGTGAAGTCTCATCATAGTCTGGCCTGCCGTCGGATCCAGACGAATTTCAGGATCGTCGAGGGTCTCGATCAGGATTCCGGGCCGAATCCACGCAGCCCGCGAATCATCCTCACGAACACGCACATGCGACAATCCTCCGGCCGAGAGGAGTCCTTCCCGGCAGCTCGGGAGTGGCGTCCGAAGACGACGACGGTAGAGTTCGATCTGGAACGAGTTCCCAACCCTCAGGACACCTGAAGACATGGATCATCCGCCTCCCGGTCGCTTCAGAACCATCGAGGACTTCCGCGCCCACTGGTGCGGCCTCGATGAAGAGAGGGAACTCGACTGCGATCTCGAGATCCGGGCCGGTGGTCCCATGGCCGATCCGCTCGTGGTCACGGGCGCTGACGGCGGCGAACGAACCATCGGCAACCGATTCACCGTCCACCCGATGGAGGGATGGGACGGCACCCCCGAGGGCGGCCCGACCGACGACACCCTCCGCCGATGGCGGAGATTCGGAGAGAGCGGCGCGAAGCTGATCTGGGGCGGCGAGGCCTACGCGGTGCAACCGGACGGAAGGGCGAATCCGAACCAGCTTCATCTCAATCCCGATCCCTCGGTCGACAATGCCGCGAACCTCGACCGGTTGCTCTCGACCCTCCGTGCCGCCCACCTGGAACATCACGGATCCACCGACGATCTGCTGGTCGGACTCCAGCTGACCCACTCCGGAAGGTTCAGCCGTCCCGACGGCCCGTCCATGATTCCACGGATCGCGGAACTCAACCCCGTGCTCTCCATGAAGTACGGACTCGACGCCTCGGTTCACGTGCTCACCGACGGCGAGCTCCGCGAGATATCCGACCGCATGGTGGAGGCGGCCTGCCTCGCCGCCGACGTCGGATTCGACTTCGTGGACGTCAAATGCTGTCACGGCTACCTGCTTCACGAACTCCTCGGCGCCCACACCCGATCCGGCGACCACGGCGGTTGCTTCGAAAACCGGACCCGGCTCTTCCGTGACACCGTGAAGGCCATTCGTTCCGAACGACCCGGTCTGATGATCGGGTGCCGGGTCTCGATCACCGACACCTATCCGATGTTCCGCCGGGAAGGCGATGCCATCGGCCATCCGAAGGACGTGGCCGAGAACACGCCGTGGCGCCACGGCTTCGGGGTCAATGCCATGGACCCGACGCTCAGCGACTTCACAGAGTCGCAGGCGTTTCTCGAGCTCTGCCGCGATCTCGGCATCTTCATGGCGAACCTGACCATCGGCAGCCCCTACTACTGCCCGCACCTTCAGCGACCCGCCGCCTATCCGCCGAGCGACGGCTACCTGCCACCACGCGATCCCCTCTGCGAGGTCCAGCGTCACCTCAAGACCGTCCGGACCATCAAGGCGCTGGTGCCCGGGCTGCCCCTGGTCGGCAGCGGTTGGTCCTACCTCCAGCAGTGGATTCCATTCATCGCCCAGCACGAGATCCGGTCGGGCATGGTCGACTCGGTCGGCCTGGGAAGGTCGATGCTGTCCTACCCGACGATGCCGGCGGACGTGATCGCCGGTCGTGAACTGCAGCGCAAGTTCCTCTGCCGGACCTTCAGCGACTGCACCACCGCCCCTCGAAACGGCATGATCTCGGGCTGCTATCCCCTCGACGAGCACTACAAGAAGTTGCCCCAGGCCGTCGAACTCAAGGTCCTGCGCAAGGAGGCCTCCAGAGCATGAAGGATTCAAAGGCCGATGATGTCCTGCACTTCGCGGAACTCGATGCCCGCCCGCTCCCCGGACGCATCGCCGGCTACCTGCGGCACATGGGCCCCGGGTATCTCCAGTCCGCGATGACGCTGGGCGGGGGCAGCGCCTTCGCCGCCCTCTTCAGCGGCGCGGCCTTCGGCTACCAGCTGCTCTGGGTGGCACCGACCGCGATGCTGCTCGGCATCATCGTGATGAGCGCCATCGCATGGCAGACCCTGTCCACCGGCTCCGATCCCTACGACGCCCTGAAGCGGCACGCCAGTCCGTTCTTCGCATGGGCGTTCGCGTGGGGCGGACTTCTGAGCTCGATCATCTGGCAGTTCGCCCAGTACGCCCTCGCGGCCGCGATGCTCGCCCTGCTCTTCGGCGTGGATCCCCGGGTGGGCGGGCTGATCGCCCTGATCTGGTGCGTCTCGGTCGGGCTGCTGCACGGACGGGCGAGGTCCTTCATCCGGACCTACGAGGTGATCCTGACCGCCATGGTCTGGTTCATCGTGGTGGCGATGGCGATCGTGGTCGTCCAGTCCGGCATCCACGATCCGGTCGGGATCCTCAAGGGCTTCATTCCCTCGATACCCGCCGACTGGACCATGCCCGGCGAGGACGGCGGCGGAACCTCGATCGCCTCGACGACGCTGATCGTCTCCGGACTCGCGGCCGCGGTGGGTGCGAACATGCTCTTCGTGTATCCGTACACCCTCCGCAAGAACGGCTGGGGACGCGCCCAACGTCGACTGGCGAGGTACGACCTCGTCTTCGGCATGTTCATCCCGTTCACCATCGCGGTCAGCCTGATGGTGATCGCCAGCGCCTCGGTGTTCCACTTCGGGGATGCCGGCTTCACCGGGTCGAAGATCCACCCCGCCAAGGCGGCGGAGATCTTCGCCTCGCCCGACCGACTCGGACCGGTGATCGGCCTCTGGGTCTTCGGGCTGGGGATCCTCGCGATGGCGCTGTCCTCGATCACCATGCAGATGCTGGCCTCGGGTTTCGCCGGTGTGAAACTCTTCGGAATCCGCGAGGACTCGATCGGTCACAAGGTGTTCATCCTGCTTCCGGCGATCGGCGTCCTCGGTGCCATCCACTGGTCCGAGATCGCCCCCTGGGTCGGGGTGCCGACCAACATCGTCTGCGGCCTCTTCCTGCCGGCCTCCTACCTCGGATTCACGCTTCTGCAGCGCAACCGTGCGTACCTCGGTGACGACACGCCCACCGGTCCGCTGGCGACCTGGTGGATCTCCGGCATGCTTCTGGCCACCGTGGTGCTCACCGTGTTCCTCGCCATGTTCGTCGTCGAGAACGGCCCCGGCTTCATCGAGGACATCCTCCCCGCGACGGATGCCGGATCATGAGCAGGACGGTCCAGACCCGGATCGGTCCGATCGAACTGACCGACGATCGCTGGAGCGATCTTCGGCGGGACGTCGACCATCGGTCCCCGCTTCCCCGCCTCTGCTACGCCGCCGCTCACGTGGTGATGAAGCCGTCGTACGCCGGGGTGCCCCATTCCGTCGAGACCCCGGGAACTTCGGAGGAGATCGCGGAGCACCTGGACTGGGACGCCACGATGGCGATCCGACGCGGCATCGGCGGAACCGGCATGGGCATCGCCGAAGCGATGGACACCGCCCAGCGTTTCAACCTCGGCTGGACGGCCGCCAGACGCCTGATCGAACTCACCGGCGGACTCGGCCTCGAGGCGGGCTTCTGCGCCGGAGCCGGCACCGATCATCTGGAGACCGTGGAGACGACCTCGCGGATAGTCGACGGAGTGGTCGAACAGATCGACGTCATCCGTCGGGCCGGAGGCGTGGCGGTGATCCTTCCCATTCCACGACTCTGCGAACTCGGTATCGACGAGGACGGCTACGTGCAGGTGTATGCGGACATCGCCCGGGAAGCGGGCGAGGGTCCGTTGATCGTCCACTGGCTCGGCCCGATGTTCCTGCCGAGCCTCGAGGGATACTTCCCCGGTGATTCCTTTCTCCGGATCATGCGGAACGATCCCCAGCGCTATCGCGCCGCCAAGCTCTCGATGCTCGACCACCGGCTCGAGGTGGACCTCCGCCGCGATCTGCTCGAGCGCGACCAGATCATGCTGACCGGCGACGACTTCCACTTCGGCCGACTGATCGCCGGAGAGGATGACGGCGTCGCCGAGGTCCGCCGGACCACGGAGTTCGACGGTCGCGAGGTGCCCCTGGGCGATTTCAGTCATGCCCTTCTCGGCGTGTTCGATGCGATCGCCGACCCCGCCTCCCTGGCGCTTCGCCGTCTGGCCGCCGGCGACCGGGAGGGCTACGACCGGATCATGGCTCCTTGCGAACGGCTCGGGCAGGCGATCTTCAAGGATCCCACCCGCTTCTACAAGACGGGGCTGTCCTTCCTCTCCTGGCTCGACGGCCGCCAGGAGAACCCCATGCTGGTCAATCACGAGGAGACGCAGCGATCTCCCTCGGACCTGCTCGAGTGCGTGCGTCTGGCCGATGCCGCCGGTGCCCTGATCTCTCCCATGAGCGCGGCCGCACGCCTCTCCGCCCTCGCCGGGCCCGACCCCGGACCCAGCCCCGGCCCCGGCCCCGGCCGGAGTCTGGGAGATCTGGCCCGTGGGGCGGCGGGCATCCGTGAGAAGCGACGGCCCTCCCGGTGAGCTCCCCGATGCACGAGATGGCAGTCGACGATTCGAACCGGCCCGGCCGTTCGCGTCTGACTGTCGTGCTGGCCTCCATGCTCCTGCTCGGCTGCACGTCACCCTCGGAGAACGATCGGCTGGACCGAGCGATGTCGGATTCGATCCTCGTACTGGAACGAAGCGCAGACCGGTCCGCGGAACGCTGGCGCAGCTGGCATGAGACGCATCCATTCCGGGCTCTTCTGGAACCGAACCCGCCGGGCGTCGGGTTCCGAGAGATTCCCGGCCGATTCGAGGCGACCGCGTACGCGGCGCCGGTTCTCGAGGCGGTCCCGGTCGCCGACGAGATCCATCGACATCCGATCATGGCCTCCCCGCCCGATTCGATCCCGGCATCCGAGCTGCCGACCCGGAGCGAGTATGCCGCCGATCCGGACCTGCGACCTCCGGTCATCGGCTGGGTCGCGAACGGTCTCGATGCGTACCTCGCCGAGGTCAACGGTTCGGTCGCCCTGAGAACCCCTGAAGGTGATCTGATGTGCCTGGACTGGGTGCGGACCAACGAACGTCCCTACACCAGTCTGGGTCGTCGACTGATCGAGGAGGGTCACGCCGCCGCCGAGGGACTGGATCTCGGGACCATTCGAGGACTCCATCGCATGGACCCCCTGCTCGTCGAGTCCCTGATGCTCGACAACGACCGCGTCGTCTACTTCCGGGAGATCCCCGCCGATCGCTGGCCGGAGGCCTCGACCGGTGTGAGGCTGATCCCTCGACACTCGGTAGCGGTCGACCCGAAGATCATCCCTCTGGGCAGCATGGTCAGGGTCGATCGAGCCGACGGCGAGGTGATGATCGCGATGGCGGTCGACACCGGTGGAGCGATCAGGGAGCGGCGGATCGATCTGTTTCTGGGCGTCGGCGACGAGGCGATGGCCGAGGCGGGAGGCGTGGTCGAATCGGTCCGGGTGTCGATCATCGAACCCGTGGACCGAGCACCGCGGGACCGACATCCATCATCCGATCAGCAGGTTCTCGACCATGGGGATCGCGCCGGTCAGCACGATTCCTCCGATCGCGGCCACCGCGACGGAGATGCCGATCAGGATCACGACCTCGGAGCCGAGGATGAGTCCGACCCGGAGACGGGAGGCTCCGATGAGGTGCATGGTCTCGATCTCGACCGCACGGATGCGGATGGAGAGCGCGAGTACCACGACCACCAGCAACAGGGTCGCCACCGCCACGACCCCGAGCACCGACATGAGGATCCTTCGAATCCGAAAGACCTCGACCAGAAGCCGGTCCACGACCTCGGACGCCCGAACCAGCTGCACCGGAAGCAGTCCGGCATCCGCCCGCCCCATCAGGATGGTCTCCGAACGTTCGTCGTGGGGCACGAGGATCGCCGCGGTCACCGGGCGATCCTCCCGCTTGCCGTGGAAGTGGAAGCTCGCCCGGTTCTCATCGGTGATCTCGACGAACTCGCGCACCTTGGGACTGACGATCACGACGTCGTCGGTCCGACCCATCACCAGTTCGGGATCGGCCTCCTCGTCGACCTTGTCGTGTCCGTGGGCGAGACCCTGCACGATCCAGGCGGTGGCCGGTGACACGAAGACCACGCCGTCGTCGGCGCTGCCGCTCGGTTCGAGGACCCCCACCACCCTCATCCTCAACGGATAGGCCCCGGCCAGATCGAACATCTCCCGGGGTTCGGTGATGATCCGGTCATCGACGGAGATCCCCCATCGCCGCGCGACTTCGGCTCCGAGCACGCACTCTCCGGCGACCGCGAACCATCGACCGTCTCCCACACGAAGCCCGCGGAAGTCCCGGTAGGCCGGATCGACTCCGACCAGCGGCGACTTCTTCACCCGGTCCCCCATCACGATCGGTATGGCGGTCGCGAGTTCACCGGTGGCGAGAGCCTCCAGCGATCCGAGGGTCATGGTCCGGTCCGGCGGCTTGCGGAAGTACAGGGCGGCCAGCACCAGGTCGATGGGAGCGCCCTCCGCACCCGCCACCAGGGGCGTGTCCGCGGCTCTCGCCCGCAACGCCCGTCCCCCCGCGTCGACCACGCCATCGACCGCGATCGGCAGGAAACCGACCAGCGAGAGGGCGAGGACGATCAGCACGCTTCGTCCCGCGTGGTGACGAAGGTGCCGGACCGCGAGGTGGATCGCATGACCGATTCCGGATGCCATGCCGCTCACGAAGCCACCTCGTTCCCGGAGTTCGAGACCACGGCACCGAGATCCACGACCTCGTCGAAGGCATCGAGCAGATCGTGATCATGGGTCACCGCGAGCACCGCGGCCTCCCGATCGCGAGCCGCCTCGAGAAGTTCATCGAGGATCACACGCTTGTTTCTGGGATCCAGATTTCCGGTGGGCTCGTCGGCGAGCACCAGACCGGGCCGGGTCACCAGGGCCCGGCAGATCGCGGTCCTCTGTCGTTCCCCCTGACTGAGACGGGTGACCGGTCGGTGGGCGAGATGCCCGATGCCCAGCCTCTCCAGCAGTCCGGACGCGTACGCCCGGGCCTCGCGATTCAGGTCACCCGCCCCCAGACGGAACGGCAGCAGCACGTTTCCGATCACATCCAGATGATCGAGGAGCCTGAAGTCCTGAAACACGATGCCGATCCTCGCGAGACGAAGGCGACGACGCGCGTCGGCGCCGAGCCGGTCGAAGCGATGGCCGTCGAGTTCGACCTCGCCGGTGTCGGGGGCCAGGATCCCCGAGGCCAGCCGCAGCAACGTCGTCTTCCCACATCCGCTGGGACCGATGATCGCCATCGACCGACCTCCGGACAGCTCCAGCGACGGAAGTTCGAGCCTGAAGGAGGCTTCACCGTCGCGAGGAGCGGGATAGTCGAATCGGATGCCTTCGAGCCTGAGCATGGTTGGGATCCGGAGACACGGGGTCGGTGATACGGTACAGAATCAGATCCAGGAGCTCCATCGATGCGAATCGACCGACGTGTCGCCCTCTTCGTTCTTCTCCTGCCCACCCTGCTTGCTCCAGTCGCGTGCGATTCGGAGTCCGGGCCGGATGCGGCCGCCCCTAACCGCATCCCCACGGTGGTGCCGACCAACTACCCGATGATGTTCTTCATCGAGCGCATCGCCGGTGATCGGGTCACCATCGAATGGATCGTCCCCGATGGGGTCGATCCGGGAACCTGGCAACCGACCGCGGACGAGGTCGCCGAGATGAACTCCGCCGACCTGGTGGTGCTCAACGGGGCGGGATACGAACCCTGGCTCGAGACCGTCAGCCTCTCTCCGGGGGCGATCGTGGACACCAGTGCAGGTTTCAAGGATCGGCTGATCGAGGTCAGGAGCCGGGTCCACTCCCACGGTCCCGACGGCAGCCACTCCCACACCGGAACCGCGACCCACACCTGGCTCGATCCCGATCTGGCCATCAAGCAGGCCGACGCGGTCCGCGGAGCGCTCGCCGAGCTTCTTCCGAACGAGCAGGACGCGTTCCAATCGAACTTCGGGGCCCTGCGTCGGGAACTGCTCCTCCGGTCCGCCGGCATGGAGCAGGCGGTCAACACCAGACCCACCACCCCCGTGGTGTTCAGTCACCCCGTCTTTCAGTATCTGCAGCGCCGCTATCGCATGAACGGCGTGTCGGTGCACTTCGAACCCCGTCGCGAACCCGACGATGACGCGATCAGGGAACTCGATTCCGTCCTCGCCTCGCAACCGGCCGCCTGGTTCATCTGGGAAGGCCCGCCGATTCCCGCGAACGAGGAGCTGGTCGGAGCGAAGGGTCTGCAAGGCGTGGTGTTCGATCCCGGCGGCGCCCCCCCGGAGTCCGGCGACCTGCTCGACATCCTTGATGCGGGCGTGGCATCGCTTCGCCTGGTCTACGACGCCCCCGCCGACTCCTGACCGGGTCCGACGAGCGGACTTCCGATCATCACCGCGATCCGACGTCCGATCCGGATCCCGTGGATCTCCACGACCTCACCCGGGGTCGAGGGATCGGCCAGACGCGCCAGTCGCCGGGTCCAGGCATCGGCATCCACCGCCGAGGCCCGGGTTCGCACCACGACCCGATTCGGAGGAGGACCGTCTCCGATCAGTCCGACCACCGCCTTCTCCACCTCGTCCAGCCGGGGACGTTCGATGGCCCGGACCCCGGTGAGTCGGATCCATCGGGAGGAGCCTCGCGCCGACGAGGCGATCTCCTCCCCTCGGGTCACTCCGATGCCGAGGCCCACCGCCGGCTCGAGCAGCTCGGCGTCCCCGAACCGGCGCCTCCATGCCGTCGGCCCCAGGGAGGCCCGCTCCACCGCAGGGTGGAACTGCACGAGCACCGGCTCCCTCCCCGGCTCGACGGCACCGGGCGAAAGCCGTTCGGCGCCTCCGGTCGGCATCTCCTCCGGTTCACCGGCGATCTCGTCGCCGGAGGGAAGATCAACGGCCTCGACCGAACGGTCTCCCGCCAGACTGCCGGTCCACACCACGGCCTGCACGAGTCGCCCGCCCTCGGACACGATCGAGACCGACTGTCGTTCGTGAAGGACCGGGAAGGGACGAGGCAGCCCCGGACCGAGCTTGATCGCCGCCCCCGACGCCCGTCCCGCGATCGAGCGGATGACCTCCGGATCGGGCGAGAGATCCTCCAGTCGCCAGTGGCGCCGACCGGTCGACTCGTCCCGCCGCGCCGGATCGATGTGGACCAGGTCGTTCGAGACCTCGATCTCCCGGACATCACCGACGATGCCCTCGATGCCCGCATTGACGGAGGTCATGAACGCCCGGACCGGATCCCGATCCACCGCGCGACAGGGACCGCGGGCCGCGAGGGCGATCGAATCCCCTCCGATCCCCGAACAGAGATCGATCACCGAAGCCCCGCCGAATCGTCGGGCCTTCCAGTTCGCGACCACGCTGCCGGTGGCCTGCTCGGAGCCATGTCGATCGAGCAGGAGTCGATCCACTCCGTCCAGTCGTCCCTGCGCCTTGCGTCGAGCCTGAACCAGTTCCAGCGCCTCGTTCACCGGCTCGTCGGGATGTCGACGACGCAATCGGGCGAGATCGCCGACCTCGAGCCCCCCATCCAGGGCCGCGTCCGCATCGCCGACGAGCGACGTCGCCTCGCCGGAGGCGAGATACCGCCACGCAGCCAGTCGTTCCTGGATCCGGAGACTCGATGGTTCGTCGGACACGTCCGGATGCTACCGGGCGCAGGGGACCGGATGTCGCGGTTGCGGTAGCATTCGCTGGCCTCGCCCCCGCACCTCTTCCACGGGAGAAGACATGACCGACGTACGCTCCGCCGAAGTGCTCAGGACCACCGGGAACCTCTCGGTGTTCGAGGGCGTGTTGCTGCTCCTGGGCGGCATCCTGCTGGTCGTCGCCCCCTTCGCCTCGGTGGCCGCGTTCACCCAGGTCACCGGCGTGCTGCTCCTTCTCGGCGGGGTCATCGGCATCATCCGGAACGCCGGTTCCGGACATGGAGAACACGGCGGTGGCGCCGGGGTCCTCGGTCCGATCCTCGCCGCCCTCGCGGGCGTGGTCCTCCTGATCGACCCGACCCTCGCAGCGACCTTCATGGTCACCGTGGTCGGAGCCCTCATGCTGGTGAGCGGCGGCATGCAGATCGCGGCCGCCTGCGGGATGCGGGGGCGTGAACACTGGATGACGGTGCTGATCTGCGGAATCCTGACCGTCCTCGTCGGTGGCGTGATCTTCCTCCTCCCGGCCGTGGCCCTACTCGTCTTCGCGATCTTCGCGGGAGTCCAGCTCTTCATCACCGGGATCGTGATGATCCAGAGCGGCTCGCAGTTCCGACGGATCTCCCGTCAGGTCTGACCGGCCCGGTCACCGCCTCGGAGTCGAGACATGTCGATTCGAGAGTTCATGCGACGGGAGTACCGGCATTTCAACGCCGCGACCACCGTCGATGCCGCCCAGGGATGGTGCGACCATCTCGATCGGGGCGGCTCGATGTTCCTCACCCTCGCCGGGGCGATGAGCACTGCGGAAATCGGAATCTCGCTGGCGGAGCTCATCCGCAGGGACAAGGTGCATGCGATCTCCTGCACCGGCGCCAACCTCGAAGAGGACATCTTCAACCTCGTCGCCCACGACCACTACGTCCGCATCCCGGACTGGCGGGAACTGACACGTGAACAGGAGCAGGATCTTCTGGACCGGCACCTCAACCGGGTCACGGACACCTGCATCCCCGAGGAGGAGGCGTTCCGACGCATCGAGTCGGAGCTGTCGCGGGAGTGGCGACGACTCGATGACGCCGGCCAGCGCGACTTCCCGCACCGGATCCTCTACCGGATGATCCGGGAGGGCCGTCTCGAACCCCACTACCAGATCGATCCCGCCGACTCCTGGATGGTCGCGGCCGCGGAGAAGGACCTTCCGATCTTCGTGCCCGGCTGGGAGGACTCCACCACCGGCAACGTCTTCGCCGCACACTGCATCGAGGGAAGGGTCTCGAGCCCCGGAGTCGTCCGACACGGGATCGACTACATGATCGAGCTCGCGGACTGGTATTCCCGGGAAAGCCGGGAACGCTCCGTCGGTTTCTTCCAGGTGGGCGGAGGCATCGCCGGGGACTTCCCGATCTGCGTGGTGCCGATGCTGGAACAGGATCTCCGGAGACCGGACACCCCGTTGTGGGGGTACTTCTGCCAGATCGGAGATTCCACGACCAGCTACGGAAGCTATTCCGGCGCGGTGCCCAACGAGAAGATCACCTGGGGCAAGCTCGGCCCGGAGACGCCCAGCTTCATGATCGAGTCCGACGCCACCATCGTGGCGCCGCTCATCTTCCGCTACGTGCTCGACTCCTGATCCCCGGGACCCCGATCAGCCCCCCGGCCCGGAGGATCGGGAAGCCAGGATCTCCGCGATCACGCGATGTACGAGTTTCGCGGCGAGAAAGTCGCAGGCCCAGTGGGCCGGATGAGGAAGCAGCTCGACCACGTCGAATCCGACGATGGTGCGCGAACCCGCCAGTCGATGGACGAATTCGTTCACGATGCGCCAGTCGAGCCCTCCGGGTTCGGGAGTTCCGGTGGCGGGCATGACCGAGGAATCGAAGGCATCGAGGTCGATGGTCAGATAGACGCGTTCCGGGACCATCGCGATCGCTCGATCCATCCATGAATCGTCGGGCTCCTCGAGGATGCGGTGCGCTGGAAAGATCCGCGAGCGGTCCATCGTGTCGTGCTCGGAACGGTCGATCGCCCGGATGCCGAGCTGCACGATGTCCGCCACCTCACGAGCCCGGGCCATGACGCAGGCATGATTGAAGGCCGATCCCTCGTAGGACTCCCGCGTGTCGCCATGAGCGTCGATCTGCACCACCCCCAGCCGATCCCCCGACTCCGCGCAGTGCCGGGCCGCGGCCCGGATCGCCCCGATGGAGACCGAGTGCTCGCCGCCGATCACCACCGGCAGACGTCCGATGTCGAGCAGCCCCCCGACGCCGGCCTCGACCAGCTCGGCGAGGCGTTCGGGATCGCCGTCATGCTCCAGAGGCGCGATGGTCTCGATGCCGGCCTCGTGTGGTTCGGACTGCGTGGGCAGATCGAAGAGCTCCACCTGTCCGCTGGCCTCCAGCAGCGCCGCCGACCCTCGATCCGCACCCTTCCTCCAGGTGCTCGTGCGGTCGTAGGGCACGGGCAGAATCGAGATCGTGGGCGGATCCACCACCGGTTCGATCCCGAGAAACGTGCTCCCGTGCCCTGACGAGGGGTTGTCGAGATCCGACTTTTCCAACCTTGCCTCCACGACGGATGGGATGGAGGCGGATACTCTCCGCTCCGATGAGCGAACGCAAGCCGCCGACCATCGACCCGACCAAGGAGGAACCGCCGCTCGAGCGGCAACCCCCGATTCATGGGTCGTTGCGGGTGATCGGGATCACCAGCATCGCCGCGGTCATGATCGGCCTGGTGGCGGTGCTCTTCGAGAAGCTCGAATCCCTCGGGGACCGGGTCGGAGCGTTCCTCGGCGGAGAGACCGGCGAGGTGACCGGGATCTGGACGACGATCCTGCCCGCCGCCCTCGTCTTCGTCGCGATGCCGCTGATCATCGTTATCCAGAGACGCTTCTTCCCCGGCACCGAGGGAACGGGCATCCCCCAGGCGATCGCGGCGATCAGGATCGGCCCCTCGCCGACGCGGCGGCTCATGCTCTCGACCCGGATCGCGGTCGGGAAGATCCTGCTCCTCGCCATGGCACTGGTCTCCGGGGTCACCGTCGGTCGCGAAGGACCATCCGTCCACGTCGGTGCGTGCTGCATGCATCTCTGCACGAAGTTCTGCCGGGTTCCGTCCTGGCTGCTCGAACGCGGACTGATCCTCGCCGGCGGCGCCGCCGGCATCGCCGCGGCGTTCAACACCCCCGTCGCCGGTGCCATCTTCTGCATGGAGGAGATCGGTCGCACCTTCGACCGCCGGAGCATGCCCGCCATCCTGAGGACGGTGGCGGTCGCCTGCATCGTGGGGGTGGTCTGCCTCGGCGAGTACCTGTTCTACGGCCCGACCAACCGGAGCGCAGTCCTCCCGCTCGCCTGGCTCGAAGGCATGAGCTTCGGTGACTGGATGGCGTCACTCCGACCGTGGATCGCGGTGCCGGTGATCGGAGTCCTTGGCGGACTTCTCGGCGGCGGCTTCGCCCGGAGCGTGGTCGATGGCAGTCGCAGGGTCGGCACCTGGCTGATCAGCCACCCTCTCCGCACCGGAATCGTCCTGGGCGCAGCCCTCGCGATCATCGGGATCGTCAGCGGCGGAGCCAGCTACGGCGGAGGCCATGCCCGCACCCTGGAGATGCTCGAGGTCGCGGGAAGGACCGGCGAGACCACCGTGGGATGGACGAACCCCCTCGCCACCGCGGCGGCGAGCTTCGTCGCCCTGGTGAGTGCGATTCCCGGCGGACTCTTCGACCCGAGTCTCACGGTCGGAGCCGGACTCGGCCAGGTGACCCACGGGTGGTTCACGAACATCATCGCTCCGGGGATCGGACTCCGGGAGACCATGCTTCTCTGGATGGCCGCCTACTTCGCCGGGGTGGTTCGAAGCCCGCTCACCGTGGCCGCCATCCTCTTCGAGATGACCGGGGCCTACGGGATGATCCTCCCCCTGATGCTCACCTCGATGCTCGGATCGCTGGTGGCCGGCAGGCTCTGCGAACCCTCGATCTACGACGCCCTCGCATCACAGTTCCTCGCAAGGCTCGGACTGAAGGATCCGGAGGTGCCGGGCCCCGCTCAGTCCGTCTCGAGGTAGGTGTAGCCGGCGAGTCCGGATTCGTAGGCGTTCATGAGCGACCGGCTCTCCGCCACGGTCAGCCGGCCGTCGCGGACCGACCCCTCGCATTCGGATCGGATCATTCGTGACAACGACGCGGGGTCGTACTGCATGTAGCCCAGCACCTCCTTGACCGAGTCACCCTCGACGACCTCCTCGATCCACCACCGGCCGTCCTTGTCGGTCCGGACATGGGCCACATGGGTGTCGCCGAACAGGTTGTGCAGATCCCCCAGCGTCTCCTGATAGGCCCCGACCAGGAAGGCGGCGAGCATGTAGCGCTCCCCGTCCCGGAGTTCATGCATCGGCAGCCAGCCTCGGACCTTCTCCCGATCGATGAAGCGATCGACCTTGCCGTCCGAATCACAGGTGAGATCCGCAAGGGTCGCCCGGCGGGTCGGCGCTTCGAGAAGACGGTGGATCGGCATGATCGGAAAGACCTGATCGATGGCCCAGCAGTCGGGAAGCGACTGGAAGATCGAGAGATTGCAGAAGTAGATGTCGGTCAGGAGCTCGTCCAGGGCTCCCAGCTCCTCGGGGACGGGATTCATCTCCATCGCCAGCTCCCTCGTCCTCAGAGCCAGGGTCCAGAAGATGCGTTCCACCTCGGCGCGATGATGCAGCGACATGTACCCGAGCGAGAACGTGTTGATCGCCTCGGCCCGGGCGTTCTCGGCGTCGTGCCAGCATTCGAGAAGGGTGTCGTTCTCGAGCCTCGTCCATGCGTCGAAGAGGTCGAGCAGAGGCCTCGGGGGTTCGACGCCGTCGGGACCCACCATCGCCGCGATCGAGGTCGGAATCGGATGCGGCTCGAACGAGTTGGCGCCGATCACGTCGAAGGCCAGAACGCTCTGCTGGGCGACCATCGCCCTTCCGCTCTCGGTCACGATCGTGGGGTGCGCGACTCCCGCCTCGTCGCAGATCGACTGGATCCGGTGCACCACGGTGCCGGCATACTCCTGCAGGGAGTAGTTGCGGCTGAAGGGGAAGTTCGCCTGGCTTCCGTCGTAGTCGATGCCGAGTCCCCCCCCCACGTCGAGATACCGGATCCCGACGCCCATCCGCACCAGTTCCGTGTAGATGCGGGCCAGCTCGCCGACTCCCCTCGTGATCTGCCGGATGTCGTGCATCTGACTTCCCATGTGGCAGTGCAGCAGCTGAAGACGATCCAGGGCCCCTCTCTCCGCGAGGATCTCGATCGCCCGGAGGGTCTCCGAGAAGGTGAGACCGAACTTCGCCCGGATGCCGCTCGAACCGGCCCAGCGGCCCACCCCCTGGGTGTCAAGATTCACCCGAAGTCCGATCACCGGTCGGACCCCGATGCGATCGGCGTGCTCGAGCACCAGATCGAGCTCGTCGAGATTCTCGACCACCGGCACGACGGATCGACCGAGCTTCGCGGCGAGCATCGCGAACTCGACGTAGCGATCCTCCTTGAACCCGTTGCAGACGATCAGTCGATCGGGCTGATCGGCGGTGAGGGCGAGCACCGCCAGCAGTTCGGGCTTGGAGCCCACTTCGAGACCGAAGCCGAGCTCCTGACCGACGCGACTCACGTCCTCCACCACGCTGCGCTGCTGGTTGACCTTGATCGGATAGACGCCGAGGTAGGACCCCCGGTACTCGTGTTCCTCGATCGCGGTGTCGAAGGCCGAACGGATGTCCCGAAGCGTGGTTTCAAGCAGGTCCCTGAAATGAAGCAGGATCGGAGTCGCATAGCCCCGGTCTCCGAGGCCCTGCACGAGCTCGAGGAGATCGACCTCCCGCCGGGCATCACGATCCGGCCGGATCCTCACGGTTCCCTCGTCGCTGATCACGAAGAAGCCGTCGCCCCAGGATTCGATGCCGTAGGAATCCGCCACGGGAATCGCGGTCGATTTCTCGGACGACGGGCGACCTCCCGGTGCCTGAGACGGGGTGACGATCGGTTCCTGCCGGATCTCGGGCATCGATGGGCTCTCCTCGACCGTCTTCGGCCGGGTCAATGGGACCGGGGGCTGGCGACCCGGGGTCGCTCACCCCGATCGGCGGAAGTGTAGCGACCGATACGCACCCGCCTGAGGGGCGTTTTCAGAACAATCGAATCGGATTTCGAGGATCCGCTGTTAGATTCGGGGCAAGGCCGCGGAGCCTTCCCGGAGGAACCCCATGCCGACCATGCACCCACGTCCCGATGAAATGTCAGCCCACCGTCGAATCCCGCTACGCGTGATCCCGAAGGCACTTTCCACGATCCTGGCGATCGGGGTCCTGTCGACGCTGGCAGCCGCTGCGGACGACGGCTTCGTCGGCCCGGACTGGGTCGAGGACGACGATGCCGGCAACACCCTCCAGACCGCGGCGAAGGTCAAGGGGAACGGCTCCGGAGCCAACTCGCTCAACGGCGGACTGGCCGGGGGCGGCGGCTTCGTGGGCGGCGGCAATGCGGGGGACTTCCAGGACATCCTGCTGATCTACATCCGGGACCCTCAGATCTTCTCCGCCACGACCCTCGGTCCCGGCGGAGAGGCTGCGTTCGACACCCGACTCTGGCTCTTCCGGATGGACGGGCGCGGCCTGCTCGCCGCCGATGACGCCGCTCCCGGAGTCCCGCAGACCAGCCTGAAGGGATTCGCCGACCAGAGCGATTTCGGAATCCCCGGTCCGGGCGTGTACGGCCTTGCCATCGGTGGAGCGCCCACCCGACCCACCGCAGGCAAGAACCTGTCGATGTTCCCCCCCCCGCCTCCCGGCGTCACCGTCGGCCCCACCAAGGGCGGCCTGCTGTTTCCGCTCGCGGGTTGGAATCCACCGGCAGGAGAGGTCGGCACGTACCGCATCGCGGTCACGGGTGTCGGCTTCATTCCCTTCCCCTGCGGCGAGGGCGGTGACTGCTTCTCGATCCGCGACGAACCCGGCTGCAACGATCTGAGCTGCTGCTCACGGGTCTGCGACGTCGACTCCTTCTGCTGCGACGTGGCCTGGGACTATCAGTGCACCAGCATCGCCACGAGGATCTGCGGCGGGGGCGGCAATCCCGCCTCGGGCTCGTGCTTCAGCCAGCATCCGGAACCGGGGTGCGATGACGCGACCTGCTGCAAGACCGTCTGCGCGATCGACCCCTCCTGCTGCGATATCCAGTGGGACGCCGGATGCGTCGATCTCGCAGAGGCCGGCTGCACCGCCCCCTGCTCGACCCACTGCCCGGGCGACTTCAACCAGGATCACATCCGGGATGGTGCCGACCTCGGGCTGATGCTCGGAGCCTGGGGCGACGAGGGATGCACCGACATCGACGGCAACGGAATCACCGACGGCGGCGACCTCGGTCTGCTGCTCGGCGGATGGGGAATGTGCCCGGCGTGTGGAGATCCCTCCACCGGCGGCTGCCTCTCGTCGCATCCCGAACCCGGATGCGCGGACCCGGTCTGCTGTGCATCGGTGTGTGAACTCGACCCCGCATGCTGCAGCATCGGCTGGGACGACGGATGTGCCGCCCTCGCCGGTCAGCTCTGCACCCAGGGCTGTGGTGATCCCGAATCCGGTCCCTGCGATTCGAGTCACATGACCCCCGGCTGCTCGAACGCCGCTTGCTGCACCACGGTCTGTGAACTGCTTCCGCGTTGCTGCACCGACGGATGGGACGAGGCCTGCGTCGAGTTCGCCGCCAACCTTCCCGAGTGCAGCGGCTGACCGGTTCCGTCCCGACCACCCATCGCTTCGTTGCCGGATCAGGGTGCCGAATCCCCCCACCGGGTGCGGATCGTCTCGTCGAGCGATCGATCATCCCCCGGGGCCGCGCCACCGCCGTCATCGAGGAGAGCGCGACGTCGAACCCATCGCACGTCCCGCACCGCATCCGGGACCAGCGCGAGGTGTTTCTCGATCCCGGCCCTCGCCTCCTCGTCGCGACCGAGTCGGACCAGGGCGTCGATCCTCAACAGGGCCAGCGCCACGCGGACCGGATCGGCATGATCGATCTGAGGATCCGCCAGCGGAGGCTCCACCACCGTCAGGGTCAGTTCCGGATCCCCACCCAGGAGCTCCGCTTCTCCGAGATCGCGACGAATGCGACGCACCCGGGGTGACGACGCTCCGAACACCACTTCACTGATCTCGAGGCCGCGTCGCAGGGGTGCGATCGCCTCCTCCTCCCGCCCGTGGTCGAGCAGGAGACCCCCGAGTGCGACCTGGGCGTTGCCCTGCCAGGCGCGGGGGGCGGCATCGACCGTCGCCAGATCGACCGCCTTGCGTGCCGCCTCGACCGCCCCCTCGCGCATCCCACGATCCGAACGGATGCGGGAGAGGGAGTTCCAGGTCGTGGCCAGCAGTTCCTTGGGCACCGGTCGGATGCGAAGCCTGATCGCCAGAGCCTCCTCGAGCAGCACCTCCGCCTCGTCCAGACGCGTCTGGGCGACCTCGATGCCCTGATCGCGGGACCGCGCCTGCACCACGGCGGCAAGATGCTGAAGAGTCATCGAGAGATCCTCGGGAGGGACCTCGGGCAACGCTCTTCTGGCCTGCAGAGCCCGTCGGTAGATGGCTTCGGCGTCCAGGAGTCGAGCCTGGAAATCACGGCCATGGGCCTCGGCCTCCTCCGGACGACCGGCGGAACCCGCGTCCACCGCGAGCCGGCGGGCATCCGCGGCCCGGAACCAGGCGATGCGGCCGAGATCGTGATCGGCGGAGGCGGTTCCGGGAGTGAAATCCAGCCCCTGCGCGGCCGCGAGCGCCGACTCGATCTCCGCGACCTTCAGGAAGCAGCGTTCGGCATCGTCGAATCGCTCCATGTTGCAGAAGGAGTCGCCCGACAGACGAAGCACCTTCGCTCTGACGACCGGTTCGTCCTCGAGCGTCTCCGCCGCGCCCTGCTCGAGCCTCGCGATCATGTCGGGAGCACGCATGTCCATGGTCCCCAGATCCTGGGGATTCAGATAGCGGAAGGCGTTGACGATCGCCGATTCGACCCGCTCCGCCTGACGACGACGATCCTCGCTCTGGCGATACAACAGGAAGAGGCCGATCGTCGAGGCGACCACCAGCACCGCGATCGTCGCGAGGAACGCAGCGGGGATTCGGTGCCTCTGGACCGCCTTCCAGACGAGATACCCGAGAGAATCCCCCCGGGCCCTGACCGGACGACCATCCTGAAGTCTGCGCAGGTCGTCCGCGAAGTCGCCCGCGGACTCGTATCGACGCTCGGGGTCCGGATCAAGCGCCCGAGCCACGATCAGATCCAGTTCACGTCCCACTCCCCGAACGCGGGAGGAGAGCCGGGGTGCATGGGCCTCGACCCGGAGGGTGACCAGATCCGCGACCGACTCCGGCCGTGGGAAGGGCCTCTCTCCAGCGACCAGCTCGAAGAGCAGAAGCCCGAGCGCGTAGACATCGGCCCGCGTGTCGACCGCGGAGGGGTCGGCGCTGAGCTGTTCCGGCGCCGCATAGGTGAACGTTCCGAGGAACTCGCCGGCCTCGGTCGCCAGCAGTTCCGCTCGTTCCGAATCACGCTCGTTCTCCAGTCGTGCCAGACCGAAGTCGAGCACGTGCGGGGCTCCGGCGGTGTCGACGAGGACGTTGGGTGGCTTGAGATCCCGGTGGATGACCCCGCGGCGATGCGCCGTGGCGACCGCCTCGGCGATCCGCTCCATCATCGAGACGGATTCCGGGATGGTCGCCGCGGTGTCGGACCGCCACCGGTCGAGAGGCACCCCCTCGACGTACTCCATCGCGCAGTAGACCTGCTCGTCGCTGGTGACTCCGCTCTCGAAGACCGTGACGATCGCGGGGTGGTCCAGGGACGCGACCACCTCGATCTCCCGTTCGAAACGTCGACGCTGCCGGCTGGTCGCGAACCGACCCGCCAGAAGCATCTTGATCGCGACCTCTCGACGCGTCCCCTCCTGCTCCGCGAGCCAGACCACCCCCTGGCCGCCACGATGGATCTCCCGCTTGAGTTCGTATCCCCGGACCTCGGTGGGACGGGCGTTTCCCCCGCCATCGATCATCGTGGCCTCGTCGAGAAGATCATTGGCGCTTCGCAGTTCCTTCAGGAGCTCGGCGCAGATCGGGCAGGAGGCCAGATGTCGCGCCAACTCCGGATCGACGGTCATCCCGGCCGCGACGGCCTCGAGGAGCTCGCGATCCGGACAACGCTCCGATCCACCCCCTTCTGCACCGCCCACCATCAGCCCTCCTCGTCGAACTCGGCCTCGACCTCCTTCACGAGATCCTGAAGCCGCGAGGCGATCCGACTCTTGGCCACGTAGACCGACTGGACCGGCATCTCGAGCTGTTCGGCCACCACCGCGGCGGTCAGGCCATGAACCATCAGGAGCTCGAAGGCCTCGATGGTGCGAGGATCGGTCCGGCCGCTGTTGCGCAGTCGTTCCATCGCGACACCGATGATGCGGGCCCGACGCTCGGTCTCCCAGGCGGCCGACAGGGAGGCCTCGTCGTCCATGTCCACCATCGCGGACTCACCCCTGAGGGCGCGTCGTCCCTGGGCCCGGCGCACGTCGAGAATCCGGTATCGGGCGATCCCGACGAGCCACGCCCCCAGACGCCCCCGGTCCCGGTCGTAGCGGCCCTCTCGATACTGCTCCACGAAACGAGCGATCGTCTCCTGGGCGACGTCGGCGGCCTCCTCCACGGTCAGTCCCAGATTCCTCGCGAATCCGACGAGGACCGGTCGGTACCTGGCATCGAACGCCTCCCACGCCGCGACCTCCTCCGGATCGTGCAGGGCAGCAAGCATCGCGGTGGTGGTCCGACTCTGTTCTGGATCGAATGACGTCACGAGGCGCTCCGGGATCGTCGAGGCTCCATGGTACGCCCTGGCCGAGGGATCTTCAGGATCCGGCCGTCGAACCACCGGGACCGCCCTCGGGAGGGGAATCCCGGAGACTTCGTGCGATCGCCGCTTCGTGAACCGGAACGCTCTCTCGATCGAGTCGCTCCTTGGCCGCATGGAAGGCCTCCGCATCAACCTTGCGAGGATCCTCCCTCGAGGCATCGATGAGACCCCGGACCTCGACCATGCACGACTCGACCCGCTCGACGATGGAGGCCTCCAGTTCCTCACGAACCCGTGAGAGCGCCTCTCCGATCCACTTGACGTCGAGCGCCGCGTTCACCGCCAGATCGACCACCCGATGCACGAGCATGTCCTCCCTGGCATGTTCGAAGGACTCCTCCTCGATCCGGTCGACCTCCTCACGCGTCAGTCCGTGGGAGGGGACGACCTGGACCCGTGCTCGACGCCCACTCCGTCTCTCCACCGCCTCGACCCCCAGGACTCCGTTGGCATCGACCTGGAACTCCACCTCGATCTGGGGAATCCCCGCCGGCATCGGAGGGAGTCCCCGAAGCTCGAATCGGGCGAGGCTCCGGCAGTGCTCGGCCATCTCCCGTTCCCCCTGGAGCACGTGCAGGGCCACGTTCATCTGACCGTCGACGCTGGTCGAGAACATCTCGGTGGCCCGGACCGGGACGGTGGTGTTCTTCATGACCAGCTTGGCCACCGCACCGCCCGCGGTCTCCAGCCCCAGACTCAGGGGAACCACGTCCAGGAGCAGCGCATCACGCCTCACTCCCGAGAGGATCGCACCCTGCACGGCGGCGCCCATGGCGACCACCCGATCGGGGTCGAGGGCCGAGTAGGCCGGCCTCCCGAACCAGGTCTCGACCGCCTGTCGGATCATCGGCATCCGGGTGGATCCCCCCACCAGCACCACTCGATCGATGGCGGACGCCTCGATGCCGGCATCCCGGATCGCGGCGGCACACAACTCGAGGGTGCGATCCACGAGCGGCTTCGCATCCGCCTCGAACCCCTCACGGGTGAGCATGCGATCCACATCGGGAAGCAGACCGGCGCCATCCACCACCAGTCGGGTCGCATCCGACTCCCCGAGGGCGATCTTCGCACGCTCGCCGACCACCCTGAGGAGGGCGCGGCGATGCGCCAGATCGATCCCCTCGAGATCCGAGCCCCGAAGCTCCTCGTCGAGATCGCGGACCAGCACCCGATCGAAGTCGTCCCCTCCGAGCCGGGAGTCCCCCGCCGTGGAGAGCACGCGGAAGATCGACTCCTCGTCCTCGGACTCGGGAGGCATGACCTCGAGCACCGTCACGTCGAAGGTGCCGCCTCCGAGATCGAAGACCACGATCGTCTCGGCCTTCCTGCCGCCCCCGATGCCGTAGGCAAGGGCGGCGGCGGTGGGTTCGTTCAGAATCCGCAGCACTTCCAGCCCTGCCAGCCGGCCGGCGTCCCGCGTCGCCTGTCGCTGGGCGTCGTCGAAGTACGCCGGGACGGTCACCACCGCGCGTCGCACGTCCACCCCGAGAATCGCGGAAGCCTCCTCCTTGAGATGCCGCAGGAGGTCCGCCGAGATCTCCTGTGGCGTCCGGGTGCGTCCGGCGACGTCGACCACCGCCAGCCCGCGAGGCCCTTCGACCACCCGATAGGAGGCGGCCTCGGCCTCGGTCTCCCGATCCGCAAGGGTCCGCCCCATGAATCGCTTGAAGCTGTAGACGGTCCGCTCCGGATGATCGCGCAGCGCGTCGGCGGCGGACCGGCCCACGGCCTCGACGCCCTCCGGTCCGTATCTGACCACCGATGGAACGAGGTCGGTTCCGGACTCCCGGGCGAGAATCCGGGGGCCCGAGGCATCCGCGATGGCGATCAGGGAATTAGTGGTCCCGAGATCGATCCCCATGACGGGGTCTGTTGCGGTGGGTTCCATCACCGCAGTCTATGATCGCCCCGCCCGGTCGGAGGAGGCCGGAAACGTCCGGTGCTCGAGCAACTCGAAGCCACCGCACCTCCATGCCCATGCATGCCCATGCATGCCCATGCATGCCCATGCATGCCCATGCATGCATGAACGCGAGTTCCGCCGATGGCGGAACTCGCGTTCATGGTTCCCGGTGTCGTTTGATCGCGGGCGGAATGATCGATCAGTCCAGAGTCGGGAGGGTCTGGGTGCCCTCGTCGGTGCTCCCGGCCGTTTCCTCGACCATCTCCCCGGGAGTCTCGGCGGTACGCCTGGACTCCTCCTGTTCCCTGATGCGAGACACGATCTCGTTGATTCGAGCCTTGACGCGTGGCTTGCTCGCCATCACCTCGACTCGGATTTCAGGCGGGATCGGCGTTTCTTCCTCGGGCTTGCTGTTCAATATGTGCCTCATCGATGATCCTTCGGAGTTTCTTGACACCACGATGCTTCCAGTTGTTGATCGTGCTCACATTGACCCCGAGAGAGCGAGCCGCCTGTTCGTAGCTCAATCCTCGGCAGATGATCAGGCGGATCGCAGCCTGTTCATTGTTCGTCAGGAGTCCCATCGCTTGATGGAGTGTTTCACTCCCGAGGAAGGCCATCTCCTTTGACCCGGCCGCTCCAGCGACCGTTTCCCGCAGTCCGGCGTGGTCGCCGGAACCCGGACCGAACCGATATCGAAGCTCCTCGCTCGCCCTTTGGTGCCGCTGATCGCGGTGGTACCTCTTGCGGACGAGGTTTTCGCCGATACGGAAGAGATAACCCACGGAGATCTCGCGCCTTTCAAGATTCCTGACCTGAAGGAGACGAAAAAACACCTCCTGAGCGACTTCCTCGGCCTGCTCGATCCCGGTCAGACGCCGGAGAAAGACGACCAGCCGCTGATGATGGAGGTCGTGGAGCTGCTGAACCCGCCTGGCGCGAGGTTCATCGACATCGGACGACGCATCGGGGTCCGAGCTCGATCGACCGGCGTGACCGACGAGGCGAAGCCGGGGCCCCCTCTCCGAATCCGTCTTCGGGGCCGATGTCCTCGAGGCTGCTGCTGATGGGAAGGTCATGCGTGCGGAACTCCCTCCTGGTCCGAGCTGAGTCGCGGTTCTCCGGGATCAAGCCTGAATCACCGCGTACAGCGGGTGGATCCTCGAAGCAGGTCGTCTCCGTCAACGGATACGGAATCGACCTGACGAACCGCACCCGGACCTGGCGTGGGCTCGTGACGGCGACTGTATGACCCTAGGAGACCCCTCCTCCGGACCACCGCCTTTTTTCATCACCATGGATCGCCGTTCGGCCGGAACATCCGTTGAAACCGGTACAGCCCTCATCCAGACCCCCCTGGCGAACCCCGCGGAGGGGTTGAACGCCGAGCGATGCCGATAATCGTCCTTCGGCCACGCGGCACCCCGCCCTTCCTCGAGTGTTTCCAGCCAGTTGGAGGGAGGAGATGAAAGAGCGGCCCCGGTCGCAGGTTCTCGACATGGTCCGACATCGGACTCTTCCCCAGCTCACTCTCCCGGGGAGACCTCCGCCTGCCTCTCGGGGGCCTTCCCTTTTCACCACGACCTCCGGTTCATCACCGGGGGTCGTGGTGCTTCGGGTGGTGGCTCGAGCGGCGCTTCGGGATCGGGGTCAGGCTCCCGATGAGGATGCGGCGATCCACACCGTCTCAAGGCTTCGTCGGCCGGGCCCGGGGAAGCGCGTCGAGCACTCCCTGGAATCGACGTTCGGCGATGGCGTCGAGGATCGCGAGAATCGACTCGGTCCCCTGATCGAAGCGACCATCGACGGCGAGCATGGTGAATCTCCGAGCGATCACCCCACCGGCGATGGAGACCTCGAGGAATCGCGGACCGTCCCCACCATCGACCTCGAACTCGGCATCGAGCCAGCCCGCCGTCTTCATGGCCTCGAAGATCGACTTCCGATCCCCCTCGGTCATCGACAAGGCAGAGGGCGCCCTGCCCTCCATGGCGTTTCGACCTCCACCATGGAACCACTCGCCATCCGAGTCCCGGACGTGGAGGACGTAACGCCTCGAGGCCCGGTCACCCTCGAGGATGCTGATCCGCGAGTCACCGAGACCCGAGGCGTTTCCGGCCGGCGAGGAGGCGCACCCCGCGACCACCATCAACACGGCGGCAAGCGGAGCGAAGCCGATCACCCGCCTCACGAATCGTCATCCGGTTCATCGGGGCGGAAGCGAGCCCACGGATCGGGACCGAAGTCGTAACGCTCCGGGAACCGCACCGTGTCGTCGGGTGGCGAATCACTGGCCCAGGCCAGGGCCGCGATCGAGCGGATCGCCGCCTTCATCCTGGCGTCCTGACCGGACAGGGTTCCCCCCGATCCCCCGCTTCCTTCCTCCGCCTCGCTGGGAACCGAGAAGCGATCCACCACGATCCAGTCACGACCGTTGCGGCGCAACTCCAGGATCTGGATCACCTCGCTCGGACCCGGAACCAGAAGGTTTGGATTCCGATCGAAGTTCCCCGCTCCGGGATCCGCGAACCCGAGCTCGTCGAGTCGCTTCCAGAGTGTGGTGAGCTGCCGATGTCGAAGATGCCTCGCGACCCCGGGTCGATCATCGACACCGAGCGACGGCCCGACATCGGCTCGCAGCGAGCCGTCCGCGAGGATCACCGCTCGAGCCGGCCTGACCTGGACCGGCCATGCCCCCGGATCCTGCTGGATGCGATGGCCCAGATCCGGGCCGACGACCACCGCCGCGGCGATGATGCCGTCCTCGGGGGGCATGCCGCGATCCCGCGTGCTGGTCGCACACCCGACCGGCGCCATGCCCGCAACCATTCCCAGGACGAGCCCCAGAAGCAGCCCCCGAGGGATGGTCGGGGTCGAAGCCGGTCGTCGATCTCGGGACGTGGTTCGCATGCGGGAAGCCTACCAGCCGGGCCCCGGAAGGAGCCCTGCGGTACGCTCCGGGATCGCGGGGCGGGACACCGTCTGCGTCCCCTTCCAGACCCGCATCCTTCCGATCGAACTCCTGATTCCGACGGCACCCCATGAAGACCAGCGTCACCTGGCTCAACGACTACCTCGATCCTCCTCTCGACGCGGCCGCACAGTCCGAAGTGCTGACCGCCGCCGGCTTCCCCTGGGACGGTGAAGGCGTCTCCGAGAATGGAGAACCCTGGCAGGAGATCGAGACCACGAGCAATCGAGGCGACTGCCTCTGCCACGTCGGACTGGCCCGCGAAGCCGCGGTCATCGGCGGGTCCAGACTCGTTCCGCCCACCACTTCGCTGCAGACCGACGGGGATCCCGCTTCCGAGGCGGTGACCGTCGAGAACCGCGACTCCGAGGCCTGTCCCCTCTACACCGCCCGGATCATCCGCGAGGTCGAGGTTCGAGAGAGCCCGGAATGGCTGCGATCCAGACTCGAGGCGATCGGTCTCGTCCCGAGGAACAACCTGGTCGATGCGACGAACTTCGTCCTCTTCGAACTCGGACAGCCGACCCATGTCTTCGACCTCGACCTGCTCCACGGCGGGCGGGTCGAGATCCGACGGGCCCGCGAGGGCGAGACCCTCCTGCCCATCGGGGAGGGCGCCGAACCGATCGAACTCCATCCCGACGATCTGGTGATCGCCGACGCGGAACGACCCGTGGCTCTCGCCGGAGTCAAGGGCGGAGCCGACACCGCGGTGCACGAGGGGACCCGCAGCATCCTTCTGGAGGCCGCGACCTTCGATCCCGTGGTGGTCCGGGCCGCGAGTCGACGGCATCGGATCTCCAGCGACTCTTCGTACCGGTTCGAACGCGGCGTCCACCCCGCGGAGATCGCTCATGCCGCGGATCGCCTCGCATCCATGATCATCGAGATCGCCGGCGGCCGGCTCGCCCCCGGCGTGGTCGCGGACGGACTTCCGATCCCGGGAGATCGGGAGGTGTCGATCCGACCGGATCGCTGCCGCAGCGTGCTGGGCATCGAGATCGACGACGACCGCATCGAACACCTGCTCACCGGCCTGGAACTCGCACCACGACGAGACGGCGACCGCTTCGTCTGCACCATCCCCGCCCGCAGGCTCGACCTGGAACGGGAGGCCGACCTCATCGAGGAGATCGCCCGGACCCACGGACTCGACCGGCTTCCGGTCGCCGAGACGATCCACATCCGGGCCGTCCCTCCGCGTCCCACCGACCAGGCGCTCGGGGTGATCAAGGACCTCCTCGTCGGACTCGGATACCACGAGACCGTGACCCACACCCTGATCGGACGCGACGCGGCGTCGCCGTTCATCGCCGAGGACCGCATGCCGCTCGAGGTCGATGACGACCGGGCCGCGGCGGAACCGACCCTCCGGCCCTCGATCATTCCGAGCCTTCTCCGGGTCGGCGGCCACAACCACGACCTGGGTGCCGCCTCGGTGCGCCTCTTCGAGACCGGTTCCACCTTCGACCGCGTCCCGGACGGCCACCGGGAGACCAGACGCATCGGCCTGCTCGCCGATCCGCCCGCCGGCACCGATGGAAGGGATGCGCTCGAGACCGCCCAGTCCGCCTTCGGCGTGGTGCGCACCAGCGTGGATCGGATCGCCGATCGGCTGGGCTGCTCCTCGGTCGAGGTCGTTCCGACCCCGGCCGCCGGATTCGATGCCGCCGGAGAGATCCTCTTCGACGGTCGATCGGTCGGGGTGATCGGCACCATCGCCGCGGATGTCGCGGCTCGCACCGGTCACGAGCATCCAGTGGCCGCCGCGGAACTCGTGCTCGGTCCCGACGGACTCGAGGATCGGCTGGACTCGTGGCCACCCGATTCCGCCGCCGCCGAGCTCGCCGCCTTCCCCGGCATCGAACGCGATCTCACCGTGGTGGTGGACGAGACGATGTCCTGGCGTGATCTCGAATCCACGGTCCGCGACTCCACCGCATCCGCGTCCTCCCTGCTGGATGCGGTCGACTTCGTCACCGTCTTCCGGGGCGGTCGCCTGCCGGGAGATCGGAAGGCGGTCACGCTCCGACTCCGATTCCGGGCCCCGGACCGCACCCTCCGGCACGAGGAGGTCGATCCCGAGGTCGCCTCGATCACCGCCGGACTTGAATCCAGGGGCGGAGAGATCCGGCGGTGAGTGCTTCGGCCCCGAAGACCCCCGGTTTCGCGCACTCGACTCTCGGGGACTTCACCCGCGATCTGGCCTCCCGCCGCTCGGTGCCCGGAGGTGGTGCAGCAGCCGGTTCAGCCCTCGCCCATGCCGCCGCCCTCGGTTCGATGGTGGTGGCGTTCAGTCGGGGAAAGAGGAAGTTCGAGGCCCACGAGGAACTCCTGGCCGAGGCGGAGGATCGGCTCGAACGCACACGCGCCAGGGCCCTCGAGCTCGCCGATGCGGACGCCCGGGGATTCGAGGTGCTCGCATCGCTGTGGCCTCTCGAGGAGAACGACCCCGTCCGCGTGGAACAGTGGCCCGGGGCCGTGACGGGCGCCATCGAACCGCCGCGTGAACTGGTGAGCCTTGCGCACGAGACCAACGGCGTCCTCCTCCGACTCGTCGGCCGCACCAGCCGGATGCTGCGAAGCGACCTCGCCATCGCGACGAGCTTCGCCTCCCTCGCCGCGGATGCCGCGGCGTGGAACGTGAGGATGAACCTCGATGCCTTCCGGGACCTCCCGGACCGGGCCCGGGAAGCGGAGGAGATGGAATCGACCATGTCGCGACTGCTTGAGGAGTGTCGCGAGATCACCGGACGAATCGACCGGGCCTGCCTCGAGGATCGGGACACCCCGGTCATCGACACCTGATCCCCCATCCTCGGCTCCAGACGAGGCGCCCTGATGAACGATCCCCGCGACCGAGTCGACATCGACGGCATTCCCGACCCATCGGACGGCTCCCGCGAGAACCGGGGCGGTGACGGCACCGACGAATCCCGCCGGTTCATCATGATCTGGTTCCGCTGCTGCCACGCCTACGGGCGACTGACCCGGAACCGGGCCGGAACCCACTACGACGGCAGGTGCCCCCGCTGCGCCTCGCCGGTCTCCGTGAGGATCGGCCGCGGCGGCACGGATCGAAGGATGTTCGAGGCCCGCTAGCCGGTCGCGACCGGAGTGCGGACCGATTCCAGCAGGTCGTCGAGCGCCGCGTCCAGCCGTTCGGGCTCGTGATCCCAGTGATCACCGTGTCCGGCGCCGGCGACGAGTTCGTACCGGGATTCCGATGCCGCCTCCGCGATCGCACGCGCCCCGGGCTCGGGGCTGATCTGATCCAGTTCACCCTCGACCACCAGCAACGGACACCGGAGCCGTCCCGCCGCCTCGCAGGTCGAACGAGGTCGTCGTCCGAGCAGTCGCAGCACGAACAGGGCGATCGAGATCGCCGCCCATCCCGGCAGACCCCTCAGGGCGATCCGACCCGTCATTGGCACCCGGAGCGTCTCGTAGGGTGCGACCGCGACCACGCCGTCGATCGCATCACAGTCCGCGGCGGCGAGGATTCCGACCGTGGCACCGAGACTTCGACCCACCACCACGATCGGCGGACGCTGCGCCTCCGCATCGGGCAGGTCGACACGTTCCACGAGCGCGATGAGATCGTCGACATCCGCGTCACCCAGACCGGCACCATCGGGGGTCGCGTCGCCGTGCCCGCGGAGATCGACCATCACCACCCGGCTGCCGCGTCGCATCCATCCGTCCAGATGCGGAACCCACGTCAGACGGGAGCGACCGAAGCCGTGCACGAGGATCAGGACCGGCCCCTCGGGAAGACCCCCCTTCACGTCCCAGACCGGCAGTCGGACTCCGTTCGGACGGTCGAGGATCCACTCCTCGGCGTCCACACCCACCGCCTCGGGATCCGAAGGCCAGCCGACGCCCAGCGCCCAGCCGGTCGATCGTCGTCGCGGTCGGATCGACTCGTACACCGTGGCCGCCACCAGGGCGGTGACCACGAGCAGCACGGCGAAGAGGAGCAGGAACACGAGGCTCATGACCGGACCCTAACGGAACGAGGGGTGCCCGGCCTGCGACCGGACACCCCTCGATTCGAAATCCGGACGGGCCCGCTTCGGATCAGCGATCCGGCATCATCGGAGCGAGGAACCACTGCCGGTAGGTCCAGCCGAGGTCGTCCCGGGTGAAGTTCCAGACCGAAGGTCCGACGTACTTCGCGAACTCCTCGGGGGTCAGCTGCTCGACGAGATCGATGGCGAAGCCCATGTCATCGACGCCGAATCCGGTCTCGGGCGCGAACTCGTCGAACCCTCCGCCGCCGAGCATGTCCATGGTCTGCTCCATGGTCTCCCGCTGGACCGCGTACTGGGAGACGGTGTCCACCCATCCCCAGCCCACAGACTCGCCGGCGGGAAGCTTGCCGATCGCGGATCGGAAGGACTTCATCTCGTCGATGCCTTCGGCATCCTTGTCACCGAGGCCGCGCACCACCTGCTCCACGCCGCGGGGGGATCCCAGCACGACCCAGTTGCCGGCGACGGCGGCCGCCATCCCGTCGAGCTCGCTGCTCCAGAGCGTCTCGCCCGCGAAGTCACGAGGTTCGAGGCCCATCGAGGGACCGAACATCGAGAGCAGGGGCTGGACCTTCTCGGGATCGCTGGTCGGAATGATCATCGTGGTGGCCGCACTGTCGATCTCGATCGGGCGACTCACGGTTGAGACGGTGTGGACGACGGGACCCATGGTCGCCATCGCACCCTCCATCATGGGGCCGAACTGATCGAGGTACATCTCCATCTCCTCGCCGCCCATGGGCAGGGCCGCGGCCAGCTTCTCGAAGAGCGGCACCATGCCCTTGAAATCGACGTTGATGCGTCCGTAACCGATCGCATCGGCACCGACGATCGCGGGCGGAGCCTGACCGGTGGCCGACTCCTCGGTGATCAGGGCCATGATCCCCTTGCTGTCGCCGGGGCAGAGCATCGAGGCGGTGACGACCATCGAGGCGTCGGTGGCATCCTCGGGGATGCTCGCGGCGAATCCGTATCCCCGGATGTCGCCGAAGGCCTCGCCGATCATCGGACGCACGATCCCGAGCGGACCCATGAACATCGGAGCCAGCAGATCCTGGAGCGGATCGGTCATCAGTCCGAGGTAGGCGTCGCAGTCACCCAGCTGACTGGCCATGTTCTTCCAGTCCTCGGTCGAGGACATGCCGTCCCGTCCCTTGCCGTCGATGGCGGCGAGGGCGTCGTCGATGGCGAGCAGATCGTTGGCGATCACCATCCGACCCTCGTCGCGGACGACGAACATCATCGAGAGATCGGGCGCCATCTCGCTCGGATCGCCGAGCATCATCATGGCGTCGAAATCACCGCCGAACTCGTCCTCGTCCCCCATGCCCTCCTCTTCGATCGTCTCGACGACCATGACCTCGCGGCCTCGGACCTCGCGGGAGTCCAGACGGACGCTTCCATCATCGATCCGGTCCTCCAGCACGACCTCCATCATCCGGTCGAGACCCTCGCCGCCCTCGTCCCACTCGGCGAAGCCGAGCACGAACGCGCGGCTCATGCCGGTCTCCTCGTCGAGATCGACGTACTGGGCGAGTCCGAACGCGCGGGGCAGCGCGAGCTCGCCCTCGCCGTCCTCCTCGCCGAGCGACTGCATCATCATCTCCATCACGTCGCCCATGGGCCGGCCCACGATCTCCTGGACCGCCTCGGTGTTCCAGAGCCCCGCGAGCGGCGTCGCATTGAAGTTCTTGCAGGTGGCGTCGAGGTCGTCGGCACCGAGCACCATGAAGGTGCCCTCGGGGGCCAGATCGGTGATGCTCAGACGATCCTCGGCGAGGGAGCCGAGGGTGAGGAACGGCACGAGGCCGGCGGCACAGAGGGTGGGACGAAGGTTCATGTCTGGGGGATTCCTTGCAGGATGAACGGGCGGAATGAACGACGGGTTCAGCCGCCGGTCGCGTCGTCGAGGATGCTCGGCCCACCGGGCAGTCGACGAGTCGGAGGATCGTGATAGATGTGACCGCTGTTGGGGTTGGAGCGGTCGTAGGCGAAGGCTTCGCGATTGCGGACGAAGTCCTTGACGTAACGGGCGGGAATGGCGAAGCCGAGGGCCTCGCCTCCGAGGATTCCCATGTTCGTGATGCCGATCACCTCGCCCCGGGTGTTGAACAGAGGTCCCCCGCTGTTGCCGGGATTGATCGGGGTGTCGGTCTGAATGTAGGTCAGTCCGTTGAAGTTCCGCTGCGTGGTCGAGATCACGCCCTGGGTCAGGGTGCGTTCGAGGCCGAGCGGATTCCCGATCGCGAAGACCGGCTGACCGATCTCGAGCTTCTCGAGATCCTGGACCGGAGCGAAGTCGAACTCGCCGTCCTGAGGGTGATCGATGCGGACCAGCGCGAGATCGAGGTGGTTGTTGACCGCGATCAGTTCGACGTCGTCGATGTCGGTCCGTCGAAGCGTCCCGTCGTCCTGCGGCAGCCACACCGTGGCGCGAAGCGCCGTCTCGTTCTGCACGACGTGGGCGTTGGTGATCGCGTGCCCCTTCGCGGAGATCACGACCCCGGACCCGAGCCCGCTCGGGGTGGAGACCTTGATCACCGCGGGGCCGATGAGACGGGCGTGCTCCTTCGGACTCCGCTCGACCGGCTTCACCGCCGTCGAGTACAGGGTGCCCGAACTGACCGCCATCGATGCATCACCATCGTCCTCGACGATCTCCTCCACCTGATCCAGGTCGAACCGGACCACGGTGGGGCCGACGTCGATCCAGACGCCTCGATCGTCACGCTTGACGATCTCTCCCCGGACCTCGCCTCCATCCTTGAGACGGATCTGATCAAGCTCGCCGACGGCGACCTCGGAGGAGGCGCCCAGGGCTGCGGAACAGGCGAGGGTGATGGTGGCGGTGACGAGTCGGAGTGGCATGATCTGGTGTCTCCTCGTGGGCGGGTACTATATCCGGCCGGTTTCCCCCATTCCCCCTGCGGCCCCGAAGGGCCACGAGGAGATCCAGAATGCCTTCGAGCCGACGTTCCTCCCGGGTCCTGCCTGCCGGAATTCCACGATTCGCCGCCCTCCTGATCGGGATCGCGGCGGCCGATGCGATGGCTCAGGACTCGGAAACCGCCGCCCACTTCGGTTTCGACGCCCTGGAGGCGGTTCCGGTTGGTCCCGGAGTCGGTCCGATCCTCGCCCGGGACGTGGACGGAGACGGCTTCACCGATCTGGTGGTCGCCAACAACCACAAGAGCAGGATCGAGGTCCTTCGGCAGCGTCCCGATGCCACGCCTCAGGACATCCGTCCCTCCCGACGACCGAACGAGCTGCCGGAGCACTGGCGATTCGAACGGATCGAGATTCCGGTCTCCGTCGAGATCGCGGATGTCGAGGTTCTCGACGTCGATCGGGACGGGATGCTCGACCTTCTGATGGCGGGCCGTCCCGACACCATCCAGATCTTCCGCCAGTCGGCCCCCGGTGAATTCGAATCGCTGCGACGAAACCGCGTGCGGGGTCTCTCACCCACCCGTGACGGTCTGGTGGTCGCGGACATCTCCGGCTCCGACGGTTCGGTGGAGTTGGTGTCGCTGGTCGAGGGTCGGATCCGGATCTGGCCGCTGGAGACCGACGGACGCCTGCTGCCCCACGAGGAACTCTCCGCGGGCGAGGATCGAGTGATCGCGATCATGGTCGAGGACTACGACCACGACGGCCTTCTCGACATCGCGGGCGTGGTCAACGACGACGACTCGCCGATGCGTCTCTGGCGGGCCAGCCGCCAGGACGGACGGAAGAGCTTCGGTCCGCAGCTCCGCTTCGAGACCCCGGCCCTGGTGGAGGCGGCGCCCGTTCGTCTGCCCGGTGAGGATTCGGCTCGACTGGCGGTCATCGAACGCGGAACCCGACGGGTGGTGGTCCATGAGATGAACACCGATGGTGGTGACGGCATCGAGCCCTCGTTCGAGATCTTCGGCTTCCCCGATCCCGGACAGCGTCGACGCGATGTCGCCATCGTCGACCTCGATGGCGACGATCTCCCCGACATGCTCGCCACCGATCGGGAACGCAACGCGATCGCCTCCTGGAGCCAGGTCTCCGGACGGGGCCTCGGCGGTCTTCGATCCCATCCGACCTTCGCCCAGCCCGATGCCGTCGAGGCTGGCGACGTGGACGGCGACGGGATCGTCGACGTGTTCGTGCTCAGCAGCGAGGAAGGCGTGGTGGGCCGGGCGAAGGCGTCATCGAAGGGGATCGACTTCCCGGAACCGATGCGGCTTCCCAACGGTCACGAACCCACCAGCATGAAGCTCGTCGAGACCGGGAACGGTCCGGGCCTCGCGGTGATCTCGAAGGTCGATCGGGGCTTCCATCTCGATCTCCTCCCCCTCGCCGGGGAAGGCGACACCCTTTCGGTCGATCTGGGACGCGCGACTCGCGGACCCGATGCGATCCTCGACCTCGATGCGGACCAGGACGGCCGGACCGACCTGCTGCTGTTCACCGAGGACCGGCCGATGACGGTGCTGCGCGGCACCGACGACGGCTTCGACCTCCTCGACAAGGACGCGATGCCGCAGTTCGGCCTGGTCAGCGCCGCCTCCGCTGGAAACACCGGACGATTCGACGCCGACGGCGACGGACTGGACGAACTGCTGATCGCGGATCGCAACTACGTCCGAGCCGTCCGCTTCGATCCCGAGAACGGATGGCGGGTCGTCTCCCAGCTCAATGCCGAGGGCGGATCCAGACTCGTCGCGGTCGAGACCATCGGCGACCGACTGGTCGCCGCCGACCGTGAGGGTCGCCAGCTGCTCGTGTTCGAGCGGGCGGGCGACGGATGGATGGTCGCGGACAAGATCGCGGTCCGGGGCATCGTCCCCGACACCGTGATGAGAGGTTCCTTCTCCGGCGGCAGCTCGAGCGAGGTCGAACGGGAGGATCTCGTCCTGGTCGGCAAGGACGCCTTCGCGGTGGTCGGCCTGGAAGGGGCTCGCCCCGGCCTCTCGGAGGCCGCGAGCTGGCGTCCCGACGACAACCGGACCGTCCCGCACGAGATCGGCACCGGAGACCTCAACGGCGACGGACGCCTCGACATGGTGGTGCTTGATGCCGGCCGCCAGGCGGTCGACATCCTCAGCTTCAGCGACCGTGGCCGTCTCCTGCCCATGACCGGATTCACGGTCTTCGAGACCAAGATCTTCTCGGGAGGAGCCCCTCGGGAATACGAGCCCCGCGAGGTCCTGGTCACCGACGTGACCGGCGACGGTGCGGATGATCTGGTGCTGGTCGCTCACGACCGGATCCTGGTCTACCCCCAGATGACCGTCTCCGAGGAGTGACGCCGGGCCACGGTGCCGCGGCGGACCCCGATCGCCGACGCAACCCTCACGACTTCTTCATGATCGGGGCCTTGATGCCGGGCCTCGGGTCCGCTTTGATTCGGGAATGACAGGACTGAACCGCAGAGACTTCGTGAGTCGCCTCGCTGCGACCGGCGCCGGCTTCGCCGGCCTCGGCCGGGCCGCGGAGGCCGGTCTGCTCGGCACTCCCCCGGCGGACGCCTACGGGCGACTCCGATCCGATCCCGACGGTCTTCTGGATCTGCCCGAGGGTTTCAGCTACCAGCTGATCTCCAGATGGGGCGAGGAGATGGACGACGGCCTGCTGGTGCCGGGGCTCCACGACGGCATGGCCGCCTTCGACGGAGGCCATGGACGGGTGGTGCTGGTGAGGAACCACGAGGTCGGCATCGACTCCGACCCGTCGCTCGGCGCCTTCGGACCGAAACTGGAGCGTCTCCCCCGCGTCGATCCCGCCATGATCTACGACGTCGGACGCGCGGGCGCACCGTGCCTGGGTGGCACCACGACCGTGGTCTACGACCCGAAGACCCGCAAGGTCGTCAGGCACTTCCTCTCCCTCGCCGGCACCGGGCGCAACTGCGCCGGGGGCGCCACCCCCTGGAACACGTGGATCACCTGCGAGGAATGGACGCAGCGGGCCAACGAGACCTGCGCCGCCGATCACGGATGGTGCTTCGAGATCCCCGCCTCCGGTCGTCAGCACCTGGCCGCGCCCCGACCACTCCGGGCCCTGGGACGATTCAATCACGAAGCGGTCGCGGTGGCCCCGGACGGCCGGTGCGTCTACCTCACCGAGGATCGCAACGACGGCATCTTCTACCGGTTCGTGCCCCGGGAACCGGGCCGACTGGCGGCCGGCGGACGCCTGCAGGCGCTGGTCATCGATCAGCAGCCGTCGGCGGACACCCGGAACTGGATCGATCCCGCCACCGAACTGCCGTCCCTCAAGCAGGGGGACCGCATGTCGGTCCGGTGGATCGACCTCGACGACCCCGAGTCGGCCGGGGACGATCTCCGTTTCCGGGGCTTCGAGGCGGGCGCCGCCCGTTTCGCCCGAGGCGAGGGCATCTGGACCGGCCGGGACGCGGTGCATTTCGCCTGCACCACGGGCGGGGTGGCCCGGCTCGGCCAGATCTTCACCTACCGCCCGTCACCTCATGAGGGACTCGAACTCGAGAAGGACGCTCCCGGAAGCCTCGAACTCTTCGTGGAGTCGGAGGCGGGCGGCATCATCGAGAACGCCGACAACCTCACCGTCGCCCCCTGGGGGGATCTCTTCATCAACGAGGACGGGATCGGCACCGACGGCATCGTCAGGGTCCGTCCCGACGGCAGCCTCGAACGGTTCGCGATGGTTCGTGCCAGCGACAGCGAGACGGCCGGGATCTGTTTCAGTCCCGACGGTGACACGATGTTCGTGAACATCCAGCACCAGGGCCTGACCGTGGTGATCCGCGGCCCGTGGATGAAGAAGGCCTGAGACACCGGGCCCGCCGGTTCAGAACGGCCCGGCCTCGGCCATGATCATGATCCAGGCGAAACCGATCAGGGCGGCGATCACGAAGAGCCCCCCGAGCATCAGCAGAGGCAGCCAGATGAAGGAAGGGCCGCCTGCCAGCAGGACCACGACACCGGCGGCGAGCAGCACTCCACCGATCCCCAGCAGAACGAACGGCAGGATCAGGGTGGTCAGAAAGCGAAGCCACCCTGCCCTCTCCTCGGTGCGGAGGAGTTCCTGAGTGTGTCGATCGGCTTCCGGGGTCTCTTCCGGACGGTCCATTCAGCGATCGCTCATGGCGACGTAGGGAACCTCGTGGGGTCCGACGTAGGCCGCTCCGGGACGGATCAGCTTGTTGTTCTTCAGATACTCGATGCAGTGCCCGGTCCAGCCGCTCATGCGGCTGAGGGCGAACATCGGGGTGAAGAGGTCGAGATCGAGCCCGAGCGACCAGTAGGTCGTGGCGGAGTAGAAGTCGACGTTCGGGAAGATCCCCTTGGCGGCCACCGCCTCGTTCATGATCTCCTCGATCCGCTTGCTCATCTCGTAGAGCGGAAGGTTGCCGGTGTCGCGGGCGAGTCCCTCGGCGAATGTCTTGAGATACGTGGCCCGCGGGTCGTACGCCTTGTAGACGCGGTGCCCGAAGCCCATGATCTTCTCCTTGCGCTCGAGCTTGCCCTTCATGAACTCGTCGACCTTCGACATGTCTCCGATCTCGTTGAGCATGACCATGACGCCTTCGTTGGCTCCGCCGTGAAGCGGGCCCCGAAGGGCGCCCACCGCCGCGGAACACGCGGAGTACAGGTCGCTCAGGGTCGAGATCACGACCAGCGAGGTGAAGGTCGAGGCGTTGAAGCCGTGGTCGGCGTGAAGCACGAGGCACACGTCGAGGGCGCGGACCATGGTGTCGGTCGGCTCCTCGCCGCGAAGCATCCAGAGGAAGTTCGAGGCGATGGAACGGTTCGAATCCGGAGCGATGATCTCCCGACCCTTGCGATGACGGTCGAAGGCCGCGATCAGGGTCGGAGTCTTGGCCACCAGTCGGATGGCCTTGCGGATGTTCGCCTCGGGCGAGTCGTCGTCCGCCTCGGGGTCGTAGAGCGAGAGCGAGGACACCAGGGTCTGGACGGTGTGCATGGGAGAGGCGTCGGCGGGGATCGCCTTGATCATGTCGATCACGCCGGCCGGGATCTCGTACTCCGCCCGGAGTCCGGCCTCGAACTCCGCGAGTTCGGCGGCGTTGGGGAGCCGACCGTTCCACAGCAGGTAGGTCGACTCCTCGAAGGTCGAGTTCCGGGCGAGGGAGTCGATGTCGATCCCCACGTACTCGAGGACTCCCCGCTCGCCGTCGATGTAGGACATCTGCGTCTCGGCTGCGATGGTGTTGACGAGGCCTTGGTCGAACTGCTTCTCAGCTGCGGTGCTCATGGCACGGGGGCTCCGATTTCTCCGACTCCGAGGAGTCGGGGGGGTCTCATGTCGATCTCGATCTCAGCTCGGGGATCCGACCTGTCTGTTCGGTCGTGATCCGGTTCGGATTCGGCCCGCGAACACTCCCACCCACCTGCAAGCCGGATCCACCGAGTCAGACATTGTAGGGGCAACCTCCGCTCGGCTCAACGCCGGAAGAACCTAGACTCCCGCCATGCTGATCCCCCTTGGAACCGACCGGCTCCCCCCCGGCCGACCGAAGATCACCCTCATCCTGGTGATCGTGAACCTTCTGGTGTTCCTCGGAGTGGCCGTCGCGGTCCGGGCCGGGACCACCACACATGAGGAGGTCATCCGCTGGGGAGCGGTCACAAGGATGGATTTCCACCCCTGGTCCCTCGTGACCTCGCTCTTCCTCCACGACCCGAGCGGCCTCGGTCATGTGGGCTTCAACATGCTCTTCCTGTGGGTGTTCGGCCAGGCGGTCGAGGCCAGGCTGGGCTCCCTCGGATTCGCCATCTTCTACCTGGTGGGCGGGGCCGCCGCCTGCCTGGCCCACATGGTGGTCACCCCGGCCCCCGCGATCGGGGCCTCCGGGGCCGTGGCGGCGGTGAGCGGCGCCTACCTCGCCCTCTTCCCCCGCTCCACGATCCGGGTGCTGTTGTTCTTCCTCCTGATCGGGGTCTATCACGTCCCGGCGATCTGGTTCATCTGCTTCTATGTGGCGATCGACCTGCTCAGTCAGGCCAGTTCGTTCCTCGGCCGATCCAACGACGTCGCCAACGCCGCCCACCTCGGTGGATACGCCTTCGGCTTCTCCACCGCGATGCTCCTCCTCGCCATCGGCGTGCTTCCCAGAACCGAACTGGACATGCTCTATCTGTTCAAGCAGCGACAACGCCGGAAGGAGATGAGGGCCGTGGCCCGGGAGTTCGGTTCACCCTTCGACCACGCCGGGCCTGCGGCAGCCACCCCGAGACGAGTCGCCGAAGGCACGGGCCCGGTGTCGGATCCCGATGCGGAGACCCGGGCCGAGATCGTCCGTCATCTGCGGGACGGTGACGACGTCGGAGCCCTGGATCGCTACCGCGCTGCGCCGGACACCCTGACCCTCAAGGACGCGGATCAGGCCGATCTGGGCAACCGGGCCCTCGCCGCCGGCGACGCCGCGCTGGCGGCCCGCGCCTACGCCGCCCTGCTCCGGAAACGGGGGGAACGGCCCACAGGTCCCGGAGGACCCAGCGACGACTTCCGCCTCCTGCTCGCCTCGATCCTGATTCGGCGTCTGAACGAGCCCGCCGAAGCGATCCCCCAGCTCGAGGTGCTCGCCCGCCGACGATTGTCGCCGGAGAGCCGCGGACTGATGGAGGCGCTGCGAGCCGAGGCCGGACTGCCGCCCACCGTGGCAGAGGATCCGACATGAGCGATCTTCCCGGCAGCGATCGCACTCCGTTCGTGAAGATCTGCGGAGTGCGCAGCGAGACGGATCTCACGGTCTGCGCCGCCTGCGACGTGGACGCGGTGGGCCTGGTCCTCGCCCCCGGCTCTCCTCGCGAGCTCACGCCGGCCGAAGCCATCGCCCTCTTCGCAGGGATGCCGTCGAGCCTCGAGGCAATCGGTCTCTTCGTCGATCCCGGGATGGAGCTTCTGGAGGTCTGGCCGGGGGAATGGATCCAGCTCCACGGCGAGGAGACGCCCGAACGGGTGACCTCGATCGCGGCGGAGACCGGTCACCGGATCGTGAAGGCGATCCCCTTCGACCCCGACGCGTGCCGGATGTGGGACGACCATCCCGACGTCGAGATCCTGCTGGTCGACGGCCCGCGAGGCGGCAGCGGCGAACCGTTCGACCACGGTCGGCTGGCCGAGGTGCTCCCCGAGCTCGAGACTCCGGTGGTGATCGCCGGCGGACTGGACCCCGACACCGTCGCGGACGTGGTCCGCGATCACCGACCGTTCGGGGTGGATGTCTCCAGCGGCGTGGAATCGACCCGCGGGGTCAAGGACCACGACCGCATCCGGGCGTTCGTCGCCGCGGCGCGGGGACGCGGGGACTGACCACGGCCGAGCGGCCCGATTCAGCCGACGGTCATCTCGACCACCGGCGCCTCGGGAACCGAGGAGCCTCCCTTGCTCGCGATCCACTCCCGGATCTCGGACTTGCGGGCGTTCCATGCTGACCCGAATCGTTCCTTCAGGAACTCGTCGTAGAGCGCCACCAGGATCCCGTCCACCGCGAGGGTCGACTCGATCCTCTGCTCGACCGCTTCACGCTCGCTGCCGGGCCGTTCCTCGGGCCGGGGGATCTTCAATCCCGAGACCCGGAAGAGATCGCCCTGGAGATCGAACGACCACTCCGACTCGCCGTCGGAGAGGATGAGGCCGAGCTTGCGCGGCCACTTGCCCTGCTGGAGGGCCTTGGCGGCTTCGGCGCTGCGACCCGGTGCATCGCCACGCAGCGACTGACGCCCCGTGACGCCCCAGGCGCATTCCATGTCGATGAGTCGATCCACCAAGAAGGTGATGCCGCGCCCGTCGGAGAGATCGACAAGTCCCTCGTGTCGCTCGGCGTGCATCCACAACCAGAGCAGGAAGATGTTGCCGAGGAAGTCCTTGGGTTCGGGGCCTCCCTGGACCCAGGGCACGTCCGGTCGATCCCCCACCATCGCGGCGAGTTCCGCGGTCCGCGGGGCCGGTGGCGGACAGAAGGCTTCGGGCATCGCATCGTCGAAGATGCCGGTCTCACCGCGACTGGCCAGCAGATCAAGGGCCAGCCCCGCCGAGCTCACGCCCTGGAGTCTTGCTCCGAACGTCGACTGCACGAGGTCTCGAAGGGCATCCGCCACCTTGTCGGTGGTCGCGGGCGCGAGCAGCACCCCGCGGGCGGGATTCCAGAGGATCGGGACGAGCTTGCTCGAGCGATACCGGCCATCGGACACCTCTTCGAGCCACCGTCGTTCGGCGGACTCCCTGGCCTCGCGCCTCGCCGCCCGGCCCAGGGGGCGGGCGGGCAGGCCGGAATCATCCCCGCGCTCGTCGCCGGCGGCCCGACGCAGGGCGGTCTGTTCCTGGGCGACATAGGCGGTCCGGATCTCGGGAGGAACCCTCACCGAGTCCATCCGCATGGCCGCATGCAGGCTCGCATCGAAGACGCAGCGTTCGAAACCGAAGTCGTGGTCGAGGATGTGCTCCCCGGCGGTCCAACCGGTCTCGACCTCGACCGGAACCCCGAGGGTGGGGCTGAGGACTCCCGCCTTGAGGGCGGCCAGCATGGTCTCGTCGATTCGGGCCGGGGCGTCGCCTCCGAGCCGGAATCGGGCGTAGGTCACGGATCCTTTGATGAACGGCATGCGGGGATTGTGGGCTGCCAGCCGTGACTCCCGGGCGGACCGGCAGGTTGTGCACGCAACCCGGTCCGAGAGGATCGGAATCCCGTGGATCGCACTCGATGACGGCTCCGGGGACGGATGCGGGGACGGTCGTTCAGACCCGGATGAACTGGACGACCCCGATCCGATCCTCTCGAAGGGTGTAGCGGACCAGGAGATCGCCCTCGCTCCGTTCCCCGGTGTCGGGATCGATCCGCCACCAGTGCTCGAGGTCGACGGCATGATCTCCGGCGACCAGTCGATTCGAGACCTCGCCCCCGAACGACCAGCGTTCGAACATGTCCCGGTACCGGTCACGGAAGCCCTCGATCCCGGAACCGGCCGGAGTCCGGTCGTTCCAGATCTCGACCTCCTCGTGATAACAGTCGCAGAACGCGTCCAGATCGGAGGCGTTGTAGGCCTCGAGCTGCCGGACGGCCAGACGCTCGATCGGACTCACGACGCCACCCTCTTCCTGTCGCCTCGAGCCACCTCGCGGATGCCGTCGGGGCTCACACCCGACCCCGCGGCCATCGGGCACCCCCGGCGACCCGGAAGCCTCTGTCCGACGGCGCCGCTCGCGACCGTCCACATCCGTGAATCCGGAACCGGCATGAACGCACTCCGTGATCGGGGGACTGCTCGAACGAGGATCCTCCCGGCCCGGGGAGGTGGTTGCGAGCTTGTCGCCGCAATCCTACCCCGCGATCGATCAGGCAGAAGCTCGGAGGAACGCCCCGGTTCGCGGACCTCGCCCCGCCGTCCGGGACCACCGGGAGGCCGCTTCGAGGAAATCCTTGATTTCCCGCGATCCTGACCCGGAGGTCGGTCGTAGGGCCCACATGACCGCTCTGCCGCACTCGAACTTCAGATCCCCCACACTGATGGAGTTCCTTGCTTCGCTGGCGATGTCACCCTTCGAACCCGACCGCTCCAACGGGAAGATGAAGGCTGATTCGGGTACCTTTTCCGAGGAGAAGCGGGAACGGTCCCGCACCCTCGAGGCGCCCGTGACCGACTCCCAACACGAATCAGATCATCCGGACGACCCGAGATCCGATGAGGAGCTCCTGGTCGCCTATCGAACCGGCGAGACCGCGGCATTCGCCCTGCTGGTCGAGCGGTATCGAAACGACCTGGTCCAGTTCCTTCAGAGGTTCCTGGGCTCCAGAGCCGCCGCGGACGACGTCTTTCAGGACGCCTTCCTGCAGATCCACCTCTCGGCCGAGAGCTTCGACGCCAGCCGACGATTCAAGCCCTGGCTCTACACGATCGCGGCCAACAAGGCCCGCGACTTCCACCGCAAGCGACGCCGCCGTGCGGCCGTGAGTCTCTCCACTCCCGTCGGCTCCGCCGACGGACGGGAGACCACCCTGGTCGATCTCCTCGGCGGCGACGACGAGGCCGTCGACACCAGCCTTCTCGACGAGGAGAAGCAGCGGCTGGTGAAGCAGGTCGTGGACGACCTGCCCGCGCACTACCGCGAGATCCTGCTGCTGAGCTACTTCCAGAAGCTCAGCTACAACCAGATATCCGACAGCCTTCAGATCCCCCTGGGAACGGTGAAGAGCAGACTGCACTCGGCGGTCGCCCATTTCGCCGACTCCTGGAAGGACGCCTCCACCCGACACCAGCGTCGGAGGGGAGACGACGAGAACGCAGCCTGACTCGCTCACGAAGCGGCGGCCCACGTTCGGTCGCCTCTCCCCGGAAGAAGCACCGAACATCGGACCCCATGAAGATGCACGCTGAAGACCCCGCCACTCGAGGAGCCCGCGACCGTGTCGCACGGCTCTCTGAAGACGATGCAGATGCGATCGACCGGCTCTTCGAACATGGCCTGAAGCCCTCCGAGACGAACGATCCCCGGGAGCGGGCCGCGCTGGATCTTCTCTCCTGTCTCGAGTCCTATCCGACCGAGGAGGCCTCCGACGAACTCGTCGACGCCACCCTCGCGAGAATCGGCCGGGCGGAATCCGAACGGTCCTCCCGGTTCTCCATCGCCGATGCACCCGGCTTCAACGGCCGACAGATCCGCCTGCCGGACTTCTTCGCGGTCGCCGCCGCCCTCTTCCTCGCGGTCGGGATCGGCTGGCCCCTCTACCAGGCCATCGATCGCCAGAACGACATCCTGCATTCGAAGGTCCGACTCAACGAGTACAGCGCCGGGATCGCCTCCTTCGCCTCCGAGAACGACGGCTCGATGCCCATCGATGTCAACACCATCGAAGGCTCCGGCCACTCCATGAGCGGGCTGCCGGATGCGATGGACGGTGACTGGGGCACCCAGCTCCACAAGGCGTTGACCACCCCCGCACTCCACGTGTCGCCTGATTTCGAACAGGCCGAACGGATCCGGCTCGAGAAGATCGGGCCGATCTCCTATCGGGTCCCCATGAACATCGGGACCTTCAAGCTCACGGCCTACGGGGCCGACGAACCCCTGCTGGCCGACCAGAACCCGGTGATCTGGTCGAAGCGGCGGAACCAGCCCGCCCTCTCCCACCGGCAGGGCTCCCACATCCACGACCAGACCCTGGTGGTGGTGGTCCGGTTCGACCTCTCCTTCGACAGCCTCCCCAGTGCGGTGCTGCCTGACGGGGATTCGCTCTGGGTCCATGACGACTACGACCCCGACGTTCCCTCCGCCAACGAGGACATCCGCCCCCGGAACCTCAAGGATGCGGTTCTGGCCCACTGAGGCCGGTCGCCGTCGCTGGACCCCGAATCAGGCCTGACCGGGGGATACCCGGACCGCATGTCCGAGCCGGATCGGACCCCACCGCGGGAAGCGATCCGGAGCCCAGGGTCCGAGAATGTTGTCTGGATGGCCGTGATTTGCCAAATCCCTTCGGCCACCCCTATACTTCTCGATTCGATCCGCGAAGGATCACCTCGCCCTCACCCCGTCCTTTTCGGTGCCGAAATGCCAAAGAGCAAGTCGCACAAGGGTCTGCTGAAGCGGATCAAGATCACCAAGTCTGGCAAGATCCGCTTCCGACGTCCCCACAGCCGTCACATCAAGAGCAACAAGACCGGACAGCAGGTCCGAAGCTATCGACGCCCGCGCTACGCCCGCGCCGGCGACATGAAGCGATACAGCATGCTTCTCTTCCGACCCCTGCGGTCGCAGGAGCAGTCGATCGCGGACCAGAAGGAACGCGAGGCATCGACCTCGAACGCTTCCTGAACACTCGCCTCCATGCCGGCATCTGCTCCAGCGGTGCCGCCTCCACAAACTCCGCCCTCGCCCGTCGGGCCTGAAGCGCCTCCTCGAGGAGGCCCCCGCCGAGGCACATCGACCCCAGAGGTCCGAAGGAAAGACCCATGCCACGCGTTCGCAAGGGTGCAGCCCGCACCAAGGCCCGCCGCCGGTTGCTGCGGAATGCCCGCGGTTACTACGGCACCAAGAGCCGACACAAGCAGCAGGCCAAGGTCGCCCTCTGGCGTGCCGGACGATTCGCTTTCCGCGATCGCCGTGCCCGCAAGCGCGACTATCGACGACTCTGGATCACCCGCATCACCGCCGCGTGCAGGATGCGAGGCACCCGCTACAGCGTGTTCATCAACGGACTCCAGCGGGGCGGCATCCTTCTCAACCGGAAGATGCTGAGCCAGATCGCGATCGAGGACCCGGCGACCTTCGACCGGCTCGTCGAGACCGCGAACGCGCACGCCGCCGCCAACGCGGCTTGACCCAGGCCGCGGAGGTCCGCACCTCCCCGGCTCCGGACGGCGCCCGCATCGGGCGTCGTGAAGACAACCTTGCCCACCGCACCCATCAGCGGTGCCACCCAGTCGAGGATGCCCCTGGATGACCACCCGAACGCCCCGTGACTTCAGCAAGCGGAAGGACGGACTCCGGATTCCCGATCTCGTCCGTGTCCAGCGAGACGCCTACGCGAGGTTCCTCCAACTCGATACTCCCTCCGAGGATCGACGAGGGGAATACGGACTTGAAGGTCTCCTTCGGGAGGTCTTCCCGATCGAGAGCTACGACGGTTCGATGCGACTGGAGTACGTCAGCTACTCCCTCGACGAGCCCCGCTACACCCCCGACGAGTGCCGCGAGCTCCGGCTCACCTACGGCATGCCGTTCCGGGTCCGGGTCCGTTTCCATCGCGAGGGCGTGGCGGAGACTCCGGAAGAGGACATCTACCTGGGCGAGATCCCGATCATGGCCGGCGTCCGTCTCCCCTGGGAGATCGCCCGAGCCAGCAACTTCTCCGGCGGCGGCGAGTTCATCGTCAACGGTGCGGAGCGGGTCATCGTCAGTCAGCTGCATCGGTCGCCCGGCGTCGACTTCTCGATCGCCTCGAGCTTCGGGGACCGTCCCCTGCACAGCGCTCGGATCATCCCGGAGCGCGGTTCGTGGATCGAGCTGGAGGTGACCAAGAAGGACGTGCTGGCGATGCGGATCGACCAGTCGACCAAGCTGGCCGCCACCACCTTCCTCCGAGCCCTCCACGAGGACTTCTCCTCCACCGACAAGATCCTCGAGCTCTTCTACGACGTGAAGGACGTGAAGGTCGAGAAGCTCAAGCCGGAGCACTACTCCGCCGAGCTGATCGTCGACACCGACACCGGCGAGGAGCTCTGCACCGTCGGCAAGCCGATCCGGGACGCGATCGAGGCCATCCAGGCCTCGGAGCTCAAGAGCATCCGGGTCATCACCGACGCCAGCGACCCTCTGATCCTCAACACCCTCGCCGAGGAACGCCTCGACTTCCTCGCCGAGGTGACCGAGCACGAGGCCGCTCTGTTGAAGATCTACGGACGCCTTCGTCCCGGCAACCCGCCGCAGCTCGACAAGGCCAAGGCCCTGTTCACCGAGAAGTTCTTCGACGACAACCGATACCGCCTCGGCCGGGTCGGTCGCTTCCGCATCAACCGGAAGTTCGAGGACGACCCGATCTACAAGGTCCGGGACGAGAGCGAGCAGTACATCCAGGGCGAGGACTTCCTCGCCGTGGTCCGCTACATGATGGACCTCCGGGCCAAGCGGTCCCGGGCCCACGTCGACGACATCGACCACCTGGGCAACCGTCGTCTCCGCACGCTCGACGAGCTTGCGGTCGAGGAGATGCGGAAGGGCTTCCTGAAGCTCCGCCGCACCGTCCAGGAGCGGATGAGCGTGAAGGATCCCGACGAGCTCAGCCGCATCAGCGACCTCGTCAACTCCAAGAGCATCTCGAGCGCGATCGACTTCTTCTTCGGCCGCTCCGAGCTGTCGCAGGTCGTCGACCAGACCAACCCGCTCTCGATGCTCGTCCACGAGCGTCGACTCTCCGCCCTCGGCCCCGGCGGGCTCAACCGGAAGCGTGCGGGCTTCGAGGTCCGCGACGTCCACATCTCGCACTACGGCCGAATCTGCCCGATCGAGACGCCGGAAGGCACCAACATCGGCCTGATCGCCTCCCTCGGCATCTATTCCGAGATCGACGACTACGGCTTCCTGCAGACTCCGTATCGCACGGTGAAGTCCGGCAAGGTGACCAAGGACGTCGAGCTTCTCCGGGCCGACGAGGAGCTTCAGAGGGTGCTGGCCACCAGTGACGCCATCCTCCCCGACGGCAAGCTCAACGAAGGCAACATCCTGGCCCGCAAGGACGGCGACCTGCTGCTCTGCGACGCCAAGGACGTCCAGTTCGTCGACATCTCGCCCAAGCAGATCGTCGGCATCTCCGCCTCCCTCATCCCCTTCCTCGAGCATGACGACGCGAACCGGGCCCTCATGGGTTCGAACATGCAGCGACAGGCCGTGCCGATGATCAAGGTGGATCCACCGCTGGTCGCCACCGGCATGGAACGCGAGATCGGCCCGTACTCCGGCATGATCGTCACCGCCCGGCGAGGAGGCGAGGTCACCTACGTCGACTCGACCAGGATCGTCATCGACAACGCCGACGAGTACGAGCTTCGCAAGTTCGTGGGCCTCAACGAGCGGACCTGCCAGAACCAGAAGCCGGTCGTCAAGCTCGGCGACAAGGTCGAGACCGGCCAGCTTCTCGCCGACGGCGCCTCGACCCAGATGGGCGAACTGGCCATCGGCCGCAACGCCCTCGTGGCCTTCAACACCTTCGACGGATACAACTTCGAGGACGCCATCGTCCTCAACGAACGACTGGTGAAGGACGACGCGTTCACGTCGATCCACATCGACTCGTTCGAGGTGGAGATCCGGGAGACCAAGCTGGGTCGGGAGGAGTTCACCAACGACATCCCGAACGTCTCCGAGAAGATGCTTCGCAATCTCGACGACGGTGGCATCATCCGCATCGGTGCGAAGGTCGGCCCCGGCGACATCCTGGTCGGCAAGGTCAGCCCGAAGTCGAAGTCCGAGCTCAGCCCGGAGGAGAAGCTTCTTCACGCGATCTTCGGCCGCGCCGGCGAGGACGTGAAGAACGACTCGCTCGAGGTGCCCGCGGGCACCAACGGCATCGTCATCGGCACCCGGCACTTCAGCCGCCGGATGCACCTCAACGACGACCAGAAGAAGCAGCTCAAGAAGGACATGCAGGAGTTCGAGGAGTCGATGGACGCCCGGGCCATCTCCCTCTTCAAGGAGATGGTCGGTCGGATCAACGACCTCACCGGCTCGGAGATGGTCGACCCCTCCACCCGCCAGAAGGTCGGTGCGAGCGACATCCCCGAGGTCATCCTCGAACAGCTGGAGAACTTCACCGACAAGTGGATCAAGGGCTCGAAGGAGGCCCGCGAGACCGCGATCGCCGAGAAGAACCGCTTCTGGCCCCGCATCGAGGGCATCGAGAAGGAGAAGCAGCGTCGTCTCGCCCACATGAAGCGGGGCGACGAGCTTCCGTCCGGCGTGCTCGAGATGGTCAAGGTCTACCTTGCCACCAAGCGTCCCCTCTCGGTGGGCGACAAGATGGCCGGCCGTCACGGCAACAAGGGTGTGATCGCCCGACTCGTTCCCGAGGAGGACATGCCCTTCCTCGAGGACGGCACCCCGGTGGACATCCTGCTCAACCCGCTCGGCGTGCCGAGCCGTATGAACGTGGGCCAGATCCTCGAGGTGCACCTCGGCTGGGCCGCGGCGGTCCTCGGCTTCCAGGCCGTGACGCCCGTCTTCGACGGTGCCCACGAGTCCGAGATCTTCGATGCGGTCCGCGAGGCCAACGAGCACGTCCAGGCCCGTCTCGATCACTTCGAGTCCACCGGCGAGGAGCCCGGTCACCCCCGCGAGCTGCTCGCCCGCATGCCGGTGGACGGGAAGATCCAGCTCTACGACGGCCGGACCGGCGAGGCGTTCCAGCAGCGCACCACCGTCGGCTACATGTACATGCTCAAGCTCCACCACCTGGTGGACGACAAGATCCATGCTCGTTCCACGGGCCCCTACTCGCTCATCACGCAGCAGCCTCTCGGCGGCAAGGCCCGCACCGGCGGCCAGCGGTTCGGCGAGATGGAGGTCTGGGGCCTCGAGGCGTACGGCGCCGCCTACGTCCTCCAGGAGCTCCTGACCGTCAAGAGCGACGATGTGGAAGGCCGCACCAAGATCTACGACTCGATGGTCAAGGGCACGAACACGCTTCAGGCCGGCATGCCGGTGGTGTTCGACGTCCTCTGCCACGAGATCAAGGGTCTCGGCATGAACATCAGTCTTGAGAAGGAACAGGAGGACACCGGCTCGGTCCTCTGACCGACCCCTCTCCTCCACCGTTCCCGGCCTCGGCCGGGACCACGCCGGCTCCGGCCGGTTCACGAATCGTCCGCCCTCGGGAGTACCCCCGATCATGTCCGAAAACGTCTTTGATCGCGTCAACGACTACGGCTCGGTGAAGATCACCCTCGCCAGCCCCAACGACATCCGAAGCTGGAGCTTCGGCGAGGTCAAGCGCCCTGAAACCATCAACTACCGCACCTACCGTCCCGAGAAGGACGGTCTGTTCTGCGAACGGATCTTCGGGCCCGAGCGGGACTACGAGTGCGCCTGCGGGAAGTACAAGGGCACGAAGTACAAGGGCATCATCTGCGACCGATGCGGCGTGAAGGTGACCCATTCCCGCGTGCGACGCAAGCGGATGGGCCACATCAATCTCGCGGCTCCGATCGTGCACATCTGGTTCTTCAAGGCGATGCCGTCGCGACTGGGCAACCTGCTCGACATGAAGACCAGCGACCTCGAGAAGGTCATCTACTTCCAGGACTACGTGGTCGTCGACGCCGGCGACACCGAGCTGCAGCGACAGCAGGTCCTCACCGAGGACGAGTACCGGGAGGCCCGCGAGAAGTTCGGCCCCACCGCCTTCACCGCCATGATGGGCGCCGAGGCGGTTCGTGAACTCCTCGACCAGCTCGATCTGACCGAACTCGCCTTCGACCTCCGGCAGCAGCTGAACGAGACCCGGAGCAAGCAGAAGAAGAAGGACCTCTCCAAGCGACTCAAGATCGTGGAGCAGATCCGCGGTTCGGAGAACGACCCGACCTGGATGGTCCTCGACGTCGTTCCGGTCATTCCTCCGGACCTTCGTCCCCTGGTCCTGCTGGAGAGCGGCAACTTCGCGACCAGCGACCTCAACGACCTCTACCGCCGGATCATCAACCGGAACAATCGTCTCAAGAAGCTGATGGACCTCAACGCCCCCGAGGTCATCATCCGCAACGAGAAGCGAATGCTCCAGCAGGCCGTCGACGCGCTGTTCGACAACGGCCGCTGCCGTCGCCCGGTCCTCGGCTCGTCGAACCGCCCCCTCAAGTCGATCACCGACATGATCAAGGGCAAGCAGGGCCGGTTCCGCGAGAACCTGCTCGGCAAGCGGGTCGACTACTCCGCCCGTTCGGTCATCGTCGTCGGTCCGGATCTCAAGCTCTGGCAGTGCGGTCTTCCCAAGAAGATCGCCCTCGAGCTGTTCCAGCCGTTCATCATCCGCAAGCTCAAGCAGCACGGATACGCCGACACGATCAAGAGCGCCAAGCGCATGCTCGAGCGTCGCGACCCCGAGGTCTGGGACATCCTCGAGCAGGTCATCCGGAACCATCCGGTGCTCCTCAACCGCGCCCCCACCCTCCACCGCATGGGCATCCAGGCGTTCGAGCCGGTGCTGGTCGAGGGCAACGCCATCAAGATCCACCCGCTCGTCTGCACCGGCTACAACGCCGACTTCGACGGCGACCAGATGGCGGTCCACCTGCCGCTGTCCTTCGAGGCGCAGATCGAGGCGTGCACGCTGATGCTCTCGATCAACAACA
>PAQL01000008.1 GCA_002709295.1 Phycisphaerae bacterium | reverse complement strand
AGAACCCGCAGATTGCACCTCCGATTGCGCCCAGATCGAACTCCTGCATCTCCACGCGGTTCGATTCGAATCGACAGTTTCGGATCGTGAGCTGGGTGAACTCGGCGTAGATCGCGCCGCCGCGCACGAGGCCGAAGATGTTCGAGCCCACGCCGTTGCGAAAGGTGATGTTCTCGATGGTGCAGGGCCCCCCGTAGCAGACGACCGGGCTCCATTCGTGCATGCTGCCGTCGATAACGGTCGTGCCTTCGGGATCATCGCGGCCCCGCAGGGTGACATCCGACAGGCCCCAGACCTGCTGGTTCGTCCAGACGCCGGCAGCAAGATCGATGATGTCGCCGGGGACGGCGACGCTCACGGCGTCCTGGACGGTGGCGTGGTCCTCGGGCACCAGCAGGACATCGGCGGCGCAGGGGAGCGTCGTCAGCAGCAGCAGAGTGGTGTGCACTGTCTTCATTGAAGTTTGATCATGATCGATGGTGTGACGTGAAGCAAGTGAAATCGGGCTATTGGGCCTTGATGGCGTGCAGGACCGCTTCCGCGTGCTCGGCGACCTTCACCTTGTCCCATCGCTCGATGACCTTGCCGTCGGGACCGATGAGATAGGTGGTCCGGACCACGCCCATGTACGTTCGCCCGTACATGGACTTCTCCTGCCAGACCCCGTACTTCAGACAGATCTTCGGGTTCTCGTCGGCATCGCGAGCCGCATCGGCGAGGAGCGTGAAGTTGAGATCGTGCTTGTCGGCGAACTTGCGATGACTCTCCACGGAATCCGGGCTGACCCCGAACACCACCGCCCTGGTCTTCTTGAAGTCGGGGAGCTGATCCCGGAACTGACAAGCTTCCTTGGTGCATCCGGAGGTGTCATCCTTCGGATAGAAGTAGAGGACCACGGGCTTCCCCGCGAGATCCTTCAGGGCGTGCTTCTTCCCGTCCTGGTCGGGCAGGGTGAACGCGGGGTCCTTCTTGCCGGCATCGATGAGGGGCATGGTCTCTCCTGGGGCGACGGTTGGGGTGGGCTTGGAGGGGTGATGGTCTTCGGGGCCGGATTCGACGGCAGGCAGGTCGAGGGCGCAACCGCATCGGGATTTTCAGGCCGATCGACCGTGATCTCGCCGGCGGATGGGTCGGACACCGCCCATTCCGCCCGCTAGAGCAGATCGTCCTTGCGGAAGTCCAGATCCGGTTCACGACAGACGTGATTCTCGAGATGGGGACTCCGGAAGCATCCGACCCAGCGGTCCGGCTCGATCTCGTACAGCACGTATTCGTCCCGATCGGGAACCACGGTCGGCCTTGAACCTTCCGGCGGGTCCGGCCACCAGGGGACGATGTCGACCCCGTTGGCGGGATCGTGCCCCGGAAGCTTCGCGAACTCGGCCGGATCTCCGACGACCTCCTCGACGGTGGTCAGACGATGCTTGCCCTCGCCGAGGCGGGGGATCGAGTCGAACAGGCCCCGGGTGTAGGGATGCAGCGGACGGTCGAACAGGTCGTAGACCTTCGCGTACTCCACGACCCGACCCGCGTACATGACGCAGACCACGTCGGCGTTCTCCGCGACCACTCCGAGGTTGTGGGTGATGAGCATGATGCCCATCTCCTTGGTCCTCTGGAGTTCCCTGAGGAGTTCGAGGATCTGGGCCTGGATCGTCACGTCGAGGGCGGTGGTCGGCTCGTCGGCGAGCAGGAGTGTCGGGTCGCACGCCAGAGCCATGGCGATCATGACCCGCTGCCGCATGCCCCCGGAGAACTGGTGCGGATAGTCCTTGAGTCGCTGTTCGGGGTTGGGGATGCCGACATCCCCCATCGCCTTGACCGCGATCCGCACCGCCTCGTCCGGCGTCACCTCCTGATGGAGCAGGATCGCCTCCATGATCTGGTCGCCGATGGTGTAGACCGGATTCAGGCTGGTCATCGGCTCCTGGAAGATCATCGCGATGTCCTTGCCGCGCAGCTGCAGCATCCGCTTCTCGTCGTACTGGAGGACGTCGTCCCCGCGGAATCTGATGCTGCCCCGATCGAAGCGACCGGGTGGGCGCGGTATGAGCTGCATGCTGCTCATCGCGGTCACGCTCTTGCCGCAGCCCGACTCCCCCACCACCGCCAGCGTCTGTCTGGGGTGGATGGTCATGCTCACGCCCGCCACCGCCTGGATGCGAGGCCCGGTCGGATCGGAGCTGTTGGAGAAGCTGACTGCGAGGTCACGCACCTCGAGCAGAGGCGTGGTGCTCGTGGCCGGCGGCGTGGTCGCGTTCTCGGCGAGGGTGGATTCCGACATCAGTGCGCCGCCTTCCGCATCTTGGGGTCGATCGCATCCCGGAAGTTCTCTCCGAGGATGTTGTAGGCGAGCACCGTGATGAAGATCGCCGCTCCGGGGAACACCGCCATCCACCACAGGAAGACTCCGGTCTCACCCGTGGTGAGCGAGAGCAGCTTGCCCCATGAGGACTGCCCGTAGGGACCGAGTCCGAGGTAGCTCAGCGTCGCCTCCGCGATGATCGCGGCCGCGATGCCGAAGGACGCCTGGACGAGCACCGGGGTGATGCCGTTGGGAAGCATGTGCCGGAAGAGGGTGGAGTGGAGCGGGAGCCCCACGGCCCTGCAGCTCTGGACGAAGTCCTGGTTCCTCAACTTGAGGAACTCGGCGCGGATGAAGCGCGCAGATCCCGTCCAGGTCACGCAGCCGATGATCGCCATCATCACGTAGGTGTTGCGAGGAAGGACCGATGCCGCCACGATCAGGAGGAAGAGGACCGGAATGGCCATGAAGATCTCGACGACCCGGGACAGGACGAGGTCGACCCAGCCCCCGAAGTAGCCCATCAGGGAACCGATCACGATCCCGATGATCACCGAGATGCCGGTCGAGACCAGTCCGATCGAGATCGAGAGCCGGCAGGCGTGAAGCATCTGGGACATCACGTCACGGCCGATCGGATCGGTGCCGAGGTAGAAGTCCCGGTCCCCGTAGGAGAGCTTGGCGATGCCGTCCGCCTCGATCTTGAAGCCGATGCGTTCGTTCACCTTGGCGACGAGCTCCGTCCCGGCATCATCGATCATCAGCTTCGCATTTCGATTGGCGGCCTCGATGGATCCGACGATCCCGACCACCTCCCTCGCCGCAGCGGTCGCCGCCGCGGCGTTCTCGCCGAGGATCGACTGCCGGTAGGTTTCGAGCTGGGACCCCATTCGAGCGAATCGATCGATGTAGACGTCGGAGACCCCCTCGGCCGCCAGACCCGCATCGGTCCAGTCCTCGAGCGCCTTCTCCTCCTTCGCGGGCTTGTCCTGCAATCCCGCCTCGATGCTCAGGAGCTCCACGATCCCGGACGAGACCTCGCCGTTCATCGGAAGCCCCTCGATGCGCGGGGACAGATTGAAGGCCACGGTGCGGATGTAGAAGTCGATCCCGTCGTCGAGCTGATCCTCGGCCACGCTTCGGTAGGCACCCTTGACCGTGGTGGCGGGGCTTCGATTGAAGAACGCGGGGTCGGCCTGGGTCGGCGACCAGGGGATCAGGGTGTAGGTGTTCCGTTGCTTCCCCTCCATCTGCTTCAGCACGAAACTGTTCGGGGAGAACGTCGGTGCCACCCAGCGGTCCGTGCATATGAGGCAGGTCACGGCGATGGTGGCGGCGCTGAACGCGAACTTGAGCGGAATGCCCTCGAACGGCGCGATCCAGAAGAACAACAGCAGGACCACGGCCCCGGATCCGAAGGAGACCAGCCAGGGGAAGAGGTTCCAGGCCAGGACGTCCTGCCCGGCGTCGCTCATCTGGTACTGCACCAGGGCGATCAGGATGATCACCAGACCCGCGAGCACCGCCGCTGCGCAGATGACGCCCAGCCTCTTCTGACGACTCGCAGCCAGAGGCAGGAGAAGGAGAAGCGGACCGAGGATCCCTCCCAGAAGGAGGAGGATGTCGGTCGCGGTGAGCGACTGATAGAGCGGGGAGTAGGACCTGACGGGCTGGCCGTCGGCCCCCAGCTCGACCGTCCAGAGGGGAAGGCCGTTGGCGATGACCGGGGCGAAGATCGCGAAGAAGCCGATGATCGCGATCCAGAGCAGCCCGGCCTGGGCGCCCCTTCGCTCCACCACCCGGCTCCAGGCATCCGCCCAGAAGGGCTTCGCCTTGGATGCACCGACCCCGCGCATCACGTCGATGCCGCTGATCGTCTTCTCGGATTCTGGCTTGGAAGAGCTCATCTCGAAGAGGGGTTCCGGTTCAATCGAAGGTGACGCGGGGGTCCGCCGCGGCGTAGAGGATGTCCGCCAGCAGCAGGGCCAGGAGATTGAGGACGGCGATCATGAAGACGTTGGCGAGGATGACGTCGCGATCGAGGTTGAAGATCGCTCCGAGGATCAGTGATCCCATCCCGGGGATGCTGAAGATCCTCTCCACCACGACCGATCCCGCCAGCATCGCCGGAAACACCAGCACGAAGATCGTGATGACCGGCAGCAGGCTGTTGCGGAACACGTGGTACCACTTCACGTCGTGATCGGAGACGCCCTTCGCCCGTGCGGTCCGGACGAAGTCCATGGTGTAGGTGTCGAGCATCGCGGCCCGGGTCTGCTTGGCGAGGACGGCCCAGCCTCCGTAGACCAGGCAGAAGACGGGCAGGACCATGTGCCAGATGGTGTCGAGGAGATAGCCTCGCTCGAATCCTTCGGCGCCGAATCCCGGGAGGAAACTCATCTCGTCGGCATTGTTCGAATGCAGACCCGATCCCGGGAACCAGCCGAGGTACTGCTTGTCGGCGAGGAATCCGATCGCGAGCACGCCCGCCCACACCACGGGAATCGACCAGAAGATCACGAACACGCTGCCCGAGATCTTGTCGAAGAGCCTGTTGTGCCGGGCGGCGGCGTGCATGCCGAACGGGACCGCCACCAGATAGATGATGGGTACCGCGGCGATGTTGAGAAGCAGCGTGACCGGAAGCGCCTCGGCGATGAGGTCGAACACCGGCCGACCGATCGTGAAGCTCTTGCCGAAGTCGGGCCAGTCCAGAGTCGCGATTCCGAAGATCCCCACCCCCGCCCGAGGATACGGCCCGCGAGCGTAGGCCTGCCTCACGCGAGCCAGCGCCGCCTCGGCATCCGCGTGCGAGGCGACCATCCGGCCATAGCTCTGGACGACCTCCTCCCAGTCCTGCTCGAGGGAGGTCTCCGGCTCCAGGGTCTGGAGCAACTCGTAGTCGACGACGTTGTTGCCGGTCACGGCCCGGTTGAAATCCGACTGCGTGGACACGGTCGCGGCCCGCTCGGCGACCTTGGCATCGGTGCCCTCGCCGATCATCCTTGCGATCTCCTGCTCCCTCAGGCGCATGGTGTCCGCGGCGGCGTAGCGCGAGATCGAACTCGCGAAGCCACGAGTCGCCATCAGGTACTGGGCTCGGGCCCGGAGATACGACTTGTTCGCATCCTTGTACTCCGGGATCGCCTCGGGGGCTTCTCCGACCGGGAGCCCCTCCTCCTCCCTTGCCGCCGCGAGCTCGAGGGATTTCGCGACCGCGGCGATGCGGGCGGGGTTGTCGTCGTCGGCCAGGGGGCGATGCTGCTCCTCGGCCTGCTTCTCGAGATCGAGGGGGCTCTTGTACCACTCCTTGAACCACCCCGGCCCCATGGGAAGCGGCTTCACGCTGCGCGGTGGCTCCTCGAGATCGCCCGCGTAGTTGCGCATCGAACGCTCACCGAACTTCACCGGCGAGATCCTCCCGAGCCAGCGGCCGTACTGCACGACCGCAGGATCATCGAGACCGTAGCGGTCCTCGATGTAGAGGAGCTGCATGCTGGCCTTGCTGTCCGCATCGACGCTGCCCCCGGCCGCCCTCAGGGCCGCACCGATCCCCCCCGGTGCCATGGCGAGAAGCATGAACACCAGGAAGGTGATCCCGAGCAGGGTCGGAATCATGAGAAGCAGTCGTCGAACGATGTAACCCAGCATCGGTCAGCGGTTTCCTTGGTGGTGGACCGGAGAGGAACGGTTCGCGAAGACGTGATGCACGCCTCCGCGGACGGACGGCTCAGTTCGCCACGCGGAAGAACTCTCCGGGTTCGAGGCCGATGGGATAGGTCTGGACGTTTCCGATGTCACGGTTGATGAATCGGATCCACGGCGAGACGCGGATGAAGGTGTAGGGCTGCTCGTCGTGGACCACGGAATGGAAGTCGTGCCAGACCATCATCCGCTCGTCGTGATCCATGGTGGCACGACCCTTGTCGATGAGATCACTCCCCTCGGGGCTGTCCCACTGGATGAAGTTGTCGCCCTGGTCGAGGATCGAGTTCCGATGCCAGATCTGCTTGGGATCCGACTCGGGCGAGCTCGCACTCCAGGCCATGATCATCGCATCGAAATCCCGTCGCTTGAGCATGTCCGAGTAGAACGACCAGTCGACCACCCGCGGCACGCAGGTGATGCCCGACTGACTGCACTGGGCGACGAGGTAGCTGATGATCCGCTCGGAGGTCTCGCCGGAGTTGGTGATCGTGAACTCGAACTTGAAGGGCGTGCCCTTGGAGAAGAACTCGTCGTCCTTCTGGTACTCGAGGATCCCGTCGTTGTCCGCATCCTCCCAACCCGCCTCGGCCAGCAGGGCCTTCGCGGCGACCGGGTCGTAGGGCCAGGGGGAGATGTCGGGATTGGAACTGGGCGAACTGGGACTGTTCGGCCCGGTCGAGACCACGCCGACCCCGGCGAAGATGGTTCGGATCATCTCCTCGCGGTCGAGGATCATGGTCATCGCCCGACGGACCCGCTTGTCGTGGAAGGGTGTCCAGGCGCCATCGGGCGGGCCGCCGCGACGGCCGCACTGCCATCCGATGAAGGAGTAGCCCGACCTCATGTTGACCCACTTGTAGATCGCATTGTCCTCGAGGAACTCGGCGTCCTTGCGATACTTCGCGTACTGGGTCGAGGAGGGGGTGAGCATGTCACCGTCGTTGTTCCGGAAGCCGACCAGGGCCGCGGTCGGCTCGGTGATCACCTTGAACCGCATGCTGTCCAGGGGCGGCTTGTTCCTGCCCCAGTAGCGTTCGTTGCGGACGATGACGACGTCCTCACCGGGCGTCCACTGGTTCTCGATGTCCATCACTTCCAGGCGGAACGGACCCGAACCCATCAGGAGGCCGGTCGACTGGTTGATCACCGATTCCTCGAGCGGAGCGTAGAAGTGCTTGGGAAGCACGGCGATGCCGAGGGTGTAGGAGAGGTTCGTGAAGACCGCCTTGTTGAAGACGAACTCGACGGTGTGGTCGTCGATGACCTCCACCTTCTCGATCATGTCGAGGGTGGAACGGCTTCGCTCCGCCTCGATCCGGGTGTTCTTGATGAAGTCCTCGACCGTCCATCGGACGTCTTCACTGGTGACCGGCTCGCCGTCACTGAAACTCGCCCGGGGATCGAGGTGGACTCGAAGCCACATGCCGTCGGGATCGAACTGCCAGGCATCGGCGAGCACGCCCTTGGTCGCGAGGGTCTCGGGATCGTAGGAGCCGAGTGGTTCGACGACCTGATCGAGAATCCGCCGACTGTAGACGTCGCCGGAGAGATACGGCGTGATCCTGGGCATCCGGGCCCCGAAGATCTCGGTGAACTCGCCGCCATCGCTGAAACCGGGCACGTCGCCCGGCTGGCTGGTGAAGACCGGTGGTTCCTGCCAGGCGATCTTCACGCCGGGCCGGGCCCAGGATTCGTCCCGCCTGACGTCGGTCGCATCGGATGACGGGGCATTGCTCGCCATGCCCTGAGAATCGGAACCGACCGAGACGTCGGCGCCGGAGACCCCGCCGAGGTTGATGTTGATCGGCCGGTTCGCGATCGCGGTCTTCAGATCGGAGATCTCCTGCAGCAGGTCCTGCTGGTCTACACCGGCAGCGACCTGCTTCTCGATCTCGGCCATCTTCTTCTTGATCCCCTGCATGTCCTCGTACACCCGATCGCTTTCCAGCATGAGCAGGAACACGAGGATGCCCACGAGAAAGAGAACCGAGAGCGTGACGAAGTCCTTGAAACCAAAGCGGTTCTGCATATCTGTCCATTTCCGTCGAGCGAAGGGACCCCGGCGACGCCGGGGGCCCTGCAGGCTACGCGGACCCGTCCGCAGGATCAAACCTCGCCTTGAGTCGATCACCGACCAGATTGAGGCTCACCAGGGTCACGGCGATCGCCAGACACGGCCAGAAGAGCAGCCACCACCTCGATCGGGGGGCATTGAGCTCGCCCAGACCATCGCTGGCCAGATTCCCCCAGCTGGGCAGCGGGGCCTGGACCCCGATCCCCAGGAAGCTCAGAAAGCTCTCCGACAGGATCGCGGCGGGAATGGCGAGCGTTCCGTAGACCACGATCGGGCCCACGAGATTCGGCAGCAGATGGCGTGTGAACTGCCGGGTGGGCCCCATGCCCTGGGCCCGACACGCCTCCATGAACGGCTGCTCCCGAAGGCTCAGGACCTGCCCCCGAACCACCCGGGCGGTGGTGAGCCATCCCACGCCTCCGATGGCGAAGAGCAGCGTCGCCACGTTGACGATCTGCCTGGCCGCGGAACTGGGGTCGAGTCCGAATCTCGAGATCACACCGTCAGCCGCCACCGAGATCAGGACCACCAGCAGGATGTAGGGGAGGCCGTAGAGGATGTCGACGATCCGCATCGCGACCGCATCGAGCCGGCCGCCCACGAATCCGGAGATCCCTCCCACGAACGTGCCGATCACCACCGCGAGCACCGCGGAGGCAAGGCCGATGCCCAGACTCACCGCGCCCCCGAGAAGCACCCGGGCAAGGACGCTCCGTCCGAAGGGATCCGTCCCGAGCAGTCGATCGGGGACATGTCCGCCGGAAGCCTCGATCTGAAGCATTCGATCCTCGGCCGCCGACGGAATCGCGGCAGGCCAGGGCGGAAGATCGTTGAGACCGAGGTCGCCCGCCTCGTAGCGACGCTCCAGCGTCGTGGCCTCTCCCCCGCTGCCGCCGGCCACCGTCACCATCCCGAGCGTCCATGGAATGCTCGCGAAGCACACCACGAAGATCAGGCCGAGCACGAGGGGGCCGACGAAACGACCGCCACCCCGGGCTCCGGCTCCTGCCCGCGAGGCTGCGTTCGGTCGTGATTCAAGACGGGCCGAGGGCCCTGCCGAGGCGCTGGTCACCCGCGATCGTCCGGATTGGCGACGCCTGCTCGCCCCTGCTCCGAACCTGGTCGACGTCGGTCACCCGGCAGGGACCCGGGCCGCAATCCATCCAGAGGCCCGTCGTCCTCGTCTCCGATCGCCGGTTCCGCGAGCAGTTCCTGCCACACTCGCTCGGCCCTGGCTCGGGAGTCCTCGACCTCGGACATCAACTTCGCACGAAGCTCCCGGACCGCGATGTCGAGGGCCTGCAGCTCGAGGGACCTGGCGCGAAGCTCGAGATCCACGCTCTGGACGACCAGTTGCTTGAGATTCCCCGCGATGCGCTCCGCCTCGCCCGGATCGGTCGCGAGCACCGCGTGGTACCTGCCGGCCTGATCCTTGATGCCCTTCTTCAAGGCCAGCTCGGCGACCCGGACCTTGTAGAGCTCGGGGTTGCTGTCCTTCAGCATGAGGAGACCGAAGAGACGCCGGCCGTACCGCCTGAAGTCAGCCCTGGCCTCCTCGGGATTCTCGGCGAGACGCGCCCGCAGCGACGATGCCCATTCGGGGGAGATGTCCTCGGCGACCGAGATGAGACGCTCCATGTCGCCATCGTTCAGCGAACCCCGGCCCTTCCCGCGACGACGATCTCGTGGCGGATCCTGCGGGGCGGACGCCCGGTCCTCGGGCGTGGCGGCCGGGGTCGCATCGGTCACCTGATCGTCGGCGGATGCGGACATGGCCTGCACGCACAAGGCGAGGAGGACGGTGGCCAGAAGGATTCGACCGAACGAACATGCCGATCCCGTCGCGTGGGAAGGACTCACGATGCCGATCCTCCGAGCATCGCGAGCACATCTCCGCTGAGGTCGTCGAGACCGAAGCCACGGGTCTGGAGAACCGCACCGACCCCGGTCTCGAACCGATCGTCGAAGAAGACACCGTCGTCCTCGAACCAGTCCTCGCTGGGATCGAGCACCGCCATGAGCATCGCTTCGGATTCCCGGGGCCCCTCGATCTCGAAGGNCNCCAGGGTGGTGGTCGACGAGGCGTCTGCAAACTCCCCGGTGATGGTCGGGGCGTCCACGGCCCGGTTCATGTTGGCGACCCAGGCGAGGACGGCGACGAGGATCAACGCGGCGTACGCGAGGTACGGGATGCGCACCCTGGTGGGTTCGGCTTCGGTCGCGGCCCCGAACGGCAGGACCTTCGTGGGAAGATCCTGCACCGAAGCCTCGAAGACTCGATCGGAAAGGCCNTCGNGAGAGTCATCGGCCAGGGGCGAGAGCATGCGGTCCAGCGCCTGGTCGAGATCCTGCAGATCAGCGGGCACATCCCGGGNAGGGTCCTCGGGGAACTCACCGGCCCTGGCTGGCCTCGAGTTGGAATGATTGGAATCAGTCATCGATCGATCTCCACTCGGGGATCTTGCCTTGGAACGAACCAGGGGCCTCCGGATTGCCCGGGAGTCCACGGAACTCATGGTTTCCGGACAAGCAGCGTCCGAATATCAGGAACCGCCTCACGGCTCACCCCCCTTCCCAGCCTCCTCGAGGAGCTGCTTCAGCTTTCTCAGGGCCCTGTGATGACGGGCCAGAAGGGTCCCGATCGGGGTTTCCAGGGCCTCGGAGATCTCCTTGAAGCTCAAGCCACCGACATGGCGGAGGTGGAGGATCTCCCGATCCGCGTCNGGAAGACGCTGCAGGGCCTGATGCAGCCGTCCATCGGGAACGAGCCCTCCCCCGTCGGTCGGGGGGTCATCGGTCCCACCCGCCATCCCCACGAGGGTGGGGGCATCGGTGGGAACCGCCTGACGGGCCCTCCGCCGCATCTCATCCCGGAGCCGGTTCATGGCGATCCGCATCAACCAGGCTTCGAATCGCCCTCCCTCCTCGTATTCGGGGAGCTTCTGGACGACGGTGCAGAAGGCCGACTGGACGATCTCCTCGGCCAGCTCGTCATCGCGGCACTGGGCGCGAACCACGGCGTGGACTCGGGGCGTGCATCGTTCGACGATGTCACGCCATGCCGTCTGGTCGCCCGCGGCCGCGGCCGAGACCAGTCGTACGAGCTGCTCGGAGTCGGAGTCTTCCATGGCTCGCCCGAAGTGTACCGGTGCGATCGAGCTTCCCCCGGCCACCCCGATCAGGTGGGAAGCCCGCCGGAGTCACCCCAGTCATCCGGTGCCTGGGCACCGACGTCCGCGGGGGGCGTGGCGTAGCTGAGATCCTGGAACTTGGTGCTCGCGGCATCCCAGCCGAGATTGACCACTCCGGTCGGTCCGTTTCGCTGCTTGGCGATGATGACCTCCGCGACCCCGCACTTGTCGGGATTCTGGTCCAGCCAGTCCGGGTCNCCGCGGTGGTAGTACTCCTCNCGGTGGAGCATCATCACGACGTCGGCATCCTGTTCGATGGACCCCGACTCTCGCAGATCGCTCATGCGGGGTCGATGACCCTCCCGCTGTTCGGCGGCTCGGTTCAGCTGACTGAGGCACAGGACGGGGACGTTGAGTTCCCTGGCCATCGCCTTGACTCCCCGGCTGATCTCGGAGACCTCGATCTGCCGGCTCTCCACCCGTCCCCCGGCACTCATCAGCTGGAGATAGTCGATGACGATCGCGGAGACGTCGTGACGATCCTTCATCCGTCTGGCCTTCGAACGGAGCTGGAGCAGCGAGAGCCCGGGGGTGTCGTCGATGTAGATCGGTGCGTTCTGGAGATCCGCACAGGCGGCCATCAGACGCTTGAAGTCGTCCTCGCGAAGCATGCTGCGACGCATGCGCTGGGAATCGATCCGTCCGCGGGCGCANAGCATTCGCTGCACGAGCTGCTGCTTGCCCATCTCGAGACTGAACACGCCGACGCCGTGACCCGCGACCGCCATCTGCTCCGCGATGTTCANGGCGAAGGCGGTCTTTCCCATCGACGGNCTGGCGGCGAGGATGAGCATCTCGCCCGGCTGCAGCCCGTTGAGCATGTCGTCGAGCTCCGCGAATCCGCTCGGAACGCCGTTGGCACCGGCCTCCGCGTCCTCGATCGTGAGCATGACCTCGTCGAGCAGCTCGCTGAGACTCGATGCGGTCTGCTGTTCACGATGCTCGGCGATCCGGAAGATGCGTTGTTCCGCCGCCTCGAGGACCTGGGTGACCTCGAGCTCTCCGGCATGAGCGTCACGAAGCGTCTCGCCGGCGGCCGAGATCAGTTCGCGAAGAGTCGCCTTTTCGCGAACGATCCTCGCGTATCGCGAGGCGTTGGCCGCGGTCGGAACGCTCTCCGCGAGATGGACCAGGTAGTCGATGCCCCCGATCTCGTCGAGGAGACTCTGATCGACCAGCATCTGATTGATCTGGACGACGTCGATGGTCGCCGTGCGGTCGTAGCAGCGGACCATGAGGTCGAAGATGATCGAGTGCGCGGGCCGATGGAAGTCCCTGCCGTCCTTGACGATGCCGACGATGTCGGACACCACGGCCGGGTCGAGCAGCATGGAACCCAGCAGCGAGACTTCCGCCTCGAGCGCGTGCGGGGGCATGGCATCGGCCAGTCTGGAGAGCTCCTCCATGCGAAGCGGCGAAGCGTCCGGACGGTTGCCACCGCCTGCCGAACCACGCTGCCGTTCACTCTGGGAACCTTCCATGTCCGTCATTGTGCCGNATGACGGTCGGACGTGCCTTCGACCATCACGATGGCGCCGCTCCCTCCACACGAATCGACGTCGTTCTGTGGATGAATCGCGGATGCCCGCGTCCGACCCCGCCCTGCCGGTGGGGAACGGGGGTCGGGGCTCAGTCGTCCGAGCCCTCGACCTTGACCTTCATCAGACGACCGGTCTTGAACTTCACGGTTCGACGGGCGGGAACCTCGACCCGTTCCAGGGTCTTGGGATTCTGGGCTCGTCGGGCCGCTCGTTCGCGGATCTCGAAGACTCCGAAGTCTCGGAACTCGAGGCGGTTGCCACGCCCCAGCTCCTCGATCACCTCGTCCAGGAACGCCTGAATCGTTCGCTTGACGTCGGTGCGAGACTGATTGGTGGACGCCGCGATGCGTTCCACCATCTCCTTCTTGGTCGTGGTTCGGGCGGACTCCTCGAGCACGGGAGCCTCTTCGGCCCTGGTCTGGAGCACGGCATGTGTTTCAACTGACATGGAACACCCCTCTCTTCGTCTCTCTTGATTGGATCGAAGCCATCTGATCAACATCCCCGAAAGACCACCACCAGTATGGGTGCTCGACGCGGGACAAGTCAAGGATGAATCCGCGGCAAACCATGGCCTTTGAATGACTTAAAGCCAGCCATCCATGATGGCCCTGTCGTCAACGAAGGCGGCCGCGAACGTCCCCGGATCGGGTTCTCCAGCGGGTCTGAGACTGCACACGGCCGTTGATGACTCGTTGATCGTCGCGAATCTCGATGACCGAAATCCCCGGCCCCGAGCTGTTCAGGGGCCGCCCNCCNAGATTCCGGTCTCGACGTCCGGGATCCATGCCCACCGAGGTCCTGGTTTCGCAGGCCAGTTCGAGCATCGTCGAGCTGGGAAGCACCAGGACGGGACGCACCGGCCCCGCCGGAGGCGTGGAATCGGTCCGCTGAGGCTCACTGGCCGCACAGCCCACGATGAACACCCCACACCCAAGAAGGGGCAGGAGACGGGCGACAGCGGTGATGATCGGGTTTCGATGAGCCATGGGTGAGCGCAAGTATCTCCGATCACGAGACTTGAGCCACACAAAGCTGACAAAGGTACGTGAAAAGAGCCGCCGGGAACCCTGGTTCTCGGACNCCGACCCGGACTCAGTCGGATCGCAGGCGATCGAGAATCGCCGTGGAGCCCAGACCCGGCCGGTGGGCGAGCACTCGGACATCGATCCCCAGCGACTTGAGCAGACCGAATTCGGTGATCGACTCCGGCTCGTAATCCCCACCCTTCACGTAGATGTCCGGACGGACACCCTCGATCAGCTTCTCGGCGGTGTGTTCCTCGAAGACCACCAGATAGTCGATCGACTGGAACTCCTCGAGGACCTCGAGCCGCTCCTGCTCGTTGAAGATCGGACGCTCATCGCCCTTCTCGAGTGCGCGTACCGAATCGTCGGAGTTGATGCCCACGACCAGGAGATCGCCCTGGGACCTCGCCTCCCTCAGGTAGGCCACGTGCCCGGCATGGATGACGTCGAAGCAGCCGTTGGTCAGCACGATGCGTCGCCCGTCCCGACGGTGAACCTCCAGTTCGAGCAGCAGATGCTCGAGCGAACGAACCTTGCCTCGTCCCTCTCCACAGGCCTGCAGCGCCGCCCGTCGAAGATCGGAGAGCGGAACCGGCTGGGCACCGGACAGTTCGACCTCGATCCCGGCCGCGAGGTTGGCCAGTCGCACCGCTTCGACCCCCCCGAATCCGCGACACCGTGCCGCCGCCAGAGCGGCGAGAACCATGTCGCCGGCACCGGTCACGTCGTAGACCGACCGGGCCTCCGTGGGGAGATGGATGCAGCCCGACTCGTTGGCGAGCATCGCACCGTCTCGGTCGAGCGTGATCACCACGGAGTCCAGCTGATGCGCCACCCGCATCCCTTCGGCGATCTGCGCGGCATCGGAGAGGTCGGTCTGAAGACCGCCACGTCGGCCGGAGGCAAGCTCCGCCTCGCTGCGGTTGGGCGTGATCAGAGTCGCTCCGGCATATCGCTCGTAGCTGGAGAGGGAGGCGGGATCCACAAGCAGGGGGATCCCCTTGTCACGACAGAGTCGGACCAGTCGCTGACAGAGCTCGGGGGGACAGGCCCCCTTGGCGTAGTCCTCGAGACAGACGACATCGACGTCGTCGATTCGATCCTCCACTGCTCCGAACAGACGGTTCATGATCTCCGGAGGTGCGGGATCACGGTTCTCCACGTCCATTCGGAACATCTTCTGTGGGTGTCGGTGCTGCGCGAGACCGACCAGACTCCGCTTGAGCGTCGTCGGTCGGGCGGCATCCCGGACCAGTCCCTCGGACTCGCACCCGAGCGCCTCGAGCGCATCGGAGAGGTGTCCGCCGGCGTCATCGTCTCCGACGAGGCCCACCACCGACACCTCGCACTTGAGCCCGCGAAGGCAGGCCGCGACGTTGCCCGCCCCACCGGGTCGTCGTTCGAATCCCGACTCCCCATCGACGGCGAGCACCGGGACCGGAGCATCGGGACTCAGCCGCTCGGCCGCACCTCGCACCGTCTCATCGAGCATCAGGTCGCCGACCAGGAGCACGCGGCCACCCTCGAGCCTCGAGACGGCATCCACGAAGCCCGGGCTGGGCGGCCCTGCAGTCGAGTAGTTCAATCCACTCACGGTCGTGATCGTACCTCCACGAGGAAGGATCGGGCCGGGATCACCCCTCAGGCCGGCTCGAATCGGACTCGGAATCCCCACCCTCGTTCCTGATCGCGCCTCTGAGCCTCAGGGCGTCGCGAACCAGTTGACGTTCGACGCTCTTCTGATGAAGCCTGATCGTGACCGCGGCATCCATGACCGCCACCAGGACCGCGGCCAGCACCACGAAGAGGACCGCCAGCCACGCGATCAGGTAGGCCGCCTGCTGGACGGCGGGATCGAGGAAGGAGACCGCCGCGGTGATGAACACCAACCCCGCACCCCCGAGGAGGAGTCCGGTGCGACGGAGTCTTCGGCGGATCGGCGGGACCGAGCCCCGGCCCATCCGACGCCAGTACCAGATCCCGAGGACGCCGAGCACGAGCACGATCGGCAGCGTCAGCACGGGATCAAGATGAACGACCGCCATCAGAGAGGGCGACGATGCGATGTCGATCGATCCGGTCATGGGTCGCCTCCCGGTGAAGAAGAGGCCTCGGCAAGCCTCGCCAGCAGGGGCTGGAGTCGTCTCATCGGCAGGCCCATCACGGGGTCCGGATCCCCGTCGCATCGAACCGGCCATCCCGCGGCCTGTCGATCCACGAGGTTGTATCCCCCCGCCTTGCCTCTCCATTCACCGGAGTCGATGTACGACCGGAGCTCCGATTCCTCGAGGACCCCGAATTCGACTCTCGCCCGGTCGAGGAGGAACTTCCTCGGGCATCCGGGCCGAAGAATGCAGACGCCGGTCATGGTCACGTGAACGCTCCCCTGCAGACGCTCGAGCATCCGCCGGGCCTCCGTTGAATCACCGGGCTTGCCGAGAATCATCCCGTCCGACACGCAGATGGTGTCGGCGGCGATGGCGACCAGGTCCCCCTGAAGGACCTCGAGCTGGGCGGCCTTGAACCAGGTCAGGGCCAGCACGGCTCGCGAGGGCGTCCCGGATCGAATGCTGATCTCCCCATCATCGATCGCCGGCGGCCTGGATTCGACCCGCCAACCGGCATCCTGCAGCATTCGCAGTCGTCGAGGACTGCCGCTGCCGAGGACGATGGTGTGATCATGGAAATCCATCACGAAACAGGGCTCTGAGGGCGTTGGTTCGACAATCGGGGGTGATCAGACAGGTCCATGGAACCGTCGCATAAGCTCCATCGGATCGCCGTCAAGGCGGGCACCCGCTTGACACCATGACAATCGGAGGTCCAGAGTACCCGTTCTCTCCGCAACGCCATGTCCAGACAACGATCGTGAGCGACGAACCGAAATCCTCGACCCCGCCCCAGGAAGAGCGACCCGCCGAAGGCGGAAGTCGTGCCGGTGGCGGCTTCGACACCATGCTCGGTCGCATGGTGATCGACCGCGGTCTGGTCAGCGAGTCCGAACTCCAGCAGGCGATCAACCGCCGGGACCTCGACCCCGACGGCAGCCTCTCCGACGTCCTTCTGGATGCGGGATTCGTGACCAATTCGCAGATGGACCGGGTGCGTACCGAGATCGAGTCCGAACGATCCACGCAGCGGATCCCCGGCTACAAGATCATGCGGAAGCTCGGATCGGGTGCCATGGCGACGGTGTTCCTCGCCCGACAGATCTCGCTCGATCGACTGGTCGCGATCAAGGTCCTTCCGAGGCGGTACAGCGACAACGCCGACTTCATCGCACGCTTCCAGAAGGAAGGGCGCGCCGCCGCCAAGCTCAACGACCCCAACATCGTCGCGGCCTACGACGTCGGCAATTCGGGGGACCACCACTATTTCGTGATGGAGTACGTGGATGGCGACACCGTCTACGACCGCATCACCGCGAACAAGCGATTCGAGGAACCCCAGGCGATCTCCGTCGCAACCCAGGTCGCGTCCGCACTCCGGCACGCCCATGATCGAGGCTTCATCCATCGCGACATCAAGCCCAAGAACGTGATGATCACCAAGGACGGGGTGGTCAAGCTCGCGGATCTCGGTCTCGCCAGGGCCCTGAGCGACAAGGAGGCCGCGGAGGCGGAGGCGGGACGAGCCTTCGGAACCCCGTTCTACATCTCGCCGGAACAGATCCGCGGCAAGGTGGACATCGGACCCCAGGCCGACATCTACGGTCTGGGCGCCACCCTGTACCACATGGTGACCGGCTCGGTCCCGTTCAAGGGCAAGTCACCCTCCGAGGTCATGCATCGACACCTCAAGGAACCGCTGGTCGCTCCCGACCACCTGAATCCGGGGCTTTCCAGCGGACTGGCCCAGGTGATCGAGATGATGATGGCCAAGGACCCCGCCGATCGATATCGAAACGCCGACGAGCTGCTCGAGGATCTCGCGCTCGTGGAGGCGGCCCAGAAGCCGCGTCATGCCGGAGGCGCGATCGACATCGCCTCCGTGGTCTCGATGGGTGACGACTCGATCGACACCACCCCGGTCGTCGCCTCGAGCAGCAGGGGCGGACAGCGGACGGGAGGACTCTCGATCCTGGTCATCGCGGCGCTGATCGGCAGTGTCCTGCTCAATATGGCCCTGTTCGCATTCCTCGCGGGCAGCGCCTGATCGTCGGATCCCTGCCGCACCGGGCATCGAAGTCCGGCCCGACCGTCAATCGATCTCGAAGATGAACTCGACCTCGACCGCGGAATCGAGCGGAAGGGCGTTGACCCCCACCGCGGCGCGGGCATGCCGGCCGGCATCTCCGAGGACCTCGACCAGAAGATCGCTTGCACCGTTGGCGACCCTGGGCTGGGCATCGAATCGATCGTCGCTCTGAACGAACACGCCGACCCTCACCACCCGCTTGAGTCGGTCCAGATCACCCTCGAGATACTGCTTCGCGACCGCCAGACCGTTGATCGCCGACCATCGAGCCCCCTCCATGGCGGCCTCGATGGAGACCGCCGAGGGGACGGGTCCGACCGTCATCAGATCGCCGTCCTGAAACGGCAACTGACCACTGACATACAGAAGGGAGCCCGAGCGGATGGCGGGGACGTAGGAAGCGACTGGCTTCGGGGGATCTGGAAGGCTGATTCCCAGCTCTGAGAGTCGGTCGAGAATGGCGTTCATGACATCGTTCCGGTCATGGGTGATGGGGTCGGGGAGAGGGCCGGCTGGAGACCCGAATCCGGCTTCGAAGCCTCATAAACTGGGATTTCGTACCCTTGAAGCGGTTTCAGGGGGTCGAAAACCCCCATTTTAGTTCATCAGGAGCGATGTGGCGCCTCCCCCCCCCTCAAGGGACCGTTGGAAGAGAAGTTCTCGGTTTTCATGAATCCGAAGGAACTTGACAGGGGGTTCGAGCGCAATACCGTATGTCGTCGCTCTGTATTTGCAGGGCGTCGATGACAATTGCTGGGCCGCGGCAGGTCCATACTGGTCGTTTTTCGACCATTCATTCGAGCGGTGTCTGGAATCACCAGTCACCAGGGAACGGGCCGACCGGCCCCGACCATGCTCACCCCGCACTCATACGCCGGAGATCTCCGGCAGTCATGAGCCGCCGCCCAGGACATTCCGACCCGGATCGTCATCATGTGATTTCGATCTCGGAGTTCGGTGCATGGACGGTCACCTTCCGTCGACACCCCTTCCGGCCTTTCAGGGATCCTCCCTGGAAACCGGGTTCGGGCGTTCAGGAAGATGAATCGCGAGCATTCCGCTTGAAGAGACGACATCACGCCCTGCGTGGTCTCCGGCCAAGAGGCTCGCTCTCCGACCGATGTGGCACCTCGTCCCGATCAGTCGCCCCTGCGGTGACGATCCCATGACGCTCCGGATCCTCGCGTGATCGAGCGGGTCCTTCCACGTGGCAGGCACACCCTTCCCGCACCCGGTTCGTTCCACGCCGATCCATCGGCGTTTCACCGTTGATTTCATGGCCGTGACAACGGCTCAACAGATCCTCACTCCCCTCTTCGGCTCTACGGAGGCCAATCACCATGCGAAAGCGACACGGTTTCACGCTCGTCGAGCTGCTCGTGGTCATCGCGATCATCGCGCTGCTCATCGGGCTGCTCCTTCCGGCGCTGGCCAAGGCACAGCAGTCGGCTCGAACCGTCAAGGATTCGAACCAGCTCGCCCAGATCCACAAGGCGTTCATGATCTTCGCCGAATCGGATCCCGGCGGTTACCTGCCCATGCCCGGCCGCATCAACCGGTTCACCCACCCGAACCTCGGCAGCCAGCCCGGCAAGGGCCCCCAGAACTACAAGAAGGACTCGACCGGTCACCTCTACTCCTCGATGATCGCCCAGGAGTTCTTCAACCTGGACCTCCCGATCAGCCCCGTGGAGCAGAACCCCGTGGTCTCCCAGTTCGGCACCGAGTCCGATGATGCGGGAACCGCGTACGACTACGCCGCCTACGACCCGCCGAGCGACACCTACTGGATGGGTGACGAGGCCGATCCCGGCAGCGTCGCTCCGGGCACGCCCCCCCAGGGCACCCCGAACACGGTCTTCCGAAGCAAGATCAACCGCCCCACCGGCAACGGTCGAAGCCACACCTCCTATGCCCACAGCATGATGTCGGGCGATCGTCGCAACTACACCTGGCGGAACACCAACGACAGCTCGAAGGTCGTTCTCGGCAACCGCGGCGTCAAGAACGGTGACACCACCGGCGACGACTACCGGAAGTCATGGACCCTTCTCTTCCACGGTCCCGACAAGGAATGGCACGGGCACGTCGTCTTCGGCGACAACCACGTCGAGTACAGCAAGAGCTTCTACCCGACCAACGTGTCCCACGAATGCGGCCTCGACTCCATCATCCAGGACAACATCTTCGTCGCCGAGTTCGAGACCTGCGGTTCGCTCTCGGGCAACTGGAAGCAGGGCGACGCCTGGCTCGCGATGAACGAGGTCGTCACCGACGGCGGCGGCGGCGATCCGAAGCCCCTCGCCATCTACGACTACGCCCGACCGTGACCTGATCCGGCCACGAGCCGGCGCGTCTTCACGAAAGCAATCTCTTCCCGATTCAATCGGAGTCAATTCACATGCGAAAGCGACAAGGCTTCACGCTCATCGAGCTCCTGGTGGTGATGGCCATCATCGCCCTGCTGCTCGGCCTTCTTCTCCCTGCCCTCGCCAAGGCTCGTGCCACGGCCCGTCAGGTGAAGGACGGCACCCAGCTCAACCAGATCTACAAGGGATGGCTCGTCTGGGCCGTCGACAACAACGAGGATTCCCTTCCCTGCCCCGGACTCGTCAACCGAGTCGGCGCCAACCCCGGCCGTGGCAAGGAGGATCTCCGGCAGAACACGCATGACAACATGCATGCGGCGTGCATCACTGCCGAGTACTACAACCCCAACATCCTCGTGAGTCCGTCGGAGGCCTCGGGCTTCGTCATCGCGAACCCGATCTACGACATCGAGCGGTTCTCCCCCGCTCAGGACGTGTACTGGGACGACGGCGTCGGCGAGTTCAAGACCGATCTCACCGAAACCTCGCACACCAGCTACGGCACCATGGCCCTGACCGGTGAGCGAAAGGCTCGCAACTGGTCCAACAGCCTCAACTCCCGCCACGCCCTCGTCGGCAACCGGGGCGTCGAGGACTCCAGCTACGCGGACAGCGACTACCTGTCCTCGAAGACCCTGCAGATCCACGGCGGCCGCAAGAACTGGGTCGGCAACGTCTGCTACGGAGACGGCCACACCGAGCTCCACAACACCTTCTTCCCCGAAACGCTCGAGACGATCGGGGGCGGCATCGAAGACGGCCTGTTCTCGCTCGATGACGACACCAACGGCCTTGACGGCGGTGACGTCTATCTCTGCGTGACCAACGGCGGAAGCGCAGGCAACGGCGAACCGGACGACTACGTCCACGCCGAGACCTGGGACTGATTCCCGATCGGACATCCGATCGACCGTCACAACCACCGCCCGCGGCCTCGGCCGCGGGCGGTGTCTCTTCCTGCGTACCATGTGTCGATGACCCCGGCAGGATTCGAATCGGCCCCCCCGGCACCCCGCCGCCGCTCCAGAGGCCCGGCCCTCGTGCTGTTCTCCATGCTCGCTCTTGCAGCCGGTCTTCCCGGAGTCCAGGAGGAGGCCGGCGAGCCGGCTCCGACCCGTGCCGTGCCCGCCGGACGCAAGGCCAGCACCGTAGCGATCCTTCCGATCCACGGCCCCATCGACAACGTCACCCTCGTCTCGCTCGAACGCCGACTCCGAGTCGCCCGTGATCGAGGCGCCGATGCGGTGGTGCTCGAACTCGACACTCCCGGAGGAGCCCTCGACTCCACCTTCGAGATCCTGGAACTCATCAGGACCGAGGCGCCGCCGAACACCGTGGCCTGGGTGCGTCCGAAGGCGTTCAGCGCCGGAACCATCATCGCTCTGGCGACCCGCGAGATCATCACGACTCCGACCGGCGTCTTCGGAGACGCCGCCCCGATCCAGGCCGTCCCGCTCGCCGGACTTCAGCAGCTGCCTGCCGCGGAGCGGGCCAAGATCGAGGCACCGCTTCTCTCGGAGCTGGTCTCGGATGCCCGCCGTCAGGGCTGGGACGAGAAGCTCGTCCAGGCCTTCGTCGCCGTCGATGTGGAACTCTGGTTGATTCGAAACCTGAAGACCGGCGAGCGGCTGTTCGTCGATGCCGCCGAATACGAGCGGATATACGGCGAAGCACCAGTCGCGACCAAGATCCAGCGTCTGCCCGCACCACCCGCACGAGACGAGGGCTCCGGACTTCTGCAGTCCGCCGCGAAGGTGACCCGGGGGGAGGCTCCACGCACGATCGAGGAACGGGATCTGGCGATCGAGTTCGTCCAGGAGCTCCCGTCCCAGCGTCCGGTGCTCGGCCCCGAGAATGCAGCGGACTGGATACCGCTCGGACAGGTCATCTCCTCGGAGGAACTCCTCGTTCTGCGATCGGACGAGGCGATCGCCTACGGATTCAGCAGCGGTGAGATCTCGAACGAGGATGAACTCCTCGGATTCTTCGGCGCGTCCAGCTCATTTCGGGTCGAGGAATCATGGTCCGAGGGACTGGTCAGATTCCTGACCCTGTGGCCGGTGAGAGCCGTCCTCATCGCGACCCTGCTGATCGGCTTCTTCATCGAGACCGCCGCCCCGGGATACGGCGTCTTCGGGCTCATCGCACTGGTCAGCCTCGCCATGCTGCTGGGCGCCCCGCTGCTCGCAGGACTCAGCGAATGGTGGACCGTGCTTGCGGTGCTGCTCGGCCTCGGACTGGTCGCGGTGGAGATCTTCCTCCTCCCCGGACTCGGGGCTCCGGGGATCATCGGCGGCGTTCTCATGTTCGCCGGACTCGTCGGCACCTTCGTGAGCGGAAATCCCCTGTCGCCCGATGCCCGCATGGATCTCTTCCGCGGCCTTGCGGCCACCTCCATCGGTTTCCTCGCTGCAGGGGCCGGGATCTGGCTGGCCTGGCGTTTCATCCCCAATTCCGCCTTCGGACGCAGATTCGTCCTCGCCGCCGAGATCGGCGGCCGGGGCGGACCGCCCCTGCTGCCTCGAAGGACCGGGGGCGGCGATCACCCCATCGAGGTGGGTACGATCGGGCGCAGTGCGACCCCGCTTCGCACTGCGGGACGTGTGAAGATCGGCGATCGTCTCGTCGACGCACGAAGCACCGGCGCGTTCATCGAATCGGACATGCCGGTCCGCGTGGTGGAATCGGATCGATTCGGCGTCGTCGTGGAGGCTGCGGACTCATGAACCTGATCACGTCGGTCGCCTCCGGCGGCACCGCATCGCTGTCGCTGCTCGCCCTTCAGAACGGGACCGCCGGCGGAGACTCCGGAAACGACGCCACCTGGCTGGCGATCGGCCTGGGGCTGGGCTTTCTCGCCCTGATGCTCTTCGCGGTCGAGATCTTCATCCCGACCGCCGGCATGGTCGGCATCCTCTGCGGCATCTGCGCAATCGCCTCCATCGTCGCCTTCTTCCAGCACTCCTCCTCCGCAGGCGGCTTCGCGATCCTGGTCTACCTGGTCGCGACCCCGTTCCTCCTCGTCTACGGAGTGAAACTCTGGTCGCACAGCCCGATAGGACGCAGACTGATCCTCGGAGGCACCGACACCGTGGACGGCAGAGGCCTCGATGATCAGGAGGTCGAGGACCGGGTCGAGGCCATGGCGGCCTCCTCCCGTCGAAACGACGACGCCATGATCGGTCGTATGGCGACCACCGCGACCCCGCTCCGCCCGGTCGGGATCATCCGCTTCGAAGGCCGCCGGCTGGACGCCCTCTCGGAGGCGGGCATCATCGAGGAGGGCGTGGAGGTCGAGATCGTGGCCGTCGTGGATAACCAGATCAAGGTCCGGGTGCCCGGCCCTTCCGATCACGCGACCGACTAGAATCCCCGGAACTCACCTTCAAGGATCCGCGTCATGCTCACGCTCGCCATGGACCCCTGGCTGATCGCCACCATCGTCGTCACCGGTCTGATCCTCCTCATCGCCCTCGCGGTGCTGGGCCGCTTCGTCGGCATCTGGATCCAGTCCATCGTGTCCGGCGCTCCGGTCGGCCTCCTCGATCTCTTCATGATGAGACTGCGGAAGGTCCAGCCCTCGGTCATCGTGCTCAATCGGATCTCGGCCAAGAAGGCCGGTCTTGAACTCGGTACCGCGCCGCTCGAGGCACACTTCCTCGCCGGTGGCAACATCGAACGCGTGGTGCGAGCCATGATCGCCGCCGACAAGGCGAAGATCGATCTTCCCTGGGACCGGGCCACCGCCATCGATCTCGCGGGCCGGGACATCCTCGAAGCGGTCCGGACCTCGGTCGACCCGAAGGTCATCGACTGCCCGAGTCTGAGCTCGACCCGGAACACGATCGACGCGGTGGCCGGCGACGGCATCCAGCTGAAGGCCCGGGCACGGGTCACCGTCCGGACCAACATCGCCCGTCTCGTGGGTGGTGCCACGGAGGAGACGATCATCGCCCGAGTCGGCGAGGGCATCATCTCCACCATCGGTTCGGCCGAGAGCCACAAGAAGGTGCTGGAGAACCCCGACCGGATCTCCAAGACGGTGCTCGAGAAGGGCCTCGACTCCGGCACCGCCTTCGAGATCCTCTCGATCGACATCGCGGACGTGGACGTCGGTGCCAACATCGGTGCCCAGCTCCAGACCGACCAGGCCGAGGCCGACACCAAGCGGTACCAGGCCGAGGCGGAGCAGAGGCGTGCGCTCGCGGTGGCTCAGGAGGCGGAACACAACGCCGACGCCGCGAAGAACCGCGCTCTCGTGATCCTCGCGGAAAGCGAAGTGCCCAAGGCGATGGCCGGTGCGTTCCGGGACGGGAACATGGGCATCATGGACTACTACCGCATGCAGAACGTGGTGGCCGACACCGCGATGCGCAACACCGTCGCGGAAGACGACGCTCAGGGCGGCGAGTGATCCCACGGCGTCCGCTCGGAGAACGCCGTGCCCGTGATTCACGTGGTCATCCCCTTCCTCGACGAGGAATCGACGCTCGAGAGCATCGTGTCGAGACTGGATGCCTGCGCCTGGCCCGATGACTGGTCCGGCAGGATCGTCCTCGTCGACGACGGCAGCGGCAGTTCCGCGGCGGAGGCGGCAGCCGCACTCGCCGCGGACCGGACCGAACCGCCGATCACCCTGATTCGACACGACGTGAACCGGGGCAAGGGAGCCGCCCTTCGCTCCGGTTTCGAAGCGATCATCGGATCCGCCGACGACGAGGATCTGGTGGCGATCCAGGATGCGGATCTGGAATACGACCCCGGCGATCTGGTCACGATCGTCGAGGAGATCCGACGGTCGGACCCTCCGGCGGATGCGGCCTTCGGAAACCGCTGGAACGATCGTCAGGCCTCGACGATCCGCCGGGTCCACCGACTCGGCAACCGCCTCCTCACCATGCTCTCCAACGCCCTGACCGGCCTCTCCGTCAACGACATGGAGTGCTGTTACAAGGTGATCCGCATCCCGATGCTGCGAACGCTTCTTCCCGATCTCGACGAGGACCGCTTCGCCATCGAACCCCAGCTTGCCGCCGCCCTCGCCCGTCACCACGCCCGGGTCATCGAGGTGCCGGTGGCCTATGAACCGCGATCCTTCGCCCAGGGCAAGAAGATCGGCTTTCGGGATGGCGTGGCCGCGATCGCGGCGATCATTCGAGAGTGGCGTCGCACCCGACGATTCGGCAGACGCTGATTCAAGGGTCGGACACGAAATCTTTCGCATTTCTCGGTGCCATCGCACCCCTCCGAGGAGGATGCGGTTCCAATACGTCTGCCTTACCGTGGAAATCCCACGTTTCGACGGACCACGACCCAGGAAGCCCCCCATGCGTCCATGCCTTGCATCGCTGCCCCTTCTGCTGACAATCCTGCTCGTCCCCACCTTCGGCTGGACGAATCAAGCGTTCGCCCAGGACGACGCCCAGAGGAAGCAGGACATCCAGCAGCTCGGAGGCGAGCTCAAGGCCGCACGGCTGTTCGGCCTTCTCGACGATGAACAGGCCGAGCAGATGTACTTCGAGATCCTCGAATTCCAGTTCGGAGAGGAGAAGGGAGCCGAGGGCGACGGCAAGGGCAAGGACGGCAGGGAGATGGATGAGGATGACAAGCGACGCGGCGGCATGACCTTCGCTCGCTTCATCGTCCGGGACGGCGGCGACTTCACCACCCTGCTTCGCCCCGAGTTCCTTCCCCGCGACGTCGAACTGATGACGGAAGCCGTCGCCGAGGATCCCGCGATGATCGCGGTGATCGAATCGCTCCTCGAGGACTATCAGCGGGAGTTCGAGGAGAAGAGCAGGGCGTTCCAGGATTCCCTCGACCTCGCTCGAGCCGGCTACGAGTTCGACCTCGTCGACCAGACCCTCAGCCTGATCCCCGAGGTCCCGATGAGCAGGGAGGAGGTCGATCGGCGGGTGGACGTCTGGAACGCCGAGAAGGGCCTCGGCCGCAGAGATCCGGCCATGGTCGCCGACTGGGCGAACAGAATGATCTCCTCGCTGCAGACCAGGGTCCGGAAGCTGAGAGAGGTCATCGCGGCCAGGAGCGCCGAGATCGAGGCCCAGGGTGGCGCCCCCAGCGCCCGCGAACTGCTGGCGATGATGGCGGCGCTTCGCCAGGCCCGCCTCGAACTGCGGCAGGTGCTCGAGGCGAATCTCGAATCCGTGATCGCCGAGACGATGACCCCGGACATCGAGGCGGCCCTCGATCGCATCCGACTGGAGCACGGCCGGATCGATGCCCGGTTCGGTGGCTCCGACATCGATCTCGAACGGGCGGTGCGGCGAACCGAACTTCCCATGGAGACCGAGACCGCGATTCTCGAGGAGATGATCGAGGCGAACGCGGTGATCGCCGATCTCATCGATGCGCGAACCGCGGCCCGGGTGGAGCGGGAGGCCATGTCGGCACGCCTGCTGGCCGCCGAAGTCGAGAACGACGATGCCCGGATGTCGCAGCGGTCCAAGGCCGTGATGACCGCCGCCGATCGGGAGATCGCCGCGGGCCTCGCGGTCCGGGACGCCATCCTCGGACAGATGAACCTGATTCACACCAACCTGGTCGAGGTGGATCCGGAACTCGCCGCCGACTTCCTTCGGATCGCGCGCCGTGACGGCTTTCCCGATCAGATGCGCAGACGCTGGTGCGAACGGGCGATCGAGGCCGCGGTCCTGATTCCTGAACTCGACCCCGAGGTGATCGAAGCGATTCTCGAGCTCCAGTTCTACGTGATCGAACGTCTGACCGAGCTTCAGGCCCGGGCCATCGAGGAACGGCTCGAACTCGAGCCTCGTGTGAGCCGTGCCATGGTGGATGGCCTTGAGGACGACTACGCCAGCGCCAAGGGCATGGGCGACGAGACCTGGCGGGAACCGGGCTTCGAACGATTCGACCGGCTCGATGACGAGATCGGCCGGCAGCTGCTCGCCATCCTCGGTCCCGAACTCGTCACGTCCCTTCCCCCCCATGGTTCCCTGGGAACGCTCCCGGAAGAGAGGAAATGGGACGGAAAGGGCAAGGGCGAGGGCGAATCAAAGGGAGGCGGTGGTGCCGGAGCCGACGGAAAGGGCCGGGGATCGAAGCGGGCCGGGAACGTCTCCGGCGGCAAGTGAGCCCACATCCGGGGCCATCGTCACCACAGGCCCCTGCGGCCGCGATTTCATCCAACCGACAGATTCGAGGCCACCATGCGAACCGCCCGGACCATCTGGACCGTCACCCTGACCTCGATCCTCGCAGCATGCGGCGGTTCGGACTCGCAGGCTCCGGAATCGGCATCCACCACGTCACCCGACAGCACGTCCCGGTCCACCGACTGGACGCCGAAGATGACCGACATCTGGACTCCGGCCGCCACCGGCGACGTCCGGACCCTCAAGTCGCGCCTCGACGCCGGCGCGGACGTGAACGCCCTCGATCCCGACTTCCAGGGATCGGCCATCGCGTATGCCGCCGACTTCGGCCAGGTCGAAGCGGTCAGGATCCTGCTGGCTGCGGGCGCCGATCCCGATGTCCGGAGTGGGAACCAGAGCACCCCCGCCATCGGCGCCGCCTTCTTCGGACGTCCCGACTGCCTGAAGGTCCTGTTGGAGGCCGGGGCGGACCCCGGCCTTGCCGATGAGAACGGCATCACCGCGTTCAGCGCCCTCGCGATTCCGTGGGAGATGACGAAGGGGATCGCGGACCTCATGGAGATGCCGATGACCCCCACCGCTCTGGAGAACGGCCGCGAGCAGTGCTGGAGTCTGCTTGCACCCATGCTCGACATCTGGGGCGCGGCAGCCACCGGAGAGATGAACGCGCTCCGGACCAACCTCGACAAGGGCGTCGACGTGAACGCCCCGGATCCGATCGGCCGGACGACTCCGCTTGCAGTCGCCGCGAACTTCGGCCAGCTCGAGGCGCTCATGATGCTTCTGGCGGCCGGCGCCGATCCCAATGCCCGAAATGGAAACGAAAGCACCCCGGTGCTGGGGGCCGCCTTCTTCGGCAGAGCGGACTGCCTCGAGGCCCTGCTCGATGCCGGTGCCGATCCCTCGCTCGCGGATGAAAACGGAACGACGTCCTACACGGCACTGCTGATTCCCTGGCAGATCACCAAGGCGATCGCGGATGCAATGATGATTCCATTGGACAGGGAATCGCTCGACACCGGCCGCATGGAATGCGGCAGGATCCTCGAATCCAGATGAACAGCGACCACCAGGCACCCCCCGTCCCTCGGGACATCGGTCCGCCGAGATACCACGGACTCGACTTCGTTCGAGCCTCGATGATGTCGCTCGGCGTGGTCCTGCACACCGCTCTGGTCTACATGCCCGAAGGGTGGATCTACACCGATCCGAACAGCGTCGAATGGTCCCCCATGATCGTGTGGTTCATCCACACCTTCAGGATGTCGGCGTTCTTCGTCATGGCGGGCTTCTTCGGAGCCATGCTGTATCAGCGAAGAGGGGCCTGGAAGTTCATCGGCCACCGTTTCGATCGGATCGCGATCCCCCTGGTCGTCGGATCACTGATCCTCTTCCCACTCTTCTCCTGGAGCATCGGTTTCGCGTGGACCCATGTGTTCACGAAACCGGACCAGAACGGAGGAGCGATCGGTTCGATCCTGGCCAGCTTCAAGGAGATGGACTTCGGCGTCGACTGGAAGGAATTCAGCACGATGCAGCTGTGGTTCCTCTACGACCTTCTCTGGTTCTATGCCGCAGCCGTGATCCTCACTCCGGTCCTCGTGCGACTCGGACCCGTCAGTCGATTCCTCGGAACCGTCGTGAAGGGGATGCTCCTCGGCCCCGCCCGGTTCGTGACCCCGGTCCTGCTCATCGGCCTCTCGTTCCTCCTCATGATCCCGATGGATGAACCGGGGATCGACACCTCGGACTCGTGGTACCCCGACTGGAAGCTCCTGCTCACGTACTCCCTCCCGTTCATGGTGGGCTGGCTCGTCTGGTATCACCGGACGGTGGTCGCGGAGATCGAGCGATGGTGCTGGATCCTCCTCGGACTTGCCGTGCCCCTGCTCCTGCTGGCGACCTTCGGATCACTGGCCTGGTACATGAGCGAAGAGGATGAGACGGTCTTCCTGATGGTCCAGCTCACCTCCGCCGCGGCAAGCTGGACCACGATCCTCGCCCTCGCGGGCTGCTGTGGACGCCTGCTGAAGCGGGAACGTCCCTTCATCCGGTACATGGTCGATGCCTCGTACTGGATCTATCTCGCTCACATGCCGTTGACCATCTTCATCCCCGCCCTCTTCCGATACTGGGACACCTCGGGCCTCCTGAAGATGACCGTCTCGATCACACTCACGATGATCGTGCTGCTGCTCAGCTATCACCTGCTGGTTCGGAACACCGCGATCGGGCTGGTCCTGAGCGGTCGACGCTATCCCGCATGGCCGTTCGGCCGAACCCCGCACCCCGAGCCTCCGCCCACGGAATGAGGGCCTCGTGGTCCTACCAGCCGGCGCGCACCAGTCTTCGCAGGCCCTCGTCGGCCGCGAAGTAGCGAAGCCGAAGCCGCTCCCCCGCCGAACCGAGCCAGACCGCCCGACCGCGAGCCCGGTCGATGCGTCCCATGGCCTCTCCCACCGAATCGATGCCGGCCTGCTCCAGCCCCTCGCCCGCGGCATGGGCTCGAGCCAGCCATCCCAGGCAGGCGACGTCCAGGGCCAGAGCCTGAAGTCCGTCGACGATCGACCAGCCGTAGTAGCCGGCGCCCCAGGCCCGACCTCCGCGGATCGTCGATCGCAACCAGCGGACCACGAGATCGGCGACCTCGGGGGAACCCTCGACCCGAGGCATCGCATCGATCTCGGCGAACGACCCCGGAACCGACCAGCCTCGGGCGAGACCCGGCACGGCCCCACGGCCCCGGGCGAATCGACTGCTGCGGATCCACTGCTCGATCCGAGCCGAGAGCCTCGGTCGGCGCTCGTCCCCGGTGAACCTCGGATCCTCGATGCGAGCGAACACCGCCTGTCGCAACTGCCGCATCTGGCCCCGGCCCGCCGGCTCCACCGGGATGTGGATCAGTTCGTCCGGAAGAGCGCTGCAGAGAAGGTCCAGCAGCTCCGCGATCCTCCTCCCTCGAACGTCCTCGAGCGAGGCCGCCCCGAGACTCTGAGCCAGCCATGCGAAACCTTCGGCTCGAATCACCAGCGGCACCTCCTCGCGCGCGAGCCATCCATCGATCCGATCAGAGATCGCATCGACCTCCGGCCCCTCCGCCCGCAGCGAGTCCGCCAGCCTGGGCGGAGCGATCGCCGAGGATTCCGGGACCTCGCGAAGGGCCCGCTGCAGATCCTCACGATGAGACGTCAGCGTCGCACCGCGATTGGCACGCACGCTCTGGCAGGCGAAGTTGAGGCCGGCATGAGTCCCCTTGGAATCCGGAGCGAGATTGAAGGGGAAGAGCCGACAGGCCACCGGCTTCTCATGGAATCCGTGCCTGGCATGGATGAGACAGAGACCGTCGTCCTGAAGGAAGAGGCACGATCCATCGGGACGCTGCCGCAGGTAGCGACGGCCCCGGAACTCGACGGTCACGGTCTCTCCGAGCTCCTGCTCCCAGCCCTGTCGCTCCAGACGTTCGAGATCCCGATCCCTCAGCTGCACGCTGAAGTCGCGACAGCAGTCCCCGCATCCATGGCATGAGTAGTGCTGCTCGCGCAGGTCGAGGATCTCGAGCGGGACGCGTTTGGCCATCAAGCAGGCTCCAGGTCCGCCATCGCCTTCGCCATGGCGCGAGTCGCCGCTCCCCGGTGACTTCGCGCGTTCTTCTCCTCGGGAGCAAGCTCCGCACTCGTGCGCCCCTCGTCGGGAAGGAGCAGATGCGGGTCGTATCCGAACCCGTTCACGCCCCGTGGTTCGAGCACGATCCGCCCGTCGAAGGTGCCGCGGGTCTCCGCGAGGACCTCCCCTTCGGGAGTCGCCAGACACATGCAGCAGACGAATCGGGCCGATCGTTCCGCCTCGGTGGTCCCGGAGAGTCGCTCCACGAGCAAGCGGTTGTTCGCACGATCCCGGGTCTCCCGGTCACCGTCGACACCCGAGAACCGGGCACTGAGGACTCCCGGAGCCCCTCCCAGGGCATCCACCTCGAGACCGCTGTCGTCGGCGAGGGCCATGCGTCCGGTCGCCCGAGCATAGGCCACCGCCTTGATGCGGGCGTTCCCCTCGAAGGTGTCGGCGTCCTCCACCGGCTCTGGAGGCGAGGGTCCATCGAGATCGTCGATTCCGAGGACCCGCCAGCCGATCGGCTCGAGCACGGCCCGGACCTCCTCGAGCTTGTGCGGATTTCCAGTGGCGAGCAGGACCTCGGGCACGGGCGTTCTCCATGGGTGGACGGTCGAGAATGGGCCGATCCGTCATCGGATTCCCTCGACCGCCATGGTACGCCTTGACCGGCGAGGCATCCTTCCGGTCTCCCGGATTCCCGATGGCATCCCGTGTCGCGTCGAAGACGCCTCGAGGGCCTCAGGTCTGAAGCACGCCCGTCCTGAACGGCATGCTGGAATCGACTCCCGAGGCGAGCATGAGCGCCTCGGTGAGTTCACTGCGGGTCTCGAGAGGATCGATCATCCGATCGACCCAGCCACGGGCCGCTCCGTAGAGAACGTCCTGCTGCTCGGTGTAGCTCGCGGTGATCGCGGCCAGAAGCTGCTTCCTGGTCTCGTCGTCGATCTCTTCGCCACGACGCTTGCGAGCCGCGAGATCGATCTGAAGCAGCACGTTCGCGGCCTGGGCGGCGCCCATCACCGCACAGCGGGCCTCGGGCCAGGCGAGGGTCAGGAACGGGTCGAATGCCCGACCGCACATCGCGTAGTTCCCTGCTCCATAGCTCGCATTCACGAGCAGGGAGATCTTGGGGACCACGCAGTTGCTCATGGCGTTCACCATCTTCGCCCCCGCACGGATGATGCCCCCCTGCTCGCTGTCCCGACCGACCATGAAGCCAGTGGTGTCGTGGACGAAGACCAGAGGGATCCGCTTCTGGTTGCAGTCCATGATGAACCGCGCCGTCTTCTCCGCGGCGTCGTCGTAGATGACGGCGGGCATGTTGACCGCTTCGGAGGGGCCCTCCTTGCCGCCGGGCATCCTCCGCCGGGTCATGCACCTCTGATTCGCGACGATTCCGCAGGGCCAGCCTCCGATCCGGGCGTAGCTGCAGACGAGTGAACGACCGTAGTCCGCCTTGTACTCGTCGACCGAACCCTCGTCCACGACGCAGGCCAGCAGATCCCTCATGTCGTACTGGGCGCCGGGCTCGGGCCTGAAGACCTCGGGGATCTCGGATGCGGATCGTCCCGGTTCACTCGCCGCGAACGGAGGCTCCGGACGCGTCCGTGCCGCCATGCAGTCGAGCATCAGACGACGGACCCGCTCGAGGCACGCCTCGTCGTCCGATTCGTGAAAGTCGATGGTTCCGGAGATCTCCGCATGCATGGATGCGCCGCCGAGCGTCTCGTCGTCGACCTCCTGACCGATCGCGGCCTTCACGAGAGCCGGGCCCGCGAGATAGAGGCCCGAGCCTTCGGTCATCAGTAGCGTGTCGCAGAGCACCGGGAGATAGCCGCCTCCCGCGACGCAGTTCCCCATGATCGCCGCCAGCTGAGGGATGCCCTTCGCGCTCAACACCGCGTTGTTGCGGAAGATCCGGCCGAAGTCGTCGGTGTCGGGGAAGACGTCCTCCTGCAGGGGCAGGAAGACACCGGCGGAATCGACGAGATAGACCAGAGGCAGTCTTGCCTGTTCCGCGATGACCTGGGCGCGGATGATCTTCTTGCAGGTCATGGGGAAGAAGGCGCCTGCCTTCACGGTGGCGTCGTTGGCGATGACCATGGAGGGTCGGCCGCCGATCTGACCGATCTCGGTCACCACTCCGGCCGAGGGGGCCCCCCCATACTCCTCGTACATGCCATGAGCGGCGAAGAGGCCGCACTCGAAGCGAGCCGCCCCCGGGTCCAGAAGTCGCTCGATACGCTCCCGGGCGGTCAGCCGCCCATGTCGGTGCTGACGGTCGACCCCCTTCGGGCCACCCCCCTGGCGGATGGTGGCCTGGGTGGCCTTGAAATCCTTGATCGCGGCCAGAAGGTCGTCTGCGGGCATGGAGGAGAGGTTCTCCGGGGCTGAAGGAGGTCGAGGGCCCGGATGGGCGGGTTTCCGGGAGAATACCGGGCGGGTCCGGGAAGTGATGGGCAGGAAAAGGCCCCTTGAGGCCTTGCGAGGGGTTCGCTACACTTCTCGATTCTCAGATTTCGAGCATACGAACGACCCGGCGGTCAGACCACCGCCTCCCAGGAAGCATCCAGCTCATGAGCATCTCCCTCGCACGCAAGGCCGAACTCAAGGGTGAACACGGGCGCCACGAAGGCGACTCCGGCTCCCCTGAGGTTCAGATCGCCGTCCTCACCGACCGCATCAAGGCCCTTCAGTCGCACTTCGAGGATCATCGACACGACCACTCGTCGCGTCGAGGCCTTCTCGCCATGGTCAGCCGTCGCAACCGGCTCCTCCGCTATCTCCAGCGGACCAACCGCGAGAAGTACTTCAGCACCATTCAGAAGCTCGGCCTCCGCAAGTAGGTCGAATCACCACGACGGTCGCTCCGGCGGCAGTCGACGGTGGACAGCCCACGCCCCCGGTCTGTCCGCCGTCCTCTGCCTCCCATGGTGCGGCCGTACCACTCAATGGCCCGCCGGATCGAGATCCGCGCGGTCCACCCACCTCAAGGAAGGCAGCAATCATGCCAGTCACCATTGTTGAACGAGAGATCGGCGGTCGCATCATGCGACTCGAGACCGGTCGCGTCGCCAAGCTCGCCTCGGGCGCGGTCATCGCCAGCTACGCGGACTCCACCGTCATGGCGACCTGCGTCAGGTCCAACCCCCGTCCGGGCATCGACTTCTTCCCTCTCCAGTGCGATTATCGCGAGAAGCTCACCGCGGCGGGCAAGTTCCCCGGCGGCTTCCGCAAGCGAGAAGGCGCTCCCAACGAGAAGGAAGTCCTCACCATGCGGATGATGGACCGTCCCATCCGCCCCCTCTTCCCCGACGGCTTCATCGACGAGATTCAGATCCAGGCGTGGGTCATGAGCCATGACGGGCAGAACGACACCGACGTGCTCGCCTGCACCGCGGGTTCGGCCGCGGTCTGCCTCACGGACGCCCCCTTCATGGGCCCCGTCGCCACCGTCCGGGTCGGCCGGATCATGACCGACGACGGCGAGACCTTCGTCCTCAACCCGACCGTCGCCCAGATGGAGTACTCCGACCTCGACCTGGTGCTCTCGGGTCACCCCAACGGCATCAACATGATCGAGGTCGGTGCCGCCGAGGTCGAGGACGAGGTCGTCCTCGATGCCATCCGTTTCGGACTCGAGGAGGGCATCAAGCCCATCATCGAACTGGTGCTCGAGCTTCGTGAGAAGAGCGGCGCCCCCGAAGCCGACGCCGGAACCCTGCACCTGCCGCCCGACGACGTCATGCAGACCGTCAAGGACAAGGTGTACGACCGGCTCGTCGAAGCCCGCAAGATCCACGGCAAGAAGGAGCGGAACGACGCGGTCGGCGAACTTCGCGAAGAGGTCCTTCACGACTGCTTCGCCCTGCCTCAGGACGCTCCCTATGCCGAGTACAAGGCCGCCGAGGAACGTCGAGGACAGGCCAAGGACGCGTTCCGGACCCTCGAGAAGAAGGTCACCCACATGCTCGTGGCCGAGCAGGGCATCCGTGCCGACGGCCGCGGCCTGAAGGAGATCCGCCCGATCGAGATGGAACCGGGCATCTTCGCCCGCACCCATGGCTCCGCCTTCTTCCAGCGTGGCGAGACCCAGTCCCTCGTGACCTGTGCTCTCGGCACCAACAAGGCCGAGCAGATCGTCGACGGACTCCTTCCCGAGTACGCCAAGAAGTTCTACCTGCACTACAACTTCCCCCCGTTCTGCGTCGGCGAAGCCGGCAGGATCATGGGTCCCGGTCGTCGTGAGGTGGGTCACGGAGCCCTCGCGGAGCGTTCGCTCCTGGGCATCATCCCCAGCACCGAGGACTTCCCCTACACCATCCGCCTTGTCAGCGACATCACCGAGTCCAACGGCTCCTCGAGCATGGCTTCGGTCTGCGGTGGCTGCCTCGCCCTGATGGATGCGGGTGTCCCGATCCGGAACACCTGTGCCGGCATCTCGGTCGGTCGATTCACCTCCGCCGACGGCAAGGTCACCCACGTCACCGACATCCTCGGCGAAGAGGACTTCTTCGGCGAGATGGACTTCAAGGTCTCCGGCACCCGTGAAGGCATCACCGGCATCCAGCTCGACCTCAAGGCCCTCGGCCTCGGCGTGGACGAGATCGAGACGATCTTCGCCCAGGCCAGGGAAGGTCGACTGCAGATCATCGAGCAGATGGAATCGGTCCTCGCGGCTCCCCGGGAGGACATCTCCAAGTACGCCCCGCGGATCATCACCGTCAAGATCGATCCCGACAAGATCGGCAAGCTCATCGGCCCCGGCGGCAAGACCATCCGCGGCATCCAGGAGCGGACCGGCTGCTCCATCGACGTCGAGGAGGACGGCACCGTCCTCATCGGTTCGACCGACGGCGAGATGGGCGAGCAGTGCAAGGCCGAGGTCGAGGCACTGGGTGCGGAGATCCGCGTCGGCACCATCTACGACGGCAAGGTCGTCTCGGTCAAGGACTTCGGTGCCTTCATCGAACTTGCTCCCGGCACCGACGGCATGTGCCACATCTCCGAACTCGATCATGGCTACGTGAAGTCGGTCGGCGACATCGTCTCGATCGGTGACACCGTGAAGGTCAAGGTCATCAACGTCGACGACACCGGAAGGATCAAGCTTTCCCGTCGCGCCCTCATCGAGCCCCCGGCCGATGGCGAAGGTGGCGAAGAAGGCGAACCCGCCGGCCACTCTCGTGGTGGCGGTGGTCGCGGCCGGCGTCGCAACAACGACGACTGACCCCGATAATCCCCTTCAAGGACCCCCGCCCCTCTCGGAACCAGCCGTTCCGAGGGGGGCGTCTGCTTTCGGGGCACATCCTGTCGAAAGCTCGTAAATGGCGTTTCGCGTTGATCTTGCGCCTAGACCTGAGCCCCTTCCGGGAATTGTTCCCCTTGAAGGGTTGCGAAAGACGAGTCCCGCATCGACAATCATTGAGACTGGGGTGGAGTCTGCGATCGGCAGAAGTCCTGAGAAAGGACGGCTGCCGGGGACCCTGCCCCTTTTCAATTGAGGCGTCGAACACGGTCGTCGCCGTGCCGATCACTTCGATCGGCGAGGCCTGAGGAAACCTCGGGCCAGTTCGAAGGATCAGGCCGTCAGGCCGCACCCCGGAGCTAATCTCAGACATGCCTGAATCAAGTCTTGTCGAGATCGAGGGGGAGATCAAGTGGTTCGATCCCCGTAAAGGTTACGGCTTCATCATCGGCCCGGAGGGCCAGGACATCTTCGTCCATTTCTCCGTGATCGAGCAGGATGAGGGCTTCAGAACTTTCCGGGACGGTGAAAGAATCGTCTACGACGCCAACGATGGCGACAAGGGGTGGTCCGCCACCCGGGCGAGATCTCTGCACGAACGCCAGAAGACCTCCACCGCCACCGAGACCAAGCCCCAGACGCCGGAGCCGGCCGACACCAGCTCCTGACCGGCGGGTCGCCTTCCGACCGAACTCCGATCACTGAACCGATGAACCCATGTTGATCTGGTCAGTCCTTTCCGCTGACATCACGACTGGGCTGGCTCTGGGTCTGTTCGGGATCGCGGTCAGTCTCCTCATCACCTTCCAGTCCCAGCGCAAGCGCGAGGCCCGCGTCCGCGAGGCGGAACGACGGGCCGCCGACGCCGAGCGACTGGCGGAGCTCGGTTCGCTGACCAGCGGACTGGCCCATGAGATCAAGAACCCACTCTCCTCGGTCGTGCTCAACGCACAGCTGGTCGAAGAGGCGATGCGGGAGCTCGAGGCCCCCGAGGACGAGAAGGAATCGGTGGTCCGCCGTTCCGAGGCCCTGGTTCGCGAGGCCGAGAGACTTCGAACGATCCTCACCGACTTCCTGCAGTTCGCCGGGCGGGTGAGACTGGATCAGGAGCCCCGGGATCTCCGCAACGTGGTCGAGGATCTCGTCGACTTCTTTCATCCGCAGGCCGACGCCGCCGGGGTGGTCCTGAGAGCCGATCTTCCTCCCCGGGAGATCCAGGTCGCGATCGATGCGGCCCTGCTCAAGCAGGCCCTGCTCAATCTGATGATCAACGCCGTCCACGCCATGGAGTCGAACCCCCCCGATCGACCCCGGGAGCTGCTGGTTCGACTGAACACCTCGGAGGACTCGGTCGCCATCCACGTGATCGATTCCGGCCCCGGAGTGCCGACCGAGGATCGGGAGAAGATCTTCCATCCCTACGTCTCGAGCACCACCGGGGGAACCGGCCTGGGCCTGCCGACCGCGCGGAGGATCGTCGAGGAGCACGGAGGAAGGATCGAACTCGAGGTCCTCGAGGGGCGAGGCAGTGATTTCGTGGTGGTCCTGCCGTCGGACCGGGCGAACGAGGAGGGGGATTCCGATGAATCGCCGGTTCCGAGCTCCTGATCAGTCGATCCAGTCCTTCGCGGCCAGCCGCTCCGGGACGTAGGTCTCGGTCACGTAGGAGATGTCCTTGGTGATCAGGGACTCGACCTCCATCTTGAAGCCGTTGGAGAGCATCTGCTTGATCTCCTTCTGCCAGTGCTTGCGATCGGCGAACCAGGGATATTCCGCGATCTCCCTCGCACGCTTGCGGTCCCGGTCATCAAGCTCGATCTTGACGTCGTTGCTCAGACCGCATCGATTGAAGTCGTCCGACCTGATCCCGAGGAACCGGGCGTCGGGGATCGCCATCCGACCGCTCTCGTAGGCAAGGTTGATCGACCCCTGCTTGATCACGCTGTAGATGTAGTGCCCCCAGGGGTCGCAGTCCAGAAGGCAGATCACCGGAAGACCGAGCTCGGAGTTCAATCGGTGCAGCAGTCGTCGGACGCCGCGCGGAGGCTGGCCGGACCCCTCGGTGAGGATGCAGTTGTGCTTCTCCCAGAAGCGGTCCTCGTTGAAACGGCTCCAGACCGTGTCCTTCTCGACATGCAGCACGAAATCGGCGTCGCACTTTCCGAACTGGATCACACTGGGCTCGCATATCGAGGGGATCGCGTACCCCCCCGTCCCCATCCGGCGGCAGTCGATCTCGTCACCATTGTCGAAGACGGTGATGTTTCCGACCATGGTGCCCCGCTTCTTGGCGAAGACATGCAGGTTCTCACGCAGCGCGTCCAGGGTGACCTCGAGGTCCTCGAGGACGGCATCTGACTCCTCCTGACCCTCGAAGGTCTTCTCCTTGGTGCCCTCGATGGTGTGCAGGCTCTTGTAATACATGCCTCGAAGGCTCAGCGTCTTGCCGGCCCGGACCAGATCCCGACACCCGTCGGCGACGAGGATGGTCTGCATGAACTTCTTGGCCTGTCCGAGGTTGAAGAGCAGCCGCTGCTGGGCGGCATCGCCCATCCGGAGCACCCGGGCCTTCTTGTCGAAATGGACGTTCGAGCGGGATCGGGTCGGAACATCGAACGACGGATCCCGATGGCCGAGGCTCTGCCGGACGACACCGTCCGCGAGACCCTCGATGCTCCTGACGGTCCTTGCATCCTGCTCCGCCTTGCTGGGCGCCTCCGCGGAGGACGCGGTGGAGGACCTTGTCCGCTTGCGGCGAAGCGGCGACTTCTTGGTCGAACCGGATGCCGAGACCTTCTTCTTCTTCTTCTTCTTGGATGCCGTCTTCTTGGTGGCCATGTGCAGACGACCCGCGGTCAGCGGGTCCTCCCGTTCGCGGCCTTGCGAGCCGTCTTCTTCTTCTTCTTCTTCACCTTCTTCTTCACCTTCTTCTTCCGAGCCGGTTCGTCCTGCTCGAAGAGAAGTCCCGATTCACCCTCCTCGACCGATCCGCCACCGTCCTCGTCGAGGATGATGACGTCGTCATCACCGGCGAGCCGACCGCCGTCGTCGATCACACGACCCTCGTCGTCGAGCTGGTGATCCGCCTCCGCGGTCTTGCTGGCCGCGATCTCCTCGAGGGCGGTCTTGATTTCTCCCGCATTCGAACCCGTGATCCGCTCGCAGGCCATCGCGATCTCGCCGATGTAGCGGGCGAAGACGTGACGGCGTTCGCTCTCCCGCCGCATTCTCTGCCGACGACGAAGATACGTCCCGAGCTTCCGACCGCACTCCTGGAGGGCGAGCTTCATCTCCTTGCGGATCTCGTCGTAGTCGGCGATCGCCTCCTTGGATTCGCTGGTGAAGGGGACCCAGGTGCTCGCCATGTGGATCATCACGACCAGAGGACCGGTCGGCAGGGCGCCCCTCGCCTGCTGCATGCCGTAGTTCCGCCAGCCGGTCTCCACGACCGCCTTGAAGGAACAGCATGCCGACTGCTGGTAGAGCAGAGGGACGCGGTTCGCGAAACGGATCACCCGGCCGAGATCGTCTCCGGCGAGCTGGCCGCCATAGGCGATGCCGACCTCGATGAGGAACGGATTGCCGCGATAGACCGCGGCCGGCCGACTGCTCGCCGCGAAGAACTCCGCCTTGACCTCCTTCAGCAGACCCGCCAGCATCGCCTTCGTCCCGATCGGCACGAGGCAGTCGGTGGGAGGCGCCATGATCCGGACGTCCTGAATCGCCTTGAACAGACGTTCGGCATCATCGTGCCCCACCTGCTTGACCCAGGTGCGACTTGTGAGATCGGCCTTCGTGCATATCTCCTTCGCGACCCTGGGTCCGACCCGGCAGAACTCCTCCTTGAAGAAGGCGCCGAGCTGGTTCTTCTCGGTGCGCTCCAGCATCTGGATGAGGGTGCCGAGCTCGATCCCCTTCGGGTGGGGCTTGATCTCCTTCGCCTCCGGCGGGAGCTCGTTGACCGCCCGGGGGTATTCCAGGTCCTCGTTCGTCGGCGCGAGGTAGGTGAACTTCGCATGGGGGTTGGCGATCGCCGTCTGTTCGAGGTACTCGTCGACCGACGCCCGTCCCTTCTGATAGCGACCCTCCAGCTCGACGGTCACCTGCGTGCCGTGGCCCTCGGGGAACAGCACGTCGTCCTCGGGATGCTCGGTCTCGCTGATGACCTCCGCCCGGTTGCGGGCGGTGTCCATCTTGAGCACCACCTCGTGCGAGGGCTTGCGTCTCCCGGTCTTGGAGATGATGACCACCGGCTGCCCGGTGGTCATGAGGCCGTACATGCCGGCGGCCGAGATCCCGATGCCCTGCTGACCCCGACTCATCTTCATGCGGTGGAACTTCGAGCCGTAGAGAAGCTTGCCGAAGATGTTCTCGATCTGCTTGCGAACGATGCCGGGGCCGTTGTCCCGGATCGTGACCTTGAACCGGGTCTCCGCCAGCTGCAGCAGCTCGACCCGGATCTCGGGGAGGATGCCCGCCTCCTCGCAGGCGTCGAGCGCATTGTCGACCGCCTCCTTGACCGTGGTCAGGAGGGCCTTCCTCGGATTGTCGAACCCGAGAAGATGACGGTTCTTGGCAAAGAACTCCGAGACCGAGATCTCCCGCTGTCGGGAGGCCATCTCCTCGGCGGTCGCTCGCTTGCTGCCACGAGCCGAGGTCTTCGAACCGGACTTCTTCTTGGCGGGAGGCGTCAAGGTTGGAGGCATTCCATCGCTCTCTTGAAATGGCGGTCCCGGGCCCGATTCTGGGGCTGGGAGCCGGTCCGTCATCCTGGCGGACCACGAACACGCTAGCGGATGTGGCCGCCGGAGCGGGCGGATCGTCGGGATCTGCACACCGGAGGCCGTCGCTTCCGGTATCGTCCCGACCCTTCAGCGGCCGTGAACGACGGCTCGAATCACCCCTCTGCAGACAGCCCAGGAGCACGCGGAACACCATGGAGACCACTCTCATCATCCTCAAGCCCGATGCCGTCCAGAGAGGCATCATGGGACGCATCATCAGCCGCTTCGAGGACAAGGGCCTCCAGGTCGTCGGGGCCAAGTTCACGCAGATCAGCCAGGATCTCGCGGCCCGTCACTACGCGGACCACAAGGAAAAGCCGTTCTACGCGGGGCTGGTCTCCTTCATGACCTCCTCCCCGGTGCTGGTCCTCGCACTGCGAGGCAACGGCGCCATCGCGGTCTGTCGATCCATGATGGGCGCCACCTTCGGGTTCAAGGCCGACGCGGGCACGATCCGGGGTGATTTCGGAGTCTCGAGCTCCTTCAACCTGATCCACGGCTCGGACAGCCCCGAGGCCGCCACCCGCGAACTCGAACTGTTCTTCAACGACGGCGAGGTGCTCGACTGGACTCCGGCCATCCAGAGCTGGGTCTACGACATGAGCTCCGGCGACCCCGAATAGGTTGACGCACCGGGAGAATCCCTCCCCCTGAGAACAGATGAATCGAGGCCTCGCGGCTTGCCGCGAGGCCTCTTTTTCGCGACCTGAGGATCGATTCCTCTCCACTCGAGCCCCTCTTCGGAGTCTGGAATCAACGATCCGGCAACCGTTTTCATCGATCCCGGTATTGGGAGAGGGGGAATCCGAACCATGAAGCGGATCGAAACGTATTGCAGTGTGTCGCATTCCCTGTGTCCGTCCGGTGCGGTCCCGAACATCCGGTTCACCGTGCCTCGGAGATGGTTGGTGCCGGTCGACCCATGACCGAGCCTCCATCCGCGTCCTTCTGGATGCCACGGGCATGACGATCCGGTTCGGGGAAGGACCCGGATCACCGGTCGAAACCAGACCGGATCTCGAGGGGCTCGAAATCTAGGGGGTCGAAGCCGCTCCGACGGCTGAACGAAGAGCATGCCTGCACACCGCCAGACCAACCCGCTGATCGGCCGCAACTCGCCTCTGGATCGGGTTCGTTCCCGAGCCCGGACCGCGGTCGGTCAATCCCCGATCCGAACCACCAAGGCCGCGACCCCCCGTGCTCGGGGCGGACGTGCGTCCCGTCCTCGCGACACCCGTCCCCTCTCCCGCCGGGAGGAAAGGGTGCTCAACGAGATCCTCGCCCGTGAGATCGACTACATCGATTCCGATGTCTTCCAGCAGTCGGATGCGGAGAGCTACGTCTACGGACTCGAGGAGGTCGAGAGACCGGACGTTTCCTGGTACCGGCCGCTCATGGAGGACCTGATCCCGAGCCGAGGCCGTCTCGAGACGCCTCGCCAGGGGAAGTCGGTCCTGCTCACCGCCGCCCAGGAGAGGATTCTCTTCCTGAAGTTCAACTACGCCCGCTTCAGGATGAGATCGGTCCAGCTCGAACTCGACGGACGCCGGCCCTCCCTCCCGCAGGCGAGGGAGATCCTGCACTGGCACGCGATCGCCGAGGGCTTCCGCGAGCAGATCGCCGAGACGAATCTGGCGCTGGTGCTGGCGATGGCCAAGCGGATCCGGATCATGGACGGCGAGTTCGCCGATCTGGTCAGCGAAGGAAACATGGCCCTGATGCGATCGGTGGACAAGTTCGACTGCGGCCGTGGGTTCAAGTTCTCGACCTACGCCTGCCGGGCCATCCTGAAGGCCTTCAGCCGTCACGGCATGAAGAGCACCCGCCACCGGCAACGATTTCCCACCGACTTCGACCCGGCGTTCGAGAAGTCCGACTTCGTCGAGAAGCGACGTGCCGAACAGATCGCCGACTCCGCCGAGGAGGTCCGACACATCATGGACAAGAACAGTGCCGAGCTCTCATCGGTGGAGCGAACGGTCATCCTTCACCGGTTCGGCATCGGCACCTCTCCCCAGGCGCCCCCGCTCACTCTCGAACAGGTGGGTCAGTTGATCGGGGTGACCAAGGAACGGGTACGCCAGATCCAGAACAAGGCTCTTGCGAAACTGAGAGCCGTGATCGACAGCGGGCGTCCGATCGACGACGCCCCCCTCACCAAGAACTGAATCTCCTCTTCTTCAGGACGAACCGAAGTCACGGCTTCGGACCCCCGCCCCCCGGTTCAACCGGGGGGCGGTCACGTTGAATGCATGGAGGACATGGCCAGCGTGGGCACCGCGACAGCGGTGACCGCGAGATGAATGGCACCGAAACCCGCGAAGATCAGCCCGTACGCCGACGTGGCCGTCTCCGCCGTGTCCGGTCGGACCAGGGTCGCCACCAGAATGCCCGCCACCGTGACGCCGACCAGGAAACCGATGTCGCCGGCGGCGCGGAAACCACCCATGCCGACCAGACCACCGTGCAGACGGTCCAGCAGCGAGAGCGACGTCGGCAGCAGCACGGCGCCACCGATTCCCATGACGCACATGACCCCGACCAGCAGTGGAAGCACCTCCGCCACCTGGGGAAGGATGACCAGGCCGAGGCCGAAGACGATGGAACCGATCAGTCTGACCCGCAAGGCCCCGAAGAGATCCCCGACAACCCCCGCCGGCAGGGCGCCCAGTCCCATGAGAAGGAGCACCGAGCCGACCAGGCCGCCGCGAATCGCCGGCTCCAGACCGATGGCTGAAGCGAGGAAGATGCCGAGCGTGCCGGTGAGGAGCCCCCCCGCCGCCCGATCGCTCGCCGCGATCAGAAGCAGAGGCCAGAGCGGAGCCCGATGAACGGGTCGGGTCATTGCGGAGGGTTTCTCCTCGACCATCCGAATGCCCTTCAACCGACGAAGGGGTTCACGCCACAGGACCGCAAGGATCGCCGCGAGCAGACACGCGCCTCCCCCGATGAGGAACACCGAAGCCTCGATGCCCGAAGTCGTCTTCTCCCAGCTGGCGACCTGCCCTCCGAGAATCGCTCCCCCGCCGAGGGCGACCGAGAGAAGCGCAGCCGCCAGTCCGTAGCGCAAGCCGGTGGCCCGCCGTCCACCCGCGCGGCCGACCAGATCGAAGATCACCGCGAAGACGATGACGTCCGCCACTCCCTCCATCGCCCGCAGCACGATCGTCGGCCCGAACCCGATGGGCAGCCACATCGCCGTGAGGAGTGCCGCATCGACGGCGGCCGCGACCCCTACGGCCATGATGGGCCGTCCTCGAGTGGCGGTCCAGCCGAGGATCGGAATCGCGCAGAGACCACCGATCAGATTCACGGCCAGGAAGGCGTGGGCGATTCCCGGTCCGACGTCGTACCGCTCGACGAGGATCTCCTCGAGGATCGGAACGACCATCGCGTCGGGAAGCGCGGTGAGGACCAGCAGCACCGACACCATGAGGAGCACACGAAACTGCAACCGCCCTCCCGGCACGTCGGGCGGGGCGCCGGAATCGTCGTCGGCACCGGTATCGATGGAAGTGGCGTGCACTGGTCGGCTCGAGGTTGCTCGGAGCGGTGAATCCCGGTCGAGCATACCGCCGGAGGCCGGACCGGCCAGCCGACGCCCGATAGACTACGGTTCTCGATCCGGTCCCGGATCATCCCAGAATCACCCGCGGGAGTCCTCCTCGAATGATCGACAAGGTCTGTGACAACGCATCCGCCGCCCTCGACGGCCTGGTCGAGGACGGCATGATCGTGGCGGTCGGTGGCTTCGGACTGTGCGGCATTCCCGAGCAGCTGATCATGGCCCTGCGGGAGACCGGTGCGAAGGACCTCGTCGCGGTCAGCAACAATGCAGGGGTCGACGACTGGGGGCTGGGGCTGCTGCTCGAGACCCGGCAGATCCGGAAGATGGTCTCGAGCTACGTGGGTGAGAACGCGGAATTCGAACGACAGTTCATGGCCGGCGAGTTGGAGGTGGAGTTCAACCCGCAGGGCACCCTCGCTGAACGAATGCGGGCCGGAGGGGCGGGAATTCCCGCCTTCTACACCCGGACCGGGGTCGGCACCCAGGTGGCCGAAGGCAAGGAGACCCGGGAGTTCGATGGCGACACCTACGTGATGGAGCGAGGCATCCGGGCCGATCTCTCCCTGGTCAAGGCCTGGAAGGCGGATCGATCGGGCAATCTCGTCTTCCGAAAGACCGCCAGGAACTTCAACCCGATGGTGGCCTCCTGCGGGCGAAGGACCGTGGCCGAGGTCGAGGAACTGGTCGAGATCGGCGAGCTGGATCCCGACCAGATCCACACCCCGGGGATCTTCATCGATCGGATCGTGGTGACAACGTCCGAGAAGCGAATCGAACAGCGAACCGTCCAGAGCGGGTGAACGGCTCTCCTGTGGGCCGGATGACCCGCCGAAACGGCCCAACCAGCCTCTCCAGAGGGTCTTCCGGCCGAGAATCGGCGGAGTCCCCGGAGCCCGGGCTTTTTGCTGCCATATTCTCCCCTCTGCCGCGTTGAAATCCCGGATCCTGACCCATCGCGGGGGGACGGATCCCTGTTCACCCACACCCGCACGCCCGGATGGCACCTCTCGACCAGCCAGGCACGTGACCCGGAGGCCTGCATCGCCATGTCCATTCGACGAACCACCATCGCCCTCATCGTCGCCATCCTGTGCCCGCTGCTGGGTGCGACTGAAGCACGGGCTCAGTTCGGCTCCGCCGGGTTCGCCGACGCCTTCCGTCCCGAGTTCCTCGATCGAGACATGCCCCTCTTCGTCGAGCAGCTCCAGCTCGAGGAATGGCAGCGTCCGGTCATCGAGATCCTCCTTCAGGACTATGCGATCGCGTTCGAGGGTGGTGTCGAGGAGGTCAAGGAACGGATGCGTCAGCATGCCATGACCATCAGCAACTCCAGCCGCAACGAGGATGCGATGAAGCTGATCCTCGAGCCGATCAGCGACTGGGACCAGCAGCGCCGGGTTCTCCGCGACGACTTCCTGATCAACGTCAAGGCTCAGCTCTCCACCGAGCAGATGAACCGCTGGCCGAGATTCGAGCGAAGCCTGAGGCGTGAGAAGGAACTGCCCAAGGGCGAGCTCAGCGGCGAGTCGGTCGATCTCTACACGGTCTTCCGGACCCTTCGGATGCCCTACGAGACCGAGGAATCCGTCGATCCGCTCCTGGTCCAGTACGAGCTCGCCCTCGACCAGGTGCTGGAGGCTCGACGCCAGCGGATGGACTCCCTCCAGGAGGAGATGAAGGAGGCCATGACCGCGATGGACTTCGACAAGGGTCTCGATGCCACTGAGAAGATCATGCGGTCACGCGTCGCGGTCCGGAGCGTCCAGGACACCTGGATCGACCGGATCTCCAGCGAGCTTCCCCCCGAGTACGGGGTGACCTTCCGTCGAAACGCCCTCGAACGTGGATATCCCAAGGCCTTCCGACCGACCGCGATCCCGCGGCTCCTGGAATCGGTCCGCAGCCTGCCCGACCTGAGCAACGAGCAGATCGCGGCCTTGAACGACATCGAGGCCCGATTCGACGCGGCGCTCGGCACGCTCGAGCAGCAGATCGTGGACATGATCCGCGAGATCGAGCCGGGCGAGGCCCGTCGCCGGGTCGAGCGGCTCATCGCCCGCCGGAACGGCGAACGCATCGACCGTGAACCGAGCGAGGTCGACAAGCTCATCGCCAGGAAGAACGACCTCGTCGACAAGACCCGTCGCGAGATCCTGGCCATCCTCACCCCCGACCAGACCAACGAGCTGCCCGGCAAGACCACGCCCCGACTCGACGATCCCGGTTCCCGGAACGGGAGCTCCACTCAGGGAATCAGCGGACGCGGTGCGAACCGGTTCCTGAAGCAGCCTCCGAAGATCCTCCCCTCGAGCGCCAGCGAAGGCCAGAGTGGAAACCAGAGCCAGAGGCCGAAGCGTCTGGATCCCACCGACAACCAGGGCGACGGGAGTGCCAAGGGCTCTCGACGCGGCGGCGCATCCCAGGACTGATCGAAGACGTCTCTCCCACCACGAGGCAGGACCACTTCAGTGAGTGAACACATCTCCGAGGACATGACCTACGAATCGTCCCCCGGCTTCGCCGGGGCCGAAGTCGATTCGGACGAGATCAGTCTCGACCGTTCCGCCGCCGGCGGTGATCAGGACAAGAACGACGCGACGCGACTTCGACTGCTCGGAATCGAGGTCGCAGATCGCATGCCCGAGGCCGACGCCTCCGCTGCGGAGCTTCTTCCTCCCGAGGTCGCGGTCCGGCTCCGAGTCGTGCCCATCTCCGACGACGAGACGACCATCCGGATCGCCATGCTCGATCCGCTGGACACCGAGGCCGTGGACGAGGTCGCCACCCGGACCGGCAGGCAGGTCGAACGTCTCGGCCTCGAGCCTTCGATCTTCGCGGAGCTGATGAAGTCCTCCTACGGCACGACGGCCGCCCGGATGGCCGAGAGCCTCGCGGCCGAAGACGGCCTCAGTGGGGATCAGGAACACAACCTCGACGCGATCGACGCGGACGACGTCCACCAGATGGCGGAGCAGCCCTCGCTCATCAATCTGGTGAACCTCATCCTCCTCGAGGCGATCCAGTCGAGGACCAGCGACGTCCATGTCGAACCCTTCGAGGACGAGCTCAAGGTCAAGTACCGGATCGACGGCGTCCTCCGGGAGCAGCCCTCTCCTCCGAAGCATCTGCAGCCCGCCCTGGTGGGCCGAATCAAGATCATGGCCCACATGAACATCGCCGAGCGATATGTCCCTCAGGACGGACACATCACGCTGCGATTCGAAGGCCGCAAGGTGGACATCCGCGTCTCGACGGTGCCGACCCTCTACGGCGAATCGGTGGTGATGCGAATCCTCGACAAGTCGTCGCTCCCCCTCGATCTCAAGAGTCTCGGCATGGAGTCCGCGGACCGGGACACCATGGACCGGCTCATCTCGAAGCCGCACGGACTGGTGCTCGTGACCGGCCCGACCGGCTCGGGGAAGACGACCACGCTGTACGCCTCCCTGAGCAAGCTCTACGACCCGCGGAAGAAGATCATCACGATCGAGGATCCGGTCGAATACGAGCTCTCCGGCATCAATCAGATCCCGGTGAACCCCAAGCGAGGCCTGACCTTCGCATCGGGTCTCCGCTCCATCCTTCGACAGGACCCCGATGTGATCTTCGTCGGCGAGATCCGTGACAACGAGACGGTGGACATCGTGATCCGATCCGCCCTCACGGGCCACCTCGTGTTCTCGACCCTTCACACCAACGACTCCATCTCCTCCGTCGGACGAATGATCGACATGGGAGCGGAGCCCTATCTGGTGGCGTCCGTCATCGAGGGCATCCTCGCCCAGCGCCTCGGCCGACGCATCTGCGACGATTGTCGCGAGACGCGTGACATGGACGAGGACACCCGACGCCGCCTCGCACCGGAGGAGGTCGATCGCTTCGAAGGACGAATGACGATCGGCACCGGCTGCGAGAAGTGCAGCAACACCGGCTTCCGTGGGCGTCTGGGCTTCTACGAGCTGATCCGGGTGAATCCGTCGCTTCGCGGCGGGATCTCCGAAGGCGCCTCGACGATCGAACTCCGAGGCATGCTCGGCGACGACTTCGTCTCGATGCGCGAAGACGGCATCCGGAAGGCGATCCAGGGACTGACCACGCCAGAGGAAGTCCTGCGGGCGACCCAGGACGTCGACGACTTCGGAGGCTGATCAAGCATGCGATCCTTCGCCTATCAGGCCATCGACGGCAACGGCCGTTCCGTGTCGGGAACCGTGATGGCTTCCAGCCGTGACGCCGCGATGAACTCGGTTCGAGACCTCGGCCGGACGCCCACCGAGGTCGTGGAAGCGGACGGGGACATGGCGGCTTCGGCCTCCAGGCCCACGATCCCCGCCAGCGAGGTGGCCGCCCTGATGCGGGAGCTCGCCACCGGAATCGAGGCGGGCCTGCCCCTGATGCAGAGTCTGGTCACCGTCCGTCGCCAGTCGACTGGTCAGAAGCAGGCGGTGATCCTCGACTTCCTCATCGAGAAGGTGGAGGCCGGCCGACCTCTTCACGAGGCGTGCCGTGAATACGGGGCCCCGTTCGACGACATGATCGTGGGCATGATCCGGGCCGCGGATGCATCGGGACGGATGCACGAGGTCCTCCATCAGCTCGCCGATCTCCTCGAAAGGAGTCTCGAGCTCCGACGGGAACTCGTGGGTGCCACGATCTACCCCATGATCGTCCTCTCCATCATGGGCATCTCCGTCGCGATCTTCGTGACGATCCTGCTTCCGAAACTGATGGTCCCCCTCCAGCAGCAGGGTGTCGAGCTTCCGTGGCCGACCAGCGTCCTGCTCGGGATCGCCGATTTCATCGGCGCCTGGTGGTGGGCGATGATCGGCGTGGTCGTCGTCGGAGTGCTGGTCTGGAGGGGGTGGTCCAGGGTTCCCTCCAATCAGAGGATCGTTGACGGCCTGCTGCTCCGGATCCCGGTCCTCGGCAACCTCCTGCGCGACATCGCGGTGGCGAGGTTCACGCGGACCCTGGGCACCCTCAGTTCCGCGGGAGTCCCGATTCTCACCGCACTCTCGATCGTGAGGGACACCCTCGGCAACACGGTGATGATGGACGCGATCGACGAGGTCCGTGAACGCGTCACGACGGGAGGATCGCTCGCCACCCCTCTCGAACGCTGCGGGCATTTTCCCCCGCTCCTCGTGCAGATCGTCAACATCGGCGAGCGTTCCGGCCGTCTGGAAGGCATGCTCATGCACGCCGCCTCGGCATTCGACCGCCAGGTCAACAACAGCCTCAAGGTGTTCACCAAGGCTCTTCCGCCCTTCCTCCTCGTGATCATGGCCGCGATCGCCGCGTTCGTGCTCTCGGCGATCCTCCTGCCCCTGCTGGAAATGCAGGAGGCGATCTCCAACACCCGATGAACATCGTGACCGACGAAGTCACGCACCTCTCTGGAAAAGATCAATGAACCGCCCAAACCACACTCGACGCATGCAGCCCCGCCGCGGCTTCAGCCTTCTCGAAGTCATCATCGCGGTCAGCATCATCGCGCTGCTGGCGACGCTCGTCGTCCCCCGACTGACCAGGTTCCTCTCCGGAGCCAACGAGAACAAGGCGGTCGCCGAGGTGAACAGCCTCGCCAACACCGTCAAGCTGTACATGGCCAGCGAGACCACGGGGACCCTGACCGACGACTTCCGGCTCGACATGCTGCTCGACGGCAGCGATCCCTATCTGAACAACCCCGAGGATCTCATCGACCCCTGGGGCAACAACTACGAGATCATCATCCCCGGGGAACAGAACCTCGACTTCGACATCATCAGCTACGGCGCCGACGGGAAGCCGGGTGGTGACGACGACATCGTGAACGGCAAGAACTGAACGGAATCGACCTCTGGAACTCCGGTCCACAAACCGAATCGCGACCCGGCGAGGCTTCACCCTTCTCGAGGTGATCCTCGTCGCGGCGCTGCTTCTGGTGATCGGAACGATCGCGGTTCCGAGAATGGTCGGCGTCAACAAGGGCAGGTTCATGACCACGACCGAGGGCGTGGCCTCGGCGGTCGCGGCCTTCGCCTTCCAGGAGGCCACGGACGAACGCGTGGTGGCGATCGCCCATCTGGAATCCAACGGTCGCGTCGACGTGCTGGTCCTCGGCGAGGACGGTGAGTGGAATCCGATGACGATGGCACCGTCGATCATCCTCCCCGAGGACATCGTGTTCACGCGAGTCACCGCGGACGGCGCTCTTCTGGATCCTCGCGACTGGTTCGTCTCCTCCCTGCCCGGAGGAAAGCGCCCCGACCTCAGGCTCCGTCTCGAGAGCGAGGGAGGTGAAGGAGCCGACATCGTGCTGACCTCGCACGGCCTCGGTCCTCAGATCATTCGTGACGGAGACCCCACGGCGCCGACCATCCGCGAGGCCGCCGATCTCGACGAGATGGGCGCGGATCGGGAGAGCTGGTGATGAGCACCTCGAAGGGATCATCCCGACGTCGCAGCGGCTTCGCACTGGTCGATGCCATCATCGCCGGCGTGGTCCTCGCCATCGGCCTGACGATGATCTTCATGCTTACCAGCCGCTCCCTCGACCTTCAGCGGAGGGGCGAGATCGAGGTGATGGCCGCAGGAATGATGGACAACATCCTGTCCATGGTCCTTCTGGAGGGCCCTGCGGACTATCCGGACCTGCACCCGGTGAGCGGACAGGGGGAATTTCCCTATGAACAGTTCGAGTATCGGGTCAACATACAGGACCCCGGCGAGGGGGAACCGTATTCGGTCTCGGTCGAGGTGACTCACCTGACCGGCCGCTCGTATCGTTGTGAGACGCTGATCGCCGCCAAGCTCGGGGAGGAGCCGGATCCCGTCCGCTACCCCGAGGAACCGATTGATCGAGAGGCTCGTTATGAAGAGATCTATGGCTTCTGATCGACGCAGGACACCGCGACGGGGATTCACCCTCGTCGAGCTTCTGCTCGCGGGCATGATCGCCGCGATGGTCCTGGTGACCGTCGTGGTGACGCTCTCCCAGATCGGCCGGGCGAGGGAGGTCTCACGTGCGAGACTTCTGGCCCATCTGCGCGCCGATGCCGCACTGGATGCGATCCGAGGTGATCTGACGTCCGTGCTCCGGGACGCCGATCTCTTCCACTCCAGAGTACTGCTCTACGACGGTTCATCGATCGTGGTCGCCGACGGCGAGCGGATCGACGTCGGCCGTGACGAGGTGCTGGTCTTCAACACCCGACTCCAGCCTCTGGGCGAGATCGACTACAACGGCGAAGGCGGCGAGTACGAGACCCAGTTCAGAATCGACGAGGACCAGTTCGGCGTGGCGCTCTGGGAACGGCGTGATCCCGTGCCCGACGACTGGCCGGACGGCGGCGGCGTCGCGACACCGATCGCGGAGGGCGTGATCGGCATCGACATCATGGCCTACGACGGCCAGGACTGGTTCGAGGAGTGGGACTCCGATGTCGACGGCCTGCCCTGGGGCTTCCGCGTCGAGGTGATCAGCCTTGGAAACCCCCGGGGCGACCTCGAGGAGATCGATCCGAAGACCCTCGTCGTGCTGCGCACCCATGTCTCCATCGATCGGATCATCCCGCCCTACGTCGAACCCGACGAGGAGGACGAGGAAGGGATGGGTGCCATGGGCGAAGGTGACGAGGACGGCGTCGGTGGCGCTGGTGGCGCCGGCGGAGCCGGAGCGGGCGGATTCGGCGGCAAGGACGGCGGCCCCGGCGGCATTCGTGCTCCCGGTGGCGTCGGCAGTCGTGGCGGAAGCGGTGGTCGCGGCGGAAGCACCGGCGGTCGAGGCTTCGGCGGAGGCGGACGACCCGGATCCGGTGGCGGACGACCGGGCAACTTCGAGGCCACGAACAGTACCGGCGGCAAGAGCGGCGCCGGCAGTTCCTCCGGCGGAGCCCGCACCTTCGACTGATGACGTTGAGGGGCGACTCCTCCGAACGCATCGCACAACCACACATGCCGACCACGATGAAACAACTGCTGAGCAGGCATGCCACGCGACCGCATCGGGGATCCGCGACCATCGTGGTCCTCTGGTCGATCGCGATCGCGGCGATCATCGTGGCTGCGACCCAGCTGGTGACCTGGCGGACCGCCACGCTCGGTCGGGCCACCATCGGCCGGGTTCAGGCCCGCTGGGCGGCTCGGGCCGGGGTCGAAAGGGTGATCGCCACCCTCGCCTGGAATACGGAGAACGCCGATCCCGACGATCCCATGGCGCTCTTTCGAGACCTCGAGTACGACTGGGCCGGCAACGTCGACACCGGGGCCTGGGACATACGTCATGTCGAGGAGGGCCTCGAACTCAAGGGCCCCCTGGATCTTCACTCGCGGCTCAACATCAATTCCGCCACCAAGCTGCAGCTCCTCGAACTGCCCGACATCTCGCTCGACACCGCCGATGCGATCCTCGACTGGATCGACGAAGACGATGAAGTGCAGGGAATCGGCGCCGAAGCCGACTTCTACGAGGGCCGGGACATGGGTTACCTGCCCAGAAACGGTCGGATCCGATCGATCGCCGAACTCGAGCTCGTGGCGGGAGCATGGCCCGAATACGTGCGTGGCGAGGACTGGAACCTCAACGACCGCCTCGATCCCAACGAGAACGACGGAGACACCGCCGCCCCGAGCGATGACCGCGACGGGGAGCTCGATCCCGGATGGGCGGGCTATCTGACCGCGAGGTCGGTGGACTCTCCGCTGGGGCTTTCCGGATACCCCCGGATCGATCTCCGGGCCGCCTCGGTGGATGACCTCCTGGACGTGCTTCCGGTCGATGAACGACAGGCCGAGGCCCTCGTCGAGTACGGAAGCTCGGAGAACGCCACCCTGGGAGCCCTCCTGGCGGTCGAACTCGGAGAACTCGTCGGAGCCCCCAGTTCGAGCTCCGGTCGATCGACGGGCCGGTCCTTCAGCCGGAACAACAGCAACGAACCGGAACCGGTCACCCCCCTCTCCAAGGAGCAGCTCGCCGCCGTCTTCGCCGAATGCACCCTGACCGATTTTTCCGGCCCCTACCTCCCCCCCGGGAAGATCAATCTGAACACCGCCGGTCCGGAGGTCCTTCGAATCATGTTCGAGGGTGACTCCGGCGTGGCCGACTCGATCATGGCTCTGAGGCAGTCGCGAGCCGAGGGAATCACGAGTATCGTGGACCTCCTCGACGTGCGAAGGGTCCAGCCGGAGACACTTTCCGGACTTTCCTCCCAATTGGACGTCACAGGCTGGACGTTCTCGGTCTGCAGCCGAGGAACCTCGGAGAACGGGCAGGAAGTGGAAATCCACGTCGTTCTCGATCGTTCATCCCTGCCGGTCCGAATTCTCGCCTATCGCGAGGAGTAGTGAGGGCCGGTCTCTGGTCGGGCGGGGCTCGATCAGCGAAGGCTCACACCGTTTCGGATCCTCAGGACCACGATGGCACGTCGCAGAACCGAGCTTGAACCCGATCTCATCGCCCTCTGTCGCCGACGGGGAGACGATGTCTGCGTCCTCCTGGTCCAGGAGCAGGGCTCCAGAACCCCTTCCCGGGTCGTGGAGGAGTTCACATGCCCCCCGGAGGGGCTGGAATCCCGGATTCTGGACGCCCGCTGCGGCCGAGTTCTGGCGATCCTGCCCTCCACGGCGACCCTGGTGAGGACCGTCCATGTCCCCTCCGGAGGCACCCTCCAGGTCGAATCAGCGATCCGAATCGAGGCGGAATCAAGGCTGCTGGGCTCCGCTTCAGCCCACCGAAGCGGTCTCGGGCTCATTGGAATCGAGGGGCCCACCCCCACCGGTCTCATCGTCTCCTGGCCCGACGGTCTCGATCCGGGGCTGCCCGAGCTCGCCCCCGAGATCGACGTGACCTGGATCCCGGAGATCGCCTGCCTCGCCATCCTGGCCGGAGACACCCCCACGAGCCTGGCCGCCGTCATCGATGGTGACGGCTCGACCGCCGCGGTGGTTCCGACCCCCAAGGGGCCCGTCTACCGAGCCACCCGTGGAATCCCCTCGACCTCGCCCGAGGATCGACTCCGCCCCCTCGTGGCGGAATCCCTCCTTGGTGAGGACATCGATCCCTCGACGGTCGAGCAGTCGGTGAGATCGCTTCTGAGCGGCATCGACGGGCGACTGATCGATGGCGCCCTGCTTATCCCCACCGATGACGAATCGGGAGTCGATCAGCTGGTCGATCAGGACATCACCCGGTTCAGCGGGATCGATGCCGCATCGGCCAGACTCCTGCTCGGTGCCCTGGCCGCATCCCGTGGCGACAATGCCGATCTCGCCGGGCTTCGGCGACACGAGCACTTCGAGAAGCCGAGCTTCCTGGGAGCGATGACCCATCGACTCTCGGATGGCCGGACCGCCGTCGCGATCGCCACCTTCGCCCTGATCATGATGATCCTCTCCCCGCTGGCGTTCTCGGGAATCCGATTGATGATCATGAGGAGCAAGGTCGACGACCTCGCCTCCCTCGAGGAACGAGTCCGTCGGGTGGAGAATCTCGAGAAGGTCTACCGGGAGCTCGACCGCCAGGCGTGGTCGATCACCAAGCTGCTCGGTGACGTGTCCAACCTGATGCCCGAGCAGATCGAACTGCTCTCGATGACCCTGACCCACGGCGAACCCATCACCGTCATGGGCGTGGCCAAGCGCGATGCGGACATGAGCGGAACGGACATCGTCTTCGACTTCAACCGAAGGCTTCGGGAAAGCAAGCTCTTCCTCGACTACGGCCCCGTGCCCTCGATCGAACAACCGGATGCCCGCGGCTACACGGAGTTCAAGCTCACCGCGGTGCTCGACGACCCCCTCCGACCGGTGCAGCCGAGACCCGAGAACGACTACGCCGTCCTGTCCTACCGGGATCGCCGCTACGGCCCGGTCGATGACGACGGCTACCTGATCGTCGATCCCGATGCCCGGCAGGAACGACTCGACGCGATGATCGCGCGGGGAATCGACCTCAGCAAGCCGCTGCCCGCGATGGAGGCGGCCCCCTCCTCCTCTTCCGAGGCACCATCCTCATCACGCGCCGATGCCGGATCCTCGACGCCGCCTTCCGAGCGAACCTCCTCGAGTTCGAGCCGGGCCTCGAGCGAGGAGACCGAGACCGACATCGCGGATGCCCGGACCTCCCGGGAGCCGTCCCGTGAATCGACCCGTTCCCGAGACCGAGCCTCCAGCAGCGGTCGGGATCGCGAGAGCTCGAGAGAGGGCGGGTCCTCGGACGGACCGGCCTCCCGAAGTTCGATCCGTTCCCGGGTCATCGAGATTCCGGAACCCCTGAGCTCCGAGGAGATCGAGACCCTCAGCAACGCGGAGGCGAAGGCCCGACTCGCCAAGATCGCCGGCGCCCGAAATGCTCCGAACGCGACCGAGGAACAGAAGAAGGCCCTCAAGGACGAGTGGGACTCCCTGCTGAACCGCATCCGGGAGACGAACCCGTGAGTGATGCGATGAACACCCCCGAAAGCTCCGAGAGCTCGAAGTCAGATCTCGTGGACCGGTTCCTGGCCCTGCCCGCCATCTGGCGCTTCGCCGTGACGGCGGCGGTCATCGCACTGGTCTTCCTCGTGGCGGACGACTACGTCTGGCCCACCGCGGATGCATGGAACGAGGAATCCGACCGGATCTCCAGGATCATCGATCAGAGCCAGAATCTGGAAGCCACCATCGATCGCAAGATCCAGATCGTGGCGACCGCGCTCGGCCCCATCGAGGTGCCTCGATCGGCCTCGCCCGGCGCGACCCGACTCGAGGAGACGGTGGGCACGATCCTCGAGGGCAACGGAATCGTCCCCAAGATCGATGCAAGAACGGGAAGTCGGCTCGCCAGCGCCAGCCCGATCAGCGAGGTCGCCGGCGGACGGGTCCAGCGTCTGGTCTGCGAGCTGGACTTCAAGACCACCCCGGACACGCTCATCAACGTGATCCGTGAACTCGAAGCGGAACCCGAGATCGAATCGATCTCGTCCCTTCGTCTCGAACGCATCGACGACGGACCCCAGCTGGAGGTCACCCTGTCGATCGAAGCGTGGGTCGTCCCGACCCGGGGAGGTCGCTCATGAGTGATCTTCGCAGCAGGCTCGGCACCCATCGCTGGTCGGGACCGCTCGTGACGAGCGTTCTCGCCATCGGCATCGCCGGGGTGGTCCTCGCCACCGGGATCCCGACCCTGATCGGTGCGATCTCCTCCCCCTCCTGGGACGGAAACGACGACGACATCTTCGCATCGCTGGAACAGGCTCACGATCGGCAGGCCGAGGTGAGCTCCCGCCGGTTCCTCGGGCGATCGCCGTTCGTGGTGCCCGGCCGTCCGCAGACGCGACCCGCGGCTCCGAAGCCTCGCCCGGAGAGGCCGAAGCCGGAGCCACGTCCGGAACCACCGAAGGTCGACCCGGGACCCCCGAGCACCTACACGGGACCGGCACCCACCGGAGTGGCCGGAACCCTCGTGTTCTTCGGATCGAACGACCAGATCCCCCTCGGGCAGGAGAAGAACGGCGTCAAGGTCCTCGCGATCATCGGTCCCACCGCCGTCCGCCTCGGACACAAGGGTGGAACCTACGAAGTCAACTTCCTCGATGACGACTTCTCCACGATCTTCAAGCCCTTCTCGGACTCGATCGATCCCGGCGTTCTCGGCAAGGCTCCCGAAGGGGCCGGGGAACCGGAACCGTCTGAACCGTCTGAACCGTCGGAGTCGGTCGCATCGACCGCACCGGCGGCGGTGAGCGAACCCTGGTCGCCCCAGCGCGGCTCGGCCGTGAAGGTGACGTTCAACGACCGGGGAGAGGACCGGACCATCTTCGGTCGCATCCAGTATCTGGGGCGAGGCGGAGACGGCAAGGGCAGATCGATGGTCGTTCGGGGCGAGATCGACGGCCGGGCGGTGTTCCAGCGCATCGATGAATCGCAGGTCATCGAGATGGGCGAGGCACCGGACGACATGGTCCCGCCGATCGACGACGACGGCGGCGTCGACGAGGAACCCCTCTCCGACGAGGACGTCTCCCCGAACCTCGCGGAGACCCTCCGCAACATGAGCAACGCCCAGCTGGAATCCAGGCACTACCAGCTGACCGAGATTCTCAACCGACCCGAACTGGGCGATGAGATGCGAGACGGCCTCGAAACAGAGCTGCGATTGATCAACGACATCTTGAGGGGGCAGTCGAATGATGGCTGAAATCGACTTCGAAATCCGACGAAACAGACCGGAACACCGACCCGAGACGCCGACGGCGTCGACCCGAGGATCTCGCGTGAACACTCGAACGACCTACCGGGCCCTTCACCTCTTCGTCACCACCTGCATGCTGCTGGTCCTCACGGCCATGTCGCATGCCCAGGACGACGGCGCCCCCGATCGGGACGGAGCCGCGGCTCCGGTCAGCCCCTCGCGAACCGCGCAGGAAGCCAACGGGAACGGACTCACGGGCACCCGCCCGGAGCTGGATGACGAACTCGTTCCGATCAACTTCAAGGATCGAACGGTCGACGACTTCATTCCGCTGATCGTCGACTACACCGGCAAGGCCGTGATCAACCGCGCCCAGGCGATCGGTGCCGGAGCCGGAAAGATCTCGATCCAGAGCGAGCGGCTCGTCACCAAGCACGAGGCGTTGAACCTCATCTTCCAGGCATTCAGGCTCAACGGCATCGGCGTGGTCGAGACGGCCGACATGGTCATGATCGACTCCCTGACCGGAGAACTCACCAACCTCCAGCCCGGTCTCATCCTCGGCCCCGAGGTCGATGTCTCCCAGCTCGACGAGGACGGCCAGATCGTCACCAAGGTCTTCCGTCTGAAGTACGCCAAGGCCGCCGACATCGAAGGCCAGATCGAGGGGACTCGTCCCACCTACGCGAACATCACCTCGGACGTGAACTCCAACCAGCTGATCATCGAGGGCGACGTCGCCTGGGCCAAGCGGGTCCAGCGGCTCCTCGACCTTCTCGACGTCCAGCCGTTCCTCGCGGTGAAGACCGAGACGTTCCGACTCGCCTATGCCGATGCCCAGACCATCGCGGACATCGTGCTCGAGCTCTTCAGTCCGAATCCCAACGCATCCGGAAGCCGGACCTCTCGAACCACGCGGACCACGCAGACCCGTGGACGGACCCCGCAGGCGTCACAGAACCAGGAACTCCCCCAGGTCGGCACCAGCGAACAGCTTCAGGTCAGCGTCCTCCCGCAGACCAACTCGGTCACGGTGCGGGCGGAGCCGGAGATTCTGAACGACATCCGATTCCTGATCGACACCGCGTGGGACATCCCCCCGAGCCGCGAAGGGAACATCTTCCGGCTGTACGACCTCCGCTACACCGACCCGGTCAAGGTCAAGAACCTCCTTGCCACCCTGCTGGAGACCGGCGGAGGCGGAAACAACCGTCCCAGCGGCAGAACCGGAGGCAATGCGGCCGCCAGTGGAGCGGACGCGGCGGTCGCCGACATCTTCCGGATCGAGGCGTACCCCGACTCCAACCGCCTGATCGTGATCTCCAAGACGCCCGACAACTTCGACTGGCTCGACGGCATGATCGAGCAGATCGACCAGCCTCTGAGCGTCGGCCTGCCGGTGAACGTCGAGCTCAAGCACGCCAGCGCCATCGACGTCGCGGACATCCTCAACACCCTGCTCGCCCAGGCGGGTGGCGGTGGGCGAGGCATCCGGCTTCCCGAAGAAGGCCTCAGCGGCATCGACTTCGCCAGCGCCGGTGGCGGCGAGGGTGGTGGCACCAACGACGGTCAGCAGAGCGAGGAGATCACCTTCCCCTGGCAGTCCGGCCGTGGCGGCCAGGGCGACGAGGCGGCGGAGGTGTCGGCACTGGTGGGCAAGAGCCGAGTGGTCCCGAACCCCGGCCAGAACTCGCTTCTGGTGCTCGCGACGCCCGAGATCCAGGAGGCGCTGCTCGGCATCATCGAGGACCTCGACCGTCCCGGCCGTCAGGTCATGATCACGACCACGCTCGCGGAGGTGACACTCGGAGACGGTCTGACTCTCGGTGTCCGAATCGGTTCCGGTCTGACGGGCAAGACCTCCGGCGACAACATCATCCAGGGCTCCCTCGGACTCGATCTCGCCAAGGGCGACGAGGGCGGCGTCGGTGGCGAGAACTTCGCATCGCCGTGGTTCGACACCTCGGTCCTCGATGTGAACACGAACGTCGACTGGGTCATCTCCGCCCTGAGTGAGGCGAACAACGTCAGAATCCTCCAGAGACCGCGGGTCTTCACCAGCGACAACCGCGAGGCCAAGTTCTTCTCCGGCCAGGACGTGACCTTCCAGACCGGGAGCACCACCAACGATTCCGGAACCACCACCGCCTTCGAACAGGAGGCGATCGGCATCGGTCTGAACGTGCGGCCCCGCATCACCAAGGAACGCAACGTGGCGCTCGAGGTCGAGGTCCTCCTCTCGACCCTCGCGACCGCCTCGATCAACCAGAACCCGATCGTCAACCGTCGACAGACCACCACCAGCGTGACGGTCAAGAACAACCAGACGATCGTGATCAGCGGCATCCGCAAGGAGGACGACCAGGACGTCGTCCGCAAGGTGCCGCTTCTGGGCGACATCCCCGGACTCGGAGCCCTCTTCACCAGCACCGAGAAGCAGAAGCAGCTCTCGGAGCTCGTCATCTTCGTCACCCCGATCGTTGTCGACAATCCCGACGAGAACGACGAGAACTTCAACGCCGAGGATGTCCGCCGACTCGAGGAGCTGAGCAAGCCCCTCGACGACATGGCCGCGGATCTCGTCGGCACCACCTTCTTCGATCGCATGGAGGACGAGGAGGACGAAGACGGCAGCAACGGCGCCGCGGAGGAGAAGACCGACGAGTGATCGCGGGAAGACTGCTGACGACGACCTGGTCGACGGCGCTCGCCCTGATCCTCGCGGGCTGCGTCAGTGAACGAGTGGATCGTCGCTCCTCCCGCTTCATCCTCCCGGACCCCGCCTCCCGGGAGGCTTCCAACACCGGGGATCGCGGAGCGCGGTTTCGCTGGAACTCGTTGGGACTCGTCGAGTACGACGACTTCACCATTCCACTTCTCTCCCCGGACGGAACCTGGCTCGTCTCCCGGTCGGGAGCCCCCCCCGGATGGGAGGAGGTCCTTGCGGAGCCGGGAAGCACGCCGATCCCGACCGCGACCTTCACGATTCACGAAGTCGATGATTCAAGCGGCCTTAGGACCCACAAGCAGGTCCGCGGTCCCTGGCTGCTGGGCCGCAACGCCGATGAGCAGGGATTCCTCGTCGAGGAGCCACTCCAGGGTGGGGCGCGTCGGATCGGCAGGGTCGACTGGCGATCCGGCGACGTGACCTGGCTCGTGGACGATGGTGACGTCGCCGCTTTCGCCGACATCGGCCCGGGAGGCGACCTTGCCTACAGTCGACGAGGCCTCGACGACCGGGCCTTCGAACTCGTGCTTCGCCGGGGAGACGGTTCGGGTACCTGGGTCGTGCCGAGCCGATGGGAACGTTCATGGATCGATCCGGTCCTCGCCCCCGACGGCAGAACGCTCTTCGCCCTCTGTCGCGGAGACGGAACCGTGGAGATGGCCTGGACGCGAACCACGGATGAATCACGGTTTCGTGACGGGATCAGCACTCATCCGATCTCGATCCGGACCACGCCCCGCCGGGTTCATGCGATGCTCGCCCCACAGGTCGGTACCGCATCACCCCCCGGCTCCCGTGCGAGGATCGTCTTTCTTCACCCGGATCTCGGTCGCCTCGTGGAGTGGAGCCCGGAAAACGACCTCGCACGACCGTTCCCGGAAGGAACGATCAACGCGACGATGCTCGATGACGACTCCGCGATCGCCGCCACCCGGTCGGGAATCGAGCTTGTTCGCCTCTCGGACGGCATCGGACGCCCTCCCTCCTCGCTCAATCTGGCGGAAGAGACCGCGATTCCACGAAGAATCGGGGAGACCGAAGGGTCGTCACGGTTCATCCTGCTGAGACCGAACGCCGGGCGGTACGAAGTGATGATCGGCGAGCTTCCCGAGGAGTCCGAAGAGGCGTCATGATCCATGGGGGGCGACCCCGTCGCATCCGCTCCTCAGGAACGCCTCCGCAACCGATCAGAAGACCTCGTCCTCTTCGTCACCGTCGTCGTCGTCGTCGTCATCGTCGCCCTCGCCACCCGCGAGGTAGTCGTCGGCCATCCGGTCGTCTTCCTTGTCGTCGCCGAAGCCGTCCTCGTCCTCTTCCTCACCATCCTCCTCGTCCTCGAATTCGTTCTTCTCCTCGTCGTCGTCGTCATCCTTGTCGTCGTCGTCGTCGTCCTCGATCTCCCCGTCGTCCTCATCCTCGTCGTCGTCGTCGTAGAACCCGTCGTAGTCATCCTCCTCGTCATCACCCCAGGCGACCAGCGGAGGCGCAGATTCTCCGGGTTCGAGGCTGCGGACAGGCGGCTCGAGGACGGCCTCGGAGGTCCCTTCTCCCGATCCGAGACCGGTGAAGGCGATTATCGCAGGGTGACGTTCGGGTGATTCTTCGAGAGATGTGATCATCGGAGGATTCCAGCCTCACGCGTGGTTCCGAGGGTCGCCGGCCGGATCGCCGGTCTGAGGCGAAAGGATGCCCTATCCCCGTCCAGTCGTCAAGGGTCGGGGGCGCTCTTCCCGGAAGAGGACATGGGAAGAGCGTGGGTGTCCTCCCCTTGTCTGAGGAGCAACCAGCCATCGATGGCGCGAACACCCTCGAACCGCCCCGGACTCGCGTAGTCGAAGGGTGACCCGACCGCGAAGAGGCCGCGTTTCTCATCAAGACGATGGACCCTGTGAATCCGGCGCTGGGCGTTCCTCGAGAGGAGCAGCAGGCCGTCGGACACCGGAACGACCGCGACGTTCTGAAGATCGGGACGAGCGATCCCATCGGCGCCCACCATGGTGCCGAAGCGGTCATGGAGGAACAACCGGGAGGCATGTCGGAAAAGCCACCGATCTCCGAGGCGGACCACCTCCTCCAGCCTTCCGGGTGAGCGATCGCCGTCGGGCGACGCACTCCAACCCCCGGGCCGTTCGAGCCCGAGATCGGCCTCGAGGGTGCGGACCAGCCCATCCTCGTCGACCATGACCAGATCATCCTCGATCAACCAGGCGAAGGGTGCGAACGAAAGCACGGGATCACGACAGGTCCATCCTCCGGCATGGCCGAGCGCGGCCCCCGCGGGATCGACCATCGACACCCCTCCCTTGGTCACCACCGCCAGCCTGCCGGCATCGTCACCGATCGCCATCCGGACCTCTCCGGTCTCGTGGACCGATCGGTGCAGCCGTCGACCGGTCCCCGGATCGAGACTCACCGTGACCCCGACCCGCTCGCCATCGGCATCGACCTCGGAGCCCGTGAGGTGGAGCATCCCGCCCGCCATCGTCGCGTCGAAGACCCGATCCATCAGACGATCCATGCTCCATCGCACCGATCGTCCGTCTGCTGCGTCCACGAAGGACAGGGCGCCGTCCCGACGCACCAGCAGGACGCCATCCCCCACCCTGACCGGAATGACCTGATGAGGGATGAACGGCGACCCGTCCGGGAGAAAGGCGTTCGCATCATCGTTCGGCCGGTCGCGGGGAGGAAGCAGATCCGAGATCCTAGGCGTCGCCCACACCGTGCTTCCGTCACTGATGTCGATCGCTCTCAGACGGGGTTCACGAAGATCGCCCCCCTCCCAGACGAGAAGCCGAGGGTCGAATCCGATGATCTCGGCATCTCTCGACTCGAGGGGGATCGTCCAGAGCGGCTTGAGATCCCGACCACCTCTCCAGACCAGGGAGGAATCCTCGATCATGGGGATCCCATCGGTCGGTGCCTCGACCGCGACCTCGGTCGCGACCGGAACGGGAATCCCGTCGAGGATCTCGATCCGGTCGGGAACACCGTCGAGGACGGGACGCCGTCCACCGCTGCTCTTCCGATCCCCTCCCGACGATCCCGCCATCGACATGCTCGAGAGGGGCTCGGCGAGATCCTCGCGGCCGAGCTCCCGAACCGAATCGATCGCCAGAGACATCAGTGCCTGCCGCCCCGGATGCCGTGCGGGGAACCCCCTGCCGATCACCATGGCCACGAAGGCCGCCTGCCGAGGTCGCCTCTCATCGCGCAGGATCTCCACCGCACGAGCCCCCGCCGCAAGGGCGGCATCGGTCCCTCCATAACGGCGAGCCAGCTTCACAAGATCGTCCGCCGAGGCGCGATCCCGGATCGCCTCCTCCACGAGCCTTCCGCCCCGCCGCTCCAGCTCCTTCTTCAGCTCGTCATCACCCTCCATGAGCGATTGCAGACGGGAGAGCGCGGCGATGCTCGCCGCACCTTCGAGCTCGTCGTCGATGGGCACAGGAGTCGAACCCACGTCCTCGTCGTCGAGGATCGCCATCCATGCCTCGGTCGCCTCCAGACCGCGCCCCAGACCGGCAAGCCAGTCGCCTCGGACCAGTTCCAGCTTCGCACGTCCCATGGGATCGGCGATCACGGACCCCGCCAGCTCGACGAGCACGGCTCCGTCATCCGGACCGGTGCGTCCGAGCACCTCGAGGATCCGATCGAGAACCTCCTCGTTCCAGCGTGCATCTTCGCGTCGAAGCGATGCCTCGACTGCAGAGCGTGCGGCAAGGACCAGAAGCTCACGCCGACCGATGCGCTCGGAGAGTTCCATGAGTGCAAGGGCCTGGGGAATCGCATCGGGGGTGGCTCGAATCCGGGCCTCCAGAGCGGCGATGGCGTTGCCGATCGGCATCAGGGCCTGCACGGAATCCGAACCGCAGGCATAGATCGCATCAGAGGTCACCAGCGGATTGGTCGGTCCCGGCATGTCCGCGAGACGACTCGGGGTTCCGGTGGTGGTGTCGACCAGGTAGAGGCGGTCCACGACCGGCACCACGATGCCGTCATCGATGGGAAAGACACGTCCACGTATCCCGGAGGCCAGCTGGGTGCCCAGGGACATTCCCACCTCGTTGCATCGATCCCGAAGACTCCAGACTCTCCGATCAGGTCGGGACGGATCGATCGCGACGATGTCGTTGCTTCCGATCGCCAGCAGCAGATCGGGCCCGGCGTCCGGAACCGATGCCGCCATCAACCAGCTGGCGGCACCAGCCACGGATCCCGCTCCCAGAGGCTTTCGAACGAGTTCCTCGCCGGTTTCGGGATCGAGGATCACCCAATGGCGGCGAGAGGCATCGATGGCCGCCACGCCCTGCCCGCAGACCACCGGCCCGGAGATCTGCCATGCGAAACCGGTGTTGACGGACATCCGCAGCGGAACCTCGTCGCGTCGCAGCCATCGGATGCTTCCGGTCCGCCCGTCCAGCCTCGCCATCGCCCCCGCGGGACTGGCCACCAGCACGTCGCCATCGATCTCGGCAAGGGTGGCCAGCGGTCTGCCCGTGTTGGATCGGATCTTTCCACTGGATGCGATGGTGCGAAGCCACCTGTACCCACCATCGGCCCGGTCCACGGCGAGCACCATGTCGATGGTCTCGAGCCTCGGCGTCCACTTGCGCAGAGGAACCACCAGGAGATCGCCCACCACCAGCGGAGGTCCCGCCGGCTGGGCTCCCTCGAGCAGTGGATCGTCGTCCATCCGGTCCGGACGGATGCTCCACCGATCGATCCCGGTGAGCGGGTCGAAGCGAGTCACGATCCCGTCGCCTCCGCGACCGTTCGGGAAGTAGTGCCCGAGGACGGTGTAGGCCTCCCCATCGGCCAGAACGACCTCGTTCGGGTCGCCGGGAAGACCGCTCGGGGTGATTCCGCGGGCCAGCCCGTGATCGCGATACCAGACCAGTCGGCCGGTGAAACGGTCCAGTGCCTCGAGCAGGTAGCCCTCGTTGACCAGAACGAGATCCTCGAAGACCGCGGGGATCGAGACCAGGTAGGAACCGGCTTCGAAGGCTCTCGTCTGACTGGCCACCGACAACACCCGTCCGGTCGCCATGTTGGTCGTCTTCCGACGGAACAGGGCATCCCCCATCTCCACATCCCAGAGCGGCGTCCAGTCGAGCTTCTTCAAGGACTCGAGATCGACCGGCATCCCGGTCGGCGGATCCGCGGCGAGGTCCTCCCGAAGCGTGACGAGGGCCTCGGCCCGGGAGGGTGATTCAGCGGCGACGAGCTCGATCGCCCGGTCGAGCTCCATGGCGACCGAATCATCCGATCCCGGCCTTCGAACCAGATCGATCAGTGCGAGGGCCCGAAGCAGATCGATCCGCGACGCCGTTCGGACCGTTCCCTGCCAGTTCGCCAGCGAATCGATGAGCCGCAGTCCGGCATAGGGACGTCCTGATTCGATCATCCGCTGGGCGAGTCGAAGCCCGGCCTCGAGACCCGCCGTGGTCAGCGGCCTTCTCTGAAAGGCGGCCTCGATCCCGTCCTCGACCAGCATCGCATTCGCCGGCCCGGTCTCCGCTCGTCGCCACGCCGCCAGCACTCCGGGATCCGATTCCAGAAGTCCGATCACACTGGATCGAACCGACTCGAACAACTCTGAGGCATCGTCCCGAGCCACGACTCGATCGGCGTACTGATCAAGCAGTTCCGCGGCCAGTTCCGCGGTTCGCTCCGGGTTGTCGGCGGCCTGGGCTCGAGCCTCGTCAAGAGCCAGCTGGGCGGCGGGCGAGTCGTCCAGGGCCACCGGGGCCAGCTCGTCGACCTGGGCTGGAGCGAGCCCGCTCAGAAACAGGGTTCCCACCGCCCCGAGGCGAAGGAGGATCGGACGAGCTCGATTCTGACGATACATCGGGTTCATGGGCAGACCGCACGAGGGGGCCGCCCGGGCGGGCGGCTGGACAGAGGTACAGTACGCCAATGCCCGTCGACCACCGCGATCGCCCCCTCTCCCGTCTCCTGCCGGCCCTCCTGACGGGGGTCCTCTGTCTGGCTGGCTGCGGATCCGCGCCCGAGGTGCGAGCCCTTGACGCCCGCCCGGTCGTGGTCGCTGGAGCCCAGGGCGCTCCGGACGCCGCTGGATACCGGATCGAACTCGAGGTGCTGAATCCCAGCGCCGAGGACATGCCTCTCGAACGGTTCGAATACATCTTCACCGTCAAGAACGTCGGGCGATTCGAGGGACGGTGGGCGGCCTTCCGAACCCTTCCCCCGGGCCGATCCGCGATCATGACGATCCCCGCATCCACCCTGCTGCCGGCGGACCTCGGGGAACGAATCGACCTCGATCAGGACATCGACTGGCGGATCGAGGGTGGCGTCCGATACCGGGCCCCGGGCCTGATCGGGCAGATCCTCTTCGATGCAGGGGTTCGCCGGCCGACCCAGTCGTTCTCAGGTTCCGGGACCTTCCAGATCGTGCGACCCGCAGCACCGGAAACGACCGACGGAGAAGACGCTCCCGAAGGACCGGAAACCGGTCCCGCCTCGGGTCAGACGTCCAATCCCGCTCCCTGAGTCCGGGTGTTCACCCCACAACCCCCCTCTTTGCGCTGAATGGCCATCTCCGGGTCAATACGGTCGCTCCATCGGCCGATGCCCAGACTGTCGGGTGTCGATTTCGACCCCGGGGACGGAGCGGCCGATGCATCTCAACGACATTCTTCGACAGGCGTTCGAGCATGACGCGTCCGACATCCATCTGGTGGCGGATCATCCGCCCATGATGCGGGTGCACACGGTCATGCAGCCGATGGAATGCCCCGCCCTGACCGGAGACGGCCTTCGACGAGCCCTCGAGCAGATGGTCAGCCCGGCCCAGCTCGCCACCTTCGACGATCAGTCGGATCTCGACTTCTCCTACGAGGTCGCAGAGCTTCAACGCTACCGCGTCAACGCCCACATGCAGAAGGGCAAGGTCGCCATGGCCCTTCGAGGCATCAAGACCTCGGTCCCACCGCTCGCTGAACTGAACCTTCCCGAAGTGATCTCCCGCCTCACCTATCTCCCCCGCGGGCTGGTGCTCGTGACCGGAGACACGGGGTCGGGCAAGTCGACCACCCTCGCCGCCATGATCCAGGCGATGAACGAGCGGTATCGCAAGCACATCATGACCCTCGAGGATCCGGTCGAGTACGTGTTCGAGAGCGACAAGTCGCTGATCGAACAGCGAGAGCTCGGTTCGGACATGCCGAGCTTCTCAAGCGGCCTCAAGCACGCGCTCCGACAGGACCCGGACATCATCCTCGTCGGCGAGATGCGGGATCTGGAGACCACCGCTCTCGCGATCAGCGCAGCGGAGACGGGACACCTGGTGCTTTCGACCCTGCACACCGTCGACGCTTCTCAGACCGTCGAGCGGATCATCGACATGTATCCCGCGGGACAGCAGAACCAGATCCGCTCCATGCTGGCGAACACCCTCGAAGCCGTCGTCAGCCAGACGCTGTTCAGCCGCATCGACCGGCCCGGCATGGTTCCCGCCATCGAGATCATGCTCTGCACCCCGGCCGTCCGGAACATCATCCGGGAGGCCCGGACCTTCGAGATTCCGAACGTCATCGAGACGAATCGCCAGCTGGGCATGATCAGTCTCGACAACGCGATCGCCGAGCTGTTCTTCAACGGCATGATCAGCCGCGAGGATGCGATCGCCCAGTCCGCCCACCCCGAGAAGATCGAACGGATGATCGCCGCCTGAGGCGGATGGAACACCAACGATGCCGCAGTATCGCTACCAGGCAAGGAACGGGACCGGAGGCGTCGAGGACGGCGCGCTCGCGGCGGTCGATGCCGCCACCGCGGCGGCGATGCTCCGGGGGAAGGGTCTGCACGTGATGCAGCTCGCACCCGCGGTCGGCGGTTCAGGCCTCAGGAACCTGTCCTCCGTCCTCAACTGGTCCAGCGGGCCCTCTAAGAAGGACATCCTCGACTTCACGACCCAGCTTGCGGTCATGATCCGGGCCGGAATCAGCATTCGTCAGGCCCTTGACGGGATCTCCGAGCAGACCACCAACGCGAAGTTCAAGTCCATCCTCCAGGAGATCAAGGCCGACATCGAGAGCGGCCGTCAGTTCTCCGAAGCGATCTCAAGGCATCCGAAGCTCTTCGGACCGCTGTACATCAGCATGGTGAGGGCCTCCGAGATGAGTGGTGCCTTCGCACGCATGCTCGATCGGATCGCGGCCTACCTCCAGCAGGAACTGGAGACCCGGAAGATGGTCGTCGGAGCCAGCATCTATCCCGGCATCATCGCCACGATGGCGATCGGGGTCACGGTGTTCCTGCTCACCTTCGTCCTCCCCCGCTTCGCGGGCGTGTTCGAGGGCAAGGAGGAGGCTCTTCCCGGACCGACCAGGTTCCTCATGTCCGTCTCGGACTTCATGGTTCAGTCATGGTGGGTCATCCTGATCGCGGCCGCGGGACTGATCGCCGGATTCCTCGTTTTCATCCGGACCGATCTCGGCGGCTTCTGGTGGGATCGCCTGAAGCTCTCGATGCCGATCGCCAGGAGGATGTTCCGAGCCCTCTACATCAGCCGTTCCCTCCACACCATGGGCGAACTGCTCAACGCCGGCGTCCCCATGCTCGACACGCTCGCGATCACCGGCGACATCTCCGGCAACCGACTGTTCCGACGGATGTGGCGAAACGTCCACTCCTCCGTCCGACAGGGGCGGAAGATCCAGTCGCAACTGGGCAAGTCGAGCCTTCTCCCCCGCAGCGTCGTCCAGATGGTCGCCGCGGGCGAGGACTCGGGCAAGCTCGGCGAGGTGCTCGACGAGGTCTCCGACTACTACCACCGACTGCTTCGCGATGCGATCAAGTCGGTGACCAGCATGATCGAACCACTCATGATCGTGATCATGGGTTCAGTCGTCGGTTTCATCGCCATGGCCATCATCCTGCCCATCTTCAAGATGAGCAGCCTCGTGACGAACTGACCGGTCGGACGCGGAGGGAGGAACCGATGGATCGAATCCACGCACATCGTCGGAATGCTCTCCTCCGGAGGGACGGAAGAAGGGGCTTCACACTCATCGAGGCCGCACTGGCCACCGTCATCGTGGGAACCGGTGTTCTGGCGATCGTCCTCGCGCAGCAGACCTTCCACAGACAGAACGACTGGGCCCAGCAATCCGCGGTCGCGATGCGGCTGGCCGGCGAGATCCGCGAGATGGCCATCAACCTCCCCCGCCACGACCCGGTCACCGGAGTCGAGTTCTGGGGACCCGAGGCCGAGGAACCGGATCTCGTCGACTGGGATGACGTCGACGACCTCGATGGCGCGGTCTTCAGTGCGGACATCGGCAACGGACCCATCAACGCCCTTCGCGAGACCCTGCCGGGATTCGAGGGTTGGCGGCAACGAGCGGTGGTGGTGAACGTCGATCCCTTCGATCTGAACACCACGGTCCCCGACGGCACCAGCGACATGCTTCGAGTGACCGTCTTCGTCGAATACCAGGGCGCGGACGATCTGGAACCTTCCGAGATCACGCGTCTCACATGGATCCAGCCCCGATGAAAGAAGGGATCCGACATCGGCCCGGAGGCTTCTCGAGCGAGCGGGTGTCCGGCATCCGCATTCGACGGAGTTCGATCATGAAGCAGTCGCGATCGACGCAAGTCACGACCCGGAATCGACGAGGCGTCGCCAGCGTTCTCGCGATGATGTTCCTCGTCATCTTCGGATCTCTGGCCGCCGCCATGGCGGTCGTGGCCAGCGGCAACCTCCGCACCGCGGACGTCTCCCTCCGGGTGAGCCGGGCGACCAGTGCAGCGGAGACGGGTCTGGTCTACGGAACCTGGGTGCTGGAACGTGAAGCACGTCGATTCGTCGTCATGAAGGGCGAGATCGACGCCGAATTCGCGACCGACCTCTGGAACGGCAGCTGGAACGTCGGCGAGCAGGGTTCAGTCGAGATCCTCGATCCGGAGGGGTATGTGGTCGACTCCCCCGCCGCCAGCATCGCGGAGGCGGTCCGGGATGCGCACCTCGCCGGAGACCACTCCGAGGTGATCGAACTCGGAGATGCCGGCCTTCCCGACATCGCCGAAGACGGCACCCTCGATGTCCGGCCCATCCGCGTCTCACCCGACGCGAATGCCGCGTGGTTCCGTCTTCGCTACGAACCGATCCCCGAACGGAACGCCATTCGAGTGATCAGCGAAGGCGTGGACCGCGAAGTGCGACGCACCCTCTCGATCGAGGTCGCACTCGACAAGAGGATCGATTACGCGATCGTCAGTCCCAACCGGCTCATGATCGGAAAGAACGTGATGATCATCGGCCCCCTCGGCACGCGATACGGAGAGAACGCGGGCGAGCTGAACGGTGGAAACGGCGACCCCCTCGACATGCGGAGCGACATCCGATGGCTCTCCGCGGATCTCGATGACGCCCTCGACCGCTTCGAGGAACTGGTGGTCGCCAACGACGTCGACGACGACGGAAGGCTCCGCCCGGGACATCCCGTCGAGGGTGACGACCTCGAACCCGACTTCGTCGATCTCGACGGTGACGAGTTCGTCGACGAGTTCGACCTGTTCCTCGACGCCTTCGATCTCGACGAGAGCGGCGGCGTCGTCTACGACACGGAACTCTCGGGTGGGGCCACCTCGGAATTCGAGGGCGTGGACGATCAGTTCGCTCATCTCCTCGACAATGCGATGCCCGACCGCAACGAGGACGGAGTGATCGACGACGACGACACCGCCCTCGGATATCGAGACGGCATCCTCGACTCCTGGGACCGGTACGCCAAGGTCCAGGGCAGGCTCGCCTTCGCGGTCGAGCGGGCTTCGTGGGAGGAGGAGCACGGGGGTTCCGTCCGCACGGTCGTGCGGGGATCCGTGCGAACCGACGTCGACGAGGCCGCGATGAGCTTCGGTCTCGACGACGAAAGCCTCCGCGTGGTCACCACGGACATGTTCGCCGACAGCGCCGGATACTTCCTGGAAGTGGCTGATGCCGGTGATGACTTCGAACAGCAGGTCCTCGCCGGAGTCGCGGCCGGTGGTGCCGCGATCCTTCCCGACGATCCCGAACATCCCGGATACGAGACCACTCCTCTGGGAAGCTCGAACCCCTACGACCTCTACCTTCGTCCCATCTACCGTGGCATCACATTCGAGAACGTGATGATCCCCGTCGGGACCAACGCCCTGTTCGAGGACTGCACCTTCGTCGGGGTGACCTACGTCCGTTCCGAGGCCCTCTGCACCGATCCGAACTGGAACTACGCGGGAGCCCTCGAGGATGCCGACCCCGACGAGGGCTTCCTGATCCGGACCCGCTTCGAAGGTCTGATCGCGAACCACCCGGTGCTTGGCGAGGTGCCGGACAGCAAGCTGCTCAGCAACAATCTCCGGTTCGAGGACTGCACCTTCCTGGGATCGATCGCCGGCGACACCCCCGGTGAATACACCCACTGGCGGAACAAGATCCAGGTGACCGGTACCAGCCGGTTCTTCAGCGATCCCACGGACGAGGATCTCCTCGCCCAGCCCGATGGCGAGCAGCTTCAGGGGCTTCTCGAGGATCTCCCCGACGAGCAGCTGGTCGAGATGCAGAAGAGTTCGATCATGATGCCGGGATGGTCGGTGGACGTGGGTTCGTTCACCAACGAGGTCGACGCGGGCGACCTCGATGCGACCCCTCGGGCCGATCTTCGCGGCGTGATCGTTGCCGGGATCCTCGACGTCCGGGGCACGGCCCTGGTCAAGGGCACCCTGCTGATGACCTTCCAGCCGATTCCCGGCCAAGGCCCCCTCTACTACGACGGGCAGGCCGACGCCTTCAACACCACGATCGGCTACTTCGGTCCCGACGACGGTGACGGAGAGGGATCGGATCCCCTTGATCCGTCCTTCACCGGGTTCGGTGAGATCGTCCTCGAATACGACCCGGACGTCGTCCTTCCCGACGGCATCCCCTGGCCGATCGTCGCCGAACCCGTCGCGGCCAGCTATCGGGAGGGCATTCGATGATCGACAGACGACGCCGACGATCGATCACCCGACGACGAGGCTTCAACCTCGTCGAGGTCCTGATCGCCATGGCGATCACGGCGGCGCTGCTCACCGCCACCCTGGTGGCGCTTGATGCGAGCATTCGTGCGTACCAGTCGACGACCGAGGAGGTCTCGACCCAGTCGATCGGAAGAATCGTCATGCACCGGATGCTCACGCTGGTGCGCACCGGCACCGATTTCGGCCCCTATCCCGCCGATCCGCGAGTCAGCCGGATCCGCTCCGACTACATCGAGTTCCGGACCCAGGAGGACGAGGTGGTCACCATCCGCTGGGATCGGGCCAACGAGGTCCTGACCTATCAGATCGAGGGCCGGGCTCCGGTCGAGCTGCTCGACGGCGTGGTCGGCACCGAGGACGATCAGGGCAATCTGCTCGAACCATTCACTCTGGAGTTCGAACAGGGACGACGCCTCTACCGGGCGTCCATCGATCTCAGCGTCGAACCCGATGACGTGATCGATCTCGAGATCGAGGGCGACCGGGCCCGCCGCATCCGACTGGTCGGTTCCGCCATGCCCCGTCTCGAAGCGTTCTGAGTCGCATCGAACATCATGATCGACCCCGGCCCGGAGAGCCTGCGACTGCGGAGTCCCGTTTTCGAGGGACGATTTCCATGATCGACACATCAAGTGAATGACCGATGATGTGCGCCGACAGGGTCGGTCTCCGATCGGGGGAGTCCGCCCCCTCAATCCCCCTCGATGCGATCGCGGGTCAATCGCATGAGCGCCGCGTGGGTGCCCTCCAGACGCGGATCCTCGGGATCAAGGCCGCCGGCGTCGCGAAGGGCATAGGTCCCGTCCGGACGCATGTCCCAGGCCTGACGGTGATCCTGGAGTTCGATCTGGAGGATCTCCCAGAGACGCTCGCGAAGCGGTCGGGCCTCGACCGGCACGGTCGCCTCGACACGATTGTGGAGGTTGCGATACATCCAGTCGGCGCTTCCGATGTAGAAGTCGCCGTCGAGGGGGTCCTCTCGACCGCCGCTGAACCAGAAGATCCGACTGTGTTCGAGGAAGCGGCCGATGATCGATGAGACCCTGATGTTGTCGCTGAGTCCCGGAACCCCGGCTCGAAGACAGCAGAATCCTCGAACGATGCAGTCGATCTGCACCCCCGCCTGAGAGGCGCGATAGAGGGCGTCGGTGACCTCCCGGTCCTCGAGCTGGTTCATCTTGCAGATGATCCGCGCCGGGCGGCCGGATTCGGCGAGAAGGATCTCTCGGTCGATCAGTTCAAGAAAACTGGTCTTCATGGTGGTCGGAGCGACGAGCATCTTGTTGTACTCGCGCTGACGACTTCGACCCGTCATGTAGTTGAACAGCGAGACCAGGTCCTCGGTGATCGCCGGATCGGAGGTGAACAGGCCGAGATCCTCGTAGAGCTTGGCGGTCTTGGAGTTGAAGTTTCCTGTGCCGACGTAGGCGTAACAGCGAATGCCGGCCGCCTCCTGCCGAACCACCAGGACGGTCTTGGTGTGCGTCTTGAGGCCGACCACGCCGTATGCGACGTGCACGCCGGCGTCCTCGAGCTTCCGGGCCCAGTGGATGTTGCGAGCCTCGTCGAAGCGGGCCCGGAGCTCAACGAGCACCGCCACCTGCTTGCCACTCTCCGCCGCCTTGATGAGCGAGGGGATGAACGGACTGTCGCCCGAAGTCCGGTAGAGCGTCTGCTTGATGCAGAGCACCCGCGGGTCGGCGGCCGCCTGCTCCACGAAACGCTCGACCGATGCATCGAACGATTCATAGGGCATGTGGACCAGAAGATCGCCGCGGCGGGTCGCCGCGAGAATGTCGGCGTCCTCGTCGCCATCCAGAGCCCGGGGGATCTTCGGTCTCCAGGCCGGGAAGCGGAGGTCGGGCTGGTCGATGTCCGCGATGCCCCCGAGGATTCCGTAGTCCAGCAGGGTGTCGGTCTGGTAGAGATCCTCCTCGTCGAGATCGAGCTCGTCCAGGATCAGACGCACCATGCGGGGGTCGGGGCGGCTGCCGACTTCCAGACGCACCGACCGGGCGAAGCGTCGCTCCCGGAGTTGCTGCTGGATGTGCTGGAGAAGGTCCTCGGCATCCTCGCTGTCCTGTTCCAGGTCGGCGTTCCGGGTGACCCGGAAGGGCATGATCCGAAGGATCTCCATCCCCGGGAAGAGATCGTCGAGGTTGTGCTCGATGATCTGCTGGACCGGTACGAAGCGCCGACCGTCGCCGAGGTCGTAGAGACGGGTCGGCACCTCGGGGACCTTCACTCGGGCGAAGAGCTCCTCGGTCTCGCCCACCCGCCTGACCATCACCCCGATCGAGACGCTGAGGTTCGAGATGAACGGAAAGCGATGACCGGGATCGACCGCGAGCGGGGTGAGGATGGGAAAGACGTTGGCGCGGTACCAGGACTCCGCCTCGATGCGTTCGTCCTCGGTGAGATCCTCCCAGTCGAGGAGCTCGATCCCCTCCTCGGAGAGCTGGGGCAGGACGTCGTCGCGAAGGCAGCGTCTCTGCAGATCCACCAGCTCGAGCACCACCCTCCTCAGCTCCGTGAGCTGCTTCTCCGGGGGGAGAGGCTCCCATGCCTGTCCCCCCAGACCCATCGACCGCCGGCGCTTGAGGCCGCCGATCCGCTTCATGAAGAACTCGTCGAGGTTGCTCGAGGTGATCGCGAGGAACCGCACCCTTTCAAGCAGGGGATTCCGTGGATCGATGGCCTGGAAGAGCACCCGACGGTTGAACTCCAGCCACTGCAGGTCGCGGTTGAGGAATCTGGCCCGATCCTCCAGACCGATCTTCCCCGGATCCTCGAAGTCGGATCGAGTCCGACTGATGGCGGCTTCAGTGCTCGTGGCTGGAGTCTTGGACATGGGATCAGAGGGTGGAATCGGAGCGAATCAGGAACGGACGGGCGAAGATCGGATCAGACCCCCCATTCTGACGTATTCCCGGCCCGGCAGGTCCGAAATCGGCCTTCAGGAGGCCTGATCGCCCGGAATCCAGCGGGCAATGCAGCCTGGGGCCTCCTCCACCGAGACCGATACCAATCGAGCACCCGCCGGAACCCCCGCTTCCAGCACCGAACCCACGTGCTCTGCAAGCCGTTCAGCGGTCGGATGGACCCGATCGAAGGGTGGAACCCCGTTCATGGTCCGGCCCGCGAAAGGCTCCAGGGAGGCCTTCAGCGAGCTCTCGAGGGCGTGGAAGTCGAGGAGGAGATCCTCATCGTCCAGCCGTGGCCCGGCGAGGACGACGGTGACCCGCCAGTCGTGGCCATGAAGCTCCTCCATCACACCTCCCACCGAGACCCGGTGGGCTGCTGAGAACCGGTGACTGACTTCGATCTCGAACATGACTGCGATACTAGCGAGCCTGGCGGGATGCGACCGATTCTCGATACTTCAGACTCTCCTCGATGTGATCCGGAAGGACGACCGTGCCCCAGTCCGATGCCCCACTCATGCTTTCGATCTCCGGCGCCCGGGGAATCGTCGGTGCCTCGATGACGCCCGAGACGGTCGCCCGATACGCCGGAGCCTTCGGTTCGATGCTGCGGGAGACCATGACCGAGCGACCTCCCCGGCTCGCGGTCGGCTGCGACGGCCGACGATCCGGTGGTTCTCTCGCCGCCGCCGCGGTGTCCGGGCTGGCGGGCGTCGGCTGCGATGTCGTCGCCCTCGGAATCACCACCACTCCCACGGTCGGCGTGATGATCGGAGAACTCGAGTGTGACGGCGGGATCAACGTGACCGCCAGCCACAATCCCATCGAATGGAACGGCGTCAAGTGCCTGGACTCCGACGGACTCGCCCCCCCCGGTCCCATCGCGGACCGGATCATCTCCCGGTTCCGGGAGAACCGGGTCGACTGGGTGGAGGGCGCCGCGTGCGGGACGGTCTCCCATCGAACCGACGCCGACGAGATTCACGTGGCCCGGGCCGCCGGCCTCGTCGAGCGTGAGACGATCGCCGCGCGTGGATTCCACGTGGTGCTGGACTCGGTGGCGGCTTCCGGATGTCGATCGGGGCGGATGCTCCTCGAGAGCATGGGATGCTCGGTGAACCATATTCACGGAGAGCCGACCGGCATCTTCCCCCACGTCCCCGAGCCCACCGAGGCGAATCTTCGGGAGCTCGCCGGTGCCACCCGCGAGGACGAGGCCGCGGTCATCGGCTTCGCCCAGGATCCCGACGCGGATCGGCTGGCGATCATCGACGAGAACGGCCGCTACATCGGCGAGGAATACCCCCTCGTCCTCGCCGGACTGCGCATGCTGCAGCGACGCGGCGGCGGACCGATCGCCGCGAACCTCTCCACCAGCCGCATGATCGACGACGTCTGCGCCGGCTTCGACGGAGCCGAGGTGGTTCGGACCGCGGTCGGAGAGGCCAACGTCGTCCAGGGCATCCGTTCCAGCGGTGGAGCCATCGGCGGCGAGGGCAACGGAGGAGTGATCGTTCCCGAGGTCTGCTTCATCCGGGACTCCCTCTCCGCGATGGCCCTCGTGCTCGAACTGCTGGCCACCGACCCCGGGAAGCGACCGCTGTCCGCCATCGTCGACGACCTCCCCCGCTACTCGATGATCAAGCGGAAGTGGGATCTGACCGCGATCGGAGGCCGCGAGGCCGTCGACGGCATCCTCGAACGCGTCCGCACCCACTGGCCCGACGGCACCGTCAACGATGCCGACGGAGTCCGGGTGGACATCGGAGACCGCTGGGTCCACGTGCGTCCCAGCAACACCGAACCGATCATGCGTCTGATCGCGGAGGCCCCCGACGAGGCATCGGTCGAGGCGATCGCCGGAGAGGCCGCGGCCGCCGCCGGGATCGGCTGAAGCTCAGCCTCCCACCGGCACGGTGGTGTCCTCGACGATCTTCCAGGCCAGTTCGTCACCACCACAGTCGATCTCGACCATGAGGAAGCCCGGCTGGTGGCGGCGGGGCTTGATCAGCGGCCAGAGGACCTTCTGATCGGTTTCGGGAAGATTCCGATGCTCGACCTCCTCGACCGGAATCCACTCGAGGGTGCCCTCCTCGAACTCGGTGCGAGGCAGCTCGTCGGGATCGATCCTCCGGGTGACCTCGAAGCAGAACAACATCCAGTGCATCTGGAACTGGTAGGCCTTCTCGGCCACCAGAGCGGTCATGCGGATGTCCTTCTCGGGAATCTCGATGCCCGCCTCCTCCATGATCTCCCGACGCGCGCACTCGTGAGGCGTCTCGCCCTCGGAGATCTCCATCTTGCCGCCGATCGGCGAGAAGCGACCCGGATTGGGCTCCCTGCAGCGATGCAGCATCAGGAGACGGTCGTCCTCCGTCCACAGATAGCAGAGCACCGCCATCCGATAGGGAAGATTCGTGGGTTCGTAGCGTTGATCATGCAGACCACTCATCGATCGTCTCCCGGCGCTGCGGCCTCGCGAAGAAGCCGCTTCATCTCGCGGACCGCCTCCCGAAGACCGATGAAGACCGCCCGACTCACGACGGCATGCCCGATGTGGAGCTCCCGGATGTCCGGAAGGGCCGCCACGGGCTGGACATTGAAGTAGTTCAGGGCATGGCCGGCGTTGAAACGCATGCCAGCGGCGACGATCGCCCGACCCGCCGCCTCGACCTCCCGAAGGGCCTCCCGGACCGCGGGTGCATCGGCATCCCGACCGTGCTCGTGAAAGGCGTGGGCGTAGGGCCCGGTGTGGACCTCGCAGACCGCGAAGCCGCAGGCCGCCGCGGCCTCGACCTGCCGGGGATCGGGATCGATGAAGGCGGAGACCGGAATCCCCTGCTCGGCCAGCCGTCCCACCACCCCTCGGAGACGGTCCATGGAGCCGACCACGTCCAGTCCACCCTCCGTGGTGACCTCCTGCCGTCCCTCAGGGACCAGCATCACCACCTGAGGCCGGATCGCGGTGGCGATCCCGACCATCTCGTCGGTCGCGGCCATCTCGAGGTTCAGCTTGATCTGGACGAGCTCCTTGAGCCGCCTGAGGTCCTCGTCCTGGATGTGACGACGATCCTCGCGGAGGTGGACGGTGATCCCGTCGGCTCCTCCGAGGTGCGCCTCGACGGCGGCCCAGACCGGGTCCGGCTCCCAGGTCCGGCGGGCCTGCCGCACGGTGGCGACGTGGTCGATGTTCACGCCAAGTTCGATCATCACCCGATGCTACACGGTCCCGGCCTTCCACCGTTCGATTCCGGCAGATCCCCCCCTCTCCCCCCCCCTCCGGGTCGTATACTTCCCTCGTCCGTCGCCCTCCCGCCGAGACCGTCTGCGCGTGAACGACTCCGACTTCAAGATCCGCCTCGGCCAGCTCCACGAGGACATCGTGGGCCAGGGACGGCGTGTCCTCGAACAGGCCACCAAGGCCGTGGACGCCTATTTCGACCACGATCCGGAACTCGCCCGGGAGGCCGCGGCCATGGAGGCCGAGGTCGATCGGGTCGATGTGGAGATCGAACGACGTTCGATCCCCCTCCTGGGCATGGGCCAGACCGACGAGTACGCGATCCGGTCGGTCCTCACCATCGTGAAGATCAACAACGAGTACGAGCGGATCGGGGACAACGCCGATTCGATCGCCGAGACCACCCTTGATCCCAGGCGTCAGGGTTCGAATCTCCCCGACACCTTCCGGGTGATGGCCAACAGCATCCTCGGAATGCTGCGAGACGCGAACAAGGCCCTCGCCGATCGGGATGCGGGTCTCGCCCGCCGGGTGCTCGCCTTCGACGACACCGTGACCGAGTTCACGCACGAGATCCTTCGTCACACCCAGGATCGGGTCGCCGGCGGCGACCTCGCGGTGGACGGAGCCTTCCGCGTGCTTGCAGTGACCAAGTCGATGGAACGGATCGCGGACCATTGCACCAACATCTGCGAGCAGGTGATCTACCTCGAGACGGGGAAGATCGTCCGCCATGATCCCGACGGCTGGACCGAACCGCAGAACCCCGATGTCTCGACCTGAACCCCAGGGCACACCCGGAAAACCCTCGGAGGATCCATGAAGAACGAGTCGCTCTCCGCTCGTCTCGATGCCGTCACCGCGGCACTCGACGCCCATCGCCAGTCCCAGCTGCTGGAAGGCCTCGATCGAAGCGATGACGTGATGGTGGAGGGCTTCGTGAGCCAGGTCGAATCGATCGACCTCGATGAGATCGCGACCCTCATCGCCACTACCGGTCCGGCGGACTCCGGTGACGATCGGAGGATCGAACCGGCCCACGTGGTCGCAAGAGATCCCGAGGGCGAGGAGGATTTCCGGCAGGCCGGCGAGGCTCTGATCCGGGAGGGTGGCGTCGCCGCCTTCACCGTCGCCGGGGGCCAGGGCACCCGACTCGGCTGGAACGGTCCCAAGGGGACCTACCCCGCGACTCCGATCACCGGCAAGCCGCTGTTCAGGGTCTTCGCCGAACAGCTCTCCGCGATCGACGCCCGATACGGAACGGTCACGCCCTGGTACCTCATGACCAGTCCGCTGAACGACGCGGACACCCGGTCCTTCTTTCTCGACAACAACTGGTTCGGGCGAGACCCCGACTCCATCCTGATGTTCCCGCAGGGAGTCATGCCCGCGATCGACGACGACGGTCGGATGATGCTCGCTGCGCCGGGGGTCCTCGCGGTCAATCCCGACGGCCACGGTGGTTCGCTCCGGGCCCTGCAGCGAAGCGGCGCCCTCGGACACGCCCGGAGTCGCGGCGTCAGGCACCTCTCCTACTTCCAGGTCGACAATCCCACCGTGCGGACCATCGATCCGGTGTTCCTCGGCCTCCACGTCGGGCACCCCGACTCCAGCGCCGAGATGTCCAGCAAGATGGTCCCCAAGGCGAACGCCGCGGAGAAGGTCGGGGTCTTCTGCCGGATCGACGGGCGCACCGAGGTCATCGAGTACAGCGACCTCCCCGCGGATCTCGCCGAAGCGACCGATGCCGATGGTCGTCTTCGCTTCAATGCGGGCTCGATCGCGATCCACGTTCTCGGCGTGGACTTCATCGATCGACTCACCAACGGGTCCACCGAGGCCGGTCTGCCCTTCCACCGGGCGAGGAAGAAGGTCCCGTACTGGAACCCCGCCACCGGAGAGAGCATCGCCCCGACCGAGCCCAACGCGACGAAGTTCGAGATGTTCGTCTTCGACGCGCTCCACTTCGCCGAGGCGGGACTGGTTCAGGAGACCGATCGCGTCGAGGAATTCGCCCCGATCAAGAACGCCGAGGGCACGGACAGCGCAGTGAGCAGCAGCGGGCTGCAGACCGAACGCGCCGCCCGCTGGCTGGAGCGTGCAGGGGTGGAGATTCCACGTTCGAGCGAAGGCGTGGTGGAGGGACGGATCGAGATCGCCGCCGCCACCGCTCTGGAGGCCCGGGATCTGGACGGTCGAAGCCTCCCCCAGATGAACGCCGGCGAGGATCTCATCCTCTGATGCCGGCCCGCCGGACTCCCCGTTCGCGAGGCAGCATCAGCCGCTGGCACGGAGATCCTGGATCATCAGTTTCGGCTGTTCGCGACCCCGCCATCGATCGATGTCGGGGCTGCCCACCAGGTCGACCGGCCCCGCCCCCAGGGCCTGCTCGATCTCGGCACGATGATCCCCCACGCGGAACCAGACCGCCTTGAGGATCCGTCGCCCCGGTCCGGCCATCTGCAGCTGCAGGGTGTCCTTGTTCCCCCCGACCCAGCGGATCTCGATCGGCCGGACTCCGCTGATCAACACCACCGGCCGGGGATGCCCCTGTCCGAAGGGGGCGAGCAGACGAAGCTTGCGCAGGTTCTTCACCTCGACCAGTTCGTCGACCTCCGCCTCGATGTCGATGTCCACCGTGGAGACCAGTTCCCGCTCGGTGCTCATCGTCGAACGGGCATGCTCGACGAGGGCCTGCCGGAGATCGTCGACGCGGTCCGACTGCAGGGTGAACCCCGCCGCGGCGGCGTGGCCGCCGAAACGCTCGAGCAGATGCTCGACGGCGAGCAGTCCGTCGTGGATCGAGTAGTCGGGGATCGATCGAGCGGACCCGCGGGCCATGCCGTCCTCGCCCGCCTCCATCAGCAGCACCGGTCGACCGTATCGCTCCGCGAGCCGGGCGCATGCCGGCCCCACCAGCCCCCGACGCCAGCCGGGATCCGCCAGCACGATCACCGGGTGATCCGGTGCCGAATGACCTTCGGACTCCACCCGCTCCGCAGCCTCGGCCACGATGCGGCGTTCCTCCTCGCGTCGACTTTCATTCGCGGCATCGATCGCGGTCGCAAGCACCTTTGCCCGAGCCGGATCGGCCTCGCACAGCAGCTCGACCGCCGGCATCGCCGAACCCAGTCGTCCAAGGGCATTGACCCGCGGCGCGAGCTGGAACTGCACCGTCTCCTCGTGGACGGTGCCCGCATCGGGCTCATGGCCGCAGATCTCGAGCAATGCCTGCAGGCCGGGCAATCCGGTGGTGCCGAGACGCTGTAGGGCGAGCGCCGCCAGAACCCTGTTCTCCCCCACCAGCGGCATGACGTCCGCGATCGTGCCGAGTCCGGCGAGGATCACGGCCTCTCTCCATTCGCGCTTCACGACTTCGGGTGAATCTTTCACCATTCCGAAACGAGTGGCGATCAGGGCCCAGGAGACCTTGAAGGCGATCGCGGCTCCGCACGCCTCCCGATCCGGCTCGGGGCCGTCCGGGGTGAGCGGCAGATGAGGATGCACCACGACCGAGGCCGGAGGCAGATCGAAGGAGTCGTCCTCGTGTCGTGGAATGGTGTGATGATCGAGCACCATCGTCTCGAGACCGACCTGATTCCCCGCCTCGATCGCCTCATGGGCGGTGATGCCGCAGTCGACCGCGATCACCAGATCCACCCCCTCCTCCCGCATCGCCAACAACCCCTGCGCGGAGAGTCCGTAGCCGGTCTCGTAGCGGTCCGGGAGCACGATCTCGATCGGATGATCCGGAGCGACCACGCGGATCACCCGGAGNAGGATCGAGGACGAGGAGANGCCGTCGAAGTCGTAGTCGCCATGAATGACGATGCGATGCCCCTGATCGATCGCCTCGGAGATCCGGACCGCCGCCCGGGCCGCCCCCGAGAGCCGATCCGGAGGCTCGAGATGTTCGAATTTGACCTCGTCCATGGGAATCGGCCTGGCCGATGCCCTGGCCGCCACGACTCGATCCAGCATCGAGCCCGTGGCCGAGGTGCCTCGGGGTGCGGAGCGAAGCCTCCACCGGGAAAGCAGCCCTCGAAGCTCACCGCTCCCCTGATCCGAGTCGATCAGAAGCTCGATGGGGTCATCTGGAAGCGGTGAAAACCGGCCTTCCCGACTTGCTGCTGATGTGGACTGGTCTGCTTCCATGGAAGAAAAACACCTTGCTGCCCGTCATGGGTACGCCCCGGCATCGCATTCCTGACGNGAAAATCGATCCCTGCGGGTTCGAGCACCGTAGATCGAGGACCCTGACCGGCCAACTTCGCGGGCTTCCGGTGGATCACTTGTCGGAGGAGGCCCTCGGAACTGGCCACGGAGGGCTGGTTGAGCGATACTCCCAACTGAACACCTTTCCGGAACTGCGGAGGCCGCCGTGCCAGACCGATACAAGACCATCCTTCTCTTCGGTGCCCCGGGAGCCGGCAAGGGAACCCAGGGCAAGATCCTGGGCAGGATCCCCGGCTTCTATCACCTCGCCTGCGGGGACGTGTTCCGCTCGCTCGACACCACCAGCGATCTCGGCCGGAAATTCCTCGAGTTCTCATCGCGCGGTGAACTGGTGCCGGACGAACTCACGGTGGAGATGTGGCGGCAGAACATGCACGCCCAGACCGTGCTGAGCCTGTACAAGCCCGCCGTGGATCTCCTGGTTCTGGACGGCATTCCCCGGAGTCTCGGTCAGGCCGTCGCCCTCGAGCCCTACATCGACGTTCTCAAGGTGATCCATCTGGTGTGCCCGGACCTCGACGCCATGATCGAACGCATGAAGAAGCGGGCGATCAAGGAGAACCGGCTCGATGATGCGGACGAACGCGTCATCCGGCGTCGATTCGAGGTCTACGACAAGGAGACCAGCCCGGTGCTCGCCCACTACTCCTCGGATCTGGTGACCGAGGTCTCGGCCATCGGCTCTCCGGCCGAGGTCCTGGAGCATGTCCTNGAGGCGGTGGTGCCGGTGCAGAACGAGCATTTCCACAACCCCCTCGGCGGCCGCAACTGAACATTCCGGCCGGTTGATGGGTGGATGATGGGCGTCCTCGGAAGTCACGAGACACCGCGGCCGTCATCACATCTTGTTGGCGCTCAGGGATTCCTGCCGGAGGGCTTGATCGCCCCGGGGGCGGTTCGCCAGCGGCCGTTGGTGGACGGCCTGATCGCATCTGGAATCGGTGATCGCACGATGAGTCGTCCGGGAGAATCCCCCCACACGCCCCGGACCCGCTCCACGTAGACCTCGCGTCGACTGGTCTCGGCGTTCTGCATCCCCCGGTCCTCCCCCAGCTGCTCGTAGGAGCCCAGGGAGAGTTCCACTTCGATCAGTTCGAACCAGCGATCCTGGTCCCCTTCGATGAAGTGATCGGGAACCTCTCCGTTCTCGGGCAGGGGCACGGGGCGCAACAGCTCGACGGAGATCTTCTCGCCGGGTCGCATCTGCTGGACGTGAAGGATGAGGTCCTGGTTCTGGGCGACCTCCCGACCATCCAGTCGGATCAGCACGTCACCGACCCGGAGAACCCGCTCCGCCGGCAGTCCCGCGATGACCTCCTGAACCTCGATGCCGGAGGGTCGCGAACCAAGGGTCCGCGGCATCATCCGGATCCCGACCGCACCACGCGGTCGGTTGAGGATCCGCCACTCGATGACCCCGAGGAGTCGGAGACGCTGCTCCTCGAGCAGATCGTCCCCCTTGTCCAGCACGGCCATCAGACAGTGATCATCGGCCGGGTGTGCTCGAAGGGCGAGCATCGCCTCGATCCGATCCTCGAATGCGTCCGAGGCGAGGGCCTCCACGAGATCGATGATCTCCGAGGGGACCGCCGCCGTCCGAACCGCCTTGAGATCGAGGGGATCCGAGACCTGCCGTCCTCCGATGACCCGGAGCGGTCGAGCCACGCCCTGATCCTGATTCGGGACCACGAACCGTTGCAACACCTCTCCCGCGGCCTTCCTCTGCGGAAGCTTGTCCTGGCCCTGCAGTGGCCGACCGATCACGACCACGGTCGTGAAGGCGACGAGGAGAGCGGGATGGCGGAGCGAGGCGAACATGCTGAAAACCACGGTAGCCGCCGAAGCGGACAGGGACCAGTCGGGAGACCGATTCCCCCGCTTTGCCATCAATCGGCGATCAATCCGGCGATCCGAGAGGCATGTTTCCGGATCCAGCGGACCTTCTCCCGGACCATCGACAGGAACGGCACACCCGGAACCCCGGCGAAGGTGCCGTGCCTCGCGATCGGAACCACGCTCTCCGCGATCAGTCCCTCGATCATCAACGAGGGAAGGATCCCGGCCTCCCCGGGCTCCGCGCCACCCACCACTTCGGTCCATCCCTCGATCATCGCCCGCATGCGATCGGGGGAGAGCGAGGTCGGCCAGTCCGCAGGTGAACGGTCTCGATCGCTGCGCATTGCGAAATGAAGCAGGCCGTTGGCCACGTCGACGATTCTCGGTTCGCTTCGCGACGAATCGAAGTCGATCACCGCGCGAACGACGCCGGGGCGCCGTGCCGTCGGTTCGCCGGGGGTGAAGAGCACGTTCCCGGGATGCCAGTCGCCGTGGATGGGCTGCGATGGGAGATCGCTCCANCCCATGGCATCGACCTCCTCCCGGGCCACCCGGACCATCTCATGCAGTTCGCTCACCACATCCGCGAGGGCCTGCTCGTCGGTCGAGGAGTCGACGGCTCGGATCGCCGACTCCACCCGATCGAACGCGATCTCCAACGACCGCGCGGCATGAAAACCGGAGACGCCCGAGGAGCGATCGGGCACGAAGCCACGTGCGGAGCGGTGAAGACGTCCGAGGATCCTGCCCGTATTGAGGACCTCCNGTGCGGCTCGAACCAGCCGACGACCCTCGATCCACTCGAAGAGCTCGTAGACCCGATCATCCTCGAGCAGCATGGACCGGTTCTCCCGCCTGGTTCCCACCAGTCTCGCCACCGGGACGCCCTCGGTCTCCAGGTGCAGCTGAAGACCGTGATTGAAGACGACCCGTTCCACCAGTTCGGGACGCGCCACCCGGCGCTTGAGCAGGAACTCCCCTTCGCTCGAGGTGATCCTGACCTTGGGCGCCTGGCGGGAACCCGCCTCGAGCTCCCGGATCCGGGTCACCTCGCCGAGCGGGTAGCTGTCGAGGACCCGACGAAGTTCGGCCGGCTCGAATCGGGCCCGGTCACCGCCATGACGGGTGTCCTCAAGGGACGCGTGGGGCAGTTCGACGAACGTCCCACCGGCGACCGAGGCGTCGGCGACGTCATCGGAGCCGTCCTTCGGCGCCGGAGCCGTCGGTTCTCGATCTTCGGGACGGTTGCTCACGCGATCCCCCGATGGCCTCACTCGACGTTGGCGGCCTGTTCCTTGACCCGGTCGATCAGACCCTTGATCTCGACCACCGCGCGAGCGATCTCGGTGTCCGCGGACTTGCTTGCGATGGTGTTGGCCTCGCGAAGCATCTCCTGGGTCAGGAAGTCGAGGGTCCGCCCCACCGGTTCGCCGTCCTCTCGAGCGAGAAGCTCGAAGAACTGATCCAGGTGTCCACCCAGTCTGACGACCTCCTCGGCGATGTCGCTGCGTTCGGCGAACACCGCGACCTCCCGGACGAGGTCGCCCTCGTCGAGCGTCTTGCCCACGTCCTCGAGGAGCACCGTGATCCGCTGATGAAGCCGGTCCCGGTAGAGATCGACCACCTTGGGGGCTCGTTCCGAAACGGCCTCGAGCAGCTCCCTCATCTGATGTCCGAAGCGCTCCAGCTCTGCGCGAAGGGCGTCGCCCTCCCGCTCCCGCATCTCCACCAGGGCGTCACAGGCCTCGTCGAGAAGCCGAAAGAGAATCGGTCGCGCGATCTTCTGGAGCTCCGCGGAATCCTCTCCCCCGGCGACGCCCGGCACCGAGAGGAGGCCGGCGACGTCGATGGTGCAGCGTTCCCGGATCTCCGGAGGCATGGCGTCCAGAAGCTGTTCCACCACCGCCCGTGCGGCCGGAGCGTCGATCCGGGACGCGATGGCGCTGCCGCTCGCGACGCAACGGATGGTCACCATCACGCTGCCACGGCGCAGTCGCCGGGCCACCGCGGTCTCGAGATCGGTCTCGAGGGGGATCAGTTCATCGGGAAGACGGACGATGGTCTTCAGGAACTTGTTGTTGACCGACCTGACCTCGACCGCGTACTTCGACCCCTCGACCTCCGCATTGGCGGCGCCGAATCCGGTCATCGATCGTATGGTCGAGGTCGACATGACCGGCGTTCCTCCGGGATCAACCACCAGGGGTCGGATCCGATGTTCCGGCGGGAGCCGGAGTCGGGGTGGTGGTCGGAGCGGGTGAGGCCGGGACTGCTGGCGTCGCGGTCCCGGANGACGCAGCATCGCTTCCGTCGGCGTCCGTCGTGGTCTCCGCGGTTGCGGCCTCCGATGTCGGAGCGGCCTCCACGGTCTCGTTGTCCATGATGTTCAACGCCACGGCCAGAAGCAGGTACACGGAGAAGGCCGCGACCGTGCCGATGGTCAGGACGTCACCGGTCCGACCGCCGAAGGCGGTGTCGGTCCCACCTCCGCCGGCTCCACCGAAGGCCCCGGCGAGNCCACCGCCCTGCGGTCGCTGAACGAGGATGACCAGGATCAACGCGATCGAGACGACGATGAAGAGAAGTGTGAGGAAGATCAGCACGATGCGGTTCCGAGACTCGCTTGTTTCGAGGGACCGAACTGGTCGGCGCTACCTGCCCGAACGATCCGAGGCCTGCAGTCGACGATTCGGGCGATCGACGACTGCCGATGGTCAGCCCGTGGCACCGGCCGCCCGGCAGATCGCCAGGAAGTCGTCGACCACGAGACTGGCCCCGCCGATGAGCCCGCCATCGACGTCGGGACCTGAGAAGAGTTCGGCCGCATTGGCCGCCTTCACGGAGCCTCCGTAGATGATCCGGATCTCTCCGGCGAGTTCCGAATCATACNGGGATCCAAGCAGATCCCGCACCGAGGCGTGGGCCTCCTGGGCATCATCGGGGGTCGCGGTGACCCCGGTTCCGATCGCCCAGACGGGTTCATAGGCCACCACGACCCTCCTGGCTGCCTCTGGGGCAAGGTCCGCAAACCCGGCCCGAACCTGTTTTCCGACGATCTCATGAGCCAGACCGGCNTCTCGCTCCGCCTGGGTCTCTCCGACGCAGAGCACCGGATCCAGCTCCGCGGCGAACGCGGCCCGGACCTTGGCGGCCAGCAGCTCATCGGTCTCCCCGAGCCCGTGTCGACGCTCGGAATGCCCCACCAGGACGCTCCGGCCACCAAGATCGGCGATCATCAGGGGGCTCGTCTGACCGGTCCAGGCCCCCTCCAGGTGCATGGAGCAGTCCTGCCCTCCGAGGAGGATCTCGGACCCCCGGAGGGCGTGGCCGACGGCCTGGAGGTACGGAGCCGGAGGGTAGATCGCCACATCGACGGTCTGGGTCACCGCGCCCATGGCCGCGGAGAGATCGTCCGCCAGCTCGGCCGCTCCGGCCAGATCGCCGTTCATCTTCCAGTTTCCGCCCACAAACGGCCTTCGAGTCGTCATCGGTGTTTTCCTCGACTATCCGGTGATCAGAACCGCCCACGGTACCGGGGAGAGGAGGCCTCGTCCCGGTGATCGGGCCGTGGAGGTCATAATGGAGCCCGTCCCGCGACACGCCCGCCCCTGAAGAGACACCATGACCCTTTCAGCCAGTGAAATCCGACAGCGGTTCCTCGACTTCTTTCATGAGAGGGCGGCTCACGAGATCGTGCCCTCGAGCCCGGCCGTGCCCCACGACGATCCGACGCTCCTCTTCACCAATGCGGGAATGAACCAGTTCAAGGACGTGTTCCTCGGACAGGGAACCCGTCTCTACACCCGGGCCGTGGACACCCAGAAGTGCATCCGCGCCGGCGGGAAGCACAACGACCTCGAGGATGTCGGCCGCGACACCTATCACCACACCTTCTTCGAGATGCTGGGCAACTGGTCCTTCGGCGACTACTTCAAGGAAGAGGCGATCGAGTGGGCCTGGATCCTGCTCACCGAGGTCTTCGGGCTCGAACCCTCGCGTCTGTATGCCACCTGGTTCGAAGGCGATCCGGAACAGGGGCTCGAACCCGACGTGGAGGCGCGGGATCTCTGGCTGAGACATCTNCCCCCCGAGCAGGTGATTCCCGGCAATGCCAAGGACAACTTCTGGGAGATGGGCGAGACCGGCCCCTGCGGACCGTGTTCCGAACTGCACTACGACCGCATCGGTGGACGGAATGCCGCGGACCTGGTCAACCAGGACGATCCCGACGTGCTGGAGATCTGGAACCTGGTGTTCATCCAGTTCAACCGTGAGGCCGACCGTTCGCTGAAGCTCCTGCCGGCAAGACACGTCGACACCGGCATGGGTCTCGAACGACTCGTCTCGGTGCTGCAGGACAAGCGAAGCAACTACGACACCGACCTGTTCTCCGGAATCTTCCTCCGCATCGAGGATGTGACCGGAGCCCCTCCCTACGGAGGCTCGATGACCGATCCGGTCGACGTGGCGTACCGCGTCGTCGCCGATCACATCCGCTGCCTGGTGACCGCCCTCTCCGATGGAGCTGTTCCGGGCGCCGACGGCCGGGGCTACGTGCTCCGACGGATCCTTCGACGTGCCGTCCGTCACGGACGGCAGACCTTCGGGGTGGAAGGACCCTTCCTCGAACGGATCGTGCGAGCGGTCGTCGAATCGCTCGGAGACGTCTTCCCCGAGATGAAGGAACGCGAGGATAGGGTCCGCGAGATCATCGCCCAGGAGGAGGAGACGTTCCGACGCACCCTCGACCGCGGACTCCAGCTGTTCGACGAGGCGGCGGGAGAGGCCGCTGAGGGCATGGTCTCGGGACGGGATGCATTCGTCCTCCACGACACCTACGGCTTCCCCGTCGATCTCACCGAGGTGATGGCCGAGGAACGGGGACTCCGCGTCGATGTCGACGAGTACGAGTCGTTGATGGAGGAGGCCCGCGAACGCAGCCGGAGTGGCGGCGGAGATGCGGATCCGGTCCTGACCCTTCCTCCGGACGTGATCGGNAAGCTCGACTTCCTCGGGGTGAAGCCCACCGACGACGAACCGAAGCACACGGGGATTCCGATCACCGGAGCCGTCCGTGCCATCTGGGACGGCAGACATCTCACCGAACGGATCGAGACCGGGCGACGGGCCGCGGTCATCTGCGACCGAACCTGCTTCTACGGCGAACAGGGCGGGCAGATCGGCGACGTCGGGGAGATCCGCACCAGCATGGGATCGAGCGCCGGCCACGACCATGCGGGCACCTTCGAGGTCGAGGACACCCGTCGGGTCGGGGACCACGTGCTGCACGTCGGACGCGTGACTCATGGCTCCCTGGGCTCCGGGGACGAGGTGGAACTCGCCATCGACTCCCACCGTCGAGCCGGCATCCGCGCACATCACACCGCGACCCACCTCCTGAATCACGCACTGCGGGCGGTCGCCGGCCCGGACAGCGACCAGCGGGGCTCGCTGGTGTCGCCGGATCGACTCCGATTCGACTACGCCGCGAGCGCCGCCCTCGACGAGACGGCCCTCGCCGAGGTCGAACGTCGGGTCAACGAGTCGATCGCCGCGGGGCAGGCCGTTCATGCGGTCCCCTCCCCCCTCGAGCAGGCCCGGGCGGTGAACACCCTTCGAGCCGTCTTCGGCGAGCGATACCCCGATCCCGTCCGGGTCGTCTCGATCGGTCCCGAGGTCGATGAGCTGCTGGCCAGTCCCGACGATCCTCGATGGATGGATCACTCCGTGGAATTCTGCGGGGGGACCCACCTCGACCGGACCGACGAGGCCGTCGACTTCGTCCTCCTCTCGGAACAGGGTCTGGCCGCCGGCGTCCGGCGTATCTTCGGCCTCGCCGGTGAGGCCGCCGCGGAGGCCAGGGCGACGGCCGCCGGACTCGATGAACGCCTCTCGACACTCGAAGGCGGTGACGAGGCCCGCATCCTCGAGGACTTCGACGCACTCGCCCGGGATTTCGAGGCGTCGGCGATCTCCGTGGTCGACAAGTCACGACTGATGCCGAGAATCGACGCGCTTCGNACCGTCGCGAAGAAGACTCGCAAGGCCGCCGCCGCGGCGAACCGCGGNGCCGTCGTCGACGACGCCCGGGCGATCGCGGCGTCCGAAANCGGACCGGTNATCGTCGCCCGTCTGGATGGCGCGGACAAGGATGGTCTCCTCTCCGCGATGGATGCGATTCGATCCNTCCACGCCGACACCGCGGTGCTGCTGCTCTCCGCCGACGAGGACGCCGGCTCGGTGCTCATCGTGGCCAAGGTTCCCGATCCGCTGATCAAATCGGGCCTCAAGGCCGGCGACTGGGTAAAGGCCGCGGCGAAGGCGTGCGGAGGCGGCGGTGGCGGTCGTCCGGACAGTGCCCAGGCCGGCGGCAAGGATCCATCCAGAGCGGACGAGGCGGTCGAGGCGGCGAGGGCGCATGCCGCGGCCACGGCGGGCGCCTGACGAACCGGCTCAGCTGCCGAATCGGTAGTCGCGACGCTCCGCCCAGTCCCCATCGGGTTCGGACTCGATCATCGTCTCGTAGAACATGGGAAGAAACCTTCTCGCGGACACGCATTCAGGGCGAGGATCGTTCTCGGCGGATCCGCCCTCACTCGTCTCCACACAGGTGTCGAACAGACGTTCGAGCGAGATGGTCGCGGCTCGATCTCCCTCCACGCCTTCGATCGCATTTGCCTGTCTCGCGAAGAGATCGAGCATCTGGAGTCGGATCGGATCCGCCGGACGTCCCGCGGAGATGAACTCCGCGTCCACGGAGTCGAGCAGGGAACGGGACGTCACGAGATCTCCCGCCCCGGCGTACGACAGAGTGAGGTACATGCCGGACAGGAGGACCGGGTCGGAACCGGGACCGAACTGCTCTACCCGGACGTCACGCACGTTCTCGAACAGTGGAATCGCCTCGGCATATCGCTGGTCCACGTTGTAGAGGAAGACCGCTAGTTCGAACATCGNCTCCGCGGTGCGGGGAACGTTTCGCCCGAACTGCTCCACCGCGATGTCGACCGCATCCTCGAATTCGGATCGGGCCTTGTCGAACCGGGCCTGCTTCATGGCGATGCGGCCGAGGTTCAACCGGACCGGGACCATGCTCTTCTCCATCCCCGGAAGGCGAACCATCTCATCGGCGGCCAGCCGGAGGATCGACTCCGCCGCCTCGAGCTCGCCGAGCGCCAGCTGCACCGATCCGAGATTGATCCGGGCCTGGAGGATCTCCCTCGCAAGCGATTCATCGCTCGTCGGATTCTTCCTCAGGAGACTCTCGTAGCCGGCGAGCGACTCCCTGAAGTCGATCTCCGCCGCCTCGTAGTCACCCTTTCCGGCCTGGGCGATGGCGAGGGCGTTGAGATGCCTCAGTCCCGTGATGTCGAGATCGCCGGACGCGTCCCGCCCGTCTTCCACGAGGGCGCCGAGGTTCGAGATCGCATCGTCGATCAGCTCCCGTTGAAGCAGGATGTCCGCGAGATTCCCCCCGGCCCGACGTCGATTCTCACCCGATCGCGGTTCGATCGCGGACCATTCGTCGATGGAGATCCGGTAGTAGGCCTCGGCATCCTCGAGGCGGCCGATGCCCGCCAGCATCTCGCCGAGGAACTCGTTCAGGTTCGCCAACGTCCGACGGTCGTCCCGGATCAGCGGCAGCATCCGGAGGGTCGGTTCCTCGAGGTGCTTCTCGACCACCCGGACCGCCACATCGGTGGGACTGAACACCTCGGCGAGTTCGCTCAGACGCTGGATGTCGTCGATCACAAGATCCTCGTCGGTGCCTCGCCGCGCGTGCTCGCGGTCGAGCCCGTCGATCATCCCCTCGACCATCGTGTTGCCGATTCTGGAGGGCTCGAGTTTTCCAAGAACGCTCAGAAAGAGAGCCAGAGACTTCTCCGTGCGCTGCTGCTGCAGCTCGATCCGCTCCAACGCCAGCCGCGTGCGACCCTCGGCCTGGATCGCCACCACCCTCGCGCCCTCGGCCTTGTAGGCGAAGATCGCGGTGGTGATGATGCCCACCACGAGAGCCAGCNCCGCCGCCGCCGCGAAACCGGTCTCGACCCGGTACTTTCTCACGAGACGGAGGATGCTCTCCTTGAAGGTCGGAGCACGGGCGATGGTGGGCTCGTCGTCGAGATATCTCTGGAGATCCGCGGCGAGATCTCCAGCGGTCGCGTAGCGATTCTCCGGATCGAACGCCATCGCCTTGGCGACGATCGCATCGACGTCGCGCGGGACCTTGTCCATGCGGCTGGAGAGGCTGGGAACCTCCACGGTGGTGATCATCTCCAGGGCTTCGGAGAGACTCGCCCCCGGCACCATGTAGGGAGGCTTTCCCGACAGAAGCTCGAAGAGGATCATCCCGAGGGCGAAGACGTCGGTGGCGGTTCCGACCTCGCCACGACTCGCCTGTTCCGGGGCCATGTACTGCAGGGTTCCGACGAGGTCGCCACGGCCCGCCTCGTCGTCGGCCGCCAGAGCGACCCCGAAGTCGATGACCTTGGGTTCGCCTCGCTCATCGACGAGGAGGTTCGGTGGCTTGAGGTCCCGATGAATCACACCCCGACCATGACCGAAGGCCACGCCACGGCATCCGCGGATGAAGAGCTCCACCTTCTCGTCGAAATCGAGGTCCACCTCATCGACGAACTCGGTGATGGTTCGAGCCCCCCGGACCATCTCCATCGCCACGTAGGGGGTCGGCCCCTTCGGGGTCTCGTGAAGTCCGGCCTCGTAGAGCCTCGCGACATTGGGATGGGAGAGCTTGGCGAGGGTCTCGATCTCGAACTCGAAACGCTGGAGAGCCCTTGCGTTGGACAGGCCCGGAAGCATGACCTTCACGGCCACCTCGCGTTGCGGTGACGATTGACGGCAGAGGTACACCGATCCCATCCCACCCGCACCGAGCAGCTTCACCACCTCGAAGCCCTCGATCATCTGGTTCTGTCGTGAGGAAAAGCCCCCTCCCGCCGGGGTCGAATCGGCCACAACCGTCTTCACGTCTCCGGGTCTGGGTCCCTTCGGGGAACCACTTCCGGACGTGCCCGAGGGTTCTTCGGCGGAACCATCCCCCTCCGTCGGTTCGAGCAGCTTCGTCTCCTCTCCTCGGACCTGGTCCGGATCGCTGGATGCCGGATCATTCGGTTCGTCTCCGGCGAGAGTGGCGGCCAGATCGGGTCGGAATCCTTCGGCCTCCTCTGCATCACCGACGAGGGTGCCGCGATCGTGGAGGTCCTCGCCTCCCTCATCCCGGGCCTCACTTCCGGTCCGAAGCCAGTGATCGATCCTCTCGGCCAGATCATGATCTCCGCCTGCCGCGGCCTCGATCAACTCCGTACGCCCCTTGCCCCCCGCGGATTCGATGCGGCGGACCAGGTCGTCGAGCTCTTCCTGGGGAATCGGGGGGGGTGTCGCCATGAGGGCCTCGGTCGGTGGTGCCCTTCATGTTAGTTTGAGCGAAACTCGTCCGTGGATCGACGTTGCCTCGAATCGGAGATATCAGCCAACCATGAGTGATGAAAACCCCGGCGGAATCGACTCCGTGCTGAGAGAGGATCGACTCTTCGATCCCCCATCGGATGTCGCGGATCGTCTCGGTGGTGCCTGGATCCCCGACATGGAGAGCTATCGCGATGCCTGGACCAGATCGGTCGCGGATCCCGAAAGCTTCTGGGACGAGCAGGCGAAGGAGCACCTGCACTGGTTCACCCCCTACGACCGGGTGCTGGAATGGGAATGTCCGGATGCCCGCTGGTTCGTCGGCGGGCGAACCAATGCNTGTCACACCTGCGTCGATCGACAGGTCGAGGACGGGCACGGCGACGAGGTCGCGATCATCTGGGAGGGTGAACCGGTCGGTGACGAGGGGCCCGAAGTCGTCCGCCTGACCTACCGGGATCTCCAGCGCGAGACCGCCCGGACGGCCAACGCCCTCGCTTCGCTGGGCGTCGGCAAGGGCGACATCGTCACGATCTACATGGGGATGGTGCCCGAGGTCGCGATCGCGATGCTCGCCTGCGCCCGCCTTGGAGCGGCCCATTCCGTCATCTTCGGCGGTTTCAGCGCCAGTGCGATCGTGGACCGGGTCAACGACGCCGGCAGCAGGGTGATCCTGACCTGCGACGGCTCGTGGCGTCGGGGTTCGGTGGTCCCCCTCAAGGCGAACGTCGACGAGGCATGCGCCCAGCTGCCCGGGGTGGAGTCGGTGGTCTGCCTGAAGCGTTGCGGAAATCGGGTCGAGATGACCGAGGGACGCGACCACGACTGGAACCAGCTCGTCTCCGCACAGTCCGACGAACGCCCCTGCGAGCCCATGGACTCGGAGGCACTGCTGTTCCTCCTGTACACCTCGGGTTCGACCGGCAAGCCCAAGGGCATCGTGCACACCACCGCGGGCTACTGCCTTCATGCCTCGGTCACCGCCCGGAACACCTTCAACCTCCGCCCCGGAAACGAGCAGGTGTACTGGTGCACCGCCGACGTCGGCTGGATCACCGGTCACTCCTACATCGTCTACGGCGTCCTCCCGAATCGCGTGCCGACCGTGATGTACGAGGGGGCCCCGAACTTCCCGGCCGAGGATCGGTTCTGGGACATGGTGGCGCGACACCGGGTCACCCAGTTCTACACCGCACCCACCGCGATCCGTGCCTTCATGAAATGGGGGGACGAGCATCCCGCCCGCCACGATCTCTCGAGTCTGATGGTGCTGGGAACCGTCGGAGAGCCGATCAACCCCGAAGCCTGGATGTGGTACCACCGGGTGATCGGCGGCGAGAAGTGTCCGATCGTGGACACGTGGTGGCAGACGGAGACCGGTGGACACATGATCACCCCCCAGCCGTGTGCGACACCCACGGTTCCCGGTTCGTGCACCCTCCCCACCCTGGGCATCGATGCGGCGGTGGTCGACGAGGACGGCAGGGAGGTCCCCCACGGCACCGGCGGCCTGCTGGTGATCCGCAAGCCGTGGCCGAGCATGCTGCGGGGCATCCACGGTGACCGGGATCGATTCATCGAGACCTACTGGTCGAGAGTGAAGGGCATGTACACCGCTGGTGATGCGGCCCATCGCGACGACCGGGGCTACTTCTGGATCCTCGGCAGGATCGACGACGTCATCAACGTCTCCGGACACCGGCTCGGCACCGCCGAGGTCGAGAGCGCCCTGGTCTCCCACGAATCCGTGGTCGAGGCGGCGGTGGTCGGATTCCCGCACGAGATCAAGGGGACCGGCATCGCCGCATTCGTGACCCTCGGCCCGGGACATCAGGAGGGCGACGATCTCAAGAAGGCTCTTCGCGAACACGTCGGACAGGAGATCGGAGCGATCGCCAAGCCCGATCAGATCCGATTCACCAACGCTCTCCCCAAGACGCGAAGCGGCAAGATCATGCGCCGTCTCCTGCGGGACATCGCCGCCGGTCGGGAGTCGAATCAGGACACCACGACCCTCGAGGACCTGTCGGTGCTTGCGAAGCTTCGGGAGTCCGACGGGGAATGACACCATCCGCACCGGATCAACGACCATGCGATACCTGCTGATACTCGCCGTGTTCGCGGCCGGTTTCCTCCAGCCCTTCCAGGCGGGGATGAACGCGATCGGAGCCCGTCACCTCGGCTCCCGGTTCCAGGCCGGATGGCTGAACGGGCTGGTCAACGTGATCCTCCTGTCCACGCTGCTCATGATCCTCACCCTTGCGGACGGACGGAACTCCGGAGGCGGACTGCCCACCGGCGGCGGGCTTCGATCCATGCCCTGGTGGGCCTTCCTCGCCGGCGGCATCGGTGCGAGCATCGTGATCATCCAGCTCACCGCGGCTCCTCAACTGGGAGCCGCCCTGCTCGTCGCGATCTTCGTGGCGGGGACCGCGGCCGGAAGCCTGATCTGCGACCGCTTCGGGCTCGTGGGATACGAACGGATCGAGATCCCCTGGATCAGGATCCTCGGCATGGGCCTGGTGGTGGGTGGTCTGGTGCTGGTCGCCCGCCCCTGGGCGTCGTCGAACTAGTGACGGGTCAGGGCACGACCGGAGTCATGAGCCAGTCCGGCGAATCCGCGAGATCGCACCAGCGACGCATGTCCCGGAGCTCGTCGATGGTGTTCGTCACGATGCCGCCATCCACATTCGCGACGATCGCCACCTCCCGAGCCCCCTCGGTGTGCCGTGGACTCACGAAACCGGCCGTGACCGGATCCTCGGGGTCGAACTCCGCACTCCAGAGCGGCGTGGTCCACGCCGGCGGAAGCACCCGGAAGAATCCCTGCTGCACGTCACCCGTCACACTCGATCTGCTCTGGCTGGTGAAGAAGACACCGAGCTCGTCGGGATTCCTGATGGTCGAGAGCCTCGTCGCGTAGAAGTCGCCGAAGGTGTCGGTGAAGATCTCCGTGCTGCCACCGTAGTTCTCGTCGCCACCGACGAAGACGCTGTTCAATCCGAAGGCAGGAGCCACACTCACCGTGTAGAGCCCGCTCGCGGTCGAGGCACTGGCGATGGCGTCGAGGGTGTCCCGGGACTCGCCCGAGAAGAGTGCTGCGAAGTCGTGACCGAGGTACGGTGCCAGCCGAAGCGGCCAGCGCATGACCGCGACATCCGCGGTGGACACGTTCAGCCACTCGCCGGAGGCGTCGCGGCCCCTGAATCCAGAGGCGTACCCCGGAAGCACGCTTCCGCGGTTGTCCGTGGCGTATCCGGTCCACGCGGTGATCAGAGCGCGGGCCGCAGCCATCTCGGAGGCCTTGCTGGCTCCGGAGCGAACCGATCCCGCGGCATGAATGACCAATGCCACCAGCAACGCCACCGTCCCGATGGCGACCAGCAGCTCGACGAGGCTGAATCCACGTCGGGGAACCGGGGAGAAGCGGGGAATGGAGGTTTCGTGTTTCATGACTTGTTGCGACTGGTTCTCAATGATAGCCGCTCGACCGGTCGTCATCCCTTTCTGGACCTCCGGGGGGGCCTGGTTAGAGCGGATTGACCTTCGTTTTCACGGGGAAGCGATATCCAGGACATCTGAACCCCTGAAATGGACCTGCTGATCCACGGAGTCGGACCACGGTCCTCGCACGATCCCCGGGGAACCGCGATGCTCATGCCTCCCGGGATAGGCAACCGGAGGGGGCGGAACGAGGACGCCCCCGCGAACCTAAGGACTCGGTCGCGAGGGCGTCTGGGTGTTCTGCCTCGTTCCGGTGCGGACTCGATCATCCCTGATCGGATCACGTCTGCATCGGCCGCTGTACCGGTGGGCGTCCCTGCCTCACCGAACCCCATGCTCTCGATCCTCGACGCTCGTCCTTGAGCGGCCGTGAATCATCCATGAACACCGTCGAAACGGCGTTCCTGTACGGGGTCTTCCCTGACCCGTCAGGTCGCGGACATCAGGAGAACCCCCGACCACCCCGAGCCTTTCAGCCGGGATTCATGAGGAGGTGATCACCCCACCGGCAGTGTCAGCCGACCGTGGAGCCCATCTTGAACACAGGGAGCAGCAGGGCGATCGCGACCAGGCCGATGACCGAGCCCAGCACGAGGATCGCCGCCGGTTCCAGCACGACCCCGACCCTCTTGACCGCGATCTCGAGATCCTCGTCGGCTCCATCCGCGACCCGTTCCAGCACCTCGGGAAGACGCCCCGAACGTTCACCGGCCGCGACCATCGCCCGCACGGAGCTGGGAACCAGATCACCGCTCTGGAACCGTCCGGCCATTCCCTCGCCGTCGCGAACCCCCGCCTCGAGGCCGTCCCAGAACCGGAGCCATCGGCTCCACGGGGAGAGTCCCCGGCAGATTCCGATGGCGTCGAGCAGCGGGACCCCCGCGGCGAGCAGAAGACCGAGGGTGCGGGTGGCCCGGGCGAGATCGGCCGGCCGGACCACGTTGCGAACGATCGGCAGGTTGAACCGGCACCATTCCAGCACGCGGGATCCGATCGCGGTCCTCGTCAGGAAGGGCGTGACGATCGCGATCGCCACCAGAGCCGGGCCCCAGGCCGCCCATCCGTCGACGATGCCCCGACCGATCCCCAGGACGAACTCGGTGATCGGTGGAAGCGACGCCTGTCGCTGGGCGTAGATCGCCTCGAATCTCGGCATCACCATGGTGACCAGCAGCAGGGTGATGACGGTTCCGACCACCGCGAGCAGGACCGGATAGGCGAGTGCGGTGCGGACCTGTCGATGAAGTCTTCGTTCCCGCTGCAGCCAGTCCGCGAGCCGGGCCAGCATCCCGGGGAGATCCCCCACCGCTTCCGCGGCCCGGAGAAGTCCGGTGGCCACCGGAGGAAAGACGCGGGGAAATGCCGAGAAGGCCTCGCTCGGCGGAGCGCCACCCTCGACCGCCTCCCGAATGGTGTCGAGCTCGGAGGCCAGGGCCGGAGTCGATTCGACCTCGATCGAGAGCGCTTCCGGCAGGGGCACGCCCGCCTCGAGCATCACGGAGAGTCGACGGATCATCGAGGCCGTTGCCTCGCGATCGACTCTGCCGGGGATGTTGAAGCCGCGCCCCTCGATGCCTCGCGACGTGGCCACGCTTCGGTCGATCGCGATCACGGTCCGACCCTCGGAACGGAGTCGGGAGGCGACCTCCGCGGCGCTTTCGGCCGCAAGGGTCCCTCGACGAAGCTCGCCGTCGCCGTCCCGCGCCTGCCATGCCCAGTTCGCCGTCTCCGACATCGTTATCACCCGGCCGTCGCGGCCAGGACCTCCTCGACGGTGGTGACGCCTTCGGCGACCTTGCGCAGGCCGTCGTGACGCATGGACTGGAGACCCGCTCGTCGCGCAGTCTCGAGAAGTTCACGATGGGGAACCCCGGCGGCGATCGCATCGGTGATCGTCGATTCCGGCTTGAGCAGTTCGAACACGCCGATCCGACCGCTGAATCCGGTTCCCCGGCATCGCTGACAACCGGCACCCGCCTGGAAGGACTCCACCGAGGCGACCTCCTCGACGAGTCGGCGGTGTCCGGGATCGACCTCGACCGCGTGGCGACACTGAGGGCAGATGCGTCGGACGAGTCGCTGGGCAAGCACCCCTCTCAGCACCGTGGCGACGAGGAACGACTCCACACCGAGATGGGAGAGTCGGATCGGTGCGCCGCAGGCATCGTTGGTGTGCAGCGATGACAGGACGAGATGTCCGGTGAGCGCCGCCTGCGCGGCGATGCCCGCGGTCTGCTCGTCGCGGATCTCGCCCACCATCACCACGTCCGGGTCCTGTCGAAGCATCGATCGAAGGGCGGTCGAGAAGTTGAACTCCGCCCGATCATTCACCTGGAACTGATTGACCCCCGGAATCACGGCTTCGACCGGGTCCTCGATCGTGGAGAGGTTGCGGCTGTCCGCATCCATGGCCCCGAGAGCGGAATACAGCGTCGTGCTCTTGCCGCTTCCGGTCGGTCCGGTGACCAGGACGATCCCGTTGGGCGATTCCAGAAGCGAGGCCCATTCTTCCCGGAGCTCTGCGTTCATTCCCAGACGCTCGGACGAGACGATCGCTCCCTGACTGTCGATGATTCGGATGACCACCTTCTCACCATGGCGGCCGGGCATCGTGGAGACTCGAAGGTCCACCCGACGTCCCTCGACCATCACATGGATGTCACCGTCCTGCGGACGCCTTCGCTCCGAGATGTCCAGATCGGCCATGATCTTGATGCGACTGGTCAGCGCCGGTCCCATCCGATGAGGCGGACGCAGACGCTCGTGAAGAAGTCCGTCGATGCGACATCGGATCCTGAGCGATCGGTCGCCGGGCTCGACGTGGATGTCGCTGGCCCCGTCCTTGACCGCATCATGGACGATCCGGTTGACGAGCCTGACCACCGGACCACGTCCGGCGATCTCCGCGAGATCGGTGAGTTCGGAGACCTGCCGCTCGAGCACGGTGAGATCGGCGTCCCCGTCGTCCTGGACCTCGTCGATCACGAAGACGTTGGCCGCCGGCAGCCAGCTCTCGATCGCGGAGACGACCTCCCCGGCCGCCGCGGCGGCGACCTGCACACGATGGCCGGTACGGCGGGAGATCTCCTCGAAGAGGTGCAGATTCGACGGCTCGGCGGCCGCGACGGTCAGCACTCCCCGGACGAGGAACAGCGGCAGGACTCGATGCTGGCTGGCGAAGTCCCGGGGAAGTATCTCCACGACGGCCGGATCCGCGACCCGGACCAGATCCCGGACGAAGGGGATGCCGCACCCTTCGGCGATCGCCTCGGCCACGGCGCCTTCGGTGACCATGCCGAGGTCGACGAGGATCTCACCGAGAAGACGATGGTCCTTGTAGAGATCCTGCTTCTTCAGCGCGAGTTCGAGATCCGCGGCCTGGAGATGACCGCGGGCGACCAGGATCTCACCGAGGGGCGCATTGCCGAGCACCCCCGCCCGTGAAGTGGCGCTGGTGTCGATTCCGGCATGATTCCCGGCGGGAAGTTCCATCGATTCGCTCCCGTTCAACGAATGGTTCGTGCGGCGTTCTCCACCGCCTCGTGGACTTCGAGATGCTCGTGCAGCCTGGTCACCGCGAGCACCGAACGAATGGAATCGTCCGGTGACGCGAGCATGCATCGACCGCGCCGCTTCGACGTGGCATCCGCCAGATCGAGCATGGTCTCCAGAGCGGAGGAGTCGACCAGCGTGGTCGTCGAGAGATCGATGATCAGATCACGGACTCCCGAATCGATCCGGTCCATGCAGGCCCGCCTGAACGGATCGACGGAGTCGCCGACGAACTCTCCGTCGACCTCCACGACACAGAGCGTTCCATGTTCGTCGAATCGGATGTTCATGCCGCCCTCCTCGGGGAATCCCCGTCCCGGTCCACCTCGATCCGCTCGACCGCACCCACCGCGGAGATGGGCGCATCGCGTTCGAGCAGGCGGTCGTACTCGGTGAAGTCCATGTCGAGGAACACCGGAACGATCCTCGGGTCGTAGAGCCTGTCCGCACAGCTGCGGATCTCCTCGAAGACCTCCTCCCTGGGGAGGGCCTTCCGGTAGGTCCTGCTGGAGCTCATGGCGTCGAAGCTGTCGCAGATCGCGACGATCCTCGCGAGAAGCGGAATCTCCTCGCCGGAGAGTCCGGCCGGATAGCCGCTTCCGTTCCAGGCCTCGTGATGGCAGAGCACCCCGGGCAGGAGATCGCGGATCTGGGGGATGTCCTTGAGGATCCGGTAGCCGGTCTGGGGGTGCTGGCGGATCAGCGCGAACTCCTCCTCGTCGAGGCGTCCCGCCTTGCAGAGCACCGATTCGGGCACGCCGATCTTGCCGATGTCGTGGACCAGCCCGGCAAGGTGCGCGTTTCGCACGAAGGCATCGGGAAGTCCGATCGATGCCGCGAGATCACGACTGAGCACCGCGACCCGCTGGGAGTGGCCCCGGGTGTACGGGTCCTTGGCGTCGATCGCCGCCACCATCGACTGCAGCGTGCCCAGGAACATCGAATCGAGATCCGCATAGAGCATGGCATTCCGGAGGAACACTCCGACATGACCCGCGGCCGACGCCAGAAGCGTCAGTTCCACGCTGCCGATCGGTTCTCCGGGACGACCGCCGGCAACGAGGGTTCCGAGGGATCTGCCGCCCCCACGGATCGCCGCGACCCCGACCTCCCCGTGCGTCCGGGTGTCGATCGAGGTCGCCACCGCACCGCCCGAAAGATCGGCGATGCGGCGAAGTTCACCACGCGTGGGGACCTCGTCGCCATGGAGGACGTTGTCTCCTAGGATGGAGGATCCCGTGGAATCGACCAGAAGCGCTATCCAGCGATATCCCGCGGTGGCCGCAAGCTCGTCGCACGCCTTGCGGAGAAACTCCTCGGTGTCGCCGCCGAGGACGAGACCGTCGATCAGCGAATTGAGCAGGTGCAGTTCCTCGTAGCTGTCCGAGAGTCTCCGGTCCACCGAGATCTGGGCATCCCGACTCCGGATCCGCTCGACGGCACCGCGATGCAGCCGACGAACCAGCTCGGCCATGGCGGGGATCGATCCGCCATCGGGAAAATCGATCGAATCCGCGAGGTTTCGCACGAGCGTCTCGTCGAGCATCGCGGCGTTGCACAGCATCGACAGCGATCCATGCTCCAGGAGTTCGCCCGAGACGAGCAGCGCGATCCCCGAATGCTCCTGATGATTCTCGACGTGGGTGCTCCCGACCGCCCAGATGCCCGGCATCAGTTCGACGGTCCTCCCCTGCCCGGAGACGATCTCCTCCACACGCTGTTCGAGCTCGTTGCGGATCGGCTTCGATTCGACGAGGAGCCTCTGTCTCCAGTTCGCGATCGAACCCTCGATGCCCGGCCAGCGGGGCGATCCATCGAGAACTGAGATCCAGCTGGCACCGATGCACTCGACCTCTCCGGCCATGATCATGTCGATGGCCTCGTTCATGTCGGTCGCAGGAGTGCTCATGCCGCGGCCTCCCCGGCATTCCGGTCGGCGAGGACCTCCTCGATGCGTTCGACCAGTCCCCGCGGCGAGAACGGCTTGTCGATCATCTCGACGATTCCCGCGTCGCTGAGCTCGGACGGAGTCAGTCGGAAGCCTCTTGCCGTGAGCATGATGACGGGAAGATTCGTGGTCCTCGGATTCGAGGCGATCCGTCGAGCCAGCTCGATGCCGTCGAGAATCGGCATCTGCCGATCGGTGAGCACGAGATCGACGCGTGATTCCTCGAGCCGGTCCCATGCCTCCTCCCCGTCGAAGGCCTCGATGACCTCGAAACCGGCGGAACGGAGCTTGAACGCGACCACGCGGACGATGTGAGCCTCATCGTCCACGACCAGAATCACCGCAGGATTTCCAGACCGATTCTCTTGCATGTCAGGCTGCCAGCGAAGAAGCATGTCGAGCGGGGACCCCGAACCAGAAACGGGCCCCCTCCCCAAGGTTTGAATCGACACCGATCCGCCCCTGATGAACCTCCTCGACGATGTTTCGGCAAAGATCCAGCCCCAGGCCGCTTCCACGGGCCTTCCGCTCGTACCGGGCGATCCGATAAAACTTGTCGAAGATCCGGGGCAGGTCCTCGGCAGGGATCCCGAGGCCGGTGTCGGTGACCGTGACCACGACCGATCGGGTCAGATCGTCGGGAGCGACCTCCACCACCACCCGTTCCCCCTCGGGGACGTACTTGATGGCATTGCCCACCAGATTGGTGATCACGGTGGAGAGCATCTCGGCATCTCCCTCCACCACCAGGTCCTCGTCCCGTCTCCGGGAGACCAGTTCGATGGATCGACGTTCGGCGGCCGGTCGGAGCGCATCCACCACCTCCCTCGCCAGTCCTCCGAGGTCGACGGACTGGATCCGGGGCCGTGCGACACCCGCCTCGATCCGACTGATGTCGAGCATGTCGTCGACGAGGCGGGCCAGTCGATCCACCTCCTCGCTGGCGATCCCGAGCATCTCGGAGCGTGCCGTCTCGTCCTCGAGATCCCCCTCCTCCAGCATCTCGAGGGTGGCTCGTATGGAGCTCAGAGGAGTCCTGAGTTCATGGCTCGCCTTCGCGACGAACTCGCTCTTCATGCGGAGGATCTCGCGTTCGCGAGTCGTCTCGTGAATCACCACGAGCACACGTCCCGTGGAATCAAGGCGACGGAGACTGACCGCGAAGTCCCGCACGTCCGGTCCCTCCACCATCGTGAAGAAGGTCCGGCGGACGACTTCGGTCTCCACGTCGCAGAGGCCGCGGGCAAGGTCGGCGATCTCCCTCGCCGCGACCCGTGACGGCAGGAGATCCTCTATGGCCATGGTCTCCGTGCGGGGATCCTCGCTGCGTCCGCCGAGCACGGACGCCGCCTGATTGCATTCAGCCACCGTTCCATCGGCATCGAGGACGATCACCGGATCCTCGAGACCCTCGAGGGCCCGACGAGCGCGGACTGCGCGTTCCTCGGCCACCCTGCGGGAGAGCGTCTGCTCGCGGCGCACCGCATGGATGCGTCGCTCGTGCTCGTCATGAACGTCTCGAAGCCCGACGGCGAGGCCCGTGGGATCGGAGACCGAACCTTCGGCCAGCCCTCGACATTCCCGGTCGAAGCGTCGTCGCTGGATCAGTCCGTAGGACAGTCCACCGGCGATGAAGCCGACCGCGGCCCAGATGAAGGCTTGGATCAGGAGCATGATCGAGGCTTCCCTTGGATCTCCGCTTTCCTGCGCGGATCAGTCGTCGCCGAGTCCGTCGACTCCGGCGCCCCGTCCCTTCAGACGAGGAACGGGGTGCCCCTGCTCGGCGACCATGGCATAGGCACGATGGGCGGCGATCCGATCACCACGAAGCTCGTGGCTCATCCCGAGGGCGAGTCGAGGTTCGACCCGGTCCGGGGCGAGCTCGCAGGCCCTGGCGAACAGCTTCACCGCGGCATCGTTCTCACGGTTCCGCATCGCGGCATGACCGAGCAGGAAGTAGCCCTCGAATCGGTCGGGTGCGAGTGCGACGAGTCGCTGTCCCGATCGGAACACGTAACGGTAGTCCTCGACCTCCATGCAGACCAGGCCGAGATCGATCCATCCCTGGACATCCTCGGGGTGAAGGTTCACCAGATCCCGAAGCGACATGCGGGCCTCCCGGGAACGGCCGGCCTCGGAAAGACAGCGGCCTCGCAGCCGCATCAGTTCGACATCCTGGTCACCATCCTCGGAGAGCTCCATGAGCTTCTCGACGGTGTCCAGACACGACTGGTATCGGCCGGCCGCCATCTGTGACCGGGCGAGATCCTCGAGCGTCCACCGATCCGAATCGTCGAGCAGCACCGACTTCTCCAGATCGTCGGCCGCCCGGGCCCAGTCACCCTTCATCATCGACAGACGTCCGGCGACGTGAAGAACCGCAGCGTCGTGCTCGAAGTCCGCGCGGTGCTCGCGAAGCACTCGGCTCGCCTCGTCCAGGAGATCCGCGCCGATGAGAACGTCGATCGCCGCCACCAGCATGCCGCTGTTGGAGGGTGCGAGCTCGAGCGCGGTCAGGTAGTGATCGACGGCATCCAGCGGACGTTCGATCCTTTCGAGAACGATCCCCATGAAGTAGTGGGCATCGGGATCCTCCTCGTCGATCTCGACCGCCTTCGAGAGGCTCACCATCGCGTCCTGGAGTCCGCCGGTCTCGAGATAGATGCGTCCGAGCAGGACCCAGTAGGCGGGGTCCTCGTCGTACTTGTCGATCGCGTTCTCCAGGTATCGCTTCGAATCGATGAAGTTGCCCGACTCGAACGCCTGGGTGGCCTGGTCGTAGTCGACCCGGCTTCGAACCGTGTCGAACCTCGTCTGCGCAACCTTGCGCGACTCGATGCCTCGCTTGGTGGGTCCGGTGCATCCGGAAGCGAGCATGATCCCACCGCCGAGGACCGCGGCGACCGCGATCCGACGGAGGGTCGAGCAGGTGGTTGCGCGATGATCGGCCTGATTGATCATTGGAGTGTTCCCGATTGGATGCCGGAGGTCCGGCGAGGAGACGGTGGTGCGAAAGGAACGGGCCCGGATCCGGTCGCCGACCGGATCCGGGTCGGAAGGTTCATTCGTCGTCTGCGACGACGTTGGCGATCATGGACTCGGAACCCTGCTGTTCGTTGAACAGTCGGATCTGGCGTTCGGCGACGTCCGCAAGCCACCAGAGGCGGCCCCAGCGGTTCTGATTGGGTCCCGCCAACAGCTCGGCCTGCATCCGACCGGCGAGCCGGGCGGCGTCCTCGGGCGTGAAGGGGACTGGCATGGCTTCGGTGGTCACGGCCTCCGCGACCACCGACACGTTCTCCTCGGTCTCGAAGAAGGGCGTCTCGCGGATCGTGGAGGCCGGCCTGGTCGATTCCCGAGCCTCGACGAACTCGGTTCCCTCGACCGACTCGGCGAAGACCTCGTCAGGGGTCATGGGATCCGCCTCGACGAAGAGGAACTCGTCCTTCGAACTGTCCGCCTCCGCCACGTCGATCTCGGTGGAGGATGACGTCTCGGGCAGGTCCAGATCGGCCACAAGGGCATCGACGAAACGCTCCTCACGGGTGGATGCGCGTGCATCAGGGACCTCGGCCGCGTCGGCGAGGGGATCGACCGTCGAATCGAGCCGCGCCGACTCCTCCTTGCGATCCTCGAGCTCCTCCATCTGGACCTGCATGATGCGGTTCCAGATGTCGTAGTCGTAGAAGCCGCCCGAATCCGTACCGGTGATGTCGGCTCGAAGCTGCCTGACCCCGGGCTGGGCCGGGTTCAACCGCAGCGAGTTGTCGAGGTGGTAGAGGGCCTTGTCCTTGTCACCCCGCTGCCTTGCCTCGAAGGCCGCCTGATTGTGCTTGGAACTCATCTTCTCCCGGCTGAACGGGAGAAGTCCGTCACGCATCCCGGCTCGGAGACTGTTGACGAAGGCCTTCCCGGCCTCACCGGACGCCTCGATGAGGCTGTCTTCGACGATGTTCGGGGTGATCAGGAAGATGATCTCCTTCCGATTGATCTCGTTGTCATGGCCGCTGAAGGCCGCACCGACGATCGGAATGTCACCGAGGAAGGGAACCTGGTTGTTGGAAACCCGGGTCTCCTCCCGGAACAGGCCGCCGAGCACGAGCGTCTGCCCGTCCCGGACCCTCACGTTGGTCGAGATCTCGTTCGTGAACTCGTCCGGCACCTGGATCGAACCCTCGATGCCGCCCGACGAGATGGTCCTCAGGACCGCCTCGGAAACGCTCGGGTAGAGCTCGAGTCGGATGGAGTCGTCCTTCGAGATGAAGGGACGAAGCATCAGCTTCACACCGGTGTCGAGGTACTGGACGGTCTGGGTCGTGGTCGTGTCCGTGGACGTGGTCGAGAGATACGCCACCCTCTGACCGACGAGCACCTGGGCTCGCTGACGGTTGAGGGCCATGAGACGGGGCCGTGCGAGCACCATCGTGTCGGTGACCCGGTCGAGGGCTCGAATGAACACCGCCGCGTCGCCGGCGACCAGACCGACCTTCAGGTTGTGGTCCCCCCCGCCGACGTTGCCGGGAGTGGACTGCGCGCCGTAGGCGGGCAGGTCGCTGCCTCCGTAGATCGGAGTGGGCACCGAACCCTGGGTGCCGGGGGGCGGAGCGGCACTGCCCCGCAGCATGTCGGTCACCGGGCCGAGCGGGTTGACCAGCCTCGTGACGTCGAGATTGCCGATCAGCGAGAAGTCGACCCCGAAGGCATCCGCCTCATTGACCGCCACACTGGCGATGGTCGCATCCACGACCACCTGACGGGGCGCGGTGTCGATCTCGTCGAGAAGCTCGTCGATGCGCTGGAGATTCTCGGGATAGTCGTTGACCACCAGGATCGCGGACTTCGCCCATGAATCGGCGCCCATCGCATCGAGCTGCTGCTCGATGCCGCCCTCTACCTGACCGATGAAGCTCAGCTTGCCTCGATCCGAGAGCAGCGGATTGGCGAACTCGCTGGCATCCTGAGCGGAGAGGTGCTCGAGCTCGAACATGCGGCTCTCGGTCTTGCGATCGAGTGCCTGCATCCGGGCGAACTCCTCCTGGGTGTAGACATAGATGAACTTGCCCTCCTCGATCCATCGGAATCCGTTGGGCTTGAGGATCGCATCCATCGCCTCGTAGAACGTGACGTCGAAGAGGTTGGCGCTGATGACCGCGGACACGTTCCGACTGGCGATCACGTTCCGCTCGCTCTGAAGCGCGAGCATCTGAAGCACCTGGGCGAGATCGGTGTCCTGGACCTGGATGTTGAAGGTGTCGAAGTCGTCGACCTCGACCCCGCCCAGATCCAGCAGTTCGGAACCCGGATCGAAGCCACCGGACTCCTGACCCTCGTCCTGACCCGAATGACCACCATGAACGGCACCCGCGAGCAGGATGGCTGCCCCGAGTGCGGCTACGAATCGACGCGTCGAGATGTTGCTGTTGATTCGACCCATGATCGCTTTCGCTCCTCGCCCCTCAAGGGCGGATGTCGACGGATCCGGTGCCCCCGCCGTTCAGTCGGATGTCGAAGTCGAGGCCTTCGGTCCGCACGACGATGGCGGACTTCCGAACCTCGATGAGGCGGAACGTCGCCTGCGCAACGTTCCCCGGGAACTCCTCTCCCACGCGTCGGACCCGCCCGTCGATGAGCGCGAGTCCCTGCCCGGGCATGAGGCCCTGGACCTCCAGCCGTGCGGCTTCCGATGCGAGCCGGGCCCGATCGGCAGACGCCGCTCCGTCTTCCTCGGCCGGTGAGGAGGGCGACTTGGGCCCGAAACCGGGATCAGGGACGGAATTGGAGGATCGGGGGAAATGAAGCGAACTGATCGCCAGAGGGTCCCGGATCGGCACCGCGTCGAAGACGACCTCCGGAAGGTCCGGGAACGCATCCTCGAACTCCGGAACCACCACCGCGACCTGCTCCTCCTCCACCGCCATCGCGGTCCGGGGAATGGAGGTCAGGATCCTCATCCTTGCCCAGAGCAGAAGACCGAGAGGCTGTGCGATCGCCAGGGTCGGGATCGTGAGCACCATCGTCGCCAGCAGCACTTCACGTCGGCGAAATCGGCCCGTGAACCCGGCGAACAGGGTTCCGAACCGGTGGAGACCTTTCACGACAGGGTGTCTTCCATTCATCGAGCATCCTCCTTGGCGACGACCGACTCCCGAACACCCCTGACATCACCGGCCGGTGAATCGGCCAGATGCAGGGCATCGAGTTCGAGGTGAAGGCGGGCGAGACCACGATCCGAATCGAGTCGCTCGATCCGAAGCGAGGTGGTGCGAACGGGGTTGGGAAGTTCATCGACGAGGGTCAGAAAACCCCTGATCGACGCCCAGTCGGCGACCAGTTCGACATGAACCGGCCTCGACTTCCACCACTCGGGGGCGCCGATTCCCGCGGAGGCGGAACGGCGTGCCGTGAAGGTCTGATCCTCCACTCGGAATCCGTCGATCGGCAGTGAGAGCCTTCGAATGACGTCCGCGAGGTCCGGAGGTCCGACTGGAAGGGTTCCGACCTTCTCCACCGACATCATGCGGGATCTGCGATCGGCTTCTCGGGCCACCGAGGTGAGTTCGGCCGCCGGGACCGTCTCCGCCGCCACCATCTCGTGAAGGCGTTCGGTCTCGGCCTCGACGAGCGAGGCCCGCACGTGCAACGGACGCACGCCGAACCAGGTCGCCACGGCACCGATGATTCCCGCCACCGCGGCGATCCGCATCGTGGGTTCCATCTTCATCGTCCGCCTCCTTCCGAAGGATCCGGCTCGCCGGCGGGTGCCGGACTGGCCTGATCCAGATCCACCTCGAAGGCGATCTGGAACTCACGAGCCACCTCGGTTCCGGATCCCAGCTCCCGATGACGGGTGGTGACCACCCGGACCTCTCGGAAGAACGGTCGGCTTCTCAGGGCATCCACCAGGAGGGCCACGTCCTCGTCGGTGGAGGCGAATCCCTCGATGTCGCCTTCGACACGACGCGGAGGAGTCGTCCCCTCGATCCCGGCCCGGGTGTGACCCGCGGGAACGGCGATCAGCGAGGTCGCATCGAGTTCGAGTCGCTCGATCGTCGCAGACTCGGGAAGGATCTCGACCACGGTGTCGATGAGCCTGCCGGTCGCGATTGGAATGGTGACTCGTCGCCACGCCGCGAGTTCACGACCATCCCGCTCCAGAGAGGCGCGGGCATCCTGAAGTTCGGCCTCGACTCGAACGACATCCTCGGCCCTTTCGGTCGCGGAAGCCAGATCGGCACGGGCGATCGACAATCGCCATGAGGCGCTCATCCAGGCGACGCAGAGCATGACTCCGGCCACCACCGCGAAGCGAGCGATCCGCACCCGCTCCCCGGCATCGCGAACCCGGCGACGGACGTCCTCGGGTCGAAGATCCATGGTTCTTCCGATCATGCCGCGATCTCCCTTGCGACCGAGGGACGAATGGCAAGGCCGTAGGCCCGGACCCATGAAGACGCTCCCCCGCATCCGCTGATCGTGGGATCGGCGTCGAGGTGGGCGTCGAGGACATGGTCGATCTCGAGTGGCACTCCCGGGAAGGCCGCATCCAGGGCTTCGGCAAGCCCCGGCGACCGGCCCGCAGGGCCGCTGACATGGACGGAACGAGCCCGACCGAGTCGTGCCGAGACCGTCGCGTACCGGAGCGCCATCGAGGCCTCTTCGACGATCGGTCGCGTGGAACGACGGACGCAGTCCCTGACCGCCTCGAGCACCAGTCCGTCGAGTCGTTCCTCGACGGCGTCGATCCGGGTCGATACCGCCTCGGATTCCGAGATGCCCAGGTCGCGGGAGATCTCACGATGGATGTCCGAGGCTCCGATCTTCACCGACTTCGCGAAGACCACGGCGTCACCCCGCATCACCACGAGCCAGCTGCCTTCCATGCCGACCTCGATGACCAGTCTGACCTCGTCCCGCTCCGCATCCCGCCGAGATCGTCGGGTGAAGACGCGGGCCGCGGCCATGAAGCCGGGCTCCACCGCGATGGGACGCAGTCCGGCCTCGAACAGTGGTTCGAGCAGGCTGGTGATCCGTGACGCCCGACCGGCGATGACGAGCATCTCCATCCGACCGTCCTCCCCGGGCTGGCCGGAGACCACGATCGGCTCGGCGACCAGGTCCGCTCCGTCCACACCGAGGGCGGATGCAGCCTCCCACCGAGCCGCCTCCCGAAGCTCATCACCCTCGAGCCGGGGAAGCCGAACCGGCCGAAGCTCGAGTTCGTCGGAGGGCGGTGCCACCACCGCATCCCGTCCCGAGAATCCTCGCAGGGCGTTTCTCAGTGCGGATGAATCGATCGCTCCGCCGAGATGCGGAATCTCGAGAGCTCTCCGGATCTCCTCCGAGCCCGGACGGCGGGGTTGGATGACCCTCGTGCGATCGGAGTCGATCTCGACCCCGATGTTCGAAGGCCCTCTCGCTGCTCTGCGTCTTGGCTGCGACATCCTGATCCTCCGGACCAGCTCACCGGCGAAAGCGCCGTGAGCCGAGGGAGCCGGCGACACGCCGACCACCTCCCGTCAGATCAGTCATCGATCGGTTCGACGGTGATCTTTCCCGTGAACCCGCTCAATCGGATCAGATAGGCGCCGTTCAGCCCGCGCATGCGGACCTCACCCCCCCCGGCGAGCGGTTGGCCCGATATTCCCACCGGTCCTCCGAGGGAATCGAAGGCGACCCAGTCACGGCCTCCGAAATTCACCGACTCGATCTCGACGCCCTCGAACCGCGCATCGAGGTCGAAATCGACGATGAAGCGGCCCTGGGTGCCCGTCATCGACTCATGATCGAGATATTCCGCGGTCGCGGGGTCGAAACCTGCGTCGTAGGTCGACTGATCGGAGGGAGCGAGAATCGCGTAGCCATGGAGCCTGCCGTTGGCATCGCGCAGGAACTGCAGTCTTCGAATCCTCTGCATCGCCAGCGCATCCGTCTGGGCGAAGGTCACGTCCGCGATCATCGAACGGACCGCGGCCTGGACCGAGAAAGTCTCAGCATCGACGAGTCTCGGGATCAGCAGCGCACTGGAGAGCCCGAGGATCGCGATGACGATCAGGAGTTCGATGAGGGTGTAGGCACGTCTGGTGAATCCGCGCATGGCGATTCCTCCCCCCGCGATGACGAACGTCACTTCGATCTGTCGGAGACCCGCATCACCTCGGCGAGGCGGGCATAGTCGATGCGAAGGTCATCGACATTCTCGATGCGAACGGAGATCCTGCCCTCACCCAGCTGCTTTTCGACCTTCTCGAGTCGTCTGGAGATCGACTCGAGCGCAGTGAGCATCCGGTCCCGCTGACGAGCAGCGGCATTGCCCACGCCGGTCAACGCCTGTGACGGCGGATCGACGGCACGGGTGGATCGATACTGCGGTGCCGCCTCGGCTGATGCGGTGAACGAGGCCCCCCCCACCAGGATCACCCAGAGGAGTCCGGCTGCGAGCATGGTGTTGACCACGAGAAGGGCACGAAGTGATCGAATGTCGTTCATGTGGCGGCTCCACGCGTGGCGCCTTCGGANTCTCCGAAGGCACCGGGTTCATTCGGTGACGGGGCCTGCACACGGCCTCCGCCAGATGCCTCATCGGTCGATGTCNATGCCGACTCGGGTCGTTCCNCCCGNTTCCCCNCCGGTCGTCCCNGTGTGCACCCGCATGATCCGAGTGGTCNTCGAACCGCAANCGGGGTTCCCGGACNCTTGCGACTCCCGAAACGCCGAGGCGGCCTCGACCATGGTCGGATGCGAGGAGACCTTCACGTCGCCGGAATGGGGGAANGTCCACCAGCTGACGCCATGGNCGGGATCCGGCCGCCATTCGGCCCGTGTGGAACGGGCCAGGATCACGCCGGGGATCGGCTCGAGTCGAAGGAAGACCGCGGTGTCCTCGGAGTCCGGAGGATCCGTGGGATCCATGTCGACCACCAGGAGTGATCGTCGGCCGGCGTGATCGATCCTCCGCACGAGGACCCTCGCATCCGGAGGGACCGGCAGGGCGAGCACCATGTCCTCCCCCGGTCGGGGCTCGTGCTCACGATCCCGGGGCTGCCCGTCGAAGCCGAGGGACACCACCGCGGTGGCCATCATGCCGGTGATCACCAGCCGAGCCGACCGACGGGTCGAAACGACACGGTCTCCGACGGGATGTCGGGCGAGGAGCATCTCACCAGGCCTCGATCACCGCGATGTCGTCGGAATCCCCGTCCCCGTCGTTGTCGGCATCCGGGATGCTCGGCTCGATCGTCTCGTCGTATCCGAGATCGAGGGTGCCGAGATTCGGATTCCACTCCCACACGAATCCGGGGGAGAGGAACACGGTTCGAACGATGTAGCCGTCGTCGATGAGGGTCTGCATCATCTCGGCGGCGGTGGCGGAACCGCCTCCGGGCATCGCATTCCCGTTCTGAATGCGCCATGCCGAGACCTGGCCTCGAATGGTCTTCAGCTGGGTTCGCATGGCCGCGGCCCGCGTGGACGACTGGGCATCCGCGAACTGGGGCACGATGATCGAGGCGAGGATCCCGAGGATCACGACCACGATCAGGATCTCGATGAGTGTGAATCCGGTGTTCCGGACGGTTGAACCTGCAGGATGACGACTCATCTTGTTTCCTCCGGGAGGCTCGAGCCTCCTGACCACCCCGGATCGGATTGCAGACGGCAGGCTTCACGCCAGCCCTCCTCGACTCGACCGGGATCCTCCGGTCGAGATGGAGAAACGTCGTCCCGGTCCTTCGACCGGGACGACGCTTCGGTTCTCTCTCAGGCTCCTGGAATCACCAACCGGTCTCACCGGTGTCGTTGCTGCCGTCACCATCGAAGTCGACGGTGCCGTCGTACTGCAGGGTGAGATCTCCGGAGGCATAGGTCTGGGCGAAGCCCGCGGGCCAGACCGGGACGGCGCGGATGTAGCCGTCGGCGACGAGCTCGGCCATGTCGGCGGGAGCAGCACCGTTGTTCTGAACGCGGTGAAGTTCGATCTGGCTTCGAATCGTCTGCAGCTGACTTCGGGCGGACGACTCGTTCGCATCCTGGGCGGCATCCGTGAACTGCGGAACGATGATCGCGGCGAGAATGCCGAGAATCACCACGACGATGAGAATTTCAATGAGCGTGAAGCCTCGCTTCACGTTGTTTCGACGCTTGTTCATTGCCGAACTCCTCCAACAACAGATGGGGAACCGATTCAGGTCGTCCGCACCATGCGGGCGAAAAGGACGCGGACCCGATTCGGTGTCCGCCGGAAGAAAGACCCGATCGTCCGCACCACGACCGATCGGGCATGCATCGACATGGGTGTCCGTCCCTCCCTGGACACCGATCGACGGTCGAACGGTTGTGCCCGACGACAGGAAACCTCGGATCGAACGGATGAAGACTCGATGCCGGGTCCGACTCTGATCATGATTAAGAGCGTTCTCGGACCTTCGCCACCGGGACAGCCCGTGCAGATGGAATCTCCCCTTCCGGGACAGGGGGCCGGAACGACGACGACCCCGGACATGAGGCCGGGGTCGCTTGATCATTCGATTCGAGATGCCGAGTGGCGGTCAGGCGGCCTCTGCAAGGCGGATGCCGACCCGCCAGCCTTCGTCGCAGGGATCGCAATTGACCACTTCGCCCCGTCGGGCGGTCATGCCCGGCTTCTCGAAACCGAGGCTCACCGTGGATCCGGTCGGCAGCGCCTCCACAACCCTCGCCTCGAGGACCTCTTCGGAGATGCTGAGCTCGAGGAGATGGTGCATGGTTCCGAAACGATCACCATCCAGGTGGAAGGCCGTGGCGGTGCCGGAGACCGGCCGGGTGGCGGCGGTGAAGAGCGTGCCGGAACTGAAACCTGGAAGCGGACACTGATTCATCGAGTTCTCTCTTCATCTGTCGTGGAACCGTCCGTTCGCCGACGCCCACCGTGGCGAGATGAAAACGGTCCCTTCTGGGTCGATAATGCTGCGAGAGCCGGCTTTCCCACCTCTCGCCGCAGGTCATATCGGATGACCCTCCCCGCACCTTCAGGAGATTTCCGAGGTCCGTCCAACCGGGTCCGGTATCACTCGTGGACCTGCCCGGCCAAGCCTTCGTAGGATGCTCATCTGAGAGGCCGAACCGGCTGACTCTCGGAGGTTCCATGAGCACCATCCATCCGTTCAAGGCCATCAGACCGAACCCCCCCCACGCCGCGGACGTGTCATGTCCCCCTTACGACGTGATCTCCACCACGGAGGCTCGGGAACTCGCCGAGGGACGCCCGGGGAGCTATCTCCACGTCATCCGCCCTGAGATCGACTTCCCCGTCGATGCCGATCCCTACGGAGAGGAGATCTACCAGCACGGCCTCGCGGAGATCCAACGACTTCTCTCCGAAGACCTCCTGATCGAGGAGACCGAACCGGCGATGTACGCCTACCGGCTCGTCCGCGACGGACGACGCCAGCTCGGCCTTGTGTGCACCGTGGATGCCGCCGAGTATCGGGATGGCAGAATCCGGAAGCATGAGAAGACGCGTCCCGACAAGGAGGACGACCGGACCCGACACCTTCTGGCTTCGAGCATCCACGCCGAAGGCGTGTTCCTCGCCTACCGCGAGGAGGCCGACCCCGAAGAGGAGATCCGGAGACTCCTGCTCACCGCGAGTTCGAGCCGGCCGCTGATCCACTTCATGGCCGACGACACGACCCACACCCTGTGGCGGATCGACGACACCGACGAGTTCGAATCGGCATTCGCACGTATCCCCGAGCTCTACATCGCCGACGGCCATCATCGCTCTGCGGCGGGAGAACGAGCCGCGACCGCTCGAGCCTCCGAATCGTCCGCTCACACCGGCACGGAGGAATACAACCGGATCCTTGCCACGGTCTTCCCCGCCGGAGATCTGGAGATCCTGCCGTACAACCGGGTGGTGACCGATCTGAACGGACTCCAGACCGACGAACTGCTTCAGCGGTTGTCGGAGGTCGGCGACGTCTCCCCACTGGATTCCGACACCGAACCGGGTTCGATGGCGAAGGGCGAGGTGGCGATCCGCCTCCCCGGCCGCTGGCACCGTCTCCGATTCCCAGCGGACTCGATCCCCGAGGACGATCCCATCGCCTGCCTCGACGTCGCCCTGCTCCAGGACCGGGTCCTCGCCCCGATCCTCGGCATCGGAGACCCCCGCACCGATTCCCGGATCGGTTTCGTCGGAGGCATCCGAGGCACCGACGAACTCGAGCGCCGAGTCGACGCGGGTTCCGCCGCGATCGCATTCAGCCTTCATGCGACATCGATGAACGAGCTTCTTCGGGTCGCGGATGCCGGAGAGATCATGCCCCCCAAATCCACCTGGTTCGAACCGAAGCTTCGAAGCGGGCTGTTCGCCCACAGATTCGAGACCATCGAGGAGTGCGTCAAACGATGACTTCAGCCACCGCCACCCAGGCTTCCCCCCGCAACACGAACGACGAGCAGGCCGCGCTCGTCCTTGTCGCCGACAAGTTCGACCCCTCCGGAATCGAGGCCCTTGAATCAAGGGGCCATCGAGTGGTCTGTGACCCCGGCCTCTCACCCGAGACCCTTCCCGAGGCCATCCTCAGGCACGATCCGCACGTCCTGATCGTCCGCTCGACCAAGGTCCATGCGGATGCCATCGAGAAGAGTGGACGACTGGCGCTCATCGTTCGCGCCGGTGCCGGAACCGACAACATCGACGTCGCCGCCGCAAGCAGCCGCGGGATCCCGGTCGCCAACTGTCCGGGCAAGAACTCGCTCGCGGTCGCGGAGCTCGCATGGGGACTGATTCTCGCATGTGACCGCCGGATCCCCGACCAGGTCGCCGATCTCCGCGAGGGCACATGGAACAAGAAGGAGTACGGCAAGGCTCCCGGCCTCGCCGGCAGGACCCTGGGCATCGTCGGCCTTGGCCGCATCGGCGAGGCGATCGCGGATCGCGGCAACGCGTTCGGGATGCGGGTCTTCGCATGGAGCAGGAACATCAGCGAGGCCCGGGCGGAGGCCGCCGGCTGCCATGCGTGCGAGAACCTGAAGAACCTCGCTCGAATGAGCGACGTCATCTGCGTCTCGGTGGCCGCGAACTCGGACACCGAACATCTGATCGGACATGAATTCCTCGAGGCCATGAAGCCCGGGGCCACCATCGTGAACACCAGTCGTGGATCGGTCATCGATCAGGCCGCCCTGGTGGAGGCCATCAAGACCAGGGGCATCCGTGCCGGCCTCGACGTCTACGAGAACGAACCCGGTTCGGCGACCGGCGAATTCCACCCGGAGGTCGTGACGCTGCCCGGGGTGTACGGCACCCACCATGTCGGCGCATCCACCGATCAGGCCCAGGAGGCCATCGCCGCCGAGACGGTTCGGATCGTCCGCGATCATCTGGAACGCGGACATGTCCCGAACTGCATCAATCTCTCCACCGGCAGCGGTGCCGCCACGGTGACCGCCCGCCATCTCAACCGACCCGGCGTCCTCGCCGGGATCTGCGAGGTTCTGAGCAGAGGCGCACTCAACATCGAGGACATGGAGAACGTGATCTTCACCGGCGGCGAGGCCGCTTCGGTCCGGATCCGGGTCTCCGAAGTCCCCGGCCGCGATCTCATCCAGGAGATCGAATCCCAGTCCAACGTCCTCAGCATCGATCTCACCGTCCACTGATCCCTTCCGCTTCGGAGCAGCCCATGTCGGCCACCTCGACCGATCGAATCCTCAACTTCTCCGCCGGCCCCGCAGTGATGCCCGAACCGGTTCTCGATCAGATCCGTGAGGACGTCTGGAACATCGACGGCTCCGGCATCGGGGTTCTCGAACACAGCCACCGCGGGCCGGTGATCGACCGGATCTTCGACGATGCGCTGGAACGCACCCGTCGCCTCGCAGGAGTCGGTGACGACCACGAGGTCCTGTTCCTGCAGGGCGGAGCATCCATGCAGTTCGGAATGATCCCGATGAACTTCCTTCCCGAGGGTGGCATCGCCGACTATCCGGACACCGGCACGTGGACCAGCAAGGCGATCAAGGAGGCCAGGAAGTTCGGCGAGGTCAACGTCGCCTTCGCCGGATCGGACTGCAACTACGACCATTGCCCCTCGAATGAGGAACTTTCGCTCACCGATGGTGCCGCCTACCTTCACTACTGCTCCAACAACACGATCTACGGCACCCGTTATGCGACCCCCCCGTCCACGACGGCTCCACTGGTGTGTGACACGAGCAGCGAGATGTTCGCTCGGCCGTGGCCGTTCGCGGACCATGCGATGGTCTACGCCGGGGCCCAGAAGAACCTCGGGCCGTCCGGCGTCGCCCTGGTGATCATCCGCAGGGACTTCATGGAGTCGGCCGGTCGCGAGACGATCGACATGCTCGACTATCGCAAGCATGCGAAGGCCGGATCACGACTCAACACGCCCCCCGTCTTCGGGGTCTACGCGATGAACCTCGTGATGGCATGGATCGAGGAGCAGGGCGGCCTGCCCGCCATGGCCGATCACAACGATGCGAAGGCGGGCGTTATCTACGACGCCATCGACGGGAGCGGAGGCTTCTACCGCGGCCATGCGAAGTCCTGCTGCAGATCGACGATGAACGTGACGTTCCGGCTCCCCAGCGAGGACCTCGAGAAGGCCTTCGTCGAACAGGCGGGAGCCGAGGGCATGAGCGGCCTCAAGGGCCACCGTTCGGTCGGAGGCATCCGGGCCTCGATCTACAACGCCTTCCCCGCGGCGGGATGCGACACCCTCGCCTCGTTCATGGCGGACTTCGCCTCGAAGAACGGCTGATCCCCGGTTCGATCAGGCCTTGCCGAAGAGTCCCGCGTAGTGCCGGTACCAGTCGCTCTGGAACCGTCGCTCGGGGTCGTACCGCGTCTTGGCATCGAGAAACTCCGGGAACCGGGGATAGCACGCCTCGACCTGCTCCCGCGTCGCCCAGGGGTGGTAGGTGAGAAAGAACCTTCCTCCGTGCTCGATGACCCGGTCGATGATCCGTCGAAAGTCGTTTCGAGCCTTCTCGATGCCCTCGGGAGTGTGGGTGACGTGCAGGTTGCAGACGATGCAGACGCTTCTCCCGGTGGCCCACGGGAGGAAGCTCTCCTCGTCCGGTTCGATGAACCTGATCGTTCCATAGGTCATGTCGACCTCGTGCCGGACGAAATCGCGCCGGACCTCCGTGAGGAGCGGGACCAGGGACTCACGGTCCACGTAGACCTCCGTGATCATCTCCGTCCCCCGGTCGGCAGAGACCACGGCGTCGTATCCCTCGAAGACGTTGGAAAGCTGGTGGGCATCCGACCAGTACACCTGGCCCGAGGTGCCGAGGTAGAACTGCTCGTACTTCGCGAAAGCCTTCTCCTTGTCGGTACGGGCGAGCCGATAGAGATCCGCCCAGTCCGATGGTGACATGTGACGAGTCTCCTCAGGCACCGGAACGTCGTCCGGCACCGGGCGATAGCAGGAGAAGACCCCCGGGTGGAACTCCTCGTCGCCGAGAAGGTCGATCGAGTACTGGCAGTCTCCGAACACGAATCCGTCCTCGATCGCGGCATCGATGCGAGGCAGCAGATTCCGGACCGCGATCACCTCCACCATCCTCTTCACCTTGCAGCGGGGAACGAGTCGGAGCGTGACATGGGTGACCACTCCGAACAGCCCGTAGCCGCCGATGGCCAGCGAAAAGAGCTCCTGATTCTCGATCCGACTGCAGTTCAACGACCGACCTTCGGCATCGATGATCCGGAAGGATTCGATGTCGGAGATGAACGGCGGAAAGCAGAGGCCCCGGCCATGGATGTTCGAGGCCAGCGATCCGCCGATGGAGACCCGATCGATTCCGGTCTGCTTCTGCCGGACCGCCCATACGGTGCCTCCGCCATCCTGGTGATCGTGGAGATGACCGATCAACTCCGGCCACATCACGCCGCTCTCGACCTCGACGAGACCCTTGTCCCGATCGAGGGCCAGGATCCGGTTCATCCCGCGCATGTCGAGGTGCACGGTATCGGTGCCGAACTGCTGCCCCCCCATCGAATGACGCCCCCCCGCGATGGAGATGGAGTCCCCATTCCGAGCGGCGTCGAGAATCGCCTTTCGGACATCCTCCTCGCAGGACGGCTTCAGGATGGACTTCACATTGGTGAGGTTGAGTCGGGATTGTGCGTCGTTGACCTCAGGCATGGCGTCGGTCTCCTTCTGAATGACCTTCCTGTCGGTGCTCAGGCCCGGGGAGCGACCAGCACCGTGTTCTCCCCATGAGCGAGGGTCGCACTGCGATTGCGTTCGGTGAGGTATTCCGACCGCATGTCCTCGGGTGTCCGATGGGCCACGACATCAAGACCGCATTCGGCCACCAGCCCTCGAAGAGCCTCCGGAGAGGCTCCCCACGTGAATCGTTCATTCCTCAGAGCCAGCCACTTCGCGGCGAGCAGTCGTTGCTCTCTGAAATCCCACCGCCCCTCGGGGGTCTCCTCCATGTAGGTGAACAGAAGCCGTGATTCAGGAGAACCCTCCGCGACGAGGCCCAGCAGTTCCCGAACCCTCGACTCGCTCAGATACATCGTGAGCCCCTCGGCGACGAACAGGGTGGCGACCCGGGGATCGAAATCGGGACATCCTTCGAGGCCGCCTGCGATCCCGTCGATCTCGAGATCGGATTCGAGGAAGGTGCAACGCCCGGTGGCCATGTTGAATCCCTTCAAAGCCTCGATCTTCCGGGCCCGGGTGGCGGGGTGGTCCACCTCGATGACGGTCATTCCCGGATGGCTGGCCGACACCCGGAGGCTCAGCGTGTCGTATCCCGCCCCGAACACCACCATCTGCGAGACCGATGGAAGGACCTCGGACCTCGCGATCGATTCGATGAACCGCTTCCGAAGCATCTGATGCAGATAGATCCCTGGAATCGAGACCGCCTGCATCAAGGCCGCCTTCCAGAGGATGAGACTGCGCCCGAACCGGGATCCCGAGGGTGCATCGGGCCACTCGAGACAACGAGTCATCTCGGCCGTGTATCTGGAGAGCCCTCCCGGAACCTCGACCCCCAGACGTGGATGCTGCGACACCCAGTAGATCCCGTTCTGCACGAACCTCGCGGTGTCGCTCGAACGATCATGCTTCATCGAATCCGCCCTCCTCTCGAGACCATCGACAGGAGACCGGATGCCGCACGACGAGCGTCATGCCCGTAACCGGGACCGAAGAGCAGCCAGTGGTTCAGCAGATGGTGCAGTCGTCCAAGTTCGATCCGGGCTTCCGCGGCGTCCAGCGCGTCAGGACCCTCGATCTCGACCAGTCGGTCGAAGTACGCGGATTCACAGTCCCGAGGGAAGCCACCGAACAGTCGCATCATGCCGAGTTCGAAGAGTGGATCCCCATGAAAGACCGCGGGATCGATGACCGCGATTCCCCGCCCGACGGTGGCGTGCACGTTGCCGGACCAGAGATCACCGTGCAGCAGGCCGGGACGGATGTCGACCGGAAGAATGCTCGAAAGGTCACCCTCCAGGCGTTCGAGAAGGTCTCGATCGATGGAGTCCAGAAGACCCGCATCATCGAGTCGACGGCGCATGGGACCGAGGCGCCGCTGGGCCAGGAAGCTCGACCATGCTGCGGGATCGCTCGCAGGCGAGTTGTCCTGGCTGGTGTTCCCCAGATGATTGTCGTGACCGAAGCCGAAGAGGTCCTCGCCGCTCGATGCATGAAGCTCCGCCAGCCGGCCGCCGAATTCGATCCAGTCCGCGTTCGAGGGACGGTTCGATTCACCGAGATCCTCGAGGACCAGCATCACGGAGCCTTCGGTGCTCCCGATGCCGATGACCTCCGGGACCGGAACGGTCCGGGACGCGGCGATCGCAGCAAGTCCGGCAGCCTCCTCGTGGGCCCGCGATTCGAGATGAGACGATGCGGCGTCGGGTCGGGACGAGATCTTGACGACGAAGGTTCGATCATCCGCCAGCCGAAGTCGCCGGACGTCCGCGATGCAGCCACCACCGCAGGAGACGGACTCGACGACATCGACGCGGATGCCCGCCTCCCGGAGCAGGAGCTCGATTCCGGACATATCCCCTTGCCCGCTCATGCGTCCGTTTCAGCGGAGAGGAGTTCACCCAGGAGACCCTCGCATGCGGCCTCGATCAGGTCGTACATGCGGACGAAACCGTCTTCTCCACCGTAATAGGGGTCGGGCACCTCGTCGATCCCGGATTCGGAATGCCACTCCAGGAGAAGGCGTACCTTCCCGGGATCGGTCCCGAGACCGATCATCGCCTGATGATTCTCCCGGTCCATGCAGACGATCATGTCGTGGTGATCGAGATCGTGATCACGGATCTGACGCGCCATCGAATCCACGGCATGTCCCCGTCGGGCCCCCTCGGCTCGACTTCTCGGATCGGCTCGATCCCCTTCGTGCCAGCCACCGGTGCCTGCACTGTCCACCTCGAACCGCTCCTCGAGGTCACGTTCGGAGATCAGTGTTCGAAAGACCGCCTCGGCCGCCGGTGACCGACAGATGTTTCCGAGACAGACGAAAAGCACTCTCTGGGGACGTGAGGGCATGCACCTAGGATACCCGGGCAGGTCGAATTCCCCTCTCTGCAAGAAACTCGCAATCGGCGAAACGAGCCTGCCGTTAGAATGACGACGGTCCCTGCGGACCTCATGCTCTCTCACAATCGGGGCCGACTGGTATCGACCGGACGATGACTGTTCGTCGTGGCGCGTCGTGGAGCATCCATGCCACGTAAAAAGGATGCAAACCTCATAACTGCCAACACGCAGTACGCTCTCGCGGCCTGATCGCCGCGATGGAACCTCGCCTGACGCCCGATGGGGCGAGGTTCCACTGATCATCGGGCTGGATCCAATGGGCTGGCATGCCTCGGCGGATCGAGATCTTCGCATGCCTTGTTCCCGGCTTGGGCCGTTCGCCCTCCGGGTCGGGAACGAGATCAAGGGTGGACTACACGCGTAGAAGCTGCGTCCAGCACGTCTTGGCACGGGGGTTCGAATCCCCCCGGCTCCATTGAACGACCTTCGACCGCCTGATGCGAAAGGGTGTCGAATCCATGATCGACGGCTTCACCAGAGGGGAGATCCCGGACGAGGCCAGGAGTGAGCTCCTCGGCCACTTCAGTGACAACGACCCCCGGTTCGGGACGGCGCTGGTGCGTCGACACGGACTCGGAAGCGACATCGTCGTGAACGTGCAATGGCACGAACATGGCGACGAGGGTCCAGGCTACGTCGTCAAGCACACCGTGGTCTTCCTTCACCGGCCGGGGGCCGTTCTGCCGGAATTCGAGATTCGACCTCGCAAGGGCGTGGCTGAGAAGGCCCTTGGGATGCTGGTGTCGTTGCTCGGAGCGCCACCCATGGAGCTCGAGGATGAACCCGTGTTCAACGAGCGGTATTCGGTGATGACCGCGAATCCCGACTCGGTCCGGGTGCTCCTCGGCCGGCAGGCCGTCGAATCGATCCTCGCCGTCGACGACCTCCACCTCAGGTTCAGTGGTCGCGGCGTTCTCGCCTCCCGGCGCAGCATCGACGGATCCTCCGGAGGCCGGTCGGGTCTCGCGATGCGCGACATCCGCGACCATCGACTTGAGGGCGGGGCGATCAAGGCCCTGGTCGAGGACACCATCATCGCCGGAGGTCCGATCGTCGACGATCCGGAGGTCGGAAGAAGAGCCGCGGACGCGGTGGAAGGCAGCTACGCCGAGGAGGCCGCGCGCCATCTGCAGGAGCAGGGCGGCTTCATCGGACGACAGGTCGCCCTGAACCTGATCACGGGCGAGATGCTCGATCGGATGAAATCCGCCCCCGCTCCCCGCACCGAGATTCCGGCACCGGTCGCCCGCCGTGCGTGGGGCTCCACGACGATCCCGATGATCGTGGCTCCGATCTTCGGGCTGATCTTCATCACCATCGGGATCGTGACGATTCTCGGTGGCTCCTCCGAGGGCATGGGCTTCGTGGGCTTCGGCCTCGCCGCCCTGGTGGTCATGGCCTTCGTCCTTCGATTTCGATCCATCCGCAGGAAGCTCGTGATCCGTGGTGTGCCTGTCGATGCACGAGTGGGGTCGGTGGATCGCACGAACACCTCCGTCAACGACGATCCGATCCACAAGATCACCATCGTGACGCAGGATGGATCGGAGCCCATGGTGGTCAAGATGGGGTCCGCTCCAGCCAGACAGGCCAGACGCATGATGGAGGCCGGCAAGGCGACGTGGATCCTCCGAGACCCTGACAAGCCGTCACGAGGCCTGTGGCTCGATGGCTGGTGCCTCGATAACAGCGTCGACTGACCCCCGGGATCCCGGTACCGGGACCGCCCGGCTTCGCCTCGAGGTCGATTTCCAGGGAACGAGCCACGTTTTTTCCGAACGCGCGATGCGCACCACGTACTCTTCCCGGGTACCCCCGATGAATCGCCGAAACGCACAAACCGCCTCCGGAGCCTCCCTGACCGACTGGTCGATGGTGCTCGATTCTGCGCAGAAGGACTCCCCCACCCGTCAGGAGTCGCTGGACAGGCTTGTGAGGCGTTACTGGGGTGCGATGCTGGCAAGAGCCAGGGCGAGCGGGCTTTCCGAACACGATGCCCATGATGCGATCCAGGGATTCGTAGCCGACGTGATCCTCGAGAGAAACATGCTCGCGGCGGCGGACCCCGACCGCGGGCGTTTCCGCGGCCTGCTCTCGAGGTCGCTCGCCAACTACCTTCGAGACCGGAATCGCAGGAGATCCGCGGCGAAACGAAGTCCGGTCGACGGACGAGTCGACAGTCTGCTGGATGGTGATGCTCCGGCTGCGGGCGGTTCTGGCGGTCCGGAAGCGGCCTTCACCCGGCACTGGGTCGCGACCGTGATTCGAAATGCGATCCAGAGGGTCCGCACGGACTTCGAAGCCGGCGATCGTTCGATCGAATGGCGGATCCTCGAAGCCCGCCTGATCACTCCGATGATCGATGGCAGCCGCCCCGTTCCCTACGCCGCACTGGTCAACGAGCTCTCCTTGAAAGACGTTCCCAGGGCGGCATCACTGCTGGTCACCGGAAAACGCGCTCTTGGCCGAGCGATTCTCGACGAGATATCCCAGACCGTCAGCGACCCTGACGACGTCTCGGAGGAGATCAAGGATCTGCTGCGCATGCTGGAGGTCGATTCACGATGAACTCGAATCCGATGGAGGAATCTCGTGAACCCAACGCCGTCGATCCGCTCTCGGACTCGCTTCGGTGGGTTCTTGCACTCGGTGCCGATCCCAGCCGGAGTCCGATCGACTGGCTTGCGTTGGAGCTCGACCCCGACGCTCGAAACGCCGCGGATGCGATCTGCCGAAGCGTCCCCGGTGCCGATGCGGATCTGGATCGCCTTGAGCTTCTGAAGAGCGGCTTCAAGAGCATGAGAATGAGCGGCGAGAACGCGTCGGATCGCCGGGTCGCGGCCAGATATTACGCAGCCACCATCGCGGCAGGCGTGGTGCGACACCGGGTGTGGATCACCGAACAACGGCCGGAACGCGTGACGACCGCGATCGAGGATCTGCAGCAGGACGACTCGATGCCCGAGTCCCTTCGCGATCTTGCGAAAGACGCAATCGAGACCATCGATGGGGAGATCATTCGCCGACGCCCCCGGAATTGAGGGCGGGAATCTCGTCGAACCCGATGTCGTCGACCTCTCGTTCCGGGGCCGGGGGAAGATCGACGTGGACGCGAAGCCCCCCGGCATCGCCGGATGAAAGCGACATCCTTCCCCCTGCGGCATTGACCGTGGTGTGGCCCATAGACAGACCGAGACCGATTCCGATCTCATGATGCCGCGTCGTGAAGAAGGGTTCGAAGGCACGCCGCATGGATTCGGCATTCATCCCCGGTCCGTCGTCCTCGAACGTCATGCGGATCAGCGGCGGCTGGTCCACCCCATCGTCATGACGCTCGATCCGGATCACGACCTCTCCGGAACCACGCATCGATTCCGATGCGTTGCGAAGAAGCTCGCCGATCAGCTGATCGAGCCTGCGGGAGTCGATTCGCACCACGGCGGGTTCATCCGTACCGTCGATGGTCAGCTCGATGCCGCTTCCCAGAACCCCGCTCATGCATCGAAACCTGGACCTCACGAAGCTCGCGAGATCGATCCGTTCCGGCCGCCCACTCGCGGATGATCCGAACTGCTCGAGACGTCTGAGCAGGGCCGTGGCGGTGTCCATTGCACGATCGGCGGTGGCCATGCTGTTCAACGCCACCTTCCTCGCCGGATCCCCCTTCTCCAGTCCGACCCGGGCGAGCTGCAGGATGTTGTTGAGCACCGTGAGCAGCGGAACCATCTCGCTCGACAGGGCGTTTCCCATCCGCGCAAGGGATTCCATGCGATCCCGGTCTTCATCAGCAACCGGGCCGCGTGCGTTCCGTTCTTCAATGGTGGGCGTGCCATCCAGAGGCGGCATGTGACGACTCCTCGACCCGAGCGTAATTTCTGCGAGCGAGGTTCAGAACCCATGAGGAGCAGGATGCAGTCCAATTGGGGCATCCACCCCATGCCCCCGGCTTCGAGTCATTCCGGGACGGAACCTTCCGAGCCCCCTCCGGCGGGTGAAGCGGCGTCGGATTCCGGCTCGACGTCGACGACCGTCCTGTCGTCCCGCTCGACGAAATCGATCCGGGACTGCCCCAACAGGGTTCCGGTGGCGAATGCGATGTCCACGAGAGAGATCTGATAGTCGGCGAGAGCGCGAACCTCCCGGCTCTGGGCATCCGCCAGACGACTCTGAGCGTCCAGAACCTCGGTCGAGGTCCGGAGTCCCACCTCGAACTGCCGCTCCTCTCCGGCCACGACTCGAGCGGCGAGGATCGTCTCCAGCCGGGACGCAAGGATCGACTGCCATGCCTGCCGGAGACGGTCCAGGGCGTCGTACACCTCTCCACGAATCGCGAGAGCCCTGGATTCCCTGGTCGCGAGCCTGCGGACCCTTTCGAGGACCGCCGCGGAGATCCGATTCTCACGCACCTGGTTCCCGATCGGAATCTCTCCGTTGATGCCGATCCGGTGGCTGTCCAGATCCCCCAGGGCCGAATAGGCGGATCCGAATCCGGAATCATCCCCCTGGATCGAGTACCGGTAGTCAAGACCGAACACCGGAAGCGCCTCGTTTCGACGGATGTCGATGGTCATCGCATCGATCGCGATCCGGATCTCGAGCTCCAGCATCTCCATTCGATTCGTGATCGCCTCTTCGGCGAGGGCTTCGGCATCGAGTTCGATGCGAAGCGGATTCGGATCCGTCGACGGACGCAGCGCCGTAACGTCACCGATCGGCAGTCCCGCATCGTTCATGATCCGCTTGAGATCCCTCTGCCGGATCCGAAGAGCGGCATCCGCACGGATGATCGCCTCGAGGGTCGAGCCGGCACCCGACCTGGCACGAATCACGTCGACCTCGGGAGCGTCCCCGGCCTCGAGCCTTCTGGTTGCGCGTTCCATCTGAGCGACTGCGAGCTCGTACTGCTTCTTGCGTACCTCCAGCTCCCTCCATGCGGCATACAGGTTCCAGTAGGCACGATCCGCATCGGCGATGATCCTGATCGCCGCCAGCTTCAGTCGAGCGTCGGCGATGTCGCTGTTCCATTCCGCGATGCGAATGGATGCCGTGTTCGTCCGAAGCCCGGCACCGCGAAGCAGCGGCTGTGAGATCGAGAAACGGATGCTCGACTCCCAGTCCTCTCGAGGGTCGTTGGCGATCCGGACCCCGAGATCGCTTCGAGTCGCGAGCGTGTCGATGGTCAGGTCGCCCCCGGTGACCAGAGGGACTCGAAGCCCCGCGAGAAACTCGTCGGAGTTGGTCGGCTCTCCCTGCTCGAGATCGGTGAAGACCGACTGGTCGTTCCGGGTGTATCCGGCGAAGAGCGTCGATTCGAACCGCGCCTGCTCGGAGGCCAGATCGGCCCGGGCGATGTCCGGCGAGATCAGTTCCGCCCGGAGCTCGAGGTTGTTCTCCAGAACCGAGCGACGGACCACGTCGAGACCGAGGTTGCGGACCTCCTCCGGATCATCGATCGGGAGCTCCCGTTCAAGCATCTCCTCCATCGCGAGATCCGGCCCTTCCGGGGGACTGCTGCTGCGTTCGATCAGATCCACCGACTCGATCCGGTCGGTTCGATCCGGAGCAGGCCTCCAGATGTCGGTGTCGTCGTCCAGAATCCCGGACGAACCACACCCCATGATCGCAAGGAACAGGATCCCCGGCATCGTGGCTCGGACCGTCTTGTGAGCGTGGATGTGTTTCATTCGTGCCTCAGAGCCTCGATGGGATCGAGCCGGGATGCCTTGATCGCGGGGAACATGCCGAAGATCACACCGACTGCGGCGCTGAACGAGAAGCTCATGATGATGGCCCAGAGGGGTACGTGAGCCTGGTCGAGGCCCGCATCCGGGATGAAGGTGAGACCGATCGCGAGGATCTCGCCGATCAACACCCCCACCGCGCCACCCACGAGACAGAGAACCACCGCCTCGAGCAGGAACTGCATCAGCACCGCGGAAGGAGTCGCACCCACCGCCTTGCGGAGTCCGATCTCCCTGGTCCGTTCGCTGACCGAGACGAGCATGATGTTCATGATTCCGATGCCCCCGACAAGGAGACTGATGCCCACGATCCCTCCCGCGATCGCGGTGATTCCAGCCGCCAGCGCCTTGAACTGGTCGATGAACTGATCGATCGCCGCGACCTCGAAGGTGTCCGGCTCGTCGCCGTCAAGTCCCCGCATCTTCCGGAGGACGAATCTGACCTCGCTCTCGGCCTCCGCCGCAAGCTCGGGCGACCTGATCATCGCGGTGGCTCGGAAGAAGAAGTCATCGTCCTTGAGCCTGGCCGCCATGGCGAAGGGAATGAAGATCTCGGCGCTCGAGGTGTTGATGCCCAGCATCATCGACTGGATGGTCTCCACCGTCCCAACCACCAGATAACGACGGGCTCCGATGATGATGTGTTCGCCGGTCGGATCGGCGGGCAGACCCAGCTCTCGGATGGCGTCGTCGTTGAGCAGACAGACCTGGCGCGCCTCCTCCTCGTCGATCGAGTTGAACGGACGCCCCTCGAGGATCGAACGATTCTCCGTCTCGTGCCATGCCGGCCGGATCCCGGTGACCGAGATGCCCTCGAGAATCCGCTCGCCGTGCTGCACGGCGGTCTTGAGAGAGGTGATCGGCGTCACGACCCGGACTGACGGACAATGCTGCGCGATGGCGTCGATCTCCTCCACCTTGAGGCGGACGTCCTTCCACGGATAGAGGTTGCGGGGGTACCCGTCCGGCCGATCCGGAAAGATCAGAAGGCGGTTCGCTCCGAAGGTCTCGAACTCGGTGAGAACCCGGTCCTTGAGACCATCCAGGGCCGCGATGACCGTGGTGACACTGGCGACTCCGACGATGATTCCGAGAGCGGTGAGCAGACTACGACCGATGTTGGCCCGGATCTGGGAGAGCGCCAGCTTGATCGCCTGCCACCAGAATGCGGGAGAGATCATGAGCCGCTCTCCGTGATCTCCGCGACCTCCTCGAGCAGTCGCCCGGCTGGATCCTCCGAGATCGGCAGATCACTCGCGATCCGGCCGTCATGCAGTCGGATCACCCTTTCGCAGTGGGCCGCCACCTCGTCTTCGTGAGTCACGATGATCACGGTCTGACCCTCGCGATGCAGGGCTCTGAACAGGCGCAGGATGTCAGCGGTGGTCGTGGAATCGAGATTTCCGGTCGGCTCGTCGGCCAGCAGGATCGCCGGTCGGTTCAGAAGGGACCGCGCGATCGCCACCCGCTGCTTCTGTCCACCTGAAAGTTGATTAGGCCGGTGATCCATGCGATCACCAAGCCCGACCCGGTCGAGAACCTCGCGAGCCCTCTTTCGGCGGTCGCGACGCCGCTCCCCCCGGGCGTACAGACTGGGGAGTTCCACGTTCGCCAGCGCGGTGGCCCGCGGAAGCAGCTCGAACGACTGGAACACGAAGCCGATCAACTCGTTTCGGACGTGGGCGAGCTCGACCGCTCCCATGCGATCGGTTCGGCGATCCTTCAGCAGGTAGGTTCCGTCCGTCGGTCTGTCCAGACATCCCAGCACGTTCATCAGCGTGCTCTTGCCGGAACCCGAGGAGCCCATGATCGCCACCAGCTCGTTCTCGCCGATGTCCAGATCGACTCCACGCAGGGCATGGACGGTGTCGATTCCGACTCGATAGATCTTCGTGATGTCTCGAAGGGATATCAGCATGGTGGGATCGACTCTGAAACGTTGGTGATCGCGCGTCAGAACGAGATGGAGAACGAGGTCTCCTCGTCATCGTCCCTCAGTGGACCGTCGGTCTCCCTGACCGCATCTCCGTCCTCGAGGGACTCGAGCGCCTTGTAGGGGCCGACGATGACCAAGCTCTCCGGGGAAAGACCTTCGGAGATGATGGTCTCCGACAGACTGCTGGGACCGACTCGAACCGGTCGACAGACCGCGTTGCCGTCCTCCATCACGTAGACCACCGGCACGGTGATCCGATCCGTATCGATGATCGGATCCTCTCGGATGCGGGTGGGGAGTTCGTCGATCCTCCGATCCACGACCGCCTGGGAGGGCACCACCAGTCCTTCGTGCCTGGCGATCTCGATGTCCACGTTGGCGGCCAGTCCTGAGAAGATCCGCCGACCGTCCAGATCGATCTGGACCTCGGTCTTGAAGAACCCCGATCCATCCCGATCCAGCGAGCGCTGAAGGGCGATGCGGTCCACGGTGCCCGAGAAGACGTCATCGGGGTAGGCATTGATCCGGATCTCGGCGGGCTGGGAGGTCGCGATGCGAGCGACGTCGCTTTCAGCCACCCGGGCATCCAGACGCATCCGCGACAGATCCGCGATGGTCATGATCACGGTCCCGGCGTTGTTCATCGTCCCGACCATGACGAGCTCGCCGACCTCGGCATTGAGGACCGTGATGACACCATCGATCGGCGAGACCATCACCGTCTTCTCCAGCATCTCCTCCGCCTGGTCCACATCGGCGTCGGCTGCGGCCAGGGAGCTCTCGATGACCGAGATCGCCAGCCGTCCCGCCTCGACCTGGGCCTCGAGCTCGAGGACCCTGCTCCGGGCATCGTCGAGGACCTGCCTGCTGACATCACCCGTTTCGAACAGGGACTTCTGCCGTTCGAGGGCGTCCCGGGCATTGGCAAGGGACGCAAGAGGTCCGGCCAGACGCGACTGCTCGCTCTGCAGCCTGTAGTTCTCCGCATCCCGTCGCGCCTTCGCGCTTTCAAGCCTGGCCTCGATGTCCTCGGCACTCAGCTTGATGATGAGATCACCCTTGCGAACCGATTCGCCCTCCCGGAAGGGAAGGTCGAGGATCCGGGCCGAGACCTCCGCCGAGACATCCACCTTCACGTTCGGCTCGATCTCCCCCGGGGCGGAGATCCGTTCCACCAGTTCGCGCCGCTGGATGGTCTCGACGCGGACCTCGCGACCGCCACCCCCACCTCCACCGAACTGAAGACGGGGACCGATGGCCGCCAACAGCACCAGCAGGCCGATGAAGCCGATCGTTGTGATGATCAGGAATCTGCGCACCGCTTCCGAAGCCTCCACGTTCCTCACGAGACATTCCGAGCGGCCACGGCCCTGCCGGCACCACTCTGGACTCCATCATCCGCCGGGTCGGACCGACGATGCGATCACCACTCGAGCATGGTCCCCCGGATGACGTCCACGATCCTTCAGGGTACTGGACATCCACGCCATGGGTGCTGTTTCAACCGTGCCCCTGTCACGCAGGATTCCGGAAAGAAGGCCCCATGATGAAGACACCCCCCGGCCAGAGGCCGGGGGGTGCATGGATGCTCGAATCCAATCCAGGATTGGATCGTTCTCAGATCAATGTCCGACTCAGGGGCAGTCGCCCCAGACGGCGAGCAGGAGACCCACGTCGGCACCGTTGACCTCGCCGTTTCCGTCGAGGTCGGTCGGGCAGCCGGAGCAGGCACCCCAGTCGGCGA
>PAQL01000007.1 GCA_002709295.1 Phycisphaerae bacterium | reverse complement strand
TGACGAAGCAGGTGCTGCGCGCGGTCGAGGGCACCGGCAGATCGAGCCGCACCCCGTCGCCGTCGATCTCGACGACCCTGGTCTCGTGGATGCGGTCGGTCTCCACCGTGACCAGGGCCGTGCCTTCGAAGGGGGCTCGAAGCAGCACCGAGACCTCCTTGCCGGGCCGCACCGTCGTCTGGTCGGGGATGATCTCGACTCGGTCGGGGCGTTTCATGGCCGTCCGGCCTCGCGATCGCCAGTGGCTCACGTGCAGATCGATGCTCGTGGTGGCCGTGATCGCGTCCGTGTCGCTGGTGGTGGTGATCCGGTACTCGCCTTCGGGCAGGGCGGGGATGCGGTATCCCCTGCTGCCGTCGGATCGGACTCCGATCGATTCGATGCCCTCGATGCCGACCGGATCGGCCTGCTCCCGGGTCCGCCACTCCCAACGGCCATGTTCATCGATCCGATACCAGGTCCGGGTGATCCGTTCGATGTTCAAGGACACCTCCGCCCCGCGGTCGACCTCGCCGTCGACGATGTCGACCACGTCGATCTCGACCGGCGAGCCGGGTTCATGCACCCGGCCTTCGGGAAGGTGAAGACCGCGATGCCGGTGCATGGTGTCCAGGATGCCGCGGCGCGTGGCGCTGGTGGTCCGGCCCCCGGTTTCGGAGACCGATCCGGTGGCGACCACCCTCCAGGTGCCGGCCGAGTCGGGGGCCTCGATGGGGAACGTCGCCACCCCCGCCTCGTCGAGCACCGTCTTCGCCGTCCGAGTCACCGTCTCCGACGTCGGTGGTCGTTCGAAGACGAAGTCCGGATGCTCGTCCGAGGTGTACCGGGTGGGGTGGAAACGGGTTCGCGTCTTCGCGACGAGGCCGACGGCGGGGGCGCCATGAAGGTGCTTCGCCGACACCGAAAGGCCGACCTCCGGAGCATCGGTGATCAGCTCGGCGGCGACCTGGAGTCTCACCGGGAGGAAGGGCATGATCGGACATTCGATCCGGCCGATGCGCCGGTCGGCTCCGGGAATCCGACACTCCAGCATCCAGTGACCGGTGGGATCCGAGGCATCGGTCTCGAGGTCGAGGGAGAACGTCCCCTGATCGTCCTCGGTCACGACCTCGAGGATGTTCGCCACACGTTCATCGGGTCGGATCCACCGCAGGGAGAGTGGCGTGCCCATCGGAATCTCGCCACGATCGGTGCGAAGAATTCCCGAGACATGCACCGTCTCACCGGGTCGGTGGACGCCACGATCGGCGTGGAAGGAGACTTCGAGCGGTCCGGACCACTCCGCACCGGCCAGACTGCGGTCGTCGAGCCGACCGGTGTCCGCGGTTCGGACGAAGACCACCTGGTCGCCGAGCTTCGCACTCACCACCCGGCAGGGGTCCTCTCCGAGGGCAAGTCGGGTGAGACCGTCGCGATCCGTGCTGCTCGATCCGATCGGGGTGATGTTCGGAGCCCATGCGGTGACGGTGGCGCCCTCCACCGGGACCCCGTCGGAGATCGACGTCACCCAGGCGAGGATCTCCTCGTCGGTGCGCTGGATCTCGATCGCGAGATCGCTGACCAGCAGCAGGGACTGATGTCGATCCCAGTAGTCGTCTTCGGACCGCACCGCGATCCGATAGAGGCCGGGTCGACGGTCGATGCGGCTGCCCACATCCAGCAGCGAGGTCGTGATCCGGTCGGGATCCGATTCCAGCGGCACGGATCCCTCGAAGACGGTCTCGCCGACGCGGGGGAGGGTGCGTCTGCCGACCACCTCGGCCAGCACCATCGGAAGGTGCTCGTCGACCAGTCGGTGGATCCCGAGATGCATGCTCGAGTTCCCGAAGTGGCGGATCGGGATCTCCAGCGAACCGCCGGGCATCATCTGACCGCTGGTGCTCGCCACGTGCAGGGTCGGTTCCGGCGGTGCGATCGTGACGCGGTGCACCAGGGGTTCCGCGAGCACCGATCGATCCTCGGCCAGCAGCGGGGGATCGACCCGGACCTCGTAGCTCCTTCGGTGTTCGAACCGGGCGTTGATCATCAGCCACTGCTCCTGGATCCGGACCGAGAGCGGGCCCGGATCCGGGGTGATCGTCACCTTCGGCATCCGCTGGGACGTCTCGAGGGTGCGGTCGAACCGGATGCTGATCCGTCGATCCCGCCAGGTGCTGGTCCCCAGGTCGGTGAGGGTTCCGGCGATGTCGAACGATCTCCGAACCCGTTCATCGAGTCCGAGCAGGCCGTCCCGGGCGGTCAGATCTTCGTCGATCTCGATATCCACCCCGACCCCGGGTTCGACCGGCACCGTGCACCGGATGGTCTCGGGAGTCTCGGCCGTCCTCCAGACGGGTGCGGCCTCACGACCATCGACGGTGATCCTCGTCGCTGCCGCGACATCGTCCGGTCGGACACCCTGGTCGAAGCTGATCTCCGGGGTGGCGCTGGTCGCCAGGCCCTCCGGTGTCGACGTCACCTCCGCGAGCCGGACGTCCTCGAGTCGAAGGGGTCGGTAGCGGAGGTCGGGCAGGGTGCTCCGATCGAACTCGAATCGGTGGAAGAGGGGATGGGTGGAGGCGAGCCCCACCCGGTAGATCCGACCGGCGGGAGGGGGGGCGTCGGGTCGGAAGGCGACGACGTCCCGGTCCTCGACGTCCCAGGTGCCGGCGATGGGGGGATCGATCCGGAATGGAGATCGGTCGAAGCTGTGTCCGACCTGATCCTCGTCGAAGATCGATCGGTCGAAGACCATGCCGAGGCGTCCGGTCCGTTCGAAGTCGATGGCGGTGGTGCTTCGATCGACCTGCACCAGCCCGGGGTCGGCCCGATGCACGAGGCTGGAACCGACCCAGACCCCGAGGTTCGCGACGGTGAAGGCGAGGAGTCCGATCCAGAGTCGGGTGGAGGAGGTGCGGTCTTCGATCGACATGCGGCGGGTCCTTCCGTCGGCGGTGGCGTTCCGTGGCCTGGGCACGGGGATCGATCCTCCCCCCGGAGGGGAGGCGGCAATCGGTTCTGACTGGTGTCGAGCGTCGACGACCTCCGGTCGTCGGCCCCTTCAGGAGTGCGCAGGAGATCGCGGGTTCGCGCAGCGAATATCCGGCGAAATCAGGCTGGTTCGACCGCGGAGCCGTGCGGTGCCTAGATCCAGGTCCCGGTGGTGGTCTTCTCGCTCTCTTCCGCGTCGCCGGTGTTCACCAGGCCGGCGGGCTCGACCAGCATCACCGAGCACTCCTCCTCGGCCATCGGTCGGTGCTCGACGCCCCGGGGCACGACCAGCATCTGGCCCTCGTGGACCTCGACCGACCGGTCCCGGAACTCCATGGTGAACGAGCCCTTCAGCACGAGGAACATCTCGTCCTCGTCGGGGTGGCGGTGCCAGTCGAAGGCCCCGATGAACTTCGCGAGCTTCACCTCCTGGCCGTTGAGGGCCGCGACGATCCGCGGCGACCAGTGATCCGTGAAGAGAGCGAGTTTGTCCGAGAGATCGATGACGTCCATGACGCGAGGGTACCGCCGACGGAGCTCAGGGACAGTCGGGTTCGCCGCAGGCGCCCCAGAGCGAGAGGAGGAGACCGAGGTCTCCCGCCCGGACGTCGCCGCTGCCGTCGAGGTCGATCTCGGGACGCTCGCCTCCGTCGGTCCCCCAGGCCGCCAGCAGGAGACCGAGGTCCTCGGCGTCGACCAGCCCGTCGTCGTTGAAGTCACCCGGGCAGAGGCAGCAGTCCGGAACGCCGTTGTCGTCGTCGTCGGCGAGCGTGCCATCGAGGATCTGCCCGAGGTCGACGATGCCGTCGCCGTTGCAGTCGGCGGACCACTCGATGATCCAGCCGAGATTCTCCACCACATCGCCGCAGCTGTCCGTGTTGTCGTGCCATCCTGCGAATGCACCCGTATGCGCACTGGCATAGATCACCACATGATTCTCGTCGACCCCGTCGTTCGGCTGGTTGTTGTATGGGGACCAGGCCGTGTAGCTCCAGGGTTCACCGGTGATCCAGTTCCAGCCCGAATCCGGAGATGGGGCATCGTCGTCCTGGAAGGCCCCGAGGCGACCGACGGAGTAGTTCCCGTTGTAGGGGGGAATCAGGGCATCGACGAAGGCGTTCTCCCCGTCGGAGTGGATGGTGGCGAGCGAGGCCCCGAGCTCGTTGGCCCGGCGTTCGGAATCCTCGATGCACTCTCGAGGGAGGAAGACGAACTGGTACCAGTGGCCATTGCCCCCGTTCTTCACTCGCCACTGGACCGCATCCTGAGCATGGGTGACCGATGCGGGCAGGGCGATCGCAGCCGCCGCGGCCGCGAAGGTCAGAGTGAGCGGGACGGCGGCGGTGTGCATCCGGGGCATGATTCGTAACTCCATGGGTGTGCCATCGATGTCCCCGGAACTCGATGTCGTCGATCCACGATCTTACAGACCCACCCCGCGAACTCCCAGAGGAATCCGCGGGGGCGGGGATCGGCGATGGATGATGGACGGGTTGCTCAGGGGCAGGGGCCCCAGTTGGCGACGAGGATGCCGAGATCGGCGGCGCTCACCTGTCCGTCGCCGTCGAGGTCCTCGGGGCATCCCTCGCAGTCGCCCCATGCGGCGAGAAGCCGACCAAGGTCGGGCGATCGGACCACGCCATTGTCATCGAAGTCGCCGGGACACCCTTGTTCTCCTCCGATGGTGCCACTGAGATCCACGAACCATTCGACGTCGAAGCCGATGTCGGCGAAGCGATAGAAGTCGTTCAGGCCACAGGGATCGGATCGGATCCAGGTGGTTCCGCTCAGGACATCAACCGAGGTTCCACCGGCGAATGCCGCGAATCCGTCACTGCTGGCGTTCATGAACAGTTCCACGAGAATCGCGGCTCCGGATCCGAGATCGATGTCCAGACCGCCGTCCAGGACGACGGTGTCCATGGTGCCTGCCGTGGGTCCGTAGCATCCGTAGGGGATGGTGGCCAGAAGTTCGAGTTGATCGAAGATGATCTGGCCGCTCGGGATGCCTTCCGCCATCCGGTAGACATTCACGTCACCCTCCACGTAGGAGCCCGTGTTGTAGACACCGAATGTGATGCAGTCCAGTGTGAATGCATCACCAAGTTCTTCAGCGGTGTAGACCCTCCCGAACCCGTTTTCAACGGTGATGCCGCCGGCGGCACAGGCGACGCCATTGTCCTGGAGGATCGCTCCCTTGATCGTCTGGCTGACAGTGTCGGGTCCGGGATCATCGCAGGACTGGGGCGGGATCTTCGGCTCGGGTTCCTCCCAGGAAGTGGTCACGGTGCCCGTGCCCGTGATGCCCCCGTAGCCAGAGACGCTGAGGAGGTACTGCTTGCCGGCTTCCATCGTGTGAACGAGGGTCGAAGTGAATTCGGTGCACCCTTCGCCATCGTCGTTGCAGGCGACCTCGGCACCTTCAAGATCGGAGCCCAGGAGCGGCGTTCCGACCGTTCCCATGTCGTAGAGCGTCAGGGCGGTGTCGTAGTCGGCCGCATCGCAGGTGGATGCAGTCAGGTTCATGTCGGAACCCTCGGTGTTCTCGATCAGGTACCACACATCGGCGGCCCCTTCGCTGGCACAACCGATGGTCGGACCGTCGTGGTTGGCGCCCAGGGTCGAGAAGGCGTAGGAACCGCCGTTGTCGACCACGATCGGATCCGTGGCACAGTCGTTGGTGTAGGCCGGCACGTCGCAGCTGTACTGGAAGATGCCGCAGGCACTGACTGCCGTATCGACGCAGGAACTGTCCCAGACGCTTTTGCAGCAGAACGGATCGAATTCACAGACCACAGCGCAACACGTGATGTCGTCGCATCCCGGTTCCGGATGGGATTCGCCACACGAACCGGTGGCACCGTCGCATCCCGCGGGAATCTCCGCACCAAGCACGAAGTAGAAGTCGGCTGTGTTCACTTCGGAGTGACGAAGACCGGTTTCGTCGTTCCAGGTCGCTGACATGCCGGTCCCGACGATGCCGCTCGCATCCACCGCGTAGGTGAAGGGATTCAGTGGCGTTTCGACCTCGGTGAGGGCCTGACGATTCGAGCACGTGCCCTCGGCGTCCGCTCCGGTGTTGTCACCGGAGAAGGGCGACCCGGCGATGTACCACTGGGTGGTGCCGGCTTCGCTCATACGGATGTTGAACGCCACCTCGGAAGCCCATCCGGTGAAGCTCGACCCGGCGTTCCAGCACACGTCGACATCGACGTTGGACCACCCGAGGTTGCTGAAGTATCGACCGGGATCACCGGTCTTGACGTCCTGGACGTTGTCGGGGACCTCGCCGGCGAAGACGTCGATGAAGAAGACGTCGATGTCGCTCCAGCCGACGTCGAACCGGTTCTTGTCGCCGGCCATCGAAGGCCCCCCGAGCAGGGCGGTCAGACCGAGGCTGGTGGTGATGGTCGGCAGAAAGGCGGCGGTGTGCATCCGGGGCATGATTCGGAACTCCATGGGNGTGCNATNGNTGTCCCCGGAAGCTNGATTTCGTCGNNCCNCGAGTNTANNGACCNCCCCCGCGAACTCCCAGNGGAATCCGCGGGGGCGGGGGACTGGCGGTGGATGGCGGACGGGTGAGCGGTGGCGGCCNTCTGAAACGAGGGCTCAGTCGCTCCAGTCGGCGAGCATCAGACCGAGATCCTGCCCGTTCACGATGCCGTCGCCGTTGAGATCCGCGATGTCCGAGTCCGTGTCCCAGGCCGCGAGGAGGATGCCGAGGTCGGATCCGTTGACCAGGCCGTCGCCGTCGAGATCGCCCAGGAGACCCGAAGGCTCGCGGAGGTCGCAGATGATCGGCAGATGATCCGAGCATCCGGAGTCTTCGGCCTGCAGTCCGTGTTCGGCGAGTCTCGCTGCACTCATCCGACGGGTCTCGAGCACCAGCTGCCGACCGGGTTCGAGCACCGAGTCGGAGATGATCGTCACGTCGAGACGGCCGGGCCAGTACCACGACCAGTCGTTCCGCCAGGTGTAGGCAAGCCGGCTTTCGGTCTGCAACGGGAACGGGTCCAGGAGTGGGGATCCATCGACGTCGGGAGCGATGTCGGAGCCGAACTCGGACTCGTTCACGATGTCGCCATCGACCAGGGATTCGAGCTGCTGGGCGAAACCCACCAGGTTGAGATCGCCGGCGATCTGGACCGCCACATCGCTGGGGATGTCGTCGTGGTTCCCGGCCCGCACCCGGCCGAGGAACTGGAGCATCTCGTCGATCTCCCACTGTCGACCGTCATCATTGCTGCAGCAGGGCGTGTGGGCGTTGAAGATCAGCAGGGGCCGGCCCAGGACCTCGGTGGTGTCGACCAGCACGACGAGGTTGCCGCTCAACGGCTCGCTATGGAGGATCGGGTACCGGGAGATCGTCTTGCAGTCGTTGTTGCCGGCCACGTGCCAATCGTTCGAGGTCCCATCCATCCAGACGACGAATCGATTGCGGGTCTGGTTCGGGGAGTGGTCGTAGATCTCCTGCAGGTTGAGGATGTCGGGTTCGATCGCCTGGATCATCCTCGCGAACTTCCCCGACTCCTCGGATTCCCAGGGGTTGTCCCTCAGGACGTTCCAGCTGATGGTTCTCACGTCGCCGGGTCGTTCCTTGTCGAGCGATACGTCGCGGGGGGGCGGGGGCGCAGCGAGGTCGAAGACGTGCCGNAGGGCTCCGGTGTCCGGAACGCGTTCACCACCGCCGTCGACCAGGACCATGGCGATGGTGTCTCCGGTGAAGACCGATTCACCGTTGATCGCCGCATTCCGGGAGAGGGCCACCTCGAAGAGGTTCGAAGTCACCGTGGGAGCGCCCTGGAGCGAGAGATCGCCGTGCCAGATCTGGGTCCCGGACTGCGAATTCGAGGTCGGGTTGGTGTAGAAGCGGCCTTCGCGGTCCCCGAGAACGAAGCGGACTTCCGCTCCGATGCCCTCGGTCTGCAGACCCGTGGACGCGTCGTCGTCGGTGTCGATCAGCAGCACCAGCTCGTTGTTCTCGGAGAGGTCGAAGTCGACGGGGCTCTCGATCAGGAACTGGAACCAGTCCGGTTCATCGGCGAGCTTCACCCGGACGATGTCGAGATCACCGTCACCCTGCGGATCGCGCTGGGCGACCGGCCGCCTGGTCCAGTCGGCGAACAGGCCCTCGATCGTGATCGGAGGCGCGGCCGTGGCCACCTGGGTGATGGTGGTGGTGAACAGGAGGGTGGCGATGGTGTGTGCTCGAGTCATCACTGGCCCTGGAAGGGGATCGAAGTCGGCTGTCGGTGGTGCGACGCACCGTCTTCATCGTACCTTTCACCCGATCTGCACGATCATTCGCAGGTCCCCCACGCCTTGAGGAAGGAACCGAGGTCCACGCCGTCGACCGCTCCATCCCCGTTGAAATCGGCGGTGCAGTTATCGGGGCATTCCCCCCACTGGGCGAAGAAGAGGCCCATGTCCGCCCCATCCACGACGCCATTGCCATCGAGGTCCGCGGGGCAGGACGACTCGCATTCGTCCGGAACGCCGTTGTCGTTCAGATCGGCGGAGGCCTCGCCCAGGATGTCGCACGCGTCGAGGGTCGTGTTGACATTGCAGTCGTTGGGGAAGGTGGTCCCGTCGTGCGCGACTGCAGCGATCACGAAGTCGTAGAAGCTGAACTCGGAGACTGCCTCCCCGCCGAGGTCCGACAGGTCGACCGGACCNAGGGTCGGGTCGAAGACGAGCCAGCTCCGAGTGCCGTCGACGTCGTAGTCGAGCGCGATCGGAGANCCACCGATGGGCGANGAGTACCACGCTCCGATGAAGAAGGTGTCGCCGTCGTCGCCGATCCGGGTCGGTGGGATCGGCACCCGCACCATCCTGCCGGAATAGGTCTCGGTGGTGAGCGTCTCGACTTCGGCCAGCAGCTCCGCGTCGGTGGGATCGCCATCGCCGTCGGGATCCTTCCAGACCGCGACCTTCGCGGTCTGTCCCGGCCAGGCGAGTCCCCACGAGATGTCGATCGCGCCGACCCACTCNGCACCGGCCACGACCTCGTGGGTCGTCATCCATGCGAATTCGGTGGGACCGATCAGGTTCAGGTAGCTCTCGGCCTCCTCGTCGGCGAAGGTGTAGACGGTGTCGAACACGGGATCGCCGAACTCGCATTCGTCCGGCACTCCGTTTNCGTCGCAGTCGTCGCTCAGACCGAGGTCGATGTCGAAGACGTCCAGGCGACCGTTGCCGTTGCAGTCCTCGCAGGAATCGGGAACGCCGTTGTCGTCCTCGTCGGTCTCGTACCCGCTGGTGATGTCGCAGGCGTCGAGAATGCCGTTGCCGTTGCAGTCCCCACCCGAATCGATTGCACATGAATCAGGCAGACCGTCGCCGTCGCAGTCGCTCGAGAACAACTGGCAGACGTCGGGGATCGCATCCCCGTCACAGTCGCCGAGGAGACCGTCGGCGATCTCGANGCCGTCGAGGATGCCGTTGCCGTTGCAGTCGCCGCATTCATCGGGGCGGCCGTCACCATCGACGTCGGGACTCGTGCCCTCCAGGACGTCGCAGTCGTCGGGCACGCCGTTCGCGTTGCAGTCCAGCGCGGGATCGGAGGTGACGGCACGAATGAGCCAGTTGCCGGTCATGTACCGATTCTCGACGAGGTCGTATTCCTCGGAGAAGGTCTTCAGATCGTTCAGGTCGATGGGATCGGTGCTTCCGATCAACCAGGCCCGACCCATGGTCGGGTCGCCGAACATGTCGAGCGAGGCGGGGAAGTCGCCGCCGCTCGGATCGGTGTCGACCACCATCGAGAACCCGAGGTAGAAGACCGCGCCACGATCGCCCACCGCGACATCGGGAACGGGAATCGTGAACAGACCCTCGGCGNCGGTGGTGATGCCGTCGGCGGACCAGAGGAGCTGGGCGTCCGCGGGGTCGCCGTCGCCGTTCGGATCGTTCCAGACGCCCGCCGTGTAGGGGATCCCGGGGGGCACGATGCCGAAGTCGGCCTCGATCGCCGCCACGACGGTCTCGTTGGCCACGGCATTGAACCGTTGCAGCCAGACCATGTTCGGGACGTCGGAACGAACCGCGATGTATGCGGATCCGGTCTCGTCGTAGCCGATCCGCCCGTTCCCATCGATCTGGCATTCGTCGGGGATTCCGTCGCTCTGGCAATCGAGACTGGTCGCGAGGGCGATGTCGCAGGCGTCCGCGATTCCGTTGCCGTTGCAGTCGGGGTCGCACTGGTCGGGTATGCCGTTTCCGTCGCAGTCGTTCCCATCGATCTGACAGGAATCCGGTCGACCGTCACCATCACAGTCGAATTCGTCTCCGGCATCGATGTCGCATCCGTCGGGAATCCCGTTGTCGTTGCAGTCCCCTCCGCGACGGCTCGCGAGAAGCAGCTCGTCCGGCACGGTGCCTCCGAGGATCCGGAGTTCATCGATGTCGCCTCGCACGAACTGGTTGAAATTGCCGCTGGCGTTGGTGTGGGCCCCGATCAGGAGGGGACCGTCGTTGGTCGTGTGCCCGAGATCGTCGGGCCTCACCACCGATACCCGTCCGTCGAGCGTGAATCGAATCTTGCCCGATTCGGCATCTCGTGAAACGGAAAGATGATGCCATTCGTTGTCCACGATCTCGAGGCTGCTGGTGGCGATCCAGGTCGAGGATCCTGTGCCGAAGAGGACCGCGATCTCCCGCCCGGTGAGACCGGAGGTCTTGCCGTAGTTGTTCGAGGAGGTCACCGAGGCGTCGCCCGCCTGCACGAGGACGAGGTAGTCGGTCAGTGCTCCGCCGGCATCCANTCCCTTCTTCTGAACGAGGGTCTGGCGCTGATTCGGACCATTGGTGTTCGAGATCTGATCGAGCCTCACCCACGCTTCGACCGTGAAACTTGAATCACCGAAGGACAGGAGGCCGTCGGGATCGTCGACCATGACGGATCCGTTTCCGGCGATACGACGGGCGAGGATGTTCGATGCGCCGGTCTGGGGGATGATCTCCGGTCCGATTCCCGCTGTCGGCACGGTGTCCGCGGTGAACCCATCGAGACCGAACGGACCCGAGTCGACCACCGACGTCCCTCCGGGCTCCTCGAAGCGCCAGTAGACGAGCGGCTCGATTCCGCCGCGTTCGCAATCGTCGATGACCCCGTTTCCCTGACAGTCGGCGGCGAGACCCTTTGCGATCTCNGTCGCGTCATCGATTCCATTGCCGTTGCAGTCGGCTATGCCGGGCATCGCGGTGGCGAGCACCAGTGGGAGATGGATGATCATTCAATCTTCTCTTGTTCGTCATGAGACCGGGCGGAACGACCTCGTTCGCCACCATTCGAATCTTAGTTTCCAGGTCGTCATTCGAAACCAAAAACAAGGATCAAGGAGCGATATGCCGCCTCTCGTCGTCGTTCCGGGTCCGAAGAATGCTCAGCTGCCAAGGATCGGCACGGTCTTCTCGTAACGATCGTCCTGCCAGACCTTGAAGCCTCCCAGAAACGCATTGGTGTTCTCACCGATGCGTACGTGATCCGGGATCTCATCGGGATGCTTCTGAAGACGCTTGGCATTCCCACCACCCATGACGATCTCGTCGGGAAGAAAGGCGGCATTCATGATCTTCACCATTTTCCAGACCTCGCATCGCCACCGCTTGTTCCCGAGATCTTCGCGCCGTGATTCGCCGACCCACTCCTCGAAGGTGTGTTCCCCCTTGAACGGCATGTGTCCGAGTTCCATGGGAAGCACCATGTGGTGGGCGATCATGCAGGTCCCGAGTCCGGTGCCGAGGCCGAGAAAGAGCATCTTTCCCTGGTTCTCGTAGCTGCCGATCGCCTGCATGGCGGCATCGTTGAGGAGTCGGACCGGTTTCCCGGGGAATGCGCCGGCGAAGTCGAAGTCGACCCATCCACTTCCCAGATTGACCGGGGAGCGAAGCAGTCGCCCGTTGCGGATGGGGGTGGGCATGCCGATCGCGATGACGTCGTATTCCTCGGGGCGGCGCATCCGGGCGATGGCATCCACCATGTCCCCGGGAGTGAATTCCGGACCGCTGGGGACCTTCCGCTTCTCCTCGGGGTCCTGCCCGTCGAGAAGACTCTTGATGTTCGTGCCACCGATGTCCACGGAGAGGATGCGCATGTCTCNAAGGGTACCGGGACCGCCGTTTCCGAGTGACTTCCGGGGGCGTCCAGGCCNGGTGGAGACGCTCGATCCGGTAGGATCGTCGTGTCTTCGGAGCACCCATGACCACGACCACTTCCGAGATCGACTGGACCGACGCCCCCGCCCCGGAAACNACCCGGGTCGAGATCGCCGATCGCCATCGCCTCTTCATCGACGGTTCATGGACCTCGAGTCGGGGCCGCAAGACCTTCGAAACCATCAACCCCGCCACCGAGCAGGTGCTCAGCCGCTGCGACGTCGCCAACGCGAAGGACATCGATGCGGCGGTGGCGGCGGCTCGCAAGGCCTTTCGGAGCTGGTCGCGCACCCGACCGGTTGAAAGAGCGAAGCATCTCTACCGGATCGCTCGCCGCATCCAGGAACGGTCTCGAGAGCTGGCGATCATTGAAACGATGGACGGCGGCAAGCCGATTCGCGAGAGTCGCGACGTCGATCTGCCGTTGGTCGCCCAGCACTTCTTTCATCATGCCGGCTGGTGCGACAAGCTCCGCTACGCCTTTCCCGGCGCGAACGACCCGCGTCCGATCGGGGTCTGCGGCCAGGTCATCCCCTGGAACTTTCCACTGCTGATGCTGGCCTGGAAGATCGCTCCGGCACTCGCGTGCGGGAACACCGTGGTCCTCAAGCCGGCCGAGACCACCCCGTTGACCGCCCTTCGCTTCGCCGAGATCTGCGAGGAGTGCGGGCTCCCCCCGGGAGTCGTGAACATCGTCACCGGTGCCGGTGAGACCGGGCGAATGCTGGTCGAACACCCCGACGTCGACAAGGTCGCCTTCACCGGGTCCACCGAGGTCGGCAAGGCGATCGCCGCCTCCGCTGCGGGAACCGGGAAGCGACTCACCCTCGAACTCGGCGGGAAGAGTCCGAACATCGTCTTCGCCGACGCCTCGATCGATCAGGCCATCGAGGGGATCGTGCAGGGGATCTGGTTCAATCAGGGCCACGTCTGTTGTGCCGGCAGTCGATTGTTCGTCGAGGAACCGGTGCTGGACGAGGTGGTGGAGAAGCTGGACAGGCGGCTCGGCACGCTGAGGGTCGGCGATCCTCTCGACAAGAACACCGATGTGGGAGCCATCAACTCCGCCGGCCAGCTCGAGACCATCAAGGGCTATCTCGATCAGGGAGTGTCCGAGGGTGCGACCCGGCACGAGCCGAATCGCTGCGAGCTGCCGAAGAAGGGTCACTGGTGCCGACCGACGTTCCTCACCGGTGTGCAACCCAGCCATGTGGTCGCGCGCGAGGAGATCTTCGGTCCGGTGCTGGCGGTGATGAGCTTCCGTACGCCTGAAGAGGCGATTCGTCGGGCCAACGACACCCGCTTCGGACTCGCAGCCGGCGTCTGGACCGACAAGGGGAGCAAGATCTTCGACATCGCCAGCCGACTGCAGGCGGGCGTGGTGTGGCTGAACACCTACAACAGATTCGATGCCACCAGTCCGTTCGGAGGAGTGAAGGAGAGCGGCTTCGGACGCGAGGGCGGACTCCACGGCCTCCGCGGATATCTCCGGCTCTAGGCGTTCCGGTCCCGGTCGTCCAGCATCTTCATCGGTGCCAGCAGATCGTCGGGAACCGCCTTGGAGAACTCCTCCATCCAGCGGATGACCTTCTCCCGGTATGCGTCATGGTACATCTTCGAGTGATCGAGCTTCAGAACGAGCACACCGCCGACGAACTCGATGGTGGGTTTGAATTTCGTGTTCTCTAGGAACTCGATCGTGGACTGGTCGAATCGGTCGAAGGCCGCCTTCGCATCCGTGCTGTACACCCGCCACGACTTGTTGAAGGACTCGGATTCGAATTCGACTCGTGTTCTTCCATCGAGCTTCGGAAGCATGTCCGTCAGGTGATGCGGTTCGAGCGTGGTGTCGGGGCATTCCCCCTGGTACCGGACCACCATGAAACCGGCATTCTTGATGCGACCGTTGCTGCCACCCGGATCGGTGTCGTGCCANATGTTTCCGAATGCGGAGGAGATGCCGTTTCCATCGAAGACCACGGCATGGTTCCAGCCGTCATAGTGTCGCCAGAAGAGTCGGGACTTCTTCAGAGGAGCCACGAAGTCCCCGCACCCGGCCCGTCCGAAGGGATTGTTGTCGCCGATCCAGATCCATCCGTTGGCACGACACCACTTCTTGAGCGAGTTGTCGGTCCGGTTTCGGAAGTAGTCGCCTACCACGGCGCAGATTCCGAAGCCGATTCCGACGGCCAGGGCCATTCCGAAGTTGATGGATTCCGACTCGTCGTCACGACACGATTGGAAGAAGGTGAAGAGGAAACCGGCGATCAGACCTATCGCGAAGGATCTCGCCGCTTTCTTCGGACCGTAGGTGCTGGAACTCTGGGAGGGATCGGACATGACGAGGAGGCCTCTCGAACACTTGTAGTTCCGGTTGCGGGAATTACGAGCGGGGCGGCGGGTTCCAGCCTAGGTCTTCATGAGCTCGAGTGGCTCGAGTAGATCGTCTGGAACGGATCGGGAGAAGTCCTCGGCCCATCTCAGCGAGGCTTCCCGGTTCTCCTCACCGTTGTCCGAAGAGTCGAACTTGATGATCAGAACCTCGTCGATCAACTCGATCGAGGGCTGCAGCTTCGCACGCTGGAGAAAATCGATCACCGACTGGTCGATCCGATCGTATGCGGCTTTCGCATCCTCGCTCTGGACGTTCCAGTGCTTGTTGAAGTCGGCGGATTCGAATTCGACCTTTTTCCGACCGCCGATGGTGGGAAGCCACGTGAAGCTTCGCGATTCGATCGTGGTGTCGGGACAGTCGCCCTTGTAGCGGACGATGATGAAGGTGGCGCTGTCCCCGTCGTGTTCGATTCCATTCGAGTCGACATATCGGGAGACCCGACGGCACAGGATCGCATGATCGCCGCCGGTGTCCCGGACCATCACGTCTCGCCATTCGGCTCTCTGGTCGAAGATCCGTGACTTCTCGACACTGGTTCTGACATCACCGGAGACGTTTCTCCAGGGCGCGATTTCGCCCAGCCATGTCCATCCGTGGTTGTCGCACCACTCCTTCTCCTCGGCGATGCGGGCGAGGAAACGCTTGATCGCGTAGGGCACCGCGAAGAACCCGATCGCAGCGCCGGCGACTGCAAGCACGAGGTCCATTGCACCACCGAGGTGGTGGCCAATGCCTTCGATTCCCCCGCCGATGAAGCCGATGATGCCGCCGACGATCCCCGCCACGATGCTCAGAGGTCGGACCATCTCCGGGGGAAGATTTTCAAGCGACAATCCCGAAGAGGTGTTCTGGGTCACGAGTACTTGTTCCCACTGTTGAACGTGGTCGTTCGAACACCGGTGGNCGGCAGGGGCGTCATGCTGGTGCAGGACCCCGGGACGCAGGTGATTCAGGAGAAGTCGGCGGCGTCGACCTGGACGGCTTCACGGTCTCCTGCCGAGGCCTCGAAGAACGAGAATTCGGAGGACTGGAATCCGAACATGCCTGCGATCACGTTCTTGGGGAAGGTCATGACCGCGGTGCGGAAGGAACGCACGTTCGAATTGTAGAAGCGACGTGCTCTCGCGATCCGGGTCTCCGTTTCGCCGAGTTCCTTCTGCAGTTCAAGGAAGTTCTGGTTCGCCTTGAGATCGGGATACGCCTCCGCGGTGGCGACGAGCTTGCCCACCGAGCCCTCGAGCATGTCCTCCACCCCGGCGCGCTTGCCCGGATCCTCGTTCCGAGCCTCGACGGCCTGGTTTCGAAGCTCCGTCACCTTCTCGAAGAGCTCTTTCTCGTGGGACGCATAACCCTTCACGGTCGAGATGAGATTCGGAATGAGATCGTGCCGTCGCTGCAGCTCGGTGTCGATGTCAGACCATGATTCCTTCGAGGTGACCCTGAGACGAACCAGACCGTTGTACATCGAGATCACGGAGATTCCGATGATCAGGATCACGGCCAGCAGGGCTCCGCCGATGATGAGACCCGTGGATACCGCGAGAAAGGGTTGAAGAGCGAGGGCAGAGTGCATTGGTTCTCCATGTCGGATCGAAGCGGAAGAGGGTAGGATTATCGTGTCGAATCACCGTTTTGGAGTCTACCGTTGGCTCGAATCGAAGTGCTGAAGACCTGGAAACTGTTCATCGGTGGAGCGTTCCCCCGCACCGAAAGCGGCCGAACGATCATCGTTCGTGATTCAAGGGACCGGGTGGTGGCCCACTGCTGCAGGGCCAGCCGCAAGGATCTTCGGAATGCCGTCGAAGCGGCTCGGAAGGCTCTTCCTTCCTGGTGGGCACGTGATGCCTACAACCGTGGACAGATCCTCTATCGACTTGCGGAAATGACCGAATCCCGTTCCTCCGAGCTGTTGGATGCTCTGCGCGCCGCACCGGATGCCGTTACGGGTCGGACCCCGACCATCGCAGCCGCTCGTGCGGAGGTGGAGGCCACGATCGATCGTCTCGTCGCCTTCGCCGGATGGTGCGACAAGTATCCACAGGTCGTCGGTTGTCGTAATCCGGTCAACGGGCCGTATCACGACTTCACGATGCCCGAGCCGACGGGGGTCTGTGCCGCGATTCCTCCGGTCTCCAGCACCCTGATCGGACTCGTGTCGGTGATCGCGCCGATGCTTGCCGGAGGCAACGTGGTGGTGGTGATGGCTGGAGACGGCAATCCGCTGCCGGCGATGACCTTCGCGGAGATCTGTGCGACCAGTGATGTTCCCTCCGGTGTCGTCAACATCCTGACCGGTCTTCGCGAGGAACTGATCCCCGAGATCGCCGGTCACCGGGACATCGACGCGATCGGCGGAGTCCACGAGTCGCAGGAGGAGCGAACGACCCTGGAGTCGGGGGCAGCCGACGATCTCAAGCGGGTTCATCTTCTGGATGCCGCCTCGGTCGACTGGAAGAACGGTCTCGAACGGGAGTCTCCCTGGACCATCGAGCCGTTCACCGAGATGAAGACGATCTGGCACCCGTCCGGGTCGTGACCCCTCGGGGGATCAGACGGATCGACTCTGCACGGACATTCCGGCGAGGATCTTGTCGAGCTGTCGAACCACGGCGTGCATGTTCTTCCACCGTCCGTGAGGATTGGGCTCGAGGCAGAGATTCACGACCTCGCCGAGTTCGACCGGGATCTCCCGGTTGAGCCGGTCGGCCGGTGTGGGGATCGAAGCCTTGCTGCTNCGGGATCCCGGACCGGCGGTCGTGATCTCCTGTCCGGTGAGCATCCAGTACATCGTCGCGCCGAAGTTGTAGACATCGGTGCGNTCGGTCAGCTTCTCGACCTCCGCCTGTTCCGGAGCCATGAATCCCGGCGTCCCCTGGATCCGCTCCTTGGGCTTTCCGATGGGGTGGGCCTGTCCGAGGTCGATCACCTTCACTTCGCCCTCGCCGGTGACCAGGATGTTCGTGGGCTTCATGTCCGCATGGATATAGCCCTTGTCGTTCATGTGGGCCATGGCATCCGCGACCTCCCGGAAGATCTTGGTCTTCTCGGGTACCGACATGTCCATCAACCGATCGAGCGACTGTCCGTCGACCAGTTCCATGAGCACGATCACCTCGTTGCGGGCCCAGCCCTTCGGTCGGATCTTCTCGACCGAGTGGATCCGCCGGATCGAATCGTGAGAGAGNTTCCTGGAGACCCTGACCTCGTTCTCCGCCTGGATCAGAAAACGATCATCCTTGTCCCGCTTCTCGTCAAGGATCACCTGCTTGAGCGCAAAGACCTCGCTGGTCTTCGGATCGAAGACGCAGAAGATCTCGCTGGCGGCACCTGATCCGATGTGCTTCAGCACTCGGTAGCCATGTATGACGTCGGGAAGTTTCACGTGAATCGGTGGTTGAGCGAGGGTCTTGCTTGCGGAATCCCGGGTGATGTTCAGCCGCCCGGAGCTGGTTGTCAGGCAGGCCCGAGCAGGGGGGAAATGCTTTCATCAGAAAGGCCCGCTCTGGTCCTGAATCAATGCACTATACGAAATCCACGGCATGATTCCATGNGTTGACCGGGGGCAGTTTGAGCAGAAAAAACCTGGAGATTCCGCCATTCAGGCGACGGGAATGTCCCCGGTGCCGGAATACCGCCCGGTGCCTGATCGGAGGATCTGCCGACCCAGGTCGTCAAGAAGGCTGGAGGCCCCGAATCGATAGAGACGTGGATCGAGCCAGGCCTCACCGAGGGTTTCCCGCAGCATGACCAGGTGGTGAATGGCGGATTTGGCCGTCCTGATTCCACCCGCAGGCTTCATCCCGGCCATCTCTCCGGTTTCCAGCCAGCGATCCCGAATCGCCTCCAGCATCACGAGGACGACCGGCATGGTCGCGGCAGGGGAGATCTTCCCGGTGGAGGTCTTGATGAACACCTCCCCGGGCTTGCAGGCGTCACCATGGGCGGGCTCGGAGAGTGCGGATTCGAGGGCCAGATCCGAGGCCAGCCGGACCTGATCGAGCGTCCCGAGCTCCCCGGTTTCCAGAATCACCTTCAGATGCGCCTCTCCGCAGGTCCGCTTGACCGCGGCGATCTCGTCCTGAACCTCGTCGTAACGACCGGCCAGGAAGGCCCCCCGGTTGATGACCATGTCGATCTCATCGGCTCCCGCCTCGACCGCCTCCGCCACCTCCGCCAGGCGGATCTCGAGGGGTGACTGGCCGCTGGGGAAGGCGGTCGCGACACTGGCCACCCTGATGTCCGTGCCCTCGAGCCGTCGCCGAGCCACTCCGATCATCGATGGGTACACGCAGACTGCCGCGACCGTCGGGACGGGTGGATCCGGCTCTCCCGGCACCGGCTGGCGGGCACGATCACAGAGNGCCCGGACCCGNTCCGGCGTGTCCGCACCCTCGAGNGTGGTCAGATCGGTCATGGAGACCGCCAGCCTGAGGGCGGCATCCTTGGAGGCCTTCTTGATCGATCGGGTGGTGAACTCCGCCGCCCTGCGGGCGGCCATCACCGGATCGACGGTTCTGCGGCGGATCATGAGAGTGCTTCCGGGGACGCACGAAGGCGTCGCTTGTCGGCGACGCCTCCGAGGTGGACCGAGTGTGATTGACCGATGGTGTTCAACGGGCCGCGTTGAAGAGGTTCGGAAGGAACGCACCGTTCTTGAGATCGAGTCTCGAAGTGGCCGGAGAGTTCGCGTTGTCGATGTAGTAGATGAAGAGGGACTCCTCCGCGGAGTCGATGACGTAGAGGACATCGTACCGCTCGTTCTGCGGTCCCTGTCCGCTCGAGGTCGTGACCATCGAGAAGCCTTCGTCGGTGGTGACGGCCTGGCCGGCGTAGGCCGGGTTCGGGGTCAGCCGGCCGGCCTGAATGATCGAGAGGGCGGCGATGACGAATGCGGATGCCCAGAGCACGGGAGAGGCTGAGATGCTGTTTCGGCGTGTCATGTCGTGATGGCTCCCGTGATCACTTGCGGTTCTGACGGATCGTTGCGGCATCCTTGACCAGGTCCCGGTAGCCCATGCCCTCGAGCAGGTCCTGCTGGACGTTGTATCTCACGGCCACGAGCTGCCGCGAATTCTGATCGAGGATGTAGAGCAGATAGGGCGTGGACCCCTGGGCTCTGCCCGAGACCATCGCGTACTTGCCGCGGAATCTTTGCTGGGCCTCCGCGGCCGGCGCGAAGGTGACCGCTCCCAGAAGGGCGATGAGCAGGCCGTTCAGAAGAAGGAGACCTTTGAGATTCCGATGCAGCATGGCTGTCTCCGATTGATGTCGATCGGGCGGAAGTCGACTCGATCGCCAGGGTCAGAGGTCTTCAGACTGTCTCTTCGAGGGGAAGAGCGTCAGGGCCACGAGAATGGCCGCGAAGATCCCCGCGATGAGGTATCCGAGCCAGACCGAGCTCCGCTGGCCTTGACCGATGTTCGGGTCGCGAGGTGCGTTCTGAGCAAACGCGGTGGCGGTCGCCGCGAAGGGGCTGGCAAGGAACGCGATCAGAATGGTGTTGGTGATTCGGCGCATGTCCATCAAGGTATCCGGAGCGACCCGTTTCGGGCAAACGCAGGATCCGGAGGTCCCTGCAGCTGTCGCCGAGGAACCTCCGGATCCGCCGTCCGGGGGATTTCGCCACCCGGGAGCATCGGGTGGGTCCGGACAGGGAACGAGGGCACGGAGCGAATATCCGTCATCGATCCGTCTCCTAGGGGGCGGGAGTGGTCGGTGATCCGTTCACCAGGAACTCGATCGGCTCCGAGGGCGTCCCTTCGCACTGCATGCCGATCGTGAGGGATGTTCCCGAGCAGAAGTCGGCATTCCAGGTCTCGTTGACGAGGCGGACCTGGTCGGGATCGGACGGTGCAAGCCGTCCGTTCCACGACCCGGTCACTTCGAAGCCGACCGGCGAGAAGAGGACCTCCCACCCCTTCAGGCACTGNCCGCTGTCGTTCAGGATGTCGAGTTCGACGATGAATCCGCCGTCCCACTGGTCGACGACGCGCCAGCCATGGAGGAATCCATCGAGTTCACAGACATCGAGGATGCCGTCCTCGTCCGCATCGCCCGTCGCGAGTTCACACGCATCGGGGATGAGGTTGGAATCGCAGTCCACCACCAGCCCGTCCGCGATGGCGCACACGTCGGGGACTCCGTCGCCGTCACAGTCCGGAAGATCACTGCACTCGTCCGGCACGCCGTCGAGGTCGCAATCGGGTGCGCCTTCGGCGATCTCATCCGCATCGGGGATCCCGTCGCCGTCACAGTCGGGTCCACACGGGCCCCAGGCTCCAAGCAGGATGCCGAGGTCGGCGCCGTCGGTGTCTCCGTCGTCGTCCACGTCCCCGGCGGCTCCGCCCCAGCCTCCGAGCATGAGGCCGAGATCGCTGCCATCGACCCGGCCGTCGAGGGTGAGATCCGCCGGGCAGTCGCAGATTTCATCGCAGGTGCCGAAATCCACGTCGCTCACCGCGTAGAAGCCTTCTCCGGCGGGATCGAGACGCTGCCAGATCACGACCAGGGCATGACGCCCCGTCCGTGGAGGCAGCACGGTCGGGATCTCGTAGGTGTCCTCCACCAGAGCGACCGCTCCAGTGGGCAGCTCCTCCAGTCGTTCCCAGCTCAGAGGCTGGCTCGGATCCCATTCGGGAGTGGTCAGGTACGCCCGGAACACGTTGGGATTGTGAGGAGTCGAGGCGTACCACCGCAGCGTGAACGGTCCGCTCTGGATGTCGGTGGTCGGCCAGTCGTCCCGGACGAGATCCAGTCCGGCATACTTGTCGTTGCCGGCGGAAGCGATCCTTCCATCCGGAATCGTCAGGCTGTAGTCGATCGCGGACTGGAAATCAGCCGTGCCCGGGTGGAAGTCGACCACCTCGTTCCAGTCGTAGAAGGGCTGAGTGCCACCGACCTCGATGGCCGCGGCGATCGCCTCATTCGACGGGTTCTCGATGTCCCCCTGCCAGCCGATGAAGATCCTCGATGGGGGAGAGGCGAGAGAGCCGTGGGCATGTGCAGCGCGGAGGGGCGCAAGCAGAGCGCCGACGGCCGCGAGGCATGCGACCTTGACGAGCTTGATTCGACTCGGCCTGATCTCCGNCATGTCGCGCACTCCCTTGGGGTCCCCGGAGCCCGACCGTTCTCCGGATGGGTGTGATCGCGCCGCATGTTGCCGCCCCGGCGCAACGATCCAGACTGGTCTTCGCCCCCGGTCATGGTGGTGTTCCCCGATTTCGGGTTTTTCGGCCTCTTCTCAAAGGGACGCCGACCACGGCTCGAGCATGGGTCGGCCTCGGTCATCCGTTCCAGCGGTCATGACGGGATGCTCGGGATCGTGATCGAGCACGATGATCCATTCGGCTTCGACGGCACGTTGAAGCATGCGCCTCTTCACGAGATGGGTCTCGTAGGGTTCCATGTCGTAGGCGGTGGCCGCGGACGGATGTGCATGATGACGGGTCGGCAGCAGATCGCCGAGAAAGGCGACGGTCCCGTCGTCGGTCTCCGCGAAGATCCCCTGCTGTCCCGGAGTGTGTCCCGGCACCGGTTCCACGCGCAGGCCGGGAAGGATCTCCGCCGACCCATCGACGGTCCGGACGAGATCGGCAACCGGTTCGAGATGTGATGCGAGGTAGGTCCGGGTCATGGTGCTTCTGTTCGCGCAGGCATCCTCCCATTCCCCGGACTGGACGATCACCTCGGCATTTGGAAACACCGGTCGAGGCGACGCATTCGATGCGCCCGGATCTTCACCATCGAGGGTCGTGAGTCCACCAGCATGATCGAAATGAAGATGCGTCGCGATCACAAGGTCGACATCCTCCGGATCGACACCCGCCTCCCGGANGGCATCGACCACGGTCCTGCGTTCCAGGTCGTAGATCGCCCTCTCCTTGTCGGTCCACTTGTCACCGCATCCGGTCTCGACAAGAACCGTCCGATCCCCGTTTCTCAGGAGAAGACAGTTGGTCTGGAGATCGATCCGGTTGGATTCATCCGGCGTCGTCCACCTCGACCACATCGTCCGGGGAATGATGCCGAACATGCCGCCTCCGTCGAGACGGAGACTGCCGGCCTGCAGAACCTTCCATGACCATGTGCTCATCGTGACATTGTGCCACGACCCGCGGGGGGCATGGTCCTCCATGCCGCTGCGGTTCGGGACGGGGTTCGATCGATCAGCCGTCGGATCTCAATCTGGCGAGCCCGTCGGCGAGATCCTCGGCCAGATGCTCCGTCGCCTCCAGACCGATCGAAAGGCGGAGCAGGGTGCCGGATTCGGTGAAGGGGACGGCGGTCCGCTCGCTCAACGGATGCTGAGGGATGATCAGGCTCTCGAAGCCGCCCCAGGAGTAGCCCATCTCGAAGATCCGCATCCCCTCCAGCATGCGAGCGAGCACCGGCCGCTCCACCTCGTGAAGCANGACCCCGAAGACCCCGCAGCCCCGGTCGAAGTCCCGCCGGAAGATCGCGTTGCCGGGGTCGCCGTCGAGCGCGGGATGCAGGACGCGTTTCACCTCGGGCCGCCCGCGAAGCCAGGCGGCGATCTGGAGTGCGGATCTCTCCTGGGCATCGAGCCGGACTCCGAGGGTTCGGAGTCCCCGAAGTCCGAGCCATGCATCGTCGGGGCTCGCTCCATGTCCGAGATCCATCGCTGTGGTCTTCAATCGATCCCAGAGGGATCGCGTTCTCGCGGTCAGTGCACCGAGCATCACGTCGGAATGACCGCTGACGTACTTGGTCAGGGCCTGCACGACCACGTCGACACCGTGTTCGATCGGCCGGAACCCCAGAGGCGTGGCCCANGTGTTGTCGATCACGGTGACGATGCCCCGGTCCCGACAGCATCGGGTGATCGCAGGAACATCCTGGACCTCGAAGGTCACGCTGCCGGGTGATTCCATGAACACCAGACGGGTGTTCTCGCGGATCAGGGTCTCGATCCCCGGACGCCCATCCTGGCCGACCTGCGGGTCGTAGTACGTCGTCTCGATTCCGAATCGTCGAAGGAGGCCGTCACACAGGATTCTGGAAGGGCCGTAGCAGGAGTCGACCATGAGAAGATGATCGCCGGTCTCGAGAAAGGCGAGCATCGCGACGCCCACTGCAGCCAGACCGCTTTCCACGAGGATGGCGCCTTCTCCACCGTCGAGTTCCGCGATCGCCCTTGCCAGTGAGCGTTCGGTGGGGGTGTCGAGCAGGCCGTAGGTGAACGGCCCGTCGAGCAGATCGACCGACAGCGCCTCATCGAACTCGTCCATGGTCTTGAAGGTGACGGTGGAGGTTCGATGAACGGGTGGGTTGACGAATCCGTCGGATCCTCGACCCATCCTCGTGAGGGCGGTCCGCCTTGCGTTGGCGGCTTCCATGCGGGATCCGTCGTCTTCTCTCGGTTCTTCGCTCATGACGGCAACCTACACCGATGACGGTGCGGGTGGAGCCGTCCATGTGCGTGATTCGTGGATCAGCCGGATGTTCGACGAGCCAGGCGTCGACCGAGCACGTGATGAGGCAGGGTCGTGATCAGGAAGAAGCCGAGCATGGTGGCGGTGAGGCTTTCGGCATCGATGCCGCCGAACTGGATCGAGCACCACAGCAGGAGCATGATCAGGGTCGGGATCATGAGGGGAATCGAGAGCAGATGAACCATCCCGATCGATCTGATCAGTGGCGGCGAAGCGCCTTCTGCTCCCGGAATGCCGGGNATGCCCGAGAGAGTCAGGGTGTGGCGGAAGGAGTGAGTGCCGAGAAAGTAGATCCCGATGCCGAACAGCGGATCCGTGAGACCGATCGCGAGCACGATGAGCACTGATTCAAGGACATCGAGGGATGCTCCCCGCCGGTCACCGGCCCTCCAGCGCCGAACGGCCCACACCGTGGTTCCGAGACCACCTGCGACGAGGCCGCAGACGCCGATGGTTCCTGCCGTGCCCACCAGGCCTTCCTGAATGGTGCCCTGCGAGACCAGAAGGGCGAACGGCGACCAGGATCCGACCGGGTCGGTGGCGAACGCCGTCCCGAGGATGATCAGCCCTCTGCTGGCGACGGCAAGGGTGCGATCGAGGGTCCCGGTCCGGTTCGGATGGGTGCTCTCCAGGTCACCGAGGCCCCAGTGGAGGATCGTGAGACCGAAGAACGCCGCGACCGTGGCCACCGGGGCCGCAAGAAGCAGTGCCGCCGAAGCGGCCATGAAGGCCAGATACCAGAGGAAGGCGCGAAGGCCTGCGGCGAGACTCCTGCAGCCCGAGAGCCGGGTGTTCACCACCCAGTCCATGGCTCCGTGGGGCATGCCGAAGAAAAGGAACGACACCAGAAAAGGAAGTGTGCTCCATGATCGGGTGAAGTCCCGATCAAGGAACCCCAGAAGGGCTGCGGCGGCGAGTGTGATCCAGGGCAGACCCCGGATCACGAGCTCGCGACGGGCCGTGAGGGCGATGTCCGCCGGCGGATGGNNTGCATCCGCCGGCGGGACTCGTCGATCCCGGATTCTTGCATCGGGCTGCAATGCGACCGGACTCATGATCGCCTCCGGGAACGAAGTCAGGCCGCGTCGGCCAGTTCGCCACGTCCCTCGTACTGACCGAGGCACTTGGCTGCGATGACGCATGCCACGCCGAAGCCGACCTTGTTGATCACGTCGGCGATGTTGTAGGCGATCTCACGGATGCTCTCACCGCTGTCCTTGAACAGGGCGGGGAGAAGGAACCCGATGGGGTAGATGATCCAACCGACCGAGATGAAGAGCTTCATCACGTTCAGGTTGCCCTGGAAGTCCTTCGGAAGGTGGGAGGCGGCCTTGGTCACTGAACCGTAGAGGGTGGCGACCATGACGACCCAGAAGATGCAGGAGACGATCCAGAAGCCCCACCACTGACCGGAGGCGACCGGGCTGGTCTCGGCGATCCAGGCGAAGACGAGCATGGCGAGCGACACCAGGCCCAGGGTCCAGAACATCGGCTTGCCCTTCTTGCCGAGATTGAGCAGAAGGGGGAATTCAAGGACCATCAGCGGAACCGTGATCAGCCAGTCGATGTAGCGATAGGCGGTGGGAAAGGCCGCGAGTTCACCGATCTGGACGTTGCCTTCGGCATCGAACGAGATGGCCATGGCAAGGCTCTCGACGTAGATGCCGGCCATTCGGTAGTAGTGGAAGCAGGCCACGCCGCAGATGATGCCTGCGACGATGGCGACCTTCTTGTAGGTCTTGGTCAGCGATCCCTGCATCATGAAGAGGTAGGCGGCACCGGCGCCCATCCCGACGATGCCCAGCCAGAAGAGATACATCGTGATTCCTTCGACCGACAAGCCCGCTTGAAGCGCCTTGAAGGTGTTGGACATTTCCGCAACGACGAGTGTCGCGTGCATTGGTCTGACTCCGTTGTCGAAACAAGATGAAAGCGAGTCCATGCCGAGTGGCAGGATTAAACAATGGTGAACTTGATCTTTGCCTGACAGGTCTGAAATCGCAGGACAAGGAGTCATGGATTCGCCGCAACTCAAACTTGTACGGTTGATCCCGAGAAACCCGCCCTCAGTCTTCGTGATGAAGGGGAAACAAGGTCAAGGATCAATCCTGACTTTCGCCTCGGCTATTCGGGAGGGCTGAAGCCGCCGGTGACTTCCGGCTCCGGGGACTTCGAGATGGTGCCGGCCGGAACCCCGGAATCGCTGGTGTGACGTCGGCTCCCGGAGGAGCCGAACGGACCGCATTTCTCGAGATCCAGAAAAACGGATCCCCATTACCAGGCTTGAAACGGCGATTCCACGAAATGATAGGTCCAATATTCACCCAAATCATGCCCTTGGCCCGTTGGCAGACTTATGGCCACAATCATGCGGCCTATCCATGTTCCTCAGCTACACGGGAGATCCGCGTCATGAAGGGATTCGACGTCGTCAAGAGTTTTGCCACCCAGCTCATCGAGCTCCTGCTCCTCTTCATCGCCCTTGGCGTGCTCGCTCAGATCACCTTCGGCGACAAGGTCACGTTCTTCAACGGAGTCGTTGAGAACCTGATGGCTCTCATCAGCCAGTTCGGTTCGAACGGCCTGGTGGGACTCATCGCGTTGCTGCTGATCGTCAGCATCTATCGCCGCAACAGCGCGAGCGCCTGATCAGAGCAACCATCTTCAGGATGACGACGTCGCCCGGCTGCCGATGGCACCGGGCGGCGTTGCGCGCTGGATCCAGAAGTGAGTGGTCGGGGTCAGCCGAGAAGCGACTCGGGGTTCTCGAGAAGCTTCTTGATGGTGTTGAGGAAACGTGCCCCTTCGGCTCCATCCACGACCCGGTGATCGCATGACAGGCTCAGGGGAAGGGCGAGGCCGGCGAAGATCATTCCGTCCTTAGCCATCACCTTCTCGAAGGCCCGTCCCGCGGCGAGAATGGCGACCTCGGGATAGTTGATGATCGGAGTCGCGAAGCGACCGCCGTAACTGCCCACGTTCGAGATCGTGAAGGTGCCGCCGGTGAGCTGTTCCCGTGGGATGGTGCGGTTCTTGCACCCCTCGGCGACGGACTTCACGCCGTCGGCAAGCTGGACGAGGGAAAGACGGTCTGCGCCCGGGATGACCGGAACCATCAGCCCGTGTTCGGTGTCCACGGCGCATCCGAGGTTGACCACGTCCTTGACGAGGATCTCCTCGCGAGCGTCGTCCACGTTGGCATTCAGGGCCGGATGCTGACGAAGGGCCCGACAGACCGCGGTCATGACGAAGGGCAGCATCGAGAGCCTGGTTCCCAGNACCTTGGCGTATTCCTTGCGCTTGAGGTCGAGGGCGGTGACGTCCACTTCGTCGACGACCGTGAAGTGCACGGCGGTCTTCACCGACAGATCGAGGGCCTGCGCGATCTTGCGACGGACGCCTCGGAAGGGGATCCGTTCGCGGATGCCGTCGGCCGAGACCTGAGGCAGATCCTGAGGCGGCGTGGTGATCGTCGCGGCGGTCGCCACCGCACGATCGGTCTCCTCGGCGTTGTGGCGGGCCGCGGGAGCCGCGGCCCCGTCCATGGCAGCATGCGAATGGACGTCGCTGGCGGTGACCCGTCCTCCGCGTCCACTGCCCCGGACCCGATCGATGTCGACTCCGAGCTCACGGGCGATTCGTCGGACCGCAGGGGTCGCGAGGGCCTTGCCGCGGTCCGAGGTGCCGTTGGATCCCGCCTCGTGCTCCGGAGTCCTGGAAAAGCGGCTGGAGACCTCCAGGGCGCCGCTCATCGTGCCGACGACCGTGCCCTGGTCCTCGTCGGAGTCCTTCGACGCCTCCGTGGCCGCCGGAGCCGTCTCCGCCTCGGGGGCGGGATCGGCGGCGGGTGTGGAGGCACCTTCGACCCGGTAGGTCACCAGGATCGATCCCACGTTGACGATCTCGCCCTCGTTTCCGCGAAGCTCGTCGATCACTCCCGGCCATGGGCTGGGCACCTCGACAAGGGCCTTGTCGGTCTCCATCTCGGCGATCGTCTGGTGTTCCTTGACCGTCTCGCCGGGTTTCACCTTCCAGCTGATGATCTCGGCTTCGTGAACACCCTCCCCGAGATCGGGAAGGATGAAGTGCGACTGATCGGCGGGTTGCTTGATGGCGGCCATGGTTCGTCCGGTCGTCGGGATGCGGTCGTCGGGAAAGCGTGATCCGTCGGGGGATCAGTAGGCGGCGGTCTCGTCGATCGCCTTGCCGATCCGTTCGGCGTCGGGGAGGTATTCCAACTCGAGCTTGTAGTACGGCATGATCGTGTCGAAGCCGGCGACCCTCTGCACGGGGGCCTCGAGATGAAGGAAGCAGCGTTCCATGATGCGGGCGGCGATCTCGCCGCCGAATCCACCGGTCTTGGGAGCCTCGTGCACGATCACACAACGACCGGTCTTTCGAACGCTCGCCTCGACGGCGTCCATGTCGAAGGGGTAGAGGGTTCGAAGGTCGATGAGCTCGATGCTCCGTCCGCTCTTCTCGATCGCCTGCATGCACTGCACGACGCTCGCTCCCCAGCTGACGATCGTCATCTCCTCGCCCTCGCAGACGGTCCGGGCCTTGCCCAATGGGAGGACGTACTCGTCCTCGGGGACCTCCTCACGGAACGCCCGGTAGATCCGCTTCGGTTCGAAGAAGATGCAGGGATCGGGATCGCGGATGCAGGCGACCAGCAGTCCCTTGGCGTCGTAGGGAGAACTCGGCATCACGACCTTGAGGCCCGGCTGATGGATGTAGATCGCTTCCGGTGAATCGCTGTGGAGTTCGGGGGCGTGAATGCCGCCGCCGACGGGAACCCTGATGGTGAGGGGGACCGTGAGGCCTCCGCGGGTCCGCGTCCTCATTCGAGCCGCATGGGAGCAGATCTGGTCGTATGCAGGCCCGAGAAAGCCTTCGAACTGGATTTCGGGAATCGGTCGCAGCCCGGCCATGGCGAGGCCGATGGAGGTGCCGATGATTCCGCTCTCCGCGAGGGGGGTGTCGACAACCCGCTTCTCGCCGAATCGCTTCTGCAGGCCTTCCGTGACGCGGAAGACGCCGCCATTGAGTCCGACGTCCTCGCCGAGAAGCAGGACGCGGTCGTCCTTTTCCATCTCCTGGACGAGTGCGAGGTTGATCGCCTGGACGAGGGTGAGATTGGCCATGGTTCTGGTCGCTCTNGGTGCTTCGGGTGAAGAGGTGCCGGGGTCAGCCGTTGGCAGTCTCGGGACTTTCGATCTGACTCGGATCCTCGCCGATCGAACTGGTACGGCGGGTCTGCATCTGAAGGGCGAGGTCCTCGGGGACCTCGGCGAACATCGACGTGAAGAAGTCGGAGGTGTCCGGAGCCTCGATGCCCTCGGCACGCTTGACGATCGCCGAGGTCTCCTCTTCGACCTTCTCNGCGAGCGCGGCCTCCTTGGAGTCGTCCCAGAGACCTCGTGACTTCATGTAGTCGCGGATTCTGGTGATCGGATCACGCTGTCGCCAGAGTTCCACCTCCTCCTCGTCGCGGTAGCGACGGGCGTCATCGGCGGTGGTGTGATCGCCGAGGCGATAGGTCACACCCTCGATGAAGCACGGACGACCGGTCTCGCGCGCCATTCTGACCGACTCCCTCATGCAGTGGACGACGGCGAAGAGATCGTTCCCGTCGCACTGGATGGTGTCCATGCCGTAGGCGATCGCACGCTGGGCGACGGTGGGTGCGGAACACTGGATCCGGCCCGGAACCGAGATCGCCCAGTAGTTGTTCTGGCAGAAGAAGATCACCGGGATGTCGAGGTTGGCCGCGAAGTTCATCGCCTCGTGGAAGTCGCCCTCGCTGGTGGCCCCGTCTCCGAAGAACGTGCAGGCGATCCGCTTCTCGCCCCGATACTTCGACGCCCAGGCGAGCCCGGTGGCATGAAGCATCTGAGTACCGATCGGGACCGCGATCGGAGTCACGCAGATCCCGGGGTCGATGTTGTTGCCTCGTTCGTCGCCCATCCAGTGGAGAAGGATGTTTTCAGGCGGAAGACCGCGATGGAAGAGACCGCAGTTCTCCCGNTAGCAGGTGACGAGCCAGTCGTCCTGGTTGAGGACGTAGGCCGCACCGAGGGAGTTGGCCTCCTGCCCCATGTTCTGGGGGTAGGTTCCCATGCGGCCGGAACGCTGAAGCTTGAAGGCGACCTCGTCCAGCTTGCGACAGAGGACCATGTCTCCGTAGAGACGGATCAGGTCGTCGTCGGGGATGAGGTCCTTGCCGAGCTTCTCATCGAACTGGCCGTGCTCGTCGAGGATCGAGACACGCTTGATCTCGGTGCTGAGTGCGGTGGTGATGGGCATCGAAGGGATCCGTGGCCACGCTGGGGCTGCCCTCGTCGGGGCCTGGGCCGGTTGGGGACATCTGATGAAACGAGACCGATGCTCCGGGTCATCCCGGCGACACCGTCCTTCCGCGCCTCGGGAGGGGTCTTGCTCCTCCTGAGGATCGGCGGAGGCGACGGGCATCGGATCCGGCCTCGACGACTGGCGGGAAACGACCCGTGTCGTGTCCCGATTGTAGCACCGCGGTCTGATCTCAACCCTGCTTCCGAGCCTTCAAAACTCCCTGTGAAGGGCATGTGAGGCGTTTTCAGGCCTCTGCCCCGCATCCCCGGCCAACGATTGTCCAACGACCTCCCAGGGCCTTTTCGTCGTGAATGCGTGGCGGGGTGGGGGAGACGCCCCGGTCCGCCCCATTCTCGAGGGTGAGGCGTTTGAAGACGCATGGTCCCTCCGAAGTCTGGTCGCAGGTCGCTTCCCTCGACCGGTCCGTCCGTTCCGGGTCCCGCCCGGATCAGGTCCCAAGACAGGTTCACCAGAACAGTTCCACCCGGCGCCACGATCAGGCTTCCGTCAATCCGTCCCGTTTCCGGGTGCGCTCGACACCGGTGTCGATGCGACGCATGGGTCGTGAAACAGGTCGTTTCCCATGGCGAAGTCCCTTGCCATCACCATTCTCTGCTCCTCGACCAACACATCGATCGCCCGGGCCGGCATCGACGAGATCGGCGGTCTCGCGTGTCGCCGGCGACTTTGACGATCTCGTCCCACGCCGCCGCGGGCAGTCGATCCGTCACCAGCCCACGGCCTGTCCGTCGGCCCGGAGATCGCTGCCNGCCACCCATCCGTTCTCGATGGCGTGGATGGACTGTCCACGTCCGAATCGCACGCTCCGGGAGTCCGACTTCCTGACTCGATGTCCCATGGACTCGAGGTCGCGGTACACCGAATCATCCCATCCGGGTTCGAGGCCGATCGATCGGCGGGCCGACCACTGGAATCGGGGGGCGTCGAGCGCCGCCTGCGGATTCTGACGATGATCCCGGATCCGGGACAGGATCTGGATGTGACCCTGGGGCTGCATGAAACCGCCCATGACCCCGAAGGCCATCAGTCCTCCGGGTGAAGCCTGGCTCGCCGGGTCGTGAAGGTCTGCGCCGGTGGGAGTGGCGAGGGCCGGAATGATCGTGTGATAGGGGCGCTTGTCGGGACCCAGCCGGTTCGGGTGACCATCGGCGAGATGGAAGCAGGCCCCGCGATTCTGCATGGCGATCCCCCAGTCTGGAATGACCACGCCACTTCCGAATCCGGTGTAGTTGCTCTGGATGAAGGAGACGCAGCGTCCATCGTCATCCGCGGTGCAGAGCAGGATCGTCCCGCCCGGCTTGGGGATCCCGGCGTCGAATTCCCCGGCGGCTTCGGGGTTCACCCGTTCGGCGAGCTGCTCCAGCCGTCGAGGATCGAGAAGCTCTTCGGGACTGCGGTCCACGAAGCGGGGATCCGCGACGTGCCGATGAGCATCGGCGAAGCCGAGCTTCACTGCTTCGATCTGGAGATGCAGGCAGCGGGGATCGTCCGGTTCCATCGACGGAAGGTCGAAGTGTCGCAGCACTCCGAGACCGACCAGGGCCGCGAGTCCCTGCCCGTTCGGGGGGATCTCGTGCAGGGTGGTGCCGCGGTAGTCGACCGAGATCGGATCCACGACCAGCGTCTCGTGTCTTCGAAGATCGTCGGCCCGCATGGCGCCGCCCTCGGCGATCGCGGAGCGCTCGATCGCATCGGCGATCTCCCCTTCGTAGAACGCCCGGCCCTCGCTCGCCGCGATGGCTCGAAGGGTCCGGGCATGCCCCGGGAGTCGTACGAGCTGCCCGACCGCCGGAGGTCTTCCATCGAAGAGGAAGGTNTCCCTCCAATCCTCCCGTTCCGCATAGCTTCCTGCCGCCCGCTGCCAGAGTCGGGCGGTCTGGGGCGCCACGAGATGGCCCTCGTCGGCGAAGTGGATCGCCGCCTCCATCAGGTNGGCGAAGGGGAGTCGGCCGTGTCGTTTCGAGAGATCGACCCAGAGCGCCACGCCGCCTGGAACCGTGACCGGTCGCCATCCCATGCGGGGCATCCGTGATTCACCGCTGAAGTCGGCGGGATCCAGACCCGCGGGGCTTCGGCCGGAACCGTTGTATCCGTGGACCCTCCACCGATCGGAGGGCGTGGTGGATTCATCGCCGTCCCAGATCAGTGCGAAGGCGTCACCGCCCAGCCCGTTGGTCGTGGGTTCCACCACCGTCATGCAGGCCGCGGTGGCGATCGCCGCATCNACGGCGTTGCCGCCCCGTCGGAGGATCTCGAGTCCGGCCGAGGCCGCCAGAGGATTGCTGGTGGCGACCACGTTGCGAGCGACCACCGGCTCTCTGGACGAGGTGTAGGGGAGTGCGTAGTCGAAGTCGGCCATGACTCGAGCCTAGCAGGTCACCGACCCGTGAGAACGGATTCCGATGAGCGGTGCGTGTCGATGATGGCGATGGCGTCACGCATGTGTCAGACTCTCGTGGTTCGAGGTTCCGCTTCGAATGCGGGAGTCCACATGACAGGCTTCATGGACGAGGACATCGTGAAAGAGATCCTGATCCTCATGATCCCGATTCTCTGCCTTCTGGCCATGGTCGGATGTCGTGCCGCTCCCGGGGCCGAATGCATGATCGTGGCTCATCGTGGAGCCTCGCAGGACGCTCCCGAGAACACGTTGGCGGCGTTCAGACTGGGATTCGAGCAGGGAGCCGACCGGATCGAGGGGGATTTCCGAATGACCTCCGACGGCCACATCATCGCGATGCATGACCGGACCCTGTCACGCACCACCGGTGATCCGCGGGAGACCGCCGACGTCCCACTGGGCGGGATCCGTTCGCTGGGGGCGGGGGACTGGGGGCCCTGGAAGGGAGGGGAATTCCGGAACGAGGGGGTTCCGACGCTCGCCGAGGTGCTGGCGATCGTTCCGGAGGACCGGGGGATCCTGGTGGAGGTCAAGGATTCCGATCGAATCGTGCCGGTTCTGATCCGTGAACTGGAAAGGTCGGGTCTGGATCGGGACCGGGTCGCCGTGATCGCCTTCGACCGTGAGGTCGTCGCGACCATGAAGCGCGCATCGCCGAAGTGGAAGGCGATGTGGCTGACCTCGTTCTCGAGGAGGAACGGAACATGGTCGCCGACGGTCGACGAGGTGATCGAGATCGCGAAGTCGATCGGAGCCGATGGAGTCGATGTCGAGGCCGATCCAGCAGTCGTGGATCGGACCTTCGTGGAACGCGTGAGGTCCGCCGGGCTCGAACTCCACGTCTGGACCGTCAACGATCCCCAACTCGCCCTCGTCCTCCGGGAGATCGGGGTCGATTCGATCACCACCGACCGGCCTGCGGTCATCCGGAAGGCGATCGTCCGCTGATCGGCTCGACCATGAACGGAGTCGATTCCTCTCGTCAGAGGGGATGAATGCCCAATCCGTGGCATCATCGAACCGAAGCAGCCGAAGATCTGGACATGTCGAACCGTTCTTAATCATCCATCGGTGTCGTGATTCCGGTCCATCCGAGCTATCTCGATGTGATCGGTCCGACTCTGGAGGCGGTCGAGGCCCAGACCCTGTCGCCGCTCTCGGTGGTGGTGGTGCTCGACGGCCCGAGTCCCGAGATCGAAAGGCGGGTTCACGACCACCCCTCGAAGCCCGAAGTGATGGTCCTGCCGACGAACAGCGGTGGTCCGGCGACCCCCCGCAACGAGGGTGCCGCTCGTCTCATCGACAAGCATCGTCCCGACGCGATCNGGTTTCTCGATGCCGACGACATTCNGTATCCACGTTTTCTCGAGATGGTGGATCGGACCATGAGGCAGGAGCCGGATGCCGATCTGGTGTGCACGGGATTCGATCTCTGGAGGCAGGGTGATCCGCTTCCGGATCCCGGCGACCTGGATGAAGTCGCCGCGTCGAAGGCGTCCATCGATCTCGACCGGTATCTCGCCCGCACCGGACGGATGCTTCCCAGCTTCACGGTGGTCAGGACGAGGATCTTCCCCTCGATACGGGATTCGGGGCATCCCTTCGATCCTGAGTATCACAACAACCAGGACCACGACCTCTTCGTGAGACTCCTGCATCAGGCGGCAGGAATCCGCATCGAATGCAGCGGCGGCGCCTACCGACTTCATGAGGGCGGGATCTCCGCGGAAGGCGCCGCGGCATGGCTGTGCCGATCCATGGTCAACCGCGATCTGCAGCCATGGTTCAGGCGACGGGGTGTGGAGGATCTTGCGGAGCTGATGCGTGCCGAAGAGGGCTCATCGATGCGCAAGGCCGCTCGGCATCTGTGGCGAAGGAACGGATTCGGTGATCGTCACACCGCGATTCGTCTTCTCCATGACGACATCCTCGAGAATCGATCGATCCGTTCCCTGGTCGTGCTGGCCGCACTTGCGTCGGGAATCGATTCCAAGTCTCGGCGGATTCCACGACAGGGAGACACCCGCACGGCGGTCTCGCAGGATCCACGCTCCTGAAGAAGAACGCCCGGTCTCTCGGGGAGACCGGGCGTTCGATGATGCATGGTGCTGCAGAATCAGGCGGTCTGCGGGGTGCGACCCGCCTCGATCCGGCTCTTGGCGAAGGCCACCGCGGCGTCGTAGGCGCTCGCGTGCTGGTTCGTGGCTCGGAGCACCTCGAGGGTGGTGGCCTCGATCTCGGCGACCTTGGCATCGACCTCGGACTCGGTCATGCCGAGATAGAGGCCGGCGAGGCGGATCACTCCTCCGGCGTTCGAGATGAAGTCGGGAGCGTAGATCACGCCCTTGTCCTTGAGTCGCTGGCCGTCCGAATCCGGATCCACGAGGATGTTGTTCGCGGTTCCGCAGATCATCGGAGCCTTGATGTGGTCGATGTGATCCTCGCCGAGCACGGCACCGAGGGCGCACGGGGCGATGATGTCGACGCCATCGAGGCTGAAGAGATCCTCGTCGTCGGCAAGCACCCGGACCCCGAGCTCATCGATGGCCCTCTTGATGGCGTGAGGGTTCACATCGGTCGCGACCACGTCGCCGCCAGCTTCCCGAACGAGCCTTGCGAGCTTGAATCCGGTGGCTCCCAGGCCCTGGATCGCCACCGTGACCCCCGCGAAGTCGACGGGCCGGCCGGCGTGGGCAAGGCAGGACTTCATGGCGTTGAAGCAGCCCAGCGACGTGTAGGGGGAGGGGTCGCCGCCATGGTCGGCGTCACCCATCACATGGTCGGTCTCATCCCGCATCCAGGCGCAGAACTGGGGGCTGACGCCGACATCCTCCGCCGCGATGTAGGCGCCGCCGAGGGTGTCGACGAAGCGACCCATGGCGCGGGCCTGGGCCTCGGTCGGCTCCTGTCCGGGCGTGTCCAGGAGGATGACGCTCTTGGCTCCACCCATCGCGAGTCCGGCGGCGGCCGACTTGTAGGTCATGCCCTCGGAGAGCCGGAGCACGTCCATGAGAGCGTCGGACTCGCTTGCGTAGCACCATCGACGGGTACCACCCAGGGCGTTTCCGAGGGTGGTGTCGTGGACCGCGATGATGGCACGCAGTCCGCTTTCGGGATCCTGGTGGAAGGCCACTCGTTCGTGACCCATGACCGACATCTGCTGGAGGATCTTCATGAGACCTTGGGTTTCCTGAGGAGAAAGGATGGTGTGGTCGTCTTCAGACGAGGCTGCCGTTGAACTTGGTGCCTTCACCGAACTGCCTGATCTGATCCTGATTCGCGTGGAACCCGTTTCCGTCCCGGCCACGAGCGTCGGCGTTCGGACTCGTCTCCGGAAGGGCGTACCTGCTGTTGGGAAGGGTGTCCACCCATGCGAGGACGGATTCGCCGGCCTTGCGGGTCGAATCGTCGTGGTTGCCGCGGAGCTCCTGCATCTCCAGGTTGAATTTCGCGTTGCCCATGGAGCAGAGGTGCTCCACGACCGCGAGCTCGTGGTCGAGGGCGGCCCCGTCGAGACCGTTCTTCACGTTCAACTCGAGCTTCGAGAGGCTGCAGGTCATCGCATGCAGCCAGAGCGAAGCAAGGGAGATTCGTCGTTGCACGAGCTGGTTCGTGATCAGCGATTCCTCGTGCTCCTTGAACATCATCTTGACCTGGTGACTGAACTCGCGGATCCGAAGCATCAGTTCCTCGACGCGAGGCTTGAGCCGAGGATCGACCTCGGACATGCGGGGTGCCGCGGGCCGAAGTCCCAGATAGAGCTGCGAGGCGATCTTGATTCCNGCTCCGATGTTCCGGGTCGGGTTGTTCTTNACCGAGAGCATCCANTCNCCGAGNTGCTTCGANCCGTAGGCGAAGATGAACGAGTGCATGACGTCGTTCGCACCCTCGACGATGGTGTTGATCCGGCTGTCCCGCCACATCCGCTCGACCCGGTTCTCGGTCATGTACGACTCGCCGCCCATGATCTGCATGCAGTCGTCGACGGTGCGGTATCCCCACTCGGAACAGAAGACCTTGCACGCCGCGGTCTCGAGCATGATGTCCTCGTCGTGGCGATCGAGGAATCCGGTGGTCATGTAGAGCATGGCGTCCATTGCGTAGACGTTCGCCGCCATGTTGGCCAGCTTCTCCTGGACCAGTTCGAATTCACCGATCGCACGGTCGAACTGGAACCGGTTCTTCGCCCACTTCCCGGCCTGTTCGAGGGCGAAACCTGCCGCTCCCACCATGCCGGCGGACAGGGTGCATCGACCGTAGTTCAGGCAGGTCAGGGCGACGTTGAGGCCGCGACCCTCCTTGTGGAGGAGGTTCGCCTTCGGGACCTTCACGTCCTTCAGGCGGATTCGAGCCTGCCAGGTCCCGCGGATGCCGCACTTCGACCGGTTCCGGCTGTAGATCTCGACACCCTCCATGTCGGGGGTGCAGATGAGAGCCGTCACCTTGTCCTTCTCGGCCCCGGTCTTCGGGTCCTTGATCTTCTGCTTGGCCATCACCGTGAAGAGCCCGGAAAGCGCCCCCGAGGTGGCCCACTTCTTCTCGCCGTTGATGATGTAGTGCTCGCCGTCCTCGCTCAGCTCGCACCTGGTCTCCTGCCCGCCCGCGTCGCATCCGACGTTCGGCTCGGACAGACAGAAGGCGCTGAGAGTGTCCTTCGCCATCCGGGGCAGGAATCGCTTCTTCTGTTCATCCGAACCGAAGAGCATGACCGCCTTGCAGCCGATCGACTGGTGCGCGGAGACCACGACCGCGGTGGAACCGCAGGTGCGTCCGATTCGTTCCAGCACCCGGTTGTAACTGGTGATGCCGAGCCCGAGGCCTCCGTACTCCTCGGTGATGGTCATGCCGAGGACGCCGATATCGAAGAGCTTCTGGATGACCGATTCGGGGATCTCCTGATCCCGGTCGATCTGGATGGCGGGGTGCTCGTTCTCGAGATAGTGATCGAGTTCGGCGAGCAGCTGGTCGCACTTCGCCGTCTCTTCGGCGGGCACGGTCGGGTACGGGAAGACGAGGTCCTCTCGGAAGTTCCCCCAGAAGAGGTTCTTCATGAACCCCATCTTCTCGGGATCCGGACCCATCATCTCCTGGGCCTGCTCGATCTGCTTCCGATCCTTCTCGGAAACGTTCTTGAGGTCCTTGGCGAGATCGGTCTCTGCCATGTCGTCTGAGCTCCAGTCGTGGGGTCGGTTCGGGGTGGGGTGGACGGGTCGGTGAGTCAGGCTCGTGCGAGAAAGGACTCGAGCTTCTCTCGAGCCGCGGGCGTGTGCCGGAGTCCCGTCAGAAGGCGTCGCTCGGCCTCGATGGCCTGCGACCAGTCGCCGTCGAGTCCGGTCTCCACGCATTCCACGACGGCTCGAGCAGCTTCCGTATCCGGCAGGGAATCCCTGATGGATTCGAGTCCTTCGCGGATCTGGACGGCATTGTCGGATTCGATCGATGCCGGCGTGCCCCGGGAGATGCGATCGGCATGTGCTTCGGAGTGCTCGCGAATCCATTCGGAGGCGGCGTCACCAAGGTCGCGGCGGGGGACCATCAGCTCCACGAGGCCGTCGGGGATCTCGGTGGCCTTGAAGGTTCCACCGGAGCAGGTCGCGGTGATCGCCTGAGCGGGATCCATCCGTGCCGGGAGCATCTGGGTTCCACCCCATCCGGGGCAGAGGCCGAGTCCGGCTTCGGGGAGTCCGATGCGCCAGGGCTTGTCGTCGGGAGGGACCACCGCGGCGATCAGGACGTCGCAGTGCATCGCGATCTCGAGGCCGCCACCCAGGCAGGCTCCGTTGACCGCCGCCACGGTCGGACAGCCGAGAGAGGCGATCCGCTGGTAGACCCCTGCACCCTTCGCCAGGTAGCGGAGCAGCGCTTCATCATCGAGCGAGTCGATCTCGGCCAGATCGGCACCGGCCACGAACACCCTCTCGCTGGCGGAGGCGAGGATGAAACCGGTCGGCGGCTCGCCGCCATCGATCCGATCGAGTCCTTCGTCGATCGCATCCAGCAGCCACTCGTCCAGCACCACGACGCCGCCTCGGGGCTTCTCGGGGTTGGGGGTCAGCTGAAGCGTGACGATGCCGTCCTCGGTCCGGTCGACGGGCAGCTGATGGGAGTGAGCAGCGGTCATGGCGAGATCGATTCCACGGTCGGGCCCGCAGGTGGGGCACGAGAAAGCCAGGCAAGGAAGGGGGCGTCTCTTCGACTTCCGGCGGGTGATCCAGCCATGGATCACGCATCGCCTCGGTCGCGATAATACAGAGCCAGGGCAGGGATTTCCCGCTCTGACGAGAGGGCGACTGCAATTGCCGGAAAAACTTCCCGGGCCTTCCGGGATTACCGCTTTCTCACGCCTGCATGGGGTCGAGGGCCCGGTCGCGACTCATCGCTTGAAGAGGGTGCGAAGCCGCTCCTGGGCGTCCTCGGTCTGGATCAGTTCGGCTGAGATCTCGGCGCCCTTGGATAGCTGCTCGTCGTCGTAGGAGCCGTCGAGCTCGTTCAGCCAGCGCTTCGTGGCGGCGATCGCATCCGGTCCGCCCCTGGCGAGACGCTCGGCGAATTCGTTGGTCGCCGACTCGAGTTCGTCCACCGGTACGAGGTGGGTGGCCAGGCCTCTGGTGAATCCCTCCTCGCCCCCCATGGTCCCGCCGGCCAGAAGCATCGCCCGCGCCGGTCCGGCACCGATCCGCTTCACAAGGAACGGCGCGACCACTGCAGGGCAGATGCCGAGATCCACCTCGGGATAGCCGAGCTTCGCCTCGGCGTGCGAGAAGGAGAAGTCGCAGACCACCATGAGTCCGCAGCCGCCACCGATCGCGGCGCCCTGGACGCGGGAGATGGTCGGCACCTCGAGGCGACGGATGCGACGACTGATCGCGGCCAGTCTTCGGAGCATGTCACCCATGAGGATCGGATCGTCCTGTACCGCCTTGAGGTCCATGCCGGCGCAGAACGACTTGCCGGCGCCGGCGAGGATCATGACCCGGATCGGATCGTTGTCGGCGCCTATGCCCGCCTCGACCTTCTCGATCGCGACCTCCATCGCCGCGATCATCTCGAGCGAGAGCGCGTTGCGGGCGTCGGGACGGTTGAGCGTCAGGGTCGCGACGGGACCGTCGGTCACGAGGGTCACGAGATCGGTGTCGAGGGCGATGTCAGGCATGGCTTTTTTCGTACGGGGGTTCGAAGGGTGATCGGATTCCGGAACGGGAATCCTAGGAGGAAAGCGTGGTCCGCGATACGGCCTCTCACGCCCAGATTCGTCGTCCGCACTCGGGGCAACGCCTGGGGAATCGTTCGGCCCGGAGGTCGTAGCGGCAGTCGGGACATTCGCCGTTGCGAAGTCGCTTCACGATTCGATTCCGGCGAATCCGGGTGTTCGACCAGCTTCCGAACTGGACGACGCGGATCAGGCAGGCGGAGACGATGAAGATCAGGATCCACAGCACCCCGACGAGCGCGATGGTCGAGGGCCACATTCGGATCTCCACGCTCCGGCCCTCCCGGAAACCGGTGGCGACGGGGTTGCGGGCCGGATCGGCATCGAGGGCGTCGGCGACCGCNTCCCATCCACCGGTGAGATCGACGAGGGCCAGCCGTTCGACCCGCTCGACCTCCGTGGGATCTGAAAGGTCGACCCGTTCGTCGGGGGCGACCAGCAGGCTCGCCATGGCGATCGGTTCGGTCCTGACCATGCGGCCGGCGAAAGGCCATCCGTACCGGATGGTCCGGGTCTCCACGAGGACTTCACAGACCGGCACCGGGAAGTGCCACGGGGCATGGTCCGCCTCCAGCGGGACCGCGTCTCCGGTGAGAGGGCCGTCCGCCCTCTCACGACCCAGACGGACGCGGGCCACCGGAGTGGCCTCGACCGTGACGCCGATCTCATCCACCAGGATCGCGATCACCACCGCAATCGGCAGGGAGAACACCAGGGCATGCTCGGTGGCGCGTTTCCACGGTCCGCCCCGGCGGGTGGCCGACTGTCGATCGATCCGCTTCAACCACCGCTGGAGGGATCTCCACGGCTTGAGGACGGGGTTGGAGGATCGGGACGACTTCGACATTGATCTTCCGAGGGGGGTTCGCGAGGATCGCTCAGATCCGTTCGTGCACCGCCGCGATCATGCGGGATGCCTCCTCGCTTTCGCCGCAGCGAACGCTCGCCTCGAGGGTCTTCCGGAAGAGATCGTCCCTCGAGGTGTCGTCGAGGTCGTTGAGGAAGGACTTGGTGGCCGCGAGGGTGACCGGGTCCATCGCACCGAGCCGGGCGACCAGCGCGTCGGTTCCCGCGGAGAGGGATTCGCGGTCATCGAAGAGATGGTGGACCAGACCCAGTCGCCGAGCGGTCGCGGCGTCAAGAAGTCGTCCTCCGAGCATCATCTCCCGGGCGCCGCCGCTCTCGACCGCGGGCATCAGGGTCGGCATGCTCACGGCGGGCGAGATGCCCAGNCGATGGACCGGGNAGCCGAACTTCGCATCGGGACCGGCCAGGACCAGGTCGCAGGCCGAGACCAGGGCGCAGCCGCCCGCGACCGCGGGGCCATGCACTTCGGCCACGACCACCGCCGCCATCCGACGAAGACGTCGACACACTCCGCCGAGTCGATCGAGGAAAGACGGCAGCGCGGCTTCGGTCGCCATCGCATCGAGATCGAATCCGGCGCAGAAGGCGGATCCCTCCCCACGGATTCTCAGCACGTGGCCGGTTCCCTCGCCGATCGCCTTCTCCGCATCGTCNAGGCATCGCTCGAGATCGTCGAACAGCACGGTCGACAGGGCGTTTCGTCGATCCGGGTCGTTCAGGACGACGGTCATGATCGGAGCGTCGAGATGAATTCGTGACTTGGTGGCCATGTCGCGGACCTTGCAGAGGTGACGGATGTCGTCAGGGAAGACGTGTTTCGGCGTCGGCAATGGTACGAGACCCCATGCGGTCTCGTCGTCGATCGCCCTCCGTCTTCGAGCGACGAGGCTCAGCGCACCAGCACGACCACGCGTCGGGNGGAAGGTCGATCGCGGAACTCGCAGAGATACACGCCCTGCCAGGTCCCCAGGGCGAGCCGACCTTCGACGACCGGAACCGACACCGCGGTGCCGGTGAGTATCGCCTTGAGATGGCTGGGCATGTCGTCGGGACCCTCGTCGACGTGCGTGTACCAGGGCTCGTGTTCCGGGGCGATGCGATCGAACCACCTCTCCATGTCGCGACGAGCCGAGGGATCCGCGTTCTCCTGGATGCAGACGCCGGCGGAGGTGTGCTGCACGAAGACGGTGCACAACGCCTCCTCCAGTTCGGCGTCCCGAACGACCTCCGCGACGGATGCGGTGATCTCGTGCATGCCGCGACCGTGGCCCCGAACCTCGATGGTGCGGTTCACGGGGTTGTTCCGTCGGGACCGGGAGCGTTCCAGCGCTCGATCGTCCGGTACTCGTGTTCGAAACCGAGCACGCACCAGGTGCCGGTGTCGAGCTTGAAGAAGCGTCCGGCATCGGCTGCGAGTCCGAGCCAGGTGGCGGCCAGCACGCGAAGCAGATGGCCGTGGGCGATCAGGGCGACGTCGCCGTTCGCGGCGAGGGCCCGTTCGATGACCCGCTCGCACCGGGCGGTCACCTGAGCGCCGGTCTCGCCGTCGGGGCAGACGCCGTCCCAGATCGTCCATTCCGGAATGCTCTCCCGGATCTGCGCGGTGGTGATGCCTTCGTAATCCCCGTAGTTCCACTCATGCAGATCGTCGTCGGTCTCCACGTCGTGGAACCCGAGGAGTTCGGCGGTTCGACGGGCCCGGGAGAGAGGGCTCGAGAGCACCAGTGAGAAGTCGTGACCCCGCGCGACTGCTGCAAGCCGGCGAGCCGTCTCCTCGCCCTCGGGAAGCAGCGGCAGATCCGTCACGCCGGTGTGGCGTCCGTTCCTCGACCACTCCGTCGCGCCGTGACGAAACAGCCACAGGCGATGGTTCGGAGTGGTGGAGGCCATGAATCTCCCCATGCGGGGTCAGAAGGCGAAGGTGAGGCGGGCGCCGACCGCGAAGTTGTTCAATTCGCTGATCTTGAGCTCGCCGAACGGGATCGCCGGACCGGTGACCGTGCCCAGAGAGGCGTTCGGCGTTCCCGCGTACCGGAAGTAACCGCCGAGTTCGATGCCGCTGGTGATCTCGAAGAGCACGTCGAAGCCGCCCTGGTAGTGGAACCCGATCGAACTGCCGCTGGCGCTGAACAGGGTCGTTTCAAGCACCGCTCCGCCCGCACCCGCGTAGCGGGTGATGGCGACGTTCTTCAGATCGAGGTCGGTCCACTGGACGCCGAGGCCGACATTCAACGCCACGCTCACCCGCTCGGTCTCGTAGACGGTCCACACGAAGTCGACGTTGATCGGAATCTGCATCATCGTGCCTTCGCCACCGGTGATCGAGTACCAGCCCGGCACGAAGACCGGATTGATGGGAGTCACGTTCTCGGTGCTCGAGGACACGGTGTCGATGTCGTTCCAGAGGAAGCCGACCGTGAACTCCATCGCCAGTCGCTCGACATGCGTCGGCTTCCTGGTCTCGATCATGTTGATGCCGAGGCCGAGGTTCGAGTCGATGCCGGCCTGGAATCTGATCCGCGGGTTCTCGATGAGTCCGGTGTCTCGAAGCGAGGCGTCCTCGAGCATGTTGATGCCGATGTCGCCCTTGAGGTACAGGTCGGAGGCCTCGTCCGCCTTGCTGGAAGGCTTCGAGGTCTCGCCGGATCCACCTTCGTTCTGGAGGATGAGAAGTCCCAGTGCGTCCGTGGTGCCGGCGGCCGCGGTGGTGCCGATGCCGATGAAGGCGAGGGTTGCAAGCAGTCGGAACATCTTCATCTTCGAGATTCTCCAGAAGTGGTTGTGCCGGATCGGGCGTCCAGACGTTAGCACACTTCCAATCGTTCCCGGGCGAGACCGGCGCTCGTGAAGCCCGATCGTTTGCGCGACGGCTTGAAGCACGAGGGGATCGAGTCGGTCCGCTCCGACAACCCGTCCGCGAGGCATCGGGACAGCTCGGGAGCGGCGCTGAGACCGTCCCGGTCGGTTCCGGTGGCGATCCAGAGTCCGTCTCCAAGCTGCCCGAGCACCGGAAGGCCGTCCTCGCTCACCGGCCGGCTGCCGATCACCGCATTCAGGGTGCCGTCCAGTAGCTCGGACGCGAGGAAGCGCGTGGCGGCCTCTCGAATCGCGGCGATCTCGCGGGGCAGGGGAGCGAGTCGCGGTCGATCCTCGAGGGCGGTCGTCGCCCCCATGTAGAAGCAATCGTCTCCGTGCGGCACCAGGTAGAGGTTGGATCCGTCGTCTCGATTCGGGGTTCGGATGGCGTGGCCCGGAACCCGGATTCCCGACGGCGATCGGCCCCGAAGCCCCACACCGTGGCCGTATCCGATCCTCGGGATGCTTTCGTGCGCGGTGGATCCGGAGTCCAGCAGCCGGCGACAGTCGGAGCCGGCGGCAAGGAGGATCCGATCGCTTCGCACCTCGCCTCCCGATTCGAGAAGGACCCGACCGGGTTCGACCCGGTCGACTCGAGCATCGGATCTTCCGACGTCGACCGCATCGAGCGCCTGTTCGAGAAACCGAAGCAGCTGCAGCGGGTCGATGCCTCCCTCGTCCTCGATCATCAGGCATCGTCGAGGGAGGCCGTGCTTCAGGAGGCCGATCTCGCCGGCATCCATCTCCCGGATCGGGGAACCGAATCGGGTCGACGCCCGTTCGATCGCATCGAATCCGGGATCGTGCTCGTCACCGACCACCGCGATGCCACGCGCGATGCCCGGGACCCGGGATGACGGGATCCGCGATCGCTCGGCGAGCTCCTCGAGCCACTCCGGCCAGCGGCGCACCGCTTCACACACGAGTTCGAGCCAGCGGGTCGTGCCCGGGTCGTCGAAGGTCGAGGGCCTCGCCTCCGACGCCGCGGCCAGCATGGCGGCCGCCGCGGGCGATGCGGCGCCGGGTCGTCGGGAGGGTCCGATCACGATGATCCGCAGATCCGGATGCCGGTGACCACAGGCGAGGGCCGTGGAGAGACCGATCACCCCGTTGCCGACGACGACCAGGTCGGCATCCATCGAGATTCGTGGATCCTCCAGGATCATGCCCGCAGTGTTGCAGGTCGCCCCGGGTTCGGCGAATCGCCCGCGGCAACCGGCGCCGATGTGGATGAATCACTCCTCTGCGACCACCAGGTCCGGGTTCCCGACGCATCGCGGGTGGGCGTACCCGATCGAGGATTCGTTGTAGATCCTGTCCATCCGGATCTCGTCGAAGTTGAGGAGAAGATGGGTGTCCTGGTCGGCGGCGGGGCGTCGAGCCGGGGTGAAGGAGTCACCACCGTAGCGCGCCCCCTGCGAGAGATGGACGCCATCGATCCGCCCGTCGAAATGCGACATCGGTCGACCGTTTCCGTCCACGTCGCCCCCGACGACCAGGGGGAGCCTGTTCGGCCGGGGCATGCCGATCGCCGGCGTGGAGTCCATCAGCCGGCCGTCGAGGTACAGGCGGACCTCCTTGCCGTCCCAGACCCCCGCGACATGGTGCCAGCGGCCGGTGGCGATCGAACCCTCCGGGGCCCGCGCGGTGCGGTACGCCCCGTCGAGGTAGATGCTGAAATACGGAGTCCCGTCGGTCAGGAAGATCCCGTACTGGCTGTTTTCGGTCCGGGTGACCAGTCCGATCCTGCCCGACAGGTCGTCGGCCTCGAACCAGGCTTCGAGGGTCAGGGCGCCTCCTCCGGCATGACTGGCCTCGGGTTCGACGAGCACCGCGTCGTCCGTGCCGTCGAGGTCGAGGGCGAGTTCCCGAGGACCGACCACCGGTGCATCCAGCTCGTACCTGATCGGCCAGGAGAGGGAGCGTGGCACGAGGGGATACCGACGAGACTCGCCGAGGATGTCGCAGGACAGGGTGAGCACGGGTTCCTTCCAGGGCTCCGATTCCCGGGGAGGCCGGGATGCCATGAAGCCGAAGCGTTCCCGCTCGCCCGGTTGGATGGTCGCATGGAGATGGCCGGGACTGAAGCTCCAACGCAGGTCGGCGGAGGCCGGAACCAGTTCGACCTCGATCGGGAAATCCGTGGGNTTCGATATCTCCCAGCCGACCCGGCTTTCGGCCGAGCCGTCGCCCACGACCGTGAGGCGGCCCGACGTCTCGTGTTCGGCCCGGGCGAGCCTGGCGCTCTGGAGCGCGAGATCGGCGGTGATCTCGCGCACGTCCAGAGTGGTTCCGACCGGAATGGATGCCATCGCGATGCCGTCGGGGCGGACCGTGACGTGGTGGAACTGGTGTCGCCAGCCGGTGCTGGGCACGACGTTGGACTGTCCACCGCCCACGGTGGCGAGGGTCACGTACTCGATGCCGTCTCGAACCCCGTCGTGACGCATGTAGTGGATGTGTCCCGCGAAGACGGCTCGCACGTTGCCGGGTGCGGCCAGCGCCTCGTGCACCTTCTTCCAGTCGTCGCCGTAGCGGCCCCCGATCCAGCGGGGATGGTGCAGGAAGCAGAAGACGTGCTTCATGTCCTTCGAGTCCTCGAGGGTCGCCTCGAGCCAGGCCAGCTGCTCCGGACTCATCCGCTGGCATTCGGCCTTGCCGAAGTTCCGCTCGCCGGTCTCGGGATTGGCCTCGTCGGTGTAGAGGACGATGAACCGGCAGTCCTTGTGGTCGAAGGCGTACCAGAGGGGTCCGAAGTGCTCCTCGTAGCGCCCCTCGTGCTCCTCGGGCGGCCGGTTTGCGCCCCGCCAGTAGACGTCGTGGTTGCCGGCGACCGGGAACCACGGGCAGAGGAGTCCGTCCATCACGGCCCGGTACTCCCTCATCTGGGCCATCCAGGGCTCGACGGTGTTGTAGCCCTGGATCAGGTCGCCGACGGTCATGACCAGATCCGGTTCGTAGAGGTTGGTCTCGGTCACCGCCTGCTCGAGAACCTTGATGCCCTCGTCCGGTCCACCGGTTCGATCGCCGTAGACCACGAAGGTGAAGGTCTCGTCCTCGAGCGGCAGGTCGAGCCACCGACCGTCGCGGTCGGTGGTGAATCGCTCGTCACGATCACTGGTGGAGGTGACGCCGTGTTCCGGTCTCTCCATCGGAGGATCGGCGGAGGCCGCAAGGGACAGGCTGGCGATGGCGACGATGGCTGCGGAGGTTCTCATGCCTGGATTGCAACATGGAACCGTCTTCGTGTCACGTGCGGTCGGGTGATCTTCCGTCGAATAATCCGGGATCGGGCCGGTCGGTCCCGGATTCACGCGGTTCGGTTGGAACACTCAGGTTCGAGCAGCCTCGCGATGATCGTGCGCACCGCGCGGATCTCGAGCTCGAGGGGCATGCACGCGGTCGATCCGGATTCCGAGGGCAGGGAGGGGAGGTGGATGAAGCCCGCGATCGGTGAACGGCTGCCGTCGTCCCTTCGAGCCTGCTCGAGCATCCGGTAGGAGATCTCGTTGCAGAGGTAGGTGCCCGCGGTGAGGGATCGTTCGGCGGGGATGTCGGCATCGAGCAGGGCATCGACCAGAGGGCGGACCGGAAGGGTCGCGAAAAGCGCATCCGGACCGTCCGCGACGATCGCCTGATCCCGGACCCGGTGTCCGGCGTTGTCCGGAATCGAGAAGTCGAGCAGATTCACCGCGACCTGTTCGATGGAGATCACCGAACGCCCTCGCGCCTCGCCGAGCATCAGGACGATGTCGGCACCGCACGCCTCGACCCTGGACAGGAGCCGTCGTGCCGCGACTCCGGTCTCGACCGGGAGGATCGTGGTCGTCATCTCGACGCCGGAGGGAGGATCCTTCTCGAGCGCCTCGACGACCGCTGCGCTCGGGTTGATGTCGGCGCCGTCGAAGGGGTCGAATCCGGAGATCAGGATCATGCGGTTCGTCCGGGGGGGGGGCGGATCGGAGATCGGCGATTCCACGGATCGGCCGAGTTCGACATATCATCGCCGATCCCAGTTCCAGACAACACCGAGGAACCGCTTCATGACTCACGAATCAGCCTGGGTCACCGAGTTCATGCAGATGGTCGAGGCATCGACCCCCGGGGAACCCGCCTTTCATCAGGCGGTCGGGGAGGTTGTGCCCTCGCTGGAGCCGGTGCTCGAGAAGCACCCCGACTGGCGGGAGGGCCGGATCCTGGAAAGGCTGGTCGAACCCGAGCGGGTGATCTCGTTCCGGGTCCCCTGGACGGATGATTCCGGCCGGGTGCAGGTGAATCGCGGGTATCGAGTCGAGTTCAACTCCGCGATCGGTCCCTACAAGGGCGGCCTGCGGTTCCACCCCACGGTGGACCTCGGCGTCCTGAAGTTCCTCGGCTTCGAGCAGGTCTTCAAGAACGCCCTCACCGGACAGCCGATCGGTGGCGGCAAGGGCGGCTCGAACTTCGACCCCAAGGGCCGCAGCGACCTCGAGGTGATGCGATTCTGCCAGTCGTTCATGACCGAGCTGTTCCGGCACATCGGACCGGACACCGACGTCCCCGCGGGCGACATCGGCGTCGGTGGCCGTGAGATCGGATTCCTCTTCGGTCAGTACAAGCGGATCACCAACACCTTCACCGGCGTCCTGACCGGAAGGGCGATCGAGTGGGGCGGCAGCCTCATCCGACCCGAGGCGACCGGTTACGGCGCCGTCTACTTCGCCGCGGAGATGGAAGCCGCCAAGGGTGGGTCCCTCGAAGGCAAGCGGTGTCTGGTCTCCGGTTCGGGCAATGTCGCCCAGTTCGCGGTCGAGAAGCTGCTCGATCTCGGGGCGGTTCCCGTGACCCTCTCCGATTCCGGCGGCTTCATCCACGATCCCGACGGGATCGATCGCGACAAGCTCGCCTTCGTCCAGGATCTCAAGAACGTCCGTCGCGGTCGGATCCACGAGTACGCCGAGAAGCACCCCTCCGCGACGTACACCGCCGTGGACCGCGGGCTCGATCACAACCCGCTCTGGTCGACGCCCTCCGATGCCGCCTTCCCCTGCGCCACGCAGAACGAGATGAACGGCACCGATGCGACCAACCTCGTCGCGGGTGGTTGCCGTCTCGTGAGCGAGGGGGCCAACATGCCGGTCACCCCCGAGGGCCAGGACATCCTGCAGGAGAAGGGCGTGCTCTACGCCCCCGGGAAGGCCGCCAACGCCGGTGGCGTCGCGGTCAGCGCCCTGGAGATGGCCCAGGCCTCCAGCCGGACCTTCTGGACCCGCGAGGAGGTCGATCGACGACTCCACGGGATCATGAAGGACATCCACCGGAACTGTCTCGAGGCCGCGGAGGCCTACGGCCGTCCGGGCAACTACATGGATGGCGCCAACATCGCCGGCTTCCTCAAGGTGGCCAAGGCGATGCAGGACCAGGGCGTGGTCTGACAGGACGAAATCCCGGTTGTTGCGGATTCCAACTGAAAGAGCCCCGCAGCCATTCATGGCTTCGGGGCTCTTTTCCTGGCGATGATTGATCGCGTCAGAAGGTGATCACGAGTGATGCCCCGAGGGCGATCCCCATGATCTTCTCGGCCTTGAGATCGTCGACTCCAATGAGTCCGACTCCATCGAAGGTGGCAGGACCGAAGTTGGTCGATCCCGACGTCGAGACCCTCGCATAGCCGCCGAGCCTCATGTTGCTGCTGATCGAGTAGGAGATCTCCGCTCCGACCTGCCCTCTGAAGCTCACCGATCCTCCGTTCAATCCGACGCTGGCTCCCACGATGCCGGGGGTCGTCACGTCGGAAACGTCGGCATAGCTGTACTGGATGCCTACCGATCCGTGGAGACTCGCCGAAAGCGACTCGCTGAAATCGAATGTGTATTCCAGTCCCGCCATCAGAGGGATCTGGCCAAGATGGCCTGATCCGCCGACGAGATCGCCAGTCAGGATTCCACCGAAACCATCGGGCGTGAAGATAGTGCCTGAGATCTCACTGACTGAGTTGTAGGCGAGACCGGTCGAGAAGTTGAGGAAGAGATCACCCGACAATCGTCGGGCGTATGTGAACTGGAAGTCGATGCCGGGATCGAGACTCACCTTTCCGTTCGACAGCCCGAGAATCGTCCCCGCATCGAGGGGTATGTTCTCGAGATCGATGTCTTGAACGATGCCCACGCCCAGTTGGATGCGGACATGACTGTCACCATCGTCGTTCTTGATCTCGACGGAGCGGTTGACTTCGGGTGATGCCTTCGTGGTCGTGGTCGCACTCGTGCTCGCAGTCGTGGTCGCCGTCGCGGCGGGATCGGCATTCGAAGCTCCAGTGATGCTGTCCATCCAGGCCTGAAGATCATCGTCATCGTCGGAGGTCGTGCCGGCTGCGGCTGATCCGGCCAGCAAGATCGATGCGCTCGTGATGCTGGTGACGAGAGCGATTCTGAAAATCGCGGTTCTGCTTTGAGGCATTTGATCTCTCTTTCGTGTCTGAAGGGAACGGGATGTCGTCACATGATCACCCGCGAACAACCGGGCGTTTCATTGGTGAACGAACCTTACTCTGACGAACACAGTGGGCATAGAGCAGCGGCGGTATGATCCGCACATGTCGATGATTTGGCGGGAATCGGCGGAGATTCCATGGCCTCTGCTCCTGAGCCCTGTCACATGAGACCACTCGATCCTGTCTGGATCGAGCTTGGCCGAATGTTCGATTGAAGCGCCGGTGGATGTGACTCGTGGCGGCTCAGGCCTTGCCCATGTACTCGCCGGTCTCGGGGTTGACCTTCACGACCTGGCCGATCTCGATGAAGGGGGGGACTCGGATGCGGGCGCCGGTCTCGACGAACGCCTCCTTGTTCTGGTTGCTGGCGGTGGCGCCCTTGGCCTGGGGAGCGGTGTCGGAGACGGTGAGCTCGAGCGACGCCGGCAGCTGCACCGACAGCGGCTTGCCGTCGAACATGCTCACCACGCACTCGGTGTTCTCCTTGAGCCACTGACTCTGCTCCCTGGGGAGCGTCTCGGCATCGATCTCGATCTGGTCGTAGGTCTCGTTGTCCATGAAGACGTAGGGGCCTTCGCCCCGACCGCCGGAGTCGTAGAGGAACTGCATCTCGCGCCGGTCGACGTTCACCTCGTCGAGGCGGTCGTCGGAGTTCAGGCGGTTGATCTTGATGCCGCCCATCTTCACGTTCCTCATCTTCGCCTGGACGTAGGCCGGGCCCTTGCCGGGCTTCACGTGCTCGGTCTCGAGGACCTGATGGAGCTGGCCTTCCCAGATGAGGAACTGGCCCTTCTTGACTTCGGTGGCCTTGATCGGCATCGCGGTTCTTCCGTGGAGGAGTGCAGGAGCGGGCGGTCGCCCGATCGGNTCCGGATGATAACGGGGGAGGTGGTGGACAGANCCGTTTTCACCCCGACCCGGCCCCGAGGGTCTACCCTCCGCCACCATGACCGATTCCAACAACGATGCCGACCCCGCCTCGCCCCGTCTCTTCGAACCGCTCCAGCTCCGGGATCTCCGGCTCCGGAACCGGATCGTGGTCAGTCCGATGTGCATGTATTCCGCGGTCGAAGGCGTCGCCACCGCCTGGCAGCACGTGCATCTGGGATCCCTGGCCTGCTCCGGAGCGGGGCTGGTGATCACCGAGGCGACCTCGGTCGAGGCTCGCGGACGCATCACCCCCAGCTGCCTCGGGCTCTGGAACGACGACTGCGAGCGGGCCCTGGCCGGGGTGGTGGCCACCGTGAAGGAGGTGGCACCGAACGCCGCGATGGGTGTCCAGCTCGCCCACGCCGGGCGGAAGGCGTCGCANGCCCGGCCCTGGGCTCCGGTGCGCGGCTACGTCCGACCCGAGGACGGCGGATGGACCACGGTGGGGGTGAGCGAGAACAGCTACGAGGACATCGCTCCGCACGCCCACGCCCTCGATCTCCGGGATCTCGACGAGGTGCGCTCGGCGTTCGCGGACGCCGCGGCGCGTTCGGCCCGGATCGGTTTCGATCTGGTCGAGATGCATGCGGCCCACGGCTACCTGTTGTCGAGCTTCCTGTCGCCGCTGTCCAACGAGCGCACCGACGAGTACGGCGGCTCCCTCGAGAACCGCATGCGATTCCCCCTCGAATGCTTCGATGCGATGCGGGCGGCGATGCCGGACGGGATGCCGTTGATCGTGCGGTTCAGCGGGACCGACTGGCGGGACGATCTCGGGGGCTGGAGCACGGAGGATTCCGTCGCCTTCGCCCGGGAGCTGGAGTCCCGCGGGTGCGATGCGGTCGATGTCTCGACCGGCGGGAACGCGAAGGCCGACATNCCGGTGTCNCCNGGTTTCCAGGTGCCCTACGCCGCCGCGGTGAAGCGCGGCACCGACTCGATGCCGGTGATCGCGGTGGGGGAGCTCGACGATCCCCGTCTCGCCGAGGACGTGCTCGATCGCGGCGATGCCGACGCGATCGCGATCGGTCGGGGCTTCCTTCGCGACCCCCGCTGGCCGTGGCGGGCGGCGAAGGAGCTNGGTGGCGACGTCGAACACGTCGACCAGTACGCCTGGTGCGTCNNCTGAATCAGAAGATCATCAGTCCGATCGCGATCCAGATCGCGGCGACGATCATCACCAGNGCGGTGTAGCCCACGATGTCGCGGGCCTTCACGCCGGTGATCGCCAGCAGGGGCAGCGCCCAGAACGGCTGCAGCATGTTGGTCAGCTGATCGCCGTAGGCGACGCTCATGATCATCTTGCCCAGCGGCACTCCGGCCTCCGCGCCCGCGGTCATCGCGATCGGTCCCTGGACCGCCCACTGTCCGCCGCCCGAGGGCACGAAGACGTTCACCACCGCCGCACTGGTCGCGGTGAACAGCGGGAGGGTCTCCGCGGAGCTGAGCTGGTTGGCGAGGCCGGCGAACATCGCGAGGAGTCCGCTCGCGGCCATCATCCCCATGACTCCGGCATAGAGCGGGAACTGCACGAGGATCCCGGCTGCGCCACGGGCGGCGTCCTCGACGGCCCGCAGATATCGCATCGGGGACAGGTGCAGGATGAGTCCCAGCCCGAGCATCACCGCATTGATCTGATCGAGACCGAGGCGGCCGATCCCTCCCCCGGTTCCGACGAGCCACGCGACGAACCCCGCGAGCAGTGCGAGGCCGAGTCCGACGCCGAGGATCATCTGGACGATGCCCGGGTCCTCCTGTTCCCGTTCCTCCATGCCCAGGTCGATTCCGAGATCCCGAGGTCCCTTCGCATCCGACGGGTCGGTCGGGGCGAGCATGAGGCAGGCCAGNGGGGCGATCACGAGCAGACCGAGGGAGACGAACAGGTTCATCGGAGACAGCAGGGTCTCGGAGAGCGGCACCCCGCCGGCGGCGTGTTCGGCCACCAGCTCCGCGGGAAGGATGTCGAGCGCCGCNTTCTCGGTCGTCATGGTGAGNGGGGCGCTGCCGCTGAATCCTCCGTGCCACACCAGCAGTCCCAGGTACCCCGCCGCGGCGATCAGCGGGTAGTGGCAGGAGATGCCTCTTCGTTCAAGGCTGCGGCCCACCGCCCGGGCGAGCAGGGCTCCGACCACCAGCGCGAGCCCCCAGTTCACGAGGCCGGTGAGGNTCGCCACGAAGGCGACCATCAGGACCGCGGAGGCGGTGGACTTCGGCAGGTCCGCGATCAGGTCGATCACCCGCTTCACCGGGGGACTGGCCGCAAGGGCGTATCCGGTCACCAGCACGAGGACCATCTGCATGCCGAACTTCAGGAGCTTCCAGAGTCCGTCGCCACCCCACCAGGCTTCGAGCAGCAGATCGATCTTCGAGCGGTCGACGTCCGCGGCCGCACGATTCTCGAAGGTGCCGGGGAGCGCGAGGGCGAGGATCGCGGTGATCGCGGTGAGCCCGATNGCGAGGATGAACGGATCCGGGATCCAGCGTCCGATCGTCCGGGTGACCAGCAGGCCNAGGCNGCTGACGANNTGGCGGATGCCGCCGCGGGAGTCGCTCATGCCTCGAAAGGGTACCGGTACGAAAAAACCGCCGATGACGGCCCCCCCTCCCTGGGTCGTCGCTCGGCGGCACTCCTTTCATCGGTCGATCGAGGGGCCGAATGAAGGGAGAGGGCTCCAAATCGGGTTTCGGCATCGGTCTCCCGGCATGACCACCCGATCCACGCCGCGCAGACCGAACCCCGATACGCTTCTGACCGCATGACACCAGCACCCAGGCCGTCCGAGAAGCCGGATGACGACTCCCGACGCACCCCGCGGACCTCGATCGATCGATTCGAGGATCTGCCCGTGGAGCCGGTGGTCCTGCGCGGCATCGAGGCCCTCGGATTCGAACGACCGACCCCGATCCAGCAGCAGGCGATCGCTCCGCTCGCCGATGGTCGCGACGTCATCGGGCTGGCCCCCACGGGGACCGGNAAGACCCTCGCCTACGGCATCCCCCTGGCCCACCGCCTGATCGCGGAGCCTCCCCCGATGATGCGTCGGGCGCGTCGACACAAGGGCGGCGACCCGGGTGGCCGGTACGTGGNCGCCCGAAGGCGTCTTCGTGGACTGGTCGTCGTGCCCACCCGCGAACTCGCTCAGCAGGTCGCCGAGGAGCTGCGTCGACTCACCCGGGGTTCGTTGGTCAAGGTGACCGCGGTCTGGGGCAAGGCCGCCCTGAAGCCGCAGCGGGATCGGATCGAGGCCGGCGTGGACCTGCTGGTCGGCACCCCGGGTCGATTGCGGGAGCTGATGGACATCGACGTCCTCAGTCTCGCCTTCATCCGCCACCTCGTGATCGACGAGGGCGACCGGATGCTCGACATGGGGTTCCGTCCGCAGCTTCGAACGATCCTCGAACGCATGCCCGAGAAGCGGCAGATGGCGTTCTTCAGCGCCACGATGCCTCCGGCCATGGAGGATCTCGCCCGGACCTTCCTTCGCGAACCGGTGAGGATCGAGGCGGGGCGACACACCCGGGCCGCGGAACATCTGGGCAATCGTCTCTTCGAGATCGAGGACGTCCTCAAGGTGGCCCTGCTGCTCCGCCTGGTGGTCAAGGAGCAGCGACGCGGCGTCCTGATCTTCTGCCGGACCCGGCGGCGGGCGGGATGGGTGCATGCGGCGATTCGTCACCACGGGATGTCGGTGGGTCTGGTGCACGGTGACCGCAGTCAGCGACAGCGAAACCGGGCGCTCGAACTCTTCTCGGAGGGCGCCTCATCGGTCCTGGTCGCCACCGACGTCGCGGCTCGAGGCCTGCACATCGACGCGGTCCGGACCGTGATCAACTACGACCTTCCGCTCTCGGCCGAGGAATGGGTGCATCGGATCGGTCGCGCCGGACACGGTGGCGGTTTCGGTGAATCGTTCACCTTCGTATCCCCGCCGGAACGCAACCGCTGGAAGACGATCTCGAGGATCGTGGGGGAGCGGATCCTCGCGGAGCCCGTTCCCGACATCGACGAATTCGTCCGACCCCAGGATGCCGCGAAGCTCGAGAAGTTCCGCAAGGGTGAACGCACCACGCGGATGGAGCCGTTCCGTCAGCGCGGAGGCGACTCCGGCAAGCGGGGCAGGCAGGGAAGGCGTGGGGCGGCCAGCGGGGTCGAGCCGTCGGGATCGATGCCGCCGGAGGCGATCGAGATCGACGAGTTCGGGTTCGAGGTTCCGGTCGAGGCCGACCCCACCGAGAAGCCCCGTTCGAAGGGCAAGGGCGGCAAGGCGGGCAAGACCGGCAAGGGCGGCAGGCAGGGTGGGAAGACCGCCGCGACCCGTGGTTGGGCCCGCGGAGGCGATCGCATCACCCATGGCGGTCGTCGCAAGGGCGCGACCAGGCCCGTGGATCCGAATCAGAAGCCCGGAGGCGGGGTTCGGAAGCCTCGGTCGAGCTGATCCGGTCGTGTCGTCCTGGCCGGCGAGGACCCCCGCGGTCAGTTGCAATCCCAGTTGCTGAGCAGGATGCCCAGGTCGCCGGCGCGGACCACGCCGTCGCCGTCGAGGTCGCCGACCGGAGGATCGGGCGTGCCCCAGAGCGCGAGGAGGAAGCCGAGGTCGGCCGGGCCGACGCAGCCGTCGAGATCGAAGTCGCCGCGGGCGTTCTCGCAGCTGTCGGGAACGTCGTTGGCATTGTCGTCCTCCGCATCGCCGGCGTCGATGTCGCAGGAATCTGGGATCCCGTTGGAATCGCAGTCACCCACCACGCCGTCGCTCACGGCGCAGGAGTCGATGAGATCGTCGCCGTCGCAGTCGTCCTCGCTGCCCGCCGCGATGTCGCACGGGTCCGGGACCACGTTCCCGTTGCAGTCGGCGACCAGGCCGTTCGCGATCTCCCACTCGTCCGGCTGTCCGTTCCCGTTGCAGTCCGACTGGCACTCGTCCGGCACCCCGTCGGCGTCGATGTCGTTGGAGACGCCGTTCGCGATGTCGCAGGAATCGGGGATCTCGTTCTCGTTGCAGTCGGGCACGATGCCATCGGCGATCGCGCAGAGGTCGATCGTGCCGTCGTCGTCGCAGTCTGCCTCCCCGAGTTCGTCGATGTCGCAGGAATCGGGCCGGCCGTTGACGTTGCAGTCCTGCTCCAGACCGGTCGCGATCTCGTAGGCGTCGGGAAGCCCGTTCCCGTTGCAGTCCGGCTTGCATTCGTCCGGCACGCCGTTGGTGTCCACGTCGTTCGAGACGCCGGCCGCGATGTCGCAGGAGTCGGGCGTGCCGTTGGCGTTGCAGTCGGGGACGAGCCCCGTGCTCACCGCCCAGGCATCCGGCTGTCCGTCGCCGTCGCAGTCGGGCTGGCACTCGTCGGGCGTGCCGTCCCCGTCGAAGTCGGTGGAGAGACCGGAACCGATGTCGCAGCCATCCCAGATGTCGTTGTCGTTGCAGTCGACGGGAATGCCCAGATATGCCACCGAGACCGCGACCCGACTCCCGGTGCACGCCGCGGGGTCCACGGTGGGCGAGGCATAGATCTCGATGCTGCGGGAACCATCCTTTCCGGCCGCTTCCCACGTGGTTCTCGGGATCTCGAAGCTCGCGACCTGTTCGATGCAGTCGAGGCCACCGGCACCGAAGGCGAAGCTGAGGAATTCGTCGTCGAATCGAACGGTCAGGAACTCGTTGACGGCGTCGAAATCACCGGTGGCCTGCACCGTCACCGTGACCGAATCGGCCAGCGGGTCGATCGCGGCGAGGTCGGCGGTCTCGAAGAGGAGTGGATCACCCGTGGTGGGGATGCCTTCGAGGGTGGCGCCGTCGAGGATCCCGACATCGCAGACATCGGGGACGCCGTTTCCGTCGCAGTCGTTCGCGGTGCCTTCGAAGATGTCGATCCGGTCGTCAACGCCGTTGTCGTTGCAATCGCGGGCGGTCAATGCGACGACGTGGGTATCGCTGGTGGCGAGGTGATAGATCGGATTTTCCGGGGTACCCACGCCTTCCGGAAAAATGGAGACCCCGTAGTAACTCGTTCCCCAAAAGGCGATCGAACCATCCTCAAGAATCGCGAAGGTGTGCGCGCTGCCAATAAAACTATTCCCCCCAGCATCGATGCTCACCACGCGATTGCCGGGTGCTCCGATGCCCTCTGGGACATCACATTGGCCAAAGCTGTTGCCACCCCAGCAGGCGACGGATCCATCGAAGAGGAGCGCAGCGGTGTGAAACTCCGAGGCGGCGATCTGCACGACGGGATTCTTCGAAGTGCCGAGGCCTTCTGGAACATCACATTGGCCAAAGTCGTTGTTGCCCCAGCATGCGACTGATCCGTCAGCGAGCACCACGGCGACATGACCACGAAGAGTGGTAAATTGATTACCGGCAGTTGCGATGGCGACGACGGGGTTGCCTGGGGCGCCGATGCCTTCCGGGACATCGCACTGGCCGAAGGTGTTGTCCCCCCAGCAGGCCACCGATCCGTCGGCGAGGAGGGCTACCGTGTTTGGTTGGCTGGCCGCGATACCGGTCACGGGGTTTTCCGGGGTACCGAGGCCTTCTGGAACGTCACATTGGCCAAGGTCGTTGTTGCCCCAGCACGCGACGGAGCCGTCCTCGAGCAGCACTGCGGTATGACCTCCGTAGGGAAAACCTGAACCGACAGCGACGCTGACAACGCGATTCTCCAGGGTTCCTATTCCCTCCGGGACGTCGCATTCTCCATCACCGTTGTAACCCCAACACACGACCGACCCGTCGGACAGCACCGCAGCCGTGTGTCCTAAGATACAACCGGCGGCCTTGACCTCAAGCACGGGATTGCTTGGCCCTCCGACGCCTTCCGGGATATTGCATTGGCCATACTGGTTGTTGCCCCAGCAGACGATCGAGCTGTCGTCGCCGTTCTGGGCGTGGGCGGTGATCGAATGGCATCCGGCCAGGACGCCGGAGATCAGGACGGTTCGAAGGAGGTGGGGCATCGTGGTCATGTCTCTCGTCTCGAGTTGATCAGGATGGCTGGCAGCAGGCCTTGCCGGGCCGACCATGACCGAACGCTATCAGTCGGTCGTGGGGAAACAAAGGGTTTTCAGAGGGAGATCGCGCCGACAGCCCCTGTTCTGCCAGGTTCCGCCTCACTCCCCGCCGAAGGCGTAGCCGTAGTAGTCGGCGAACACTTCCCACAGATCGGGGTGGGCGTCGTGCAGGACGTGGGGCTGCTCGAAGAAGTGCTCGGTGACCACCGCGAAGAACTCCGCGGGATTCGTGGCCCCGTACGGATCGATGGTCGTCCGCATCCCGTTCTCGATGTGACTCTTCAGCGTGTCGTACTCGTGCTGACAGACCTCCGCCCATCGCGATCGAAGGCTCGCGTCCATCGGCGGGGTTCCGTCGACGACTCCGCCCATCATGTCCAGCGCGTGGGCGAACTCGTGCAGGACGACGTTGCGGGCGCCAAGCTGCTGCGATCCGTAGAGGGCGTCCGACCAACTGAGGATGATCGGGCCGCGGAAGCGGGCCTGGCCGAGGATCGGGGTCTCGCCGGCGACGATGCCGTCGCCCCGGTGGCTGTCCTTCACCACCACCCCGGCGGGGTAGACGATCACCGAGGTGACGTGCTCGAAGAATCCGGCCTGGTTCTCCAGCACCAGCAGGGCGGCGTTGGCGGAGATCAGGATCTGCATGCGATCGTCGAGCTCGAGCCCGCCGCACCCTTCCCAGTAGGTCTCGGACTCGATGATCCGAGCGGTGTTCTCGAGCCTGGTTCGCTGGGCGGGACCGAGGAAGCGGTAGTGGGCGAAGTGCTCCTGGAGCGTCCGTCGCCAGATCGGGGAGATCGGCTCGGCCAGCAGTCGCCTGCGTCGTCGTCTGCGGAGAAACCACATGAGGGACCTCCGGCCGGCTCAGCTCGCCGGCAGCAGCGGCACCAGCAACTGGACGATCAGGAACAGGCCGATGGCCAGTCCGGCGAAGGCCAGGAGGACCTGTCCGGTCATGACCAGGACCTCGCGCGGCCACCGTCCGAGGTCGGTGGTGCGGATCGCCTTGTACATCATCGAGATCCCGAGCACGAGGATCGGGAGAAGCCAGAGCCAGTGATCCTGGACGCCGGGAATCGGCTGTCGGAACGGCAACCATGCGATGAGGAGGGTGAGGTTCATCGTCGGTCGTCCCCCCGGGTAGGGATCGAGGACCGTCCGGCGTCCAGCGCGACCGCGATGTTCATGAGCCCCGCCAGGGCGCAGAAGAGCGTCCCGAAGTCCAGGGCGTGGCCGATCGCGGTGAATCGGTCGATGGAACCGCTTCGGCGATCCGGCATCGTGACCTCGATCAGGTCGGGTCCGCTGGTGGGGATCATCGCCTGGCTCAGGAACGCGGTGACGAAGGCGATGGGACCGGCGCCGGCCTGGGGCAGGAACCAGAGGCGGATGCCGGCGTTCGAGCCCCCGGAGGTGACGGCTCGGGCACCGCTGCGGAGCTGGGCCTCGGCGGTCGTGTCGGCCATGGCCCGGGCGGACCCCCCGGGCACGGAGTAGTAGGGGTTGCGGATCTGGACGCTGTTGGGCCCGCCGATCAGCATGCCTCCGATCCAGAGCAGCAGGAAGCCGGCGGCGATCCGGACCGCCCGGCCCTTCTCCCCGATCGAGGCGTGCCCGAGGCCCGGAAACACGAGTCCGAGAAGGAACGGAGCCCATGCAAACGGCGCAGATCCACCCGAAGAGGATCTCCGGCGAGCGAGGTTGGAAGAAGAAGGGGGGGGATTCATCCGATGCTCGAGTAGCCGAAGTCGGCGCTGGGTCGCGGAAAGACGCGTCCCCTGAGCTGCGGAGTGTATCCCCCCACGGCGGGCGGAGGTCCGTGGCCATTCGAGACTCTAAGGTGGATGGAGCGGACCATGTCCAACGCACACGATCAGAACGATTTCGATGTCGACGCCGGTTCCGACCGGAGCGTGGTGGACCGCCGATCGGGCCTCGATCGAAGGGACGTCGAGGGTGGGGAGTCCGGTGGCACCAACCTCGAGCGCCGTCGTGGCGTCGGTCGTCGACTCACCGACTTCGTCCGTTCCGCCGAAGAGGGCGAGATGAGTCGGGAACAGCAGATGTTCCTGCACGCCATCGACGCGTTCAAGCGGGTCAACGGCGTCTCCTTCCCGACCTGGACCGACGTCCTCGAGGTCGTGCGACGCCTCGGCTACCGGAAGACCTCCGCCAGCGAACTGAACCTCGGTCCCAAGGCCGAGGACTGGACCGAGTCGCCGGACGCCCCGAGCCGACTCGGTCACGGCGAGGAGATCGACGCCCCGCAGCGTTATCGCAAGGCGGGCTGAACCAGACGGTGATTCCCAGGTTTGTGGGAGGGAACAAGGACACCTCGCGGCCCTCAGGGGCCGCGAGGTGTTTCTTTCAGCCTCGTTCAGGATGATGGAGATGTCGGCTCCCGGAATCCGGGATGCGCCGTCGGCTCATCGATGGGGTGTCCGATCGTGCGGGGTCGCCCGCCGTTCAGCCGTTGTTCTTGTACCAGTCGGCGTTGATCTGGATGTACTTGATCCACTCGTCGGGCAGGTCCACCTCGGGGAAGATCGCCTGGACGGGACATTCGTCGACGCACAGCCCGCAGTCGATGCAGGTGTCGGGATCGATGTAGAGCTGCTCGGACTTCTGAGCGGTCTCGCCCTCGTCGGGTCCCGGATGGATGCAGTCCACCGGACAGACCTCGACACAGGCGGTGTCCCGGGTTCCGACGCACGGCTCGGCAATGATGTGGGCCATCGGTTAGGAAGCTCCCTTGATAGGGCCGGGCCCGCAAGGCGGTTCAGCGACGCCGGGCCAGTTGAGAACGAATCTCATTTGTCAGGCACTCATTCTCAGATGAAATTCTAGTCGGCCATCCCGCGATTCGGACACAAGAAAACGGCCCGGGACTCGAAGTCCCGGGCCGATTGGTTGTGAGCGAGAGACGACAACCGCAGCGGGATGTCCGCTGCGGTCGTCGATCGTCACTTCTTCTTGCGACGAGTGGCCTTCTTGCGAGTGGCCTTCTTGCGCGTGGTCTTCTTGGCAGCCTTCTTACGCGTGGTCTTCTTGGCAGCCTTCTTACGCGTGGTCTTCTTCTTGGCAGCCTTCTTACGCGTGGTCTTCTTCTTGGCGACCTTCTTACGCGTGGTCTTCTTCTTGGCAGCCTTCTTGCGCGTGGTCTTCTTCTTGGCAGCCTTCTTGCGCGTGGTCTTCTTGGCGACCTTCTTGCGCGTGGTCTTCTTGGCGGCCTTCTTGCGCGTGGTCTTCTTCTTGGCGACCTTCTTGCGCGTGGTCTTCTTGGCAGCCTTCTTGCGCGTGGCCTTCTTCTTGGCGGCCTTCTTGCGCGTGGTCTTCTTCTTGGCGACCTTCTTACGCGTGGTCTTCTTGGCGGCCTTCTTACGGGTCACCTTCTTACGGGTTGTCTTCTTGGCGGCCTTCTTGCGGGTCGCCTTCTTCTTCGTGGCCATGGGTATGGCTCCTGGATTCGTTGCGCAGTCGGAGTGTCGGAGGAGCGGACGGCGCAACGACGCCCACTCGCAAGAATTTGTACCTGTATCGGGACCATAGCGAAAGGGCCTTGACAAAAAACCTGTTCACCTTCTTCAGAACGGTTTCAGAGCCTTCAACACCGAATTCGAACCCTCGATCACCGATTCACCAGTTCATAGAGCTCGCGTGTGGCGCGATTCGTCGCCTGAGCAGGAACTCTCGCGCGGACGATGCCGTTGGCGGGGTTGTACCACCAGCCCGCTCCCTGATCGGTGGCCGTGGGGGTCACGGGATTTCGCATCGAGCGATCTCCACTGTCCTCGACTTCGATCCTTGGCCGCTTCGGACCCGGCAGAAGAGGATTTCGTGGCGGTCCGCCCTCGAACCACGTCGATTCGACCATGACCACGAAGCCCTCTCTCGACGTCTGGTAGCCGTCCAGGGCACTGCGAAGGCGAATTTCCGATTCGATCCGCAGGAGTGTGCCGTGAGTGGCCTTCACCTTCCGGTCGAATCTTCGAATCGCATCGATCCGGGTCCACGCTGCCAGAAGGATCATGGAACATCCAAGCAGCGTGAGTATCCAGGGATTGATTCGCATGGAGCACTTCCGGGGTCTGGTGCACCGCCATCCACCCCATCCCGGCCCTCGAAACCTCCGATGCGGCTCGAAACCGGGCAAGTCCTCGGAGAGGTCGACCCTGGATGGACGGAACGGTCGTGTCGGATCCGCCGGTTGTCCCGGCACATCGTGGATACGCTCTCGACATGCCCGATTCCGACCCCGTGATCCGCCTGACCCGTCTCGACAACGGCCTTCAGATCATCACCGAGCAGCATGCCTCGAGGCGTTCCTCCAGTCTCTGCTGGCTGGTGCCCGGAGGTGTCGGTCACGATCCTCTCGATCGAGGCGATGGCTGGGGGACCATGTTGTCGGAGTACCTGCTGCGAGGCGTCGACGCTCTCGACAGCAGGGAATTCTCGGATGCTCTCGATCGCCTCGGCGCAAGACGATCGGTGAGTCCCGACACCTACCACGTCAGAGTGTCCGCGACCGCTCCCGGCGATCGTCTGCCGGCCGTGCTCGATCTGCTCTGCGGCATGGTGCAGAAACCACGTCTGCCCGCTGATGCCCTGGACCCGGTGCGCGCCCTCTGCCTTCAGGAGCTGGCCGGCATCGAGGACGACCCTGCTCACCTGGTCGGTCTGCGTCTCGACGAGATCAGATATCCAGTGCCGTTCGACCGGCACGGTCTCGGTCGTGAGGACCATCTGATGAAGACCGATCGAGACGACCTCGCCGCTCACTGGCGATCCATCTCCGGGCCCCGGGGGTCCATCCTCGCCATCACCGGCGCCGTGGATCACGACGGAATCGTCGAACAGATGAAGCGGACGACCGCCGAATGGGAGGGAGGCGCGCCGAAGCCGGAACCCCGGGGCGAAATTGTCGGAGGCGCTCGTCTGATCGAGCGGGACACCTCCCAGGTGCATGTGGGTCTGGGGTTCGACGGCCCCGTGGCGAAGGATCCCGACGCCCTGGCCTTTCGAACCGCGGTGGGTGTGCTGGGTGGAGGGACCTCGAGTCGCCTCTTCCTCGATGTCCGGGAGCGAAGAGGCCTCGCCTATGCCGTGGGATCCCGGTACGACGAAGGACTGGCCCTGGGAGCGGTGACGATCAGCGTCGGCACCACTCCGGAGCGGGTCGCCGAGACCCTCGAGCGGATCCAGGTGGTTCTCGCCGAGTACGGCACGCACGGCCCCACCGACGAGGAGGTCTCACGGATCGTGGTCATGCTGCGGGCCAGCCTCCTGATGCAGCAGGAGGAAGGCCCGTCCCGAGCCCGTCAACTCGCTCTGGACAGCTTCAGGCTCGATCACCCGAGATCCATGGCGGAGATACTCGAGGCCTACGCCGGCATCGATCCCGACGACGTTCGAAGGGTGGCGACGGAGCGGCTTGGAGAGGCCTGGAGGACGAGCGGGACCCGTTGTCTGCTCGGCCCCGCCTCCGCGATCGGAGTTTGATCGGGTTCACGGCATCTCCCGGACCCCGGTGGCTCGTATACTTCGGCCTACATGGCGCTTCATGCATCGATCCTCGATCCCGGAACCCGCGTCCGGGTCACCCAGCAGGTCCCCCAGACCCATCAGGTCTGGTCCACGTCGACCGAGGGTGTCGTGGTTCGATATCGCCAGGCCCAGACCGGATCCTGGTACGCGCATGCCAAGGGAGATCGACTCTGGCTCGACCGACTCGAACTGGAGCTCGACAGCGGTGAGCTGACCACCCTCAATCTCGACCACTACACGTTGATCGAGGATCTGACGAGTCCGGCCGAGACCCCGGAGTCGAGAAATCCGACCGAGGTCGAGATCGACGATCGGCATCGACCCTGAATCGATCCACCGGGCTTCTGTGGTGATCCCCTTGATGAAAGCGAAACCAAGGCTGCGAACGGCGATGGGAAGTCTCCTCGTGGCGATGCTGGTCGGCACCGGGATCCAGCATGGCTGCGACACGGGCACCCGAATGATCCGGGACGATCGCCCCTGGCCATGGTGGCCCGCCTCGATGGAGATCTCGACCCTGACCAGGGTCGGTCGTTTCGACGAGGCGGGCGTTCGTCCCGTCGAGGTCAGAGTCCTGTTCCAGGATGCGGAGGGTGATCCCTGCAAGGCGACCGGAGAACTGACTCTGACCATCGCCCGGGCCGGTGAGCCCGAGGATCCCGAAGAACGGTCGATCGATCTGTCCGATCTCGCTGCCCAGCATCGCTTCTACGAGTCGGTGACCGGTTGCTACGCGATCCCGGTTCATCTCGACCTGCCCGGCCTGGTACCGGGACGACTTCTCCGGATCGGGGCCCGGTTCGAGAGCGTCGATGGCTCGGTCTTCGAAGCTCAGAGGAATCTGGTGCTGCAGCACGACCTGCAGCCGACGGGTTGAGACTCGTTCGAGTCCCCGTCTCCAGTGCCCGAACTACCCGTCGAGCAGACCGCCGCGGCGATACTTCTCCCGATACTTCTCGTGCAGCCGCTTCTGGCGGTCGCCGAGGTCGATCTCCCGGCCGTCGATCCATGCCCGCAGGGGAAGGGTCGAAACTTCGAGGGGATCGCCCTCGCACAGGAAGAAGGTCGCACTGCGGCCGGTGTCGAGCGATCCCAGCCGATCACCCACGCCGATGATCTCGGCCGGCGACCTGGTCACGGCCCGGAGGGCGGCGGCCCTGGGAAGACCATGGGCGGCCGCCGTCGCCGCGTTGTGAGCGAGACTGCGTTCGTGGGCTGGTTCATCCTCGCATCCGATGGCGAAGGGGATTCCGGCCTCGTGGAGAGCCATCGGAAGTGAAAGCGGCGCATCCACGGGGTGATGTCGACNGGCGGGCTTTCGATGAACGCGGGTGAGGATCACCGGAGCACCCGAGGCCCGAAGCACCTCCACGCAGTCGCCGGCCGCCGAGCCGCCGACGATGACCGCGCGATACTCACGGGCCATCGCCCAGGCCAGCGCGGTCTCGATCTGTCCTCGGCTGTCGGCTCGGATGAAGATCGGCCTCTCACCACGCAGCACCGGCCCCATCGTCTGGAAGCGAAGATCGGTCCGGATCGTCGGGTCGGCGTCGCGGGCCGAGGTCCAGGCCTCGGCCTCGTCGAACCATCGGTCGATCGCCTTCATTCGCTGATCGATGTCGCTGCGCTGTTCTCGACCGCCTCGTCGCATCCACGGTGCATTGACCGCGGAGGCCATCGGCCAGCTCAGGACCACACCGGCATTCCGAATCACCGCGAGATCCTCTGTGGTCCATCCATCCATGCGAAGCACGCTGACCTGACCGGGAATCGTGCCGCCGGTGGGGACCGCGAGGGTGTGGAGGATGCCTGCGGATCGTGCGACCGGGATGAGGTCGCTGTCCGGATTCACCGCGATCCAGGGAGCGGCCTCAGGGGATCGGTCGGCGGCCTCGCGTCGATCGTCCGTGGCCGAGACCGCACCGACCTCGAGAAGACCGAGCTGACTGGGAGCGGAGACGAATCCCGGAACGAGAGTGAGTCCCTCGGCATCGATCCGAGTCCTCTCCTCGCCGTCCGCGTCCGGCGCAGTACCTGATCCGATGCCGGTGATCCGGCCATCCTCGAAGATGATCCATCCGTTCTCGACCACCTCGGGGTGTTCGTCGGAGACGGGATGAAGACGGGCGTTCTCCACCACGATGACGCCCTCCTGCGGGGCGGCGGGCACCTGGGTCGACTGGCCGTGCAGCACCGCGCCGGTCGCGAGCGCCGTCGCCCATCCGAGGATTCTGGGGATGACGTGATTCATCGGGAGTCCTCCGATTGAAGCGATTCGAGCCGAGCTCGATCGCGGGCCAGTGAACGAGCCAGTTCGATCATGGATCCGCTGCCGCAGCCGCACTCGCCTGCTTCGATGGCCAGGGGGTCCTCGCCCCGGGCGACGCGTTCGAGAAGGAAGCGCTCGCGGTCATCGAGCATTCTCGCCAGCAGTCCGGTCGGTCGCGGACCGCGACGACCACGACCGGCGTCGGATGGACGCGTGCCTCGATCACCGGGACCACCGCGTCCGGCTTCGGAGGATGTCTCCCCGTCCTCGGGGTCGGGGGCTCCGGAGGCCTTGGCAAGCAGACGTCCACGCTCCCGCATGGCTTCGGCATGGGCGGCCNGTGCCTCCTCCCGGTGGTAGAGCCTGCATCCGTCGATCCAGGTCTGTTCGCAACGGGAGTAGGAGGAGAGCGGTGATTCGTTCCAGAGCACGAAGTCGGCGTCCTTGCCGATCTCGATCGATCCGACTCGATCATCGATGCCGAGCTGCTTCGCGGGATTCAAAGTCACGAACTTCAAGGCTTCGGTCTGATCCAGCCCGCCCCAGCGAACCGCCTTGGCGGCCTCGTCGTTCATGCGGGTCGCGAGCTCGTCGTCGTCGGAGTTGAAGGAGACCAGCACGCCGACCTGGTGCATGAGCGTTCCGCTGTAGGGGATCGCNTCCATGACCTCCATCTTGTAGGCCCACCAGTCGCTGAAGCTGCTGGCTCCGGCNCCGTGAGCCGCGATGGCATCGGCGACCTTGTAGCCCTCGAGGATGTGCTGGAGGGTTCCGATCCGGACGTCGTACCGCTCGCAGAGGCGGAGGAGCATCAGGATCTCGTCCTGCCGGTAGCTGTGACAGTGGATCAGTCGATCTCCCGCCAGGATCTCCGCGACCGCATCGAGTTCGAAGTCCGGGCGNGGAGGCAGGGTCCGGGCCCGGTCGTCCTCGGACATCGCTTCGAAACGCCGGATCTCCTCCTGCCGTTCGATCGCCGCCTGGAAAGCGTCCTCCATGAAGGCGGCCACACCCATGCGGGTGTCGGGATAGCCGCCGCCACGCTTGACGTTCTCGCCCAGGGCGAACTTGATGCCGCCAGGAGCCGAATCGAGGCGCATGTCCTCGATGGTGCCGCCCCAGCGGATCTTGACCACCGAGTTCTGACCACCGATCGGATTGGCCGAACCGTGGAGCTGGTTCGCGGCGGTCAGTCCGCCCGCGAGCTGTCGATACCAGTCGATGTCGTCGGGATTGATGACGTCACCGATCCGGACCTCGGCGGTGTTGGGTTGAGCGCCCTCGTTGACGCCGCCCGAGATGCCGGTGTGACTGTGGCAGTCGATGAGACCCGGAGTGAGATGAAGGCCGGCGGCCTCGATNACCATCGCTCCCTCGGGAGCCTCCAGTCCGCGACCGATCGCCACGATCCGTCCGTCCTCGACGAGCATGTCGGTGTCCTCGAGGATTCCGTCGTCGGCACAGGTCCAGATGTCGGCTTCGCGGACGAGCACCGTCCGGGGCTTCGCCGGCTCCAGACGTCCGTACACCCCGAGAGGGACGGGCAGCGGTCCCAGATCCGGCACTTCCGCCTTCTCCTCCTCTTCAGCCTCCTCNNCTTCNGNNTCCTCGCCTTCCGTGTCATCGCCTTCCGTGTCCTCGTCCTCGTCGGCGATCTCCTCCGGCATGCGGGGCACGAGTTCGAACGGAACGAAACGGCCGTCGAGGGTCTGCAGGGATCCGACCACCCGATCCTCGATGACCACGGCGGTCGCCACCACGTCGCCTTCGAGACCGAACATCCCACCGTCTCCGGCGAATCCGAGTCCTCGGGCTCCGACCTTGATGTTGCGAATTCGACCGCGGGATCGACCGCCTTGCGGTTTGTCGTCCTCGGCTTCACCGGCCTCGCCACTCGAGACCCTGGACCCGGTCACGTTGGCGTTCCTACCGCCCATCATGACGCTGCTTCCCTCGAGACTGTCACCGGTGATCTTCAGCTCGATCTCCGCTCCCGGTCCTCGCTCCATGTTCATNCTGATGTCGAGCGTCGAGGTGTTCCGATCGAATCTGCCGTCCAGTTCGGCGGAGAACATCTGACTGCTCATCTCACCGGAGACGCGATCGTTCTCGCCCAGCAGGAAGTTCATGGTGACGGGCAGCTCGCCCATGTTGGGGACGTCGATGGTGCAGTCCCAGGTGCCCGAAACCGGATCTTCAGCCTCGGCCACCTCGTCCTCGCCCGCGTCCGGTTCGGATCCCGCGTCGAGGTCCTCGTCCATCTCCTCTCCGGCATCCTCCTCCGTGTCGGGATCCGCCTCTCCTTCCTCGGTCTCCTCATCGTCCTCCTGGGTCTTCTCGGGACCGATGGTGAGTCGGTTCTTCTCCCGATCGATGGAGGCCTTGAGATCCTCACGGACCTCGCCGTCCACCACGACGTCGAAGTCGCCNCCGAGCGGAAAACGGGTCTCCGTCTTCACCTCGTCCCGGCGACCGGCGACCCAGACCGCGCGGATCTTCGAATCCTCGTCGAAGAGCTCCCCGTCGGTGACGACGAGGTTCGCGAGTCGACCCGGTGCGATCGTTCCCGCGATGGAATCGATCCCGAGCATCCTCGCCGGTCGCACGGTGATGCAGGCCAGGGCCTCATCGGCGGGAAGANCCGCCTTGATCGCCTTGCGCACCGCCGGGTGGAACGAGCCGGGGCTGGAGAGGCCTCTCGAGGTCAGGGCGACCGTGGCCCCGCGGTCCAGGAGTCTGGCGGCATTGGAGGGTGCGTGTTCCCAGGTCTGGAGTTCACGAAGCGTCACTCGATCGGCCGCATAGGGATCGGTGACTTCGGGCTTCTTGGGGAAGTTCAGAGGCACCACGATCGGAAGACCGGTGGCGACCACNTCGTCCAGGCGACGGAACTCGGTGCCGGATCCGATGATCACGCCATCGAGGTCGTATTCCTCCGCGACCCGGGCGGCCCGCATCGCCTCGAGTTCGTCGACGGTGACGAACGCGACCGGGACGTCGCCAGTGACGACCTCGATCAGAGACTCCAGCGCATCGGCCTGTTCCGGCGGATCGATGCCGACCGGATCCGCGGCATGAATGGCGAGGGCCCGGTCGTGCCAGTCCGCTTCGGCGAAGCTCTGTCGAATGAGCGCGATGGCGCCCATCTGGGAGTTCGGATAGCCGCCTCCCCAGCCGCCGGTCTCGAAGGCCGCGGTCTGCATCCCGTCAAGGATGGTCCTTCGATCACGATCTCGATCGGCGACGAGGACGACCGAGCCGCGTCCACGAAGAAGCCCGTCCTCCGGAAGCACCTGGGCGATCGTGAATCCCGACTGTCGCAAGGCCTTGCGTCTTCCGGCATCAAGTCCGGCGGCGTCCCGCATCAGGACCTGGGGAACGATCTTCGAGCTCCAGTGCGCACCNGCACCGGTGCGGGCNCGCTGGAGGGCATCTCCCGCGGAGGCGGAGACTCCGGCNTCGATGAAGCCGGGATAGACGTGAAGTTCGGAGAGATCGTGGACTCGATAGCCGGGAGGCGTCCTGATGTCGGTGCCGACCGCTTCCACCAGACCGTCGCGGAGAAGGATCGTGGCGCCTTCGATGGTCTCACCGGGGCGAGTGACGACCGTCGCGTTGATCAGCGCGTCGCGTCGCATCTCGGGGGNCCGGATGTCGTCCGGCGGAGGCACCGACTGGCTGTTGCCGGCGGCAGTGAGAAAGACGACCGCAAGAGCGGTGGTGATGATCCGGTTCAAGTCTCGACTCCGTATGGGGGCGGACGATCTGTCCTCCGGTGATTCCGACTGGCGGATGATCACCGGAGCCCCCCATGGTAGGACCCGGATAGCTTGCTCGGGATTCGCCCTGGTCCTCCGTCCACCGCTCAAAAACGAGAGAACCACCATCCCGAGGGGATGGTGGTTCTCGATGTCTGCTGCGGGGCGGGACGAGCCCCGTCGATCAGGCGATTTCCAGGCTCAGCTGGTTGACCGCGATCTGGAACCTGGCCTCGCTGTCGTAGCTGCCAGTCTCGATTTCCGCCCTGATTCGGGCGATCTTCTCGAGATCGGGTCGGGAATCGCTGTTGGAGCGGATCTCTCCAAGGAGGCGGGCGTCGGCTGAGATCTCCACAGCGTCGCTGCCTCGCCCGTGACGGGTCGAGGATCGGGCCTCGATGGGNCGATCGGTGCTCTCCGAGCGGGGTGAGACAGGGACCCGGCTCGAGCCAAGGGTCCCGGCGATGTTCGCGATGTCGGACATGGACGTGCTCCGCGTGGCGATGGGGGGGTCGCCACCATGAATGGGGTCAGTGGACTTCACTTCGCACACGGAAGGGCAAGGGTTCGTTTGCCTCTCCGTGCAGCCCTCCATATCGTCGCGATGCCTCGATTTGCTTGAGGCCGGGTGCCCAGGCCGGCTGGCGGCGCAAGCCTCTGCCTGAAAAGCACTTGCGGAAACAACCTGCCGTCTCGGCCTGGTGGTCGAGCCCCGGCACGGAGCTTCGAAATGTTCACGAGAAACATGGTGTCCCGTAATCAAGTCAGTCCGGTTTCCGGAGGCGGGATATTTCACGGACATGGGTCTCGAGGAGTCCGCGTCGGTGTCCTGGTCGGGCTCGTCGGGATTTTTTCAATTTTGTCCGCCTGCGGTGAGGAGGCCGATGACCGCGACGCCACCATCCGGGGCGAGGCCCCCAGGCGTCTGAGCGGTGTGCCCGGCGTGATGGACAGTGGGGACGATGCCTTTCTGCCGACGACCACCGAGGGCTCGTCCGGAGCGCCCACCTCGCAGCCTCAGGGCCAGTGGTCGCTGCTGCTCGCCACGATGGTCGGACCCAGTCATCCGGTTCAGGCTCGAGCCACCCGGGATCAGATCGCAGCCACGTATCCCNCGCTTCGCGGGGCCTTCGTCCGCGCNCAAGGCAAGGGATCGTCGGTCTGGTTCGGGCGGTTCGAGAGTGCCGCCGACTCCGACGCGGTGGCCACTCGTGAGATGGTTCGCGGCCTGAAGCTGCCGGGAGGTCAGCCGGTCTTCCCGAGAGCGTTCTTCTCGATCCTGCCGGACGACTCCCCGGTGCGGGACCATGACCTTCGCAATCTTCGACAGATGTATCCCGGGGTCGATCCGCTCTACTCGTTGCAGGTGGCGTGCTGGGGAACCTTCAACTCGAACCAGCTCACGGTCGAGGAGGTCCGCCGATCCGCCGAGGCGTACGTGAGAGAGCTTCGCGGCCGTGGTCATGAGGCCTGGTACTACCACGACCCGGTGACGGAGAAGAGCGTGGTGACCATCGGGGCCTTCGACAGTCGCGCCTACGACGCGNGAAGCACGCTCTTCTCACCCGAGGTNGAGGGTCTGATGAAGGACTTCCCGGTGCACCGGGTCAACGGCGAGGAGGTCATGGTCGAGATGACCGTCGGTGATCCTTCGACCCGGATTCCCCAGCCGTGTCGACTGGTCCTTGTCCCCGGGGTCTCATGAGCGATGACGCCCCGAACATTCCGGGTTCACTCGGTGATCCGCGCGGACGCGGTCCGGTGCTCGGGCAGGAGGAGGCGCTCGCCGAGCTCGGATCGGCGCTTCGTTCCGGTCGCATGCCCGCGGCATGGATCCTCCACGGGCCGGACGGCATCGGAAAATTCTCGGCCGCCCTCCGGTTCGCACGCCTGCTTCTCGAACCCGATCCCTCCTCGCAGTGCATCGACGACTTCTCGCCCCCGCTCGACTCCCCGACCGCGCGGCTCATCGATGCGGGGACGCATCCCGACCTTCGGGTGATCCGCAAGGAACTCGCGGCCACCAGTGAGATTCCGAGACTTCGGGAGTCGAAGCAGAGGGCGATTCCCATCGACCTCCTCAGAGAGCACATGCTGGGTGGGGAGATCGAGGGAAGGCGGTTCGACGCCCTGCATGCTCGAACCCCGTTCAAGGGCGTCCGCCGGGTGTTCATCATCGACGAGGCCGAACTGCTCAATCCGCAGGGCCAGAACGCCCTGCTGAAGACGCTGGAGGAACCTTCTCCCCGCACCGTCATCCTGCTGATCACCACGCGTGACGAGCGACTCCTTCCGACGGTGCGGAGCCGCTGTCGGCGGGTGCCGTTTCGAACCCTCGATAAGTCCGCGATGGAGGCCTGGTACGCGGGCTCCGGCCATGTGCTGGACGACGCCGATCGAGACTGGCTGCTGGAATTCGCCGAGGGCAGTCCGGGTCGCCTCGAAGAGGCGATGCGGACCGGAATGGCCGACTGGAACGCGACGATCTCCCCCGGCATGGCCAGGCTCGAGAAGGGGCAGTGGCCNGCGGGGCTGGCCGACACCTGCGCCGATCTCGTCGACGAGTATGCCAAGGCGGTGGTGAAGGCCGACAAGCGAGCCTCGAAGGAGGCGGCCAACCGGACCGGCCTCGCCAACCTTGTCGCGGTTCTCGCCGCCCGTCTGCGACAGGGGCTCGAACGGTCGGCGGATCGATCCGACGACCGGGCGATCGAAGCCTGTGCGCGTGCGGTGGAGACCCTGGCCGATGCCGAATCCCTCGCCGCCCGCAACGTGAACCTCAAGTTCGTGTGCGCCGGTCTGGTGTCCGATCTGGCCACTGCGTTCAACGTCGGCGTCCCGATGGACCAGCAGGCATGAACGATTCCGATCGCGGGCCGTCCGGATACGAGATCGAACGAAAATGGAAGCTGCATCGTCTGCCCGATCGACTGGTTCGATCCGAAGGCGGAGTCTCGGAGATCGAGGGTGCGGAATGCCTGTTCCTCCGACAGGGGTATCTCCCTCAGGCGGGGGCGGAGGACTTCACGATCTTCGCGAATGCCTCGACCGACGACGTGCCCCGCATCGGGCGCATCCGGTCCATCGAGGTTCGAGGGGGTGGTTCCGATCCACGCTTCCTGCACACCATCAAGTCGGGCTCCGGTCTGGTGCGTCGCGAGGAGGAGCGGGAGATCTCCCTTGCCGCCTTCGAGGCTGCCTGGCCCGCGACTGCGGGAAGAAGGCTCGAGAAGACCCGCTGGCGGATCCCCGAGAACGGCGTCCTCTGGGAGGTCGATCATTTCGAGGGAGGGGGTGATCTGGAGCTCCCGGAAGGGGGGCTGTTCCTCCTCGAGGTCGAGGCGACCGATGCCGAGGAGGCCCGGCGGCTGGAGCCCCCTTCCTGGCTCGCAGAGGTCGTGGACAGGGAGGTCACCGAGGATCCGGCCTTCACGAATGCGGAAATTGCCTTTCGAATGGGCCGGGGATGAGGGTTTCGGCCGCGGCGTCGGGGTACGTCGTCCGCTACCATGGGTCCCCCCCGAGCAGAGAGCTTCGGGGTTCCAGCCGAGCGTTCGCGGAGAGCTCCAGTGTCCACGTTCCGATGCGCGATCGTCACCCCGACCGAGCAGGTGCTCGATGAGGATGTCACCGAAGTCGAGTTCCCCCAGTGGGACGGCCAGCGGGGTCTGTTGAAGTCCGCCGCTCCGTTCGTCGGCCGTCTGGGTGTCGGTCTGCTTCGAATCCGGACCGCGTCGGACGGCGACAAGGAGTACCTGCTCAACGGCGGCTTCGCCGAGCTTCATGACGACAAGCTCGTGCTGCTCGCCGATGAGATCATGGCCCGGGACACCCTTGACGCGGCGGAGGCCCGCAAGCGTCTCGATGCAGCGATCGAGGCGCTCACCCAGGCCGGGATCCATGATCTCGAGGCNCGGGATCGACTCGACCGCGAACGCCAGGTCGCCACGGCGGCCGTCGCGCTGTCATCGAACGGCTGACCCGTTCTCCGCCCGCGAAGCCGGCGTGCGGGTAGCCTGACGTCGCACAGGTGGAACCAACGAGGTTCCCAGGCCGCTCATCCAGGGACGGATCCCTCGTCGCATGCCTGAAGATGATCTGACATCGAGAATAGAAGCGATCCTCATGACCGCCGATCGTCCGATCGGTGAGAGGAAGCTTGCATCGATCCTCGGAATCGTCACCACCGGGCAGTCGGACTCCGAAGAGGAGGAGACGGCGAGTGATGCCGCGGGTCCCGTCCAGCAGATCCGGGACGCCGTCGACGAACTCAACTCGGCCTACGAATCGACGGATCGATCGTTCCGCATCGAACGGGTCGCCGGCGGTCTCCAGATGCTCACTCTTCCACGCTTCGCCGAGGACATCGCCCGGCTCAAGGGTGTTCGCAACCAGTCGCGGCTGAGCCAGGCCGCGCTCGAGACCCTTGCGATCATCGCCTACCGACAGCCGATTCTGCGAGCGGATCTCGAGTCGATTCGAGGAGTCGCCTGCGGCGAGGTTCTTCGCGGCCTCATGGAGCGGAGGCTCGTTCGAATCGCGGGGCGTGCGGAGGAGCTCGGGCGTCCGATGCTCTACGGCACGACCCGGGAATTCCTCGAGGTCTTCGGTCTGGCGACCCTCGAGGACCTTCCTCAGGCGAAGGAGCTCAGACCGGCGGTGGAACGGACGTCGAAGTCGAAGTCCGCATCCGAACCCGCGGCCGAGGAAGACTCATCCGGACCTTCGGAGGAATCCGATCCGGAACCGGCGCTCGAGACCGAGCAGACNGCCGACGACGCGGGCTGACCTTCGCTCGCATCCGCATCTCTCGACATCAATGACAACGGCCCCCCCGTGAAGGAAGGCCGCCATCTCTGGTGATGGGTTTCGCTGCAGGTTTCAAGCGGCCACCAGATGCCGTCGGAAACCGGAGCCGTCGATCAGGCTCGTCGTCGACGCCGACCGAATCCTCCGGCCACGCCGAGCAGGGCGAGTGCTCCGGGGGCGGGAATCAGGGCGACGTAGTTGCTGGTGACGGCGAAGCTGTCGCCGGCCCCGAGCATGAAGTTCAATCCGATCGACATCGACTCCTGGGCCGCCTGGGCCTCGAGGCCGGGNATCGGATCCCCGAACACCTCGGCGGCAAGGTCGGCCGAGCCGAAGGGATCGGTCGTGAGTTCGAACGGTGATTCGATCAGGGATGCGATTCCTTCTCCATCCACATAGGCGTTGAAGAGGGCGGAATCACCGAGGTTGCCGAGATATCCACCGCCTGCGTCACCGCTGAGTGCACCGCCGATCCCGCCACCGTAGAAGGCGAGGCCGGGGTCGAGGGTCACCGGGAGGGTCACCACGATCTCGAAGCTCGAGTCCTGATCGCTCAGGTTGGAGAAGCCGAGGGTGGAGGCGAGAATCTCGAATCCACCCGCGGCGCCGTTGTCGGTCACCGTGAAGGACCAGTTGATCTCGAAACCGTCACCGACGGTCGAGGCGGAGTAGGAGTAGATGCCGGCTCCGAGTCCCTCACCCGTGAGTGATCCGCCGTTGTTCTCGCCATCCACCGTCCAGTCCACTTCAAGCACCGGAGCGTCGTCTCCCGCGAGGGCGACCGAGGAGGTCGTCGCGATGAGAATGCTCGCAAGGCAGGTGGTTCCAAGGGTGCGGAGGTTCGCCTTCATGTCTCTGTCCAAATCCCTTCTGCGACGAATCACCTCTGGTGATCCGTCTCCCTGGTTCCGAATCGAAACTGCTCGATCCGGCTGCTCCCCTCCTTCGACCCTGCTTGAGGACCGGTGAGGTCCTTGAAAGAGTGCCTCGTTCCCGATTCGAGGCCATCTGCGGGTCGTACATGGAGCCCTGATTCAGGGGTCCATCGTTCGGTCTGTGACGTCTGTACGGGTCAGATGGCCCGTCGTCGACGTCGTGAGGCACCTGCGACCGAGAACAGGGCGAGAACACCCGGAGTCGGGGTTGCGATCGCCATGCTCGCGGTGAATGCCGCGGTGTCTCCTGCGCTCAGTTCGAATCCGAGAAGGATTCCGAAGTTCGTGTTGATGGTGGGTCCGACCCCGCCCGGGATCGTGGGGAAGTCCCCGAACGACTCGCCACTGAAGGTTCCGGTGAAGAAGCTGCTGGCGGAACCCGCGGCACCCTGGAGCAGCGTGCCCACGGTCGTGCCCGAGAAGATGTCCGAGGGCGATCCGTCGACGAACGCCGAGTAGATCGCTCCTTGATCGGCTGCGGAGACGTTCACGCCGTTTCCATTGAGGTCGGTGAAGGAGCCGGCGATCGAGCCGCCGACGAGNGAGCCACCGGAGTAGTCGCCGTTGATCGGATCGGCCAGGTAGAGGTAGAAGGTCTCCGCCGACGTGCTGGTGTTCATGACCGTGAAGTTGGCCACGATGCTTTCGCCGGCGTTTCCAGCCACCATCATGTCCCACTGCACGTTCCATCCGGAGCCGTTGTCGCTTCCGGAGAAGTCGTAGCCGTCCTCGGTCCAGTCGAAGGCACCATCGATGCCCGCCTGCCATGACATCGCCTGATCCTGGGTCAGGAGCGTGATCGAGCCTCCCGGCAGCTCCTCGGCCGAGGCCGAGAAGGTCATGGCGCCGATGGCCAGTGCCACAGCGACCGCGGAACGGGGCAGTTCGGATGTCACGTTGCTTCCCTTTCCCTCTCGACCCGCTCTGCCTTCCCCGGCGGCGGCACCCTGATGGGGGGCCGGTGCGGAGGATTCGTCCGCTTTCGCGGAGATGTGACAAGGCCGTTGAGGACGGCGGTCACATCAAGATGAGCGTGTCTTGGCCCTTTTCCCTGTGACTCGGAAGGCTTTCACCCTGCGAGCTGCTCTCCTTACCTCGGAGAGCCCTTTTCAGATCTGAAAGTAGCACCAGGATCATCAAGGGCGACTCTTTTCCCGGACAAGCCCGCGAAATCCACCCTGATGGCGGAAAGCGGCAGCCCGGGGGCTTCACCTGAGGATGCTCTGGCGGAGAACGGGCCTTTTTCAGCCATGATCGATTTTATTCTCGGACGTCAGCGGACCGGTGCTCGATCGGCGAGCTGGACCGGCGTTCGAGAATTCTGACCGGGTCGCCGACCGACACCACGCCCGGGCGGCGAACNAGGGCATTCCAACCCATGACCGGTCTGCCGTCCCAGCGACGCGTCCGAACCAGGGTGGCCAGCGGCTCCGCCCCGTCCCGGGTGCCCAGATCGGGATCGACCGTGGTGGCCACGCAACGAACACAGGGTTTGACCAGTTCGATTTCCGTGTCTCCGATGCTGATTCGAGACCAGAAGTCCTCGGAAGCGGGGGGGACGTCCTGAACCACGATGTTCGCTCGGAAACGCAGTCTGGACCATGACGGGCCGACGGCATCCTCGATGGTCCGTGCTGCCACCACGAGCACCGGATAGCCGTCGGAGAGGCCGGTCGAGGCTCCCTGTGCCTCCGGTTCCGGCTGGCTCCAGGGATCAAGGTCGGGCCGGTGACGCACCAGACGGACCGGCTGGCCGAGCCGCTGGGAGAGCCAGGCGGCGACTTCATCCCCCTCGTCGACGATCACTCGATCCGCCTTCCAGAGTCGGGCATGGGAGGGGTTCGAGGTCCGAGTCGGCTCGAATTCGATGTGCTCCTCGCCCATCTCGAGTCGCACCGCGGGCAGGGCATCCTCGCGGACCGGTCCCGATCCGGCCTCGCCCGCCCCCGGGCCGATGAACGACGGTCGCAGGCGGGCAAGGTCGGGAAGCTCGCGAAGCGACAGGAATCGTCCCTGCTCGTTGATCAGCATCCACCGGCGATCCAGACTGGGCCCCGTGGAATCGAACCACCAGCGATCCGGCCCCAGGCCGGCCAGGCTCTTCACGGGATGGATCCCGATCGAATCCACCCGTCCGGCCTCATTCCCCGGAGGGGACCCCACCGTGGGTTTCCTACCGTCTATCCTGGCATTCGACATGGTCGGCACCGTACCCTCGTCGACCGGGTTCCGGTTTCTCAAGTCGATGGTCGCACATGCTCCAGGTAGGTCCGGTGCAACTTCCCTCCTGCGTCCTGCTGGCTCCGATCGCCGGTCACACCGATCTTGCGTTTCGACTCCTCTGTCGGGAGATCGGCGGGGTGGGCTGCGCCTACACGGACCTCCTGAACAGTCGGGCGGTGCTGGCGGGCACCGGGAAGTCCATGATGCTGGCCGCCACTGCTCCCGGCGACCGGCCGTTCGGCATGCAGCTCTACGGATCACCGACCGATCCGCTGCCGGAGGCCGCGGTCTGGGCGATCGATCATGGGGCGGAGATCGTCGACATCAACATGGGGTGCCCCGTCGACAAGGTCGCGAAGAAGAACGGCGGCTCGCTTCTGCTGCGCGATTGTCCGTCGACGATCGGTCTCGTTGAACGGATCGTCTCCGCGGTCGAGCGTCATGGACACGGAAGGGTGCCGGTCACCGCGAAGATCCGACTGGGTTGGGACGAGGATTCGATCGTGGGTCCGACCCTGGCCAGGGATCTGGAACGCGCGGGGGCCGCCCTGGTCACCGTTCACGGCCGAACCACCGTCCAGCGATTCAAGGGGACCGCCGACTGGAACGCGATCGGCGAGGTCGTCGAGGCGGTCGANGCGATTCCCGTGATCGGCAACGGTGACGTCGTCGAACCCGATGATGCGGTCCGCTTGATGCGGCAGACCGGATGTGCGGGTGTGATGATCGCCAGAGCGGCGATCCGCAATCCATGGCTCTTTCGACGAGCCGACGCGGCGATCCGTCTGGATCGCGGATGCTGCTCCGAAGCCGAGAGGGAGTCGCTGCTGGCTCGACTCGGCGAGCCGACGCTGGCCGAGAAGTTCCGGACCATTCGACGTCACATCGATCTGGCCGCGGAGCACCAGGAGCCGCGGGTCGCGGCGGAGCTGATGCGACAGCGAATCAGCTGGTACGGGAAGACCATGGGTCACGTGAAGCCTCTCAAGGAGGCGATCAGGACCGGTCGCGATCTTCAGAGCATGCGGGAGGCGGTCGATCTCTGGATCGAATGGGCCACGGAGGAGCCCGAGGTTCGGGATCTGGTTCGAGCCCCCCGGGGGATCCAGGGCCCGGTGGATGCGGTCCCGATCGGTGAACCCGCCTGATCCCGGATTTCCGCGAGGTTTCGAGGAAGAACGGAACGTTCGAGGGGTTCGTGCGTTTACCGTATCCGGACCAACCCGGAGATCCACACATGCGATTCACACTCGTCACGCTCACCGCCGCCGCCCTGCTCGGTCTCACCGCTCCCGCCAGTGCCCAGGCTCCCGCGAAGGACAAGGCCGCTCCTGCCGCCGCCGCTCCGGCCAAGGATGACCTGTCCACGATGGTCAGGATGTTCGGGGACACCCTGGTCGACTCCGAGGGGAAGAAGTTCGAGACCGGCAAGGTCCTCGAGGGCCGNAAGCACGTGCTCGTCTACTTCACGGCGAGCTGGTGCGGACCGTGCCGCCGATTCACGCCGGATCTCGTGAAGTTCGCGGATCAGAACAAGGATGCCNGGGACTTCGTCATCATCATGGTCGGATCCGATCGATCGGCGAAGGCCCAGGACGACTACATGAAGAAGTCGAAGATGCCCTTCTACGCGGTCCCCTTCGGAGCCGAAGGGGTCAAGAGGGTCAAGCAGGCCTTCGCGGGCCGAGGCATCCCCAACCTCGTGATCCTCGACGCCGACGGCAAGGCCGTGAAGGGGTCGTACGAGAAGGATGGCCGCTACTCGCCGGAGGACCGCAACAGCTACATCGGTCCCCAGCCGGTCCTCGCGAGCTTCAAGGAGATGCAGAAGAAGGCGAAGTCCACCAAGGGCTGATCCTGATTCCATACGCAGTCGACGTCGCCCCCGACCGGATCGTCCGGTCGGGGGCGATTCCTCATGGTCCGGGTTCTCTTCAGGTGCCGGCGGGTNCGCGGTCCTCGGCACACCCTGCGAGGGTGTGCTTCCAGGGGATCAGGAATCCGAGGAAGACGATCTTGAACAGGTGCGATCCGATCAGGACCACCCGGAGCAGGCCGGTCCTCGGAAGACCCTCAACCGAACATGGTGTTCATGGCGAGATCCCGCACCGCGGTGCAGGGCACNCGGCCGTCGGCATCGTCGTCGAGATCGGCCGCCGCGTCGGCGACGAGAACCGCGTCCCAGCCCAGGCCCTGGTCGATCCGACCGTGTGATCCTCTGACCAGCGAGGTGTCGGTGGGAACCACGTCGAGCAGGGTTCGGAAGCCGAGCTTGCGTCGGATGATCCGGGAGCCGACTGCGAGTGTCGGGAAGCGGATGGCGGGATCGACGAAGAGCTCGCGCGGGTCGTACCCGGGCTTGCGATGGATGTCGACGGTGCGCTGGTAGTCGGGGGCCCGGGAGTCGTCGAGCCACCAGTCGTGACAGAACCAGCGATCGCGTTCGGAGACCAGCACGAGATCCCCGGCGCGGGGGTGGTCGAGGCCGGCCCTCGCGCGTGAATCGCCTTCGAGGACCTGAGCCACGCCGGGGACGGCGGCCAGGAGCTGCGCGATCTCTTCTCGGCGGGCATGGCCCTCACGGCCGAGCCGGACATGGGCGATCTGGTGATCGGCGACCGCGAACGCGCCGCTGGTTCCGGGATCGACCATCTCGCGACCCTGCTCCTCTCGCCAGTACAGGAGACCGGCCTCGCGCAGCACCCGATTCGGGGCCACGGCGTCGGTCACCGGCACGATGCCGTACTCGCTCACCAGGATCGGCTCGACCCCCCGCGACATGAAGTGCTCCAGAAGGCGCGACACCTCGTGATCGAGTTCCTTCAGATGGAGCGGGATGTCGGGGTGGTCCGGTCCGAGCTTCTGCAGGCCGTAGTCGAGATGAGGCAGGTAGACCAGGGTGATCGTCGGGGTCGTCTCGCGTTCGACCTTGATCGCGGCATCGGCGATCCACCGGGTGCTGGTGATGTCGGCCAGAGGTCCCCAGAAACGGAACAGCGGGAAGGGGCCCAGGGAACGGGTGAGCCGGTCGCGCAGGTCCGCGGGCTGGGTGAGGCAGTCGGGAAGCTTCCGCCCGTCGGCCTTGTAGATCGGCCGCGGCGTCACCACCACGTCGCAGCTGGTGTGCATCGCGTACCACCAGCAGATGTTCGCACAGGTGACCGAATCGTCGCGGCGTCGGGCGGTGTCCCAGAGCCGCTCGGCCTCGAGCAGGCCGTCGGACTGCTTCCAGAGCGCGACTTCGCGGCTCGAGGGATCCATCCATCCATTGGCGACGATGCCGTGCTCGGCGGGACCGACTCCGGTGAGCATCGAGGTCTGCACGCTGGTGGTCACCGCGGGCAACGTCGGCCGCATCGTCCGAACCCCGCCTTTCTCCCGGGCGAAGGAGGCGATGGTCGGCGNGTGCTTTCCGATCAGGGCCGGGGACAGGCCGACAAGGTCGATGATGGCGATGCGACGAGGCATGACGTGGATCGTAGCGGTGGAACGATTGCCGGTGAGGATTCGATTGCGATCTTCAAGGTGATCCCGCCGCGCTGGTGCATTCAGGTTCCGGGGATGCGGCGATGCGACCAGCGGACGATGAGGAAACAGGTGATGCAGATGATGGTCGCCGTGAGCAGGCCGTCGTCCTTCTGGTCGAAGCCTTCCAGCGCGACGAGGCCGCAGATGGCGGCGTCGTAGAGAGAGAGGACTGCGATCGATCTCAGAACGAAGCGGCCGACCTCATGGGGTTTCTCCGCCAGTCCTCGCTTCGAGCGGACGAGATACGCGCCAAGGATGAGAATCGAGACGAGATTGGCCCCGACCAGGAGGAACGCCCGGTGCTCCGACATGCCGAAGGCGTAGGGGGCTCCATCGGAAATCGAGACGAGCCCGAAGAGGCCGCAGCACCCGAGGAACGGAAGGAGCAGGACCAGGGTTCCGCTTCCACACCAGGAACGCAACCGCTGCAGCCGGGATGAGGCGCGTTCGGTCCGCTGTTCGGGCCCGCACGCCGCCGCGCACTCCGGACAGACCGCGTGGTCGGAGAGCACGATCTGCTCGCATTCCGGACACGTCTCCCGGACATCGGGCACTTCGAACCGGGCGATCAGGCTGAAGCAGGCGACGTGGACGAAGGCGGGGATGGCGATGAGGACGCTGAAGCCCACCGCATTTCGTGCGGTTTCCGGGTCGGGTGTCGCACCGTCGGCCACGGACGATGCGACGACGGCGAATCCCGCCATGACGTAGAGCCCCGCGCGACACGCGGCCATGACCAGAACGCTCCAGGAGGTCGTGGCGTGGATCCGCTCGTACAGGACGACCAGTCCTGCGATCACCAGGGCGGTGATTCCGGTCTCGATGGAGATCGTCCAGGCGAGGGAGGCGCCGACCACGAGGAGGATCGTCCCGAGCATGGCGGCCGATCGCCTGGAGATCCTTCCCGAGGGAATGGGGCGGTTCGGTCGTTCCTGCCGGTCGATCTTCAGGTCGAAGACGTCGTTCAGAACCATCCCCGCGAGATAGAGGCAGCTGCCGGAGATCAGGACGACGATCATCGTTCCGGCAGGGAATCCCCACGATCTCGCTCCGACCGCCGCGGTGTCGGCGATGACTCCACCGGCGAGCACGTTGGTCCAGACGGTCGGGAGGTTCGAGATCCGGAGCAGTTCGAGCCAGGCTCTCATGCCTGGTCCTCCTTCTCGAGATCCCGAACGAGATTCCGAAGCCATCGCAGTTCCTCGGCGATGCCGGCGGCCAGTCCTTCGTCCCCGTCGTGGAGGCATCCGGGAAGAACCTCCCACGCGTAGGTCTCCACTTCGAGGGTGGGCCACGGTTCGTCGGAGGGAAGCGAAGCGAGACAGCGTTCGATCTCCGCCCGGGTGGTCCCCCAGCGATCGCCTTCGGCCATGAAGATGGGTACGTGGAAGTGCGTCCGCCAGGTGCCGGAGGGGACCTGGTGTTCGGCACGATTCTCGAGGGCGATCGGCAGGTCCTCGAACGTCTGCACGTCGAAGTGAGGTTCCATGCCGGTGCGGATCGAGGTCTGGTGGAGGTATCGGGGCTCGACGAAGCCGCGGTACGCCTCGAGCATCGCCGCCCGGTGGGCGTCGTCCTCCGCGGCATCGAAGTCGACCTCGACGGCACTGGACACCTGGATCTTGCCCAGCGAGACCCCGTGCTCCCGATAGGTTCGAAGAGCCGCGGTCTGGGCCTCGAACATCACCGCCGAGTGACAGATGTCATGGTTCACGCCGAGGTGGCGACGGTGATCGACGTCGTCGGAGGGTCGGAACGCCTGCTCGAACAGGTCGACCACGTCGCGACTGGTGTCGAGCACGCAGCCCGGTTCCGGTTCGAGATCGAGGTGGATCCGGATCCCGGTCCGGTCCTCGATGGAACGCAGGACCTTCGCGGCCTCGACCAGCTGCGAGGCCGCGAGACCGACCGAGCATCCGCATCCCTCGTTGGTGAAGTCGGAACGCCAGCCGATGGGCAGGGTCGAGATCGAGGCGTCGGTCGTGCCGTCGGGGAGCAGATCGACCAGCAGATGAGCGAGATCGACGGTGTAGGCCAGTCGCCTCGGATCCGCCCAGTGAGGTTCGTAGACCCGGTGCTTGACGACCTCCGCATGGAAGTCGCCGTGGGGGAACCCGTTCAGGGTGACGATCCGGAGTCCGCGATCCTGAAGCCGGTCCCGAAACGCTCGGGCACCTTCGGACTCGCGAAGTTGCCGCGCGCTCTCCGCGGAGAGCCAGAGGCCGAGCCCGATCTCCGAGGCATCATCGTCCGTGGCCGCGACGAGGTCCCGGATCCGCGTCGAGAAGCGATCGATGTTCGCTTCGGTCTCCGCCAGGTCACGCCCGGCATGGACATTGGTGCAGTAGGTCGGAAGGAGGGTGCTCATCGCGTCGGCTGGACATCGGTGCGGAAGCGACCGGTCTGCGAGAGGAACTCCTTGGGATTGTCGAAGGAGACCTTCCGGATCGTCGCTTCGAGGTGGCCGCGGCGACGCATCTCGTCACGACACTTGGGGACCGCGAGCGGATCGCTGGGCCCCCAGTCGCCGGCGGAGTTGATCCAGAGCCGATCGGTTCCGTGCATCTCGAAGATGTCGGCGGCCCGCTGTGGCGTGCACTTGGTGTCGGGGTAGAGCGTCATGCCCGCCCAGAAGCCGCGATCGAGGACGTCGCGGACCGTGTGCTCCTCCACGTGATCGATCAGCACGCGGTTCGGATCGATCACGCCGTGATTGCGGATCGCGTCCATGATCAGCCGGGTGCCCTTCCGCTTGTCCTCGAGGTGGGGGGTGTGGACGAGCACCATCTGATCGTGGTCGGCGGCCAGCTGCAGGTGGGCCTCGAGGATCTCGAGCTCGTTGCGGCTGTTCTTGTTGAGACCGATCTCCCCGATCCCCAGCACGTTCTCCCGTTCCAGGAAGTCCGGGATGATGTCGATCACCTCGCGGGCGAAGACCGGATCCTCGGCCTCCTTCGGGTTGATGCAGAGCCAGGTGTGGTGGGCGATGCCGTACTGGGCGGCCCGCTTCGGCTCGGTGTCGGTGAGAACGCTGAAGTAGTCGTGGAAGCCCTTCGGGCTGGATCGGTCGTACCCGGCCCAGAAGGCGGGTTCGGTGATCGCGACGCAGCCCGCGATCGCCATTCGTTCATAGTCGTCGGTGGTCCGGCTGACCATGTGGACATGGGGATCGATGTACATCAGCCGGTGCTCCCTTCAGCGTCACCCTCGAAACCATCCCACGCTCCGGTCGCACCCTTCATCGGCGCCTTGTCGATGGGTTGATCACTGGGATCGCTCAGGAGATCGAGAATCCTCTTCGTCCGGTCGCCATCTCCATCGAGCAGGAGCGAGATCGAGGCCCGCAGGCTGCGCACCCGGAAGTCGTCCTCCTCGGTCCCGCCCTTCGCCCGATCGACGCGATCGAGAAAGGCGGCGATGTCGAGGACCTTCGCGCGGTGCTCGAGGAAGTAGCGATCGACGACTTCTGATCGTGAGAGCGGAAGGGACGGTGGTTCGATGCTCATGGCCGCATTCTACGGCAGCGAGCCGTCGGATCAGATGCCGATATGAAGAGGAACGATCTCTATGAAAGAAGGTCCGCGGCCCGAGTCACCACTTCGGGATCGATCTCGTGCACGTCCACGGGCCTTCCGATGCCGTCCAGCAGGGTGATCGTGAGTCGGCCGCCGAGGTGTTCTCGGAACTCCTCGATCCCGGCGAGGATCGCCTCGCCATGGAGAGCCTCGTGATGCACCGGCAGTCCGAGACGTTTCAGGACGTCGATCACTCGATCGGCCTCTGCGCGTTCGATCCGATCCACCAGATGGGAGTACATGGTGTCCAGGGCGATCCCGATCGAGACCGCCTCGCCGTGGGTGACGGCGAAGTCGGTGATCGATTCGAGCCTGTGGGCCGACCAGTGGCCGAAGTCCAGCGGTCGGGCTTCGGCACGTTCGAAGGGATCCCCGCCCCTCGTGATGTGGTGAAGATGGAGCTCCGCACAGCGTCGAATCACCGGGCGAGATGCGTCGGGGTCGCGCTCCCGGATCCGATCGGCGTTGTTCTCGATCAGATCGAGATAGTCGGCATCCTTCAGACAGGCGATCTTGACCGCCTCGCTGAACCCGCTGCGCCAGTCGCGGTCCGAGAGGGTCTCGAGCATCACCTCGTCGCAGACCACCGCGACCGGGACGTCGAAGCACCCGATGAAGTTCTTCTTCCCGAACCGGTTGATCCCGTTCTTGACCCCGATCGCGGCGTCCAGCTGGGCGAGGACGGTCGAGGCGAAGCGGACGAGTCGCACGCCCCGGTGGGCGGTGGAGGCCGCGAAGCCGACGGCATCGATCACCGCACCGCCTCCGAAGACCGCGACCAGGGATCTTCGATCGATTCGATGGGTGTCGATCGCGGAAAGCACCGTCTCGACGACCGCGGGATCGTTCTTGGCGGTCTCGCCTCCGGGCACGATGATCGTTTCGCGGAGTTCCGGAAGCCCGGGATCGTCGAAGCGCCGTTCGATCGCCTCGGGCAGTCCGGGGTTCGCAGCGTGGAGTCCGGAATCGACCACCGCGATCAGCCCCGGACGAGGTCCCCGGTCACTCCAGCCGACCAGATCCCGGAGAAGGGGATTCGATGGATCGAGGACCGATCGAGTGAACCGCAGTTCGTGCTCGAAGTCGGCGGAGAACGCATCGTGAAGATCGTTGGATGGAGGCGGGGGGGTCATGGTGGCGTCATGTCTTCCGGAACGACCCATCATAAGCGACTCCAGACACGCATTCGATCTCGTCCTGATCGCTTTCCGGGCGCAAGGCGGGACCACGACGGAGGGGCGCCCGTCGTGGTCCCTTGTCCGCGCCTCCAAGGCACGAACGGTCGGATCGTGGGATGACCTTGTTTCAGTTTCCGATCAATCTCGGACCTTGATCAGGACGAATCTCGTGGTCCCCGATCTTTCGATCAGCATTCGAACGGGCTGGTCCTCCGGAATCTCCTTCAGCACCGTCCGGAATCCCTCCAGATCTTCCACGCTGGTTCCATTGAGACGGAGGATCGCGTCCCCCGGTTCGATGCCGGCTTCCGCAGCCGGTCCATCCGCCTCGACTCCACCGACGAAGACGCCACGGTCGGTCCGGAGGTTCGCCTGTTCCCGAAGATCCTCGTCGAGAGGTGCGAGCTCGAGGCCCAGTCGTGGAGGGGTGGTCGCCTCGTCCGACGGTCCGGGATCGCCCATGGCCATGGGATCGCCGGGTCGGGTGCCGAGCACCACGGTCTTCTCCATGGTCTCGCCGTCACGGATGAGTTCGAGTCTGATCTCGTCCGCGGGAGCATGGTTCGCCACGGTCCGAGCCAGGGTCGCCGGGGTGTCGGTCGAACGGCCCTCGATCGCGGTGATGATGTCGCCGGGCTCCAGTCCCGCCTCGAAGGCGGGGGTGCCCTCGAGCACGCCGGAGACCAGGACGCCATGACGGGCCTTCGTGCCGAAGGAGGCGGCCAGTTCCGGATCCTCGAGGGGCTGGATGTTCACGCCGAGCCACCCTCTCTCGACGGTTCCGTCACCGGCGAGATCATTGGCGATTCGTTCGACCATCCGGCTCGGGATGGCGAAACCGATGCCGTCGTTGCCGCCTCCCCGACTCGAGATCGCGGTGTTGATGCCGACGACCTGTCCATCGAGGTCGACGAGCGGTCCACCGGAGTTGCCCGGGTTGATGGCGGCATCGGTCTGGATGTAGTTCTCGAAACGGGCGAGTCCCACGGTCTCCCGCCCCTTCGCGCTGATGATGCCCGCGGTCACCGTCTGGGTGAGGCCGTAGGGGCTTCCCAGCGCGACCACCCAGTCTCCGACCCGGGCTTCATCGGAGTCCGCGAAGGTGGCGGGGACGAGATCATCCCGTTCGACCTTCAGGACGGCGATGTCGGTCTCGGGGTCGGTGCCCACGATCGTTCCCGGAAGTTCGGTGCCGTCATGAAGCACGACCTTCACGCGATCCGCTCCCTGCACGACGTGATTGTTGGTGATGATCATGCCGTCGCTGGTCGCGATCACACCGGTCCCCTGGCCCATGCGCGGCCCCCGGGACTCGGGCGCAGGGCGATTCGGCATCATGTCTCGAAAACGTTCGGGCAGGCGATCCATGTCCAGCCCGGGAGCTTCGCCGGTCGCGTAGGGTGATTCGTCGATCGCGACGATCTGCACCACGCTCGGTCGCACCCGTTCCGCGACCGTCCGAAAGGCGTTGGACAACATCCGCGCCCCCTGCGATCCCGCGGTCGCGGCGACCTTCGCGGTCCGGCTCCGAACGTTCACGATCTCTCCGGCGATCACCGTGGGGACGAGAGCGAGGCCGGCCATGGCGGCGACCGCGGCAAGTCGTCTGGGTGAATGGTTCGAGGATCTCGAGAACGGATTCATCGGATGATTGATCATGGGGTGCTCCGGACGTGTGACACCTCTCGCACCGTTCGGACGGAGCGACAGGCTGGGGATTGAACTCCCTGGTTTCGGATCGATGGTCCGAACCGATCGGCATCGACCCGGATCTCATTACGTCCGACTCGGGGGCGGGTTCGCGCCTCCCGGATCCGTTCCGGAGTGAATGGCCGGGGTATCAGGACCTTGGAGCGCTCGAGAACCGGTCGAGGAGCACCGCCGCCGCCACCGACACGTTCAGGGAGTCGACGCCCGCCGCCATCCGGATTCGGACCAGCCCGTCGCAGATCGCCGCCGTGGCATCCGAGATCCCGTCGAATTCACTGCCCATCACCAGGCCGATCCGGGACCGGTTCTCGAGCATCTCGGGCGCCATGGCCCCCTCGCCGACGCTGGCCCCGATCAGCTGGATGTCATGATCGTCGACGAGTCGCTTCAGGTCCCGAGCGGCATCCGAACACCGGGCGAACGGGATTGCGAGGGCATGACCGATCGAGACTCGAAGGCTCTTCCGGTAGAGAGGATCGTGACAGTCGGAGGAGAGGATGACTCCATCGACACCGAACGCGGCCGCGACCCTGAAGAGCATGCCGATGTTGTCGATGTTCCTGATCGATTCCAGCACCAGAAGGGTCGCAGGCCGACCCAGTGGGGGGACGATCTCCTCGATGGTCCGTCCGTCGAGCGGGCCGCGATTCCCGCTCGCGATCACGCCTCGGTGGATAGGGAACCCCGCCACCTTCTCGAGCACCGACATCGGAGCGACGAGACACTGGACCTCGGGTCCACCGGAATCGGCGAGGACTCTCTCGAGCCACGGCCGCTTGGAATCGGCCACGAGGATTCGTCGCACCAGTTCGGGTCGCGAGAGCATCTTCTCGACGACCAGGGTCTGCTCCCCGATGAAGATGCCTGGCCGTCCGTCGGGCCCGCGAGAGTCTCGATCGCGGATGTCGCGGAAGTCCTCCAGCCTCGGGTCGTCTGGATCGGTGGTCGTGTCGATCGGCATGAACCCATTGTGACCGGGATGGGCGACATGCATGGCGCGAATCCGCGATGATGCCGGCGACCCTCTCCCGGGGACCTGCCGGGCCGACGGGCCGGATCGGAGATGTCCGTGACCGACCATGGAACTGATAGACCCGGTGACGACGATCCGCGATCGGAGACGATCATCGACAATCCGGTCGAGTCGAGTCCCCAGGACGACCTGGTCGCCCGGCTCCTCGAGCATTCACTCGACGTCTCGATTCTTGCATCCGCGGTCGGGGCTCAGCAGGCGGCGGATGCCGCCGACACCCTCGAGACCCTCGACGAGTCCGAAGCCGCGGACATCCTCGAGAAGATGGAGCTCGACAACGCCGCGGACGCACTCTCCCACATGGTGGCACCGCTGGCGGTCTCGGTCCTCGAGGACCTCGCCGAGGAGGACGCGGGCTATGCCGCGCGGCTCCTTGCGGCGATGCCCGCCGACGACGCGGCGGACCTGCTTCAGTTCGTGCCGGATGCAGTCACGTCGACACTGCTCTCCGAGATGCCGGTCCGTGCCCGCGCGATCCTCGAGAAGCTGATCGAATTCGATCCGGAGACCGCGGGCGGCCTCATGAATCCCGCGGTGCTCGAAGTCGGCGAGTCGCTGACCGTCCGGGAGGCGGTCTCGGTGATTCGAGACGCGGATCCCGACGCGGAGACCCAGAACGTCTACGTCGTCGACGAATCGAACCGGCTGGCCGGCATTCTCGATTTCCGTCGTCTGGTGACCTCGCAGGCCGACCAGCGGATCGGCGACATCTGCGACCGTCACGTTCAGGCGATACCACCCGATCTCGACCGGGAGGAGGTCTCGCTGGAGTTCGAGAAGTACAACTACAGCGCACTCCCCGTGGTGGATCGGGACCAGACCCTTCTCGGTGTGATCACGGTCGACGACGTGCTTGAATCGATCCGCGCGGAGGGCACCGAGGATGCCCAGAAGATGGTGGGTGCGGGTGGTGAGGAGATGGTCTACTCCTCGGTTCCGGACAAGCTGAGGAGTCGCATCCCGTGGCTGCTGGTGAACCTGGTCACCAGCTCCGTCGCCGCGATCGTGGTCCTGAACTTCGAGAACCTCATCGCGGAGATCGCGGTTCTCGCCGTTCTGATGCCGGTGATCGCCAACCAGTCCGGCAACGCCGGACAGCAGTCGCTTGCGGTCACCCTTCGAGGGATCGTGCTCGATCAGGTGCGGCCCAGGGTCGCCACCGCACTCATGATCCGCGAATCGATGGTCGGCGCGATCAACGGTCTCCTGGCCGGTACCCTGGTCGCGATCGTGCTCGGCCTGGTGTCGATGGTGAATGGAACCGACGTCTGGAGGATCGGGGTCGTCATCGCGATCGCCATGACCTTCTCGCTCACCATCGGAACCTTCACGGGAACTGCTCTTCCCATGCTGATGCGCCGGTTCGGTGCGGACCCCGCCACCGCGAGCACGATCTTCCTCACCATGGTGACCGACTCGATCAGCTTCCTCATGTTCCTCGGAACGGCATCCCTGCTCTCGGGCTGGATCGGAATCACCTGATCAGCCGATCCGGTGGACCCTGATCGGGTTCCGATCAATTCTCGACATGGTCCTCCATGCCGACGCAGGAACACACGAGATTGCGGTCGCCGAAGGGATTGTCGATCCGTCCGACCGAGGGCCAGAACTTGCGTTCCCGGAGCCAGCTCACGGGCCATGCGGCCTGCTCCCGCGAATAGGACCGGTTCCATTCGTTGCCGGTCACCGCGGTGATCGAGTGCGGTGCATGCTTGAGTGGATTGTCCTCGCGATCCGATCGACCTTCCTCGATCGCCCGGATCTCGTCCCGGATCGCGATCAGGGCGTCGCAGAAGCGGTCGAGTTCATCCTGCGTCTCGCTCTCCGTGGGCTCGATCATCAGGGTGCCGGGCACCGGCCAGCTCATGGTCGGAGCGTGGAAGCCGAAGTCCATGAGACGCTTGGCCACGTCGTCGATCTTGATGCCCGCCGACTTGTCGAAGGGCCTGCAGTCGATGATGAACTCGTGGGCGCATCTGCCGTTGGCGTTCGTGAACAGGATGTCGAAGTGTCCGGCAAGGCGGGATGCCATGTAGTTGGCGTTCAGGATCGAGATCTCGGTGGCCTTCACCAGACCCTCGGCTCCCATCATCGCGATGTACATCCACGAGATGGGCAGGATGCTCGGCGAACCGTACGGTGCCGCGGACACCGGCCCCATCGCGTGTTCTCCCGCATCGATCGGCCGGATGACGGGGTGTCCGGGAAGGAACGGACGCAACGCCTCCGTCACGCCGATCGGACCCATCCCCGGTCCGCCCCCGCCATGCGGGATGCAGAAGGTCTTGTGCAGATTCAGATGGCAGACGTCGGCGCCGATGTCCGCGGGTCGGACCACGCCGACCATGGCGTTCATGTTCGCACCATCCATGTACACGAGTCCGCCGGCCTCGTGGACGAGGTCGCAGATCTCGCGGACATCCTCCTCGAAGACGCCGTGCGTCGACGGGTAGGTGATCATGATGCCCGCAAGCCGGTCGCGGTGGGCCTCGATCTGGGACTTCAGGTCCGCGAGATCGATGTCGCCGTCCTCGAGGCACTTCACCGGCACGACCCTCATGCCGGCGACGACCGCGCTGGCGGGATTGGTGCCGTGAGCGGAGACGGGAATGATGCATGCGTCGCGATTCATCTCGCCACGATGCTCGTGGTACGCCTTCATCACCATGAGTCCGGCGTATTCGCCCTGGCTTCCGGCATTCGGCTGCAGACTGATGCCCGGGAAGCCCGTGACCGAGGACAGCCAGGACTCCAGGCTTCGGAACAGCGCCTCGTATCCATCGGTCTGCTCCTTCGGAGCGAACGGGTGAAGGTTGCCGAACTCGGGCCAGGTGACCGGAGCCATCTCGCTCGCCGCATTGAGCTTCATCGTGCAGGATCCCAGGGGGATCATCGAGTGGGCGAGCGAGAGATCCTTCGACTGGAGATCGGTGATGTAGCGCAGCAGGGTGGTCTCGGTCCGATGTCGGTGGAACACCGGGTGCTGCATGAAGTCGGTCGTGCGCCGGAACTTCTCCGGGAAGTCGGTCTCGGTCTCCGCAAGCACTGCCTCGCTGTTGTTGTCGACCCCGAAGCAGGACCACAGATCCTCGAGGTCCTCCACGTTGACCGTCTGGTCCACCGAGATGCCGAGGCTTCCGTCTCCGAAGTCACGGACGTTGATCCTCTTCTCGGCCAGGCGAGCCTTGACGACATCGGCTCCGCCGGACGGTCGGACCCGCACCGTGTCGAAGAAGGGGCCTTCGTGCACCACGTGCCCGCCGCGGCGGAGGCCTTCGGCGAGGGTCACGGCGAGGGCGCGGATGCGGCCGGCGATGTTTCGAAGACCTTCGGGACCGTGATAGACGCCGTAGAAGCCGGCCATGATCGCGAGAAGGACCTGGGCCGTGCAGATGTTGCTCGTGGCTCGGTCGCGTCGGATGTGCTGTTCACGGGTCTGGATGGCCATGCGCAGCGCCGGATCGCCGTTCGCGTCCCGGCTCACACCGATGAGCCTGCCCGGCATGCGTCGAACGAGCTTCTCCTGCACCGCCATGTAGGCGGCGTGCGGCCCGCCGAATCCCATCGGGACGCCGAATCGCTGGGTGGAACCGATGGCGATGTCCGCGTCCCACTCGCCCGGAGGACGGAGCAGTGTGAGCGAGATGGGATCCGCGGCGACCACCATCATGCCGCCGGCTTCATGCACCTTCTCCGCCAGCTCGCCGAAGTCGCGGATCCGACCGTCGGTGGCCGGATACTGGACCAGGACGCCGGCGAATTCACGTTCCTCGAGTTCGATCGAGGAAGGGTCGCCCACGACGATCTCGACTCCGAGTCCCTTGGCCCGGGTCTCGACGACCGCGATGGTCTGCGGATGGCAGTCGTCGGCGACGAAGAAGGAACGACGGTTGGTCTGTGCGGCGCACATCGACATCGCCTCTCCGGCCGCGGTCGCCTCGTCGAGAAGCGATGCATTGGCGATCGGCATGGCGGTCAGATCCGCGACCATCGTCTGATAGTTGAGGAGCGCCTCCAGCCGACCCTGCGAGATCTCCGCCTGGTACGGCGTGTACTGGGTGTACCAGCAGGGGTTCTCGAGCACGGTTCGCTGGATCACCGAGGGTGTGATCGTTCCGTGATATCCCATGCCGATGTAGCTTCGCCAGACCTCGTTCCGATCGGCGAGCTCCCGGATCAGCGAGAGCGCCTTGCGCTCTCCCGGGGTCGATCGGGAATCCTTGAAGACCACGTCGTCATGAAGTTCGAACTTCATGCCGGTGCGAATGGAGGCGGGGATCGCCTCGTTCACCAGCGCCTCGAGCGAGGGGAGACCGAGCGATTCGAGCATCGATGCGGTCTCGGCCTCGTCCGGTCCGAGATGCCTTCGCGGGAAGTCATCGGTGGGTCGAAGGGGGGAGGTCGCGGCGGCGGGCTTGGCGGTGGAGATCTCGGTCATGGGGATCGTGATTTCCTTGTTTCCTTGGAGATCGTGGCGGGTTCGAATCGGCATCGATGGGATCCGTCGAGTATAGGAATGCCACATGGCTTCGCAGACCAACGAGATCCATTCCTGCCAACCTTCTTCGCCGGATCCGAATCCGGCGGGGCGGGATCGGGCGGCCCTCCTGCTCGGGCTGCTGGGGATTCCGTCCTTCGGTCTGACCGCGATCCCGGGTCTGGTCCTCGGGTTGGCCGCACTCCGCCAGCGGCCCCGGGCATGGGCCCTCGGCGGGACCATCGTCTCGACTCTGGTGCTCGCAGGCTGGATGGGGGGCCTCGTGGGGGCTCTGGAGGTCATGCGGAGGCAGGTTCCGCTCCAGACCCACCACTGGCCGGCCGGGCATCAACTCGGATTTCGGATCGCGGATCTGGCCTCCCGGGCCGTGGATCCGGAGCGGCCCGAATCCCCATCCGAGCAGGAGCTGATGATGATCATGGAGAGGATCCCCCCCGGCTCACGGAGCTACGGGCTGCCGCCCACTCCCCTGGTGGTGGAGCCGCTTTCCGCTCTCGCGGGAGTGTTCCTTCGTTGCTGGATCGGCGCCCCGGCGGATCCGAACTCGGAGGACGGGGTCGACGAGGTGGATCGAGACCGAGGGGCGATCTTCATGTTCGGCTTCGACGGCCGTGAGGTGAGGGCCTTCGACCGGGTGCTGGATCCGAACGGCGCGGGGTTCGATGATCGCGAGACCGAGGCGCTTCGGAAGACGTTGCCGGCGGCGCAAGCGATCGTTGATTCGGTCCGCGCCGTCGACGGCGTGCTTCCGGATTCCATCGAGGCCACGCGACTGATCAGGCCGACCGGAGACGAGCCGCATCCGAGATACCGCCGTCGTCCGGGAGGGGTCTTCGATCTGGAGGTTCCGGGTTCCAGACAAGTCGTGACCTATGCGGCCTTAGGCGGTGTCTACCTTCCGATCCTGCCCTGACCCGTCGGCCTTTGCCCTACCATTCGGATCCCCCGCATCAACGATCAACCCAAGGAAGACACCATGGTCCGCCATTTCTCCAAGCACATGCTCTCCCCGGTCGTCCTTGGAGTTCTGCTCCTCGGCTGCTCGTCCCCGGATCCCGTGGCCGCCGACCCGTCCGAGGGTCCCGCGGCCTCGAGCCCGTCCTCGGAAAATCCATCCGGGGTCGTCGAGGCGAACGATCCCAGTGACCGTGGCTACGCCCCGGTTCGTCTCGGCATTCGTCCGGGCATGGGTGGAGACGACTTCGGGGTCCGGGTCAACGGAGTCAGCGAGGGAACCAGTGCCGCCGAAGGCGGCATCATGGAGGGCGACATCATCGTCGCGTGGGGCGGCGAGGATCTGATCGACGTGATGGACATGGTGGTCCGCCTTCGAGAGCACCGGCCCGGCGACGTGGTTCAGATGGTGGTTCTGAGGGATGGCGAGGAGATCGAGCTGGACATCACGATGAAGGCGAGCAATCGAGCGATGGAGAACTGAGGCCGATTCGGAGCCGGGTTCCTCCATCCATCCGTTCTTCTCAGCCCATCATGGTCCTGAGGGATCCCAGCTTGTCGATCTCCACCGTCATGTGATCGCCGGGAGCGAGCCGGATGGGAGGCTTTCGGGCGAAACCGACCCCGGGAGGCGTGCCGGTGAGGATCACGTCTCCGGGTTCGAGTGAGACGAATCCCGCAAGGTGCTCCACCAGCGTCGGCACGTCGAAGATCAACTGGCTGGTCCATGACTCCTGGACCGTGGTGCCGTTGAGACGGAGACGGATCCCGAGATCGTGAGGATCCTCGACCTCGTCCCTCGTCGCGATGTAGGGACCCAGGGGACAGAATCCCTCGCAGCTCTTTCCTCGCTGCCACTGCCCGTCGGCGAATTGGAAGGACCTCGCCGAAAGATCATTCGCGCAGGTGTAGCCCAGAACGTGTTCCATCGCATCGGAACGGTCGATCCGCCATGCACGTCGGCCGATCACCACCGCGAGTTCCGCCTCGTAGTCGGTTCCGGGTTCGCCGGAGGGCACCGGCACGGTGGCGCCCGGTCCCACCACGTTGCTCGAGAACTTCGAGAAGACGAGGGGACTCTCGGGAGGCTCCATGCCGCTCTCCTCGGCATGATCGGCGTAGTTGAGCCCGATGCAGATCACCTTGCCGGGTAGGGGGACCGGGGCGAGCAGCGCCGCCTCCTCGAGGGCGGTCTCCGGGCATCGATCGCCTTCATCCCGCAATCGCGACAGGAAGGGTCCGTCGATCGCGAGCCGATCGGAAAGCCCGAGGTCCACGGCCGATGCATCGGGTTCCGGAAGGAGTTCGGTCGCGTCGCGGATCGAATCGCCTTCGAGCAGTCCGATTCGAACGGTCGGGGAGTCGCCGAGACGAAATTGAACGATCTTCATGTCCGGAGCTTACCGGGGTGATGCGCCTCGATTCGAACCCCCGTGGGGTCGAGGAAGGGAAGCGACCGGCTCTCTGGACATGCATTGATTTGCGCTTCGAGGGTCGTTTTCCGCCAGCTACCGGACCTCACCTCCATGCCATGCTCGTCCAGGTTCATGGATCTCTATGGCATCGCCCCTTCGGAGCCTCTTTGACGGTCAAATCGTGTCCCTGAAAGGGAATAATGGCGATGAATGGATGACGCCGCCATCCACGCGTGAAGTCTCAACCGGAACGGAATCAAGATGACCGCCATGCTTCCAGAACCGAACGATTCGAAGGTCCTCGTCATCGGCTGGGATGCCGCCGACTGGAGGGCGATCCGACCTCTTCTTGAGGAGGGCAAGATGCCGAACCTCCAGAAGATGATGGATGAGGGCGTTCATGGAAACATCTCGACCCTCAACCCGGTGCTCAGTCCGATGCTCTGGTCTTCGATCGCCACGGGGAAGCGACCCTACAAGCACGGGATCCACGGCTTCAGCGAGCCGACCCCCGACGGCAAGTCGGTTCGTCCGATCACCAACGTCAGCAGGAAGTCCAAGGCGGTCTGGAACATGCTCAACCAGACCGGCAAGAAGTGCAACGTGGTCGCCTGGTGGCCTTCTCATCCGGCCGAGCCGATCGACGGCGTCATGGTGAGCAACTGGTACCAGACCGCCCGTCAGATCAAGAATGCCGACCTCGATCCCGAGATCGGCAGGCCACGGCCCGGGGCGCACGGCTGGAAGGACGATCAGTGGACCATGGCTCCCGGGACCGTCCACCCTCCCCGTCTCGCCGACAATCTTCAGGAGTTCCGGTTCCATCCGATGGAGCTGGACCCCGAACATGTGGGACCGTTCATTCCGAGGTTCATGGAGATCGACCAGAAGAAGGACCAGCGGCTCAGCGGGTTCGCGAAGACCCTCGCGGACACCGTGAGCGTTCATGGTGCGGCGACGGCCCTGATGCAGCTGGAGCCCTGGGACTTCATGGCCGTCTACTACGACGGGATCGATCACTTCGGTCACGGCTTCATGAAGTACCACCCTCCTCGTCAGGAATGGATCAAGGAGGAGGACTTCGAGATCTACAAGGGGGTCGTGGAGGGCGGATACCGGTTCCACGACATGATGCTCGGTGCGATGCTCCAGCTCGCGGGTCCGGAGACCACCGTGATGCTCCTTTCGGATCATGGTTTCCACCCCGATCATCTGAGACCCGAACACATCCCGGCGGAGCCCGCGGGGCCCGCGATCGAGCATCGTCCCTACGGAATCTTCGTGGCCCGCGGCCCCGGCATCCGTGCCGGTGAGACCGTGCAGGGTGCGAGCGTGCTCGACCTGACGCCCACCGTCCTGGCCTGCTTCGGGCTGCCCACCGGCGAGGACATGGACGGCAAGCCGCTGGTGACGATCTTCGAGGACACCCCGAGCATCCAGTCGATCCCCTCCTGGGACGAGATCGATGGGCCGCATCCCCACGGAATGCACCCCCCCGATTCGCATCTGGACAGCGTCCAGAGCGCCGAGGCCATGAAGCAGCTGGTCGAACTCGGTTACATCGACGAGCCGGACGAGGACTCGAACGTCGCGGTGCGCGAGACGATTCGCGAACTTCACTACAACCTCGCTCAGGCCTACATGGACGGAGGTCGTCTTCCCGAGGCGGCGGAGCTTCTCCAGTCGATCTGGGAGGAGTGGCCCCACGAACATCGATTCGGTCTGAATCACATCGCCTGCCTCAACGGCATGGATCGTCATGTGGAGGTGGCCGTCGCGATCGAACAGTTCGTGGCCAACGTCCGATCGGGTTCGGAGTGGGCGTTGAACGAACTCGAGGCCCTCCGCCCCGAAGCCGAGCAGTACGGCGTCGATCTCCCGAGAGTGAAGCGGAACGAATCGGAGGATGCCGCACAGGTGGCGGAGCTGGACATCGAGGTATCGGGTGGCGGGGATGCCGAAGAAGCGTCGCCCCGTGAGGGCGAGGGGGAGGAACAGGAGAAGGAGAAGCCGGCCGAGGAGATGCCCAGGAAGCTCTCCTTCCGGATTCGGAAGGTGATGTCGCTCCTGCAGCCGATGCGATCCACGATCGAGTGGATGATGCTCAAGAATCAGATCGCGATGGGCAATCACACGAGGGCGGCGCAGCAGCTCAAGCGCATCATGGAGGAGGTCGCGGACCGCAGGAATCCGGATCTCCACAATCAGATCGGTTTCTCGATGCTCGATGTCGATGATGTCGAGTCGGCGAGGATCTGCTTCAACCGGGCCCTTGAACACGACGACGAGAATGTCGGAGCACGACAGGGCCTTGCCGAGGTCGCGTTGTCCGACGGTGAATGGGACGAGCTGATCGAGCAGGCGCTGACGGCGACCGAGCTTCGTTTTCAGAATCCCCGGGTCCACTATCTGCTGGCTCGCGGTCTTCACGAGTCGAACGACCTCGCGAGCGCCAGAATCGCCTACGGGGTCGCCATTCAGCAGGCTCCATCGTTCGTCGAGGCCAGGAACGGCATCATCGAACTTCTCGAACAGATGGGAGAGAAGGACGAGATCCGGGCCCACCGCGAATTCCTCGCCGGCATTGAGGAGGGAAAGCAGCTGGAACGAGCCGTCGACGCCGACGACATCGACACCGTCTGGAGCGCCATCGCCGCGGGCCGTGCCGAGCGGCGATCCGGTCTCTTCGACGGGACCGGGGCTCCGGCCGAGGCTGCAGCCGATGCCAAGGCCTCGGACCACGACCCCGTCACGATCGTGAGCGGACTCCCCAGATCAGGCACCTCGATGATGATGCAGATGCTGGTCGGGGGTGGGCTCGAGCCGTTCACCGACGACAAGCGGGAGGCCGACTCGGACAACCCGCGGGGCTATCTGGAGCATGAGAAGGCGACGAGGATCGCCACGGATCAGAGCTGGGTTCCGGAAGTCCGCGGCGGGGTCTTCAAGCTGGTCGCCCAGCTGCTAGCCCATCTTCCGAGCGGCGAGCGGTATCGAATCGTCTTCATGGATCGTGATCTCCGCGACATCGTGAAGAGCCAGGAGGTCATGCTGGAGCGTCTGGGTCGTGAGGGTGGTCGGCTCGCTCGAAGTCGGATGATGCAGACCCTCGATGCCCAGCTCGCGATGGTCGAGCGGTTGCTGGCGCGCCGCGAGGACATCGACGTGCTGTTCGTCGACTACGATGCGGTGATCTCGGATCCCGAGGGGGAGGCCCGTCGAATCGCGGACTTCATCGGGGACGATCTCGATGTCAAGGGGATGCACGAGGCGGTTGATGCATCCCTTCGGCGTCAGCAGAGCAAGAGCTGAATCGACTGTTCTAGGCTGGAAATCGGACGGGAATCGGAAGCTTGAGCAACAGAATCGCCTACGTCATCATCCGGGTCGGCCGGGATGCCATGAAGGGCATCGGTCCGCTGCTCGCCGATCGCGATGATGCCAGCGTCATATCGCTTCGTCGTCCGCACATCGCCGGGGTGGTCCCCACTCTGGCGACCCTGGTCACCGGTGTCTCCGCGAGTCGCCACCAGATCCACACGATCACCGCGCCTCGCATCGACGCCGCGAAGGACGACGATTCCACTCCTCTGCAGTATCGAACCTCTCGAATGAGCGGGGCGCCCTTCGTGTGGAACCGCCTTGCCTCCAGAGGCATCGACTCCCTGGTGGTGAACCTGCCGTTCAAGCCGGCACTCGATGACGAGAAGGTGACCGAGGTGCCTCGGCTCGCGGTCGTCAAGCGTGCTGGTGAGGAGGGGATCACTCTCGAGCAGGCCTGCCTTGGCTACGTGCTCGGATCGGTGACGGCGCGACCCGACGTCCGTTGCGTGATCACCGCAGCTTCATTCGTGAGGGATGAGGATGATTCGACGGATCACTCCGATGAGGGTGACGACGACCGGATCGAATCCTCCGAGGATCTGATGGAGGAGGTCGAGGAGTCGTCCGCCGAGGACGAGGGCGGGCTCGACGCCGCACAGAGGACCGCCGGCATGGAGGTCGTCACCTTCCTTGACGACATGGCAAGAGCTTCGGGTGCCGATCACGTGATCGCCGCCGTCATGGGACAGCGACTGGGATGCTGCGTGCTCCTCGGTCCGCGGGCGACGGATGTCGCCAAGCGTTACGTCCGATCGGTCGCGTTCGTGCCGACCGTCCTGGATCTGCTGGGTGAACCCTCCGCGGCGGACGTCCTTGGCTCCAGCCTCTTCAGCAGCGCGGGAGATGGAGAGGCGCAGGCGAGCCACTCATGGGCCCTCGACGGGGGGGAACTCCACCCTCCGGACTGGTCCTCCGTCGCCCGGAGGATCCGGGATGACGAGGCGACCGACAATGAACGGACGGTGCTGCTGCGTCATCTCGTCTCCACCGCCAATCTCGCGATGTTCGAGTCCGGGGTCGCGAACGCCATCGAGGACGTCCGGACGCTTCACGAGATCGCCGACAGCCCCGGATCGAGTCTCAGGCTCGCGCTGATGCTGACCCTGGCGGGGCGCCAGGAGGAGGCGAAGGCGCAGATCGGGATGCTCGCCAAGGAGCATCCCGGAACGCTGCAGGCGGACCTGGGACGGCTGATCTCGGTGTGGAACACCGATCCTGCGGAACGACAGGAGATCCTCGACCGTCACCCCGCGGATTCAGTCCGATCGCATCTGGAATGCGGCATCTGGGCCCGAGCCGCCGCCCGCGAGGGTCGTGATGAGGAGGCGATGAAGATGTTCTGGGTTCTCATCATGAGTGGCCGGGCCATTACTCAGGATCGACTGATGTTCGCCCGACTCGCCATGAAGAGAAAAGAGCCCGGAGACGCCGGGCGGGCCGCCCTGGTTCTCAGGGACATGGGAGTTCAGGGAGCGGGTGCCGCGGATGGAGGAGCACGATCCGACGTGCTGATGCTCCGAGCGGCGGCGCTTGCCGAATCGGGATCCCGGCCCATGGCGCGACGTCTTCTGACGAACTGGCTGGAACGTCATCCGGAGGATCACCGGGCGTCCGCCTTGCTCGACCGGATCGGTCCCGCGGACTGATCGGGGGATCGTCTTCGCTCGGAGGTGCTCGAGCAGCACGGCGTGCAGCTGGACGGCCGGAACCGGTCGACCGGATCTGTCACGAACAATGCACCCGCTTGAATTGAAGAAAACTCCCGACTTCGGACTTTTCCCCGGCACGGCTGATAGATCCGCGGGCCGGTTCCGGATTGATGCATGGAGGGGCGGCATGGAAGGATGTGGATCCCGCCATGTCTCGAAGGACTCCATTCCCGGAGGAGACTGGCATGTCCGGTTCCGCTACCGAGATCCCTGAACGCGAGACCGATTGCTGGAAGGAGCCCATGCCGCTCCTTGGCGCGGGAGCCGTCGGTCGGCTCGACATCCGTCTCGCGAACGGCCCGGTCGATCGGGATGCCGTCTACCGATTCCGGCATCGAGTTCTGGGGCGTCGGATGGGACGGAAGATGGGATTCACCGCGTGCGACGGTCGTCTCCTCGAGGAGCTCGACGTCGGGTCCGATCACCTCGCGGCATACGGCGAGGGGAACACCGTGCATGCCGCGATCCGGCTCGAGGAGTTCCATGCGGCATGTGCTCGACGCGGCCTGGTGATCGAAGATTCATGCCGCGAACCGCGACCGGGCGGGGAGGAGGCCTCGTTCTCGAGTCGCCTCCTGGTCGATCCGGAAAGAGGAGCGCACCTCACCGTTCGATTCATGGCCTCGCTGGTCACCAGTCTCGCTCGGCGGGGATTCCAACGGGACCACTGTCTGGAGTCGAACGGCGATGACCGTCTCCGGACCCGTCTGGGCTACCGGGAATCCCCGCTCCAGGTCGTGTCGAACGGCGGCCGCAGGATGCTCGAGATCGTCCTGCCCGTCTCCGATGGGGCGGGCCGCTCGCCCTCCGGATCGTCCACGTCGCGCTGGAGACTCATCGGACGTCGCGGATGAGCACACCCTTGAGGTGGTCGCTTGATCCCGGATCGATGCCGAGGGCGCGGTCCAGATCCTCAAGTCGGTCGTAGCGGTGGGTCACCAGGTCGTCTACCCGGATGGTGTCCCGTTCGAGATGATCCAGCGCCTCTCGATACAAGGCGGGTCTTCCCTCCTCGTCGAGGGGACCGCTGGCACCACTAGAAGCGATGAGGTGCGCTCCCCGCCACTGGATCGCATCGAGGGTTCCCTCCGAGCCTCGCTCCCGCCCGAACCCGTAGAGGATCGCGGTTCCCTGCTTGCGCAGCATGGTGGCGAAACCCCGCCAGGCGGTCGGCGATCCGCAGGCATCGATGAGCATCTCGCATCCTCGGCCCGCCGAAGCCTCGCGGACCGCATCGATCATCGCGCTCGGATCCTCCGGATCCACCACGATCGCTCCGAAGTCCTCCCGGGCTCGTCTCCGCTTGCCGGCATCCGGATCGCTGGCCACGATCGGGCCTTCGAAGCCGAGGATTCCCCGAAGCGCCTGCCCGAACAACTGGCCGCCGGGTCCTAGACCCGCCAGGGCGACGGTGCGCACCCTGCGAGACGGTTCGTCGGTCGTGAACGAGTGTCTTCCCCCGTAGGTGTCGACCAGACGCAGGGAATGCAGCACGCATCCCAGCGGCTCGGTCATCGCCGCCTTCTCCGACGAGATGTCGCCGCGGATCGGAATCACGTTGACGGCGGGGACGAGGATGCTGTCGGCGAAGCCGCCGGGAAGTCCGGTGATCCCGTGTTCCACGTAGTCGGCGCAGTGGTGGCTGAATCCGGTGGTGCAGTATTCGCACCAGTCGGCGCGGTCCCTGCCCCGGCTCGAACAGTTGATCCCCTGATCGACCACCACCCGATCGCCCACCACGACGTCGTGGACCTTCGATCCGACATCGGTGATCCGGCCGACGATCTCGTGGCCGAGGATCTGCGGGGACGACTCGAGGGGAATCTCCCGCCCCGAGGCATCGATGTTCCAGTTGATGTGGCCGGCGTAGATGTGGACATCGGAGCCGCACACCCCGACCGCATCGATCGCGACCAGGACGTCCCGATCGCCGATCTCCGGAGTCGGAACGTCGCGGATCTCGAGGCGCTTCGGTTCGATCAGCAGGGCGGCCTTCATCGACGTGGTGACTCCGCTGCGGACTTCAGAGCGAGACCGAGCATTCCGACCAGATCTGGAACTCGCGGTGCCTGGTGCGTTCGGCGAGGGCGGGTTCGCCCCCCGCGACCGCGACCACGTGGTCGAACACCCGGCGTCCGCACTCCTCGATCGTCTCCGAACCGCTGATGACCGTTCCGGCATCGAGGTCGATGTCGTGTCGCATCCGTTCCCAGGTGGGAGTGTTGCTGGAGAGCTTGATCACCGGACAGATCGCGTTTCCGATGGTCGTGCCGCGACCGGTCGTGAAGACGACCACGTTGCAGCCGCTGGCGACGATTCCCGGGGTGGCCTCCTGGTCGTATCCCGGACCCTGCATCAGCCAGAGTCCGTTGGAACCGGTCCGTTCCGCGTACCCGCAGCATCCCTCGACCCGTCGGGTTCCCGCCTTGGCGAGGGCCCCGAGACTCTTGATCGCGATGTTGAGGAGCCCACCCGCCTTGTTTCCGGGACTGGGGTTGTCATCGAGACGGGTGCCGAAGACCGCGGCATGCTCCTTGTACCAGTCGACGGTCTCGTAGACCGCTCGAGCGGTCGCGGCATCCCTGCCTCGCCAGGCGAACACGTGTTCGGCGCCGCAGAACTCGGGGACCTCGGTGATGATCGCGGTGCCCCGTCGATCGATGAGCATGTCGGTCGCGACGCCGAGGGCGGGATTCGCACTCAGTCCGCTGAAGCCGTCGCTTCCACCGCACTTGAGACCCAGCACGATCTCGGAGACGGGTCGGTCGCTGCGCCGGGCGAGGTCGACTCTGGGCAGCATCTCCTGAACCAGGGAGAGCCCGCGGAGGATGGTGGCCTCCGTGCCCCCCTCGGACTGGACTCCGATCCGTTCGACCGGCTTGTCCCAGGAGAATCCTCCGTGCTCGCCGAGCCAGCGGTCGACCATGGTCTGATTCGTCTTCTCGCAGCCCAGTTCGAGCATGAGGACGCCGCCCACGTTGGGGTGGTCGGCGTAATGGGCGAGGGTCCGCATCGTGATGTCGAGGTTCGATCCGTCGGAGCAGCCGCATCCCTTGGAATGCGGAATCGCGACCACCCCGTCGACGTTGGGAAAGCGTTCCCGCGACCAGTGCTGGAACTCCGCGATGGTCGCGATCTGACTCGCTTCGTGGCTGGAGCACATCGAGGTCGGGAGCACCAGCAGGAAGTTCCGGGTGCCGGTCCGGCCGTCGGGACGAAGGAATCCGGGAAAGGTACCGATCCCGTCGTCGGGAAGGTAGACGGGTTCGGGGTTCCGGAGGTCGTCGGGGATCTCGCGGATCACCGGGATGTCGTCGGACATCGTGTCGGCGGTGATCGGGTCGCCGGGGTCGAGTCCGAGACTGGTTCCGATCGGCTGTCCGTACTGAAGGACGTGATCGCCGGCCGGAATCGGACGCGTGGCGAAACGATGGCCCGGAACGATGTCGGCCACCACGGTGATCTCCTCGTCCCCGATCACGACGACGCATCCCGCGTCGACGCCGAACTTCACGACTGCGCAGTTGTCCTCCTCGGCGACGCGGACCGCGACCTCGGAGAGTCTCACGGGGTTCAAGACCGGGCCTCGAGGGGAAGATCACGAAGATCCAGCCGGCCTTCGGCGTGGAGACGGGCGAAGGTGCGGAACGATCGGGCGAGTCCTTCCCGAAGAGGGGTGCGCGGGGGGTCTCCGATCGCCGCGGCGAGCGCGGAATCATCGAGGGCCCCGGGAATCGGGAGATTCGGACCGTCGCAGGTGACCAGGCCGATCCGATCGGAGAGCCCCTCTTCCGAAAGCACGTCCTCCAGATTCCGGATCATGTCCTCGACGGTAGCGGTCTCGCCGTGGACGTTGAAGACATGGGCGCCTTCGGGCGCCTCGAGGCATCGGACGAAGATCTCCGCGACGTCGTCGACCAGCTGGAAGTCCGTCGGTCCGGTGAATCCGATCTTGAAGGGATGGCCGAGCAGGGCCGCCTTCATGGCGGTGGTGGGGCCGCTGGTCATCCCGAAGTCGCGGCCCGTTCCGTAGACGGTGAGCGGTCGAAGTCCGACGCTGGAGACGCCGTGATCCTGATGATGGATCCGGGCATTCCCCTCGTTGGCGAGCTTGAAGATGCCGTAGTGGGTGCGGGCATCGCCCGCCTCGGATTCGACATGCGGTCGCGTCGGTTCGTCGTCGGGTCCGAAGACCGCGGCGCTGGAGGCGTAGACCACCCGGCATCCGATGTCGGCCGCGGCCTCGAGGATGGCCAGGGTCCCGAGCACGTTGACCGTCGCCCCCTGGATGGGATCGGCCTTGCAGGACGGGACCTGCATGCCCGCAAGATGGATGACGCCATCGGTTCCGTGGGACCGGACCGCCTGTCGGACCCCGTCGAGGTCCGCGACATCGCCGTTGATGAACTCGACCTGTGCAAGCTGATCGGATTCGACGACCGCCTCGAGGCGATGGCTCTCGGTCGATCGATCGAAAGCGGTCACCCGATCACCACGATCGAGAAGCTGCTTGACGACCGATGCGCCGATGCAGCCGTTGGCGCCGGTGACGAGAATCGAGGCCATGGAAGCCCTTTCCATCGAGGAAGGTCCGGCATCGACCGCCGGGTCGGTGTCCGGCCGTTGCGATCGATGCATCGATCAGAGTACCCTCGCGCCTGCCCTCTCATTCAAGGGATGACGCGGAATCGCCGGAGTCATCCAGCAACCACCCATCGGAGATTCACATGCCAGGCCAGCGAACCGGCATTCGTCCGCTCATTCTCGGGCTCATGGCCGCGATCGCCCTGGCCGGATGTGGTGGTCCCGGCGCGGATCGTCCCCCGCGTCCGCAGATCGCCGTCATCCCCAAGGGAACGAGCCATGAGTTCTGGAAGGCGGTTCATGCCGGAGCGGTGAAGGCCGGCCGGGAACGCGACGTGGAGATCATCTGGAAGGGGCCCGCGGTCGAGGACGATCGCAGCGAGCAGATCAAGGTGGTCGAACAGTTCACGACCCGTGGCGTCGACGGGATCGTGATCGCCCCCCTCGATGACACCGCGCTGGTGCGACCCCTCCAGGAAGCCGCGGATGCGAACATCACCGTGGCGATCATCGACTCCGGCGTCAAATGGGACGGGGCCGTCACCTTCGCCGCCACCGACAACTACCAGGGCGGGGTGCTGGCCGCGAACGAGATGGCCAGGATCCTCCGTGGGAAGGGGAGGGTCGCCGTCCTCCGCTACGTCGAGGGATCCGCGAGCACCACCAACCGTGAAGAGGGTTTCCTGGACACCATCCGGAAGGAACACCCCGAGATCGAGATCATCACCGACAACCTCTACGGCGGGGCGACCCTCGAGGGTTGCGTCAAGGCGGCGGAGAATCTTCTGGACCGGTTTCAGGAGTTCGATGGGGCCTTCGCGCCGTGTGAACCGGTCACCGTGGCCTTCATGCGCACGATCAATGAAGCCGGCAGGAAGTCCGACACGCGGATCGTCGGCTTCGACGCCAGCGAATCGCTGGTCACGGGCCTCGGCGAAGGCAAGGTCGACGCTCTGGTGGTGCAGGATCCGTTCTCGATGGGCTGGGCAGGCGTCCATGCGGTGGCGGCGACCTGGAGCCCCTTGGAGGAAGTGAAGCCGCGGATCGACACCGGCTGTGGGGTGATCACCAGGGAGAACATGGACACCCCCGAGTCGAAGCGGCTGCTCGATCCTCCGATCGACGAATACCTCGAGTGACACCACGGAACCACGTGACCGAGTCTTCCCAAGGCCCTCGACTCCTGATGGACGACGTGCACAAGCGCTTCGGAGGGGTGGTCGCGCTCGATGGAGTCCGTCTCGAGGTGGCACCGGGCGAGGTCCATGCCCTGGTCGGGGAGAACGGTGCGGGGAAGAGCACGCTCATGAAGGTGCTCTCCGGGGTCGAGCGACCCGACGCCGGTTCGATGCGCTTCGATGGTCGGGAGTGGCGTCCCGCCGGTCCGGTGGAGGCTCGTCGCGCCGGGGTGGCGGTGGTTCATCAGGAACTCGCGCTCGCCCCTCATCTCACCATCGCCGAGAACGTGGTGCTGGGCAGCGAGCCCGGCACCGGGATGCTCGGTCGGTTCGGTCCCTCCCGGCGGGGTGAGGCGGCCCGACTGGCCTCCTCGGCACTCGAGCGCCTGGGTCACGGTCACCTCGACCCGAATCGGTTGGTGTCGACCCTCACTCCCGCGACCCGACAGCTGGTGGAGATCGCACGGGCGATCGCCTTCGAGGCGAGGGTCATCGTGATGGACGAGCCCACCAGTTCGCTCGGGAGACGCGACACCGAACGTCTGCTGCAGGTCGTGAGGCGTCTTCGCGACGAGGGTATCTCCGTCGTCTTCATCAGTCATCATCTCGAGGAGATCCTCGCGGTGGCCGATCGCTGGACGGTCCTTCGGGACGGAAGAACAGTCGACACGGGCCTCATGGACTCGATCGACGAGGCGGGGCTGGTCGAACGGATGATCGGCCGATCGCTCGACGCGGTGTTTCCCGAACGTCGTGAGGACTTCGGCGAGATGGTGCTTCGAGTCCGGGGCCTGGCCGGGCACCGGCTGCCCCTGCATGCCGACCTCGATCTGAGGAAGGGCGAGATCGTCGGGCTCGCCGGACTCGTGGGGTCGGGACGCAGTGAACTGCTTCGTTCGATCGCCGGACTCGACCCGGTCCGATCCGGCTCGGTGGAGCTTCGAGGAAGGGTCCTGCCCCGCACGGCATCGCCGCGCGACCGGCTGCAACGGGGCATCGGTCTTCTGAGCGAGGACCGGAAGGGGGAGGGACTGGCCCTGCGGATGAACGTGGGGGAGAATCTGCTTCTTCCCCGTCTCGCTCCGGCCTGTCGCCGGGGCGTCCTGTCCGGGCGGCTGATGCGGGACATCACCCGGAAGTGGACGGAGCGTCTCTCGGTCCGTTCGGGAGCGTTCGACCGGCGGGTGGGCACCCTCTCGGGGGGCAATCAGCAGAAGATCGCGATCGCTCGTCTGCTGCACCTCGATTCGGACATCCTGCTTCTCGACGAGCCCACCCGGGGCATCGACATCGGCAGCAAGGTCCAGGTGTACGAACTGCTCGACCGGCTGGCCCGTGAAGGCAGGGCGATCGTGGTCGCGAGCGGTCATCTGCCCGAATTGATGGGACTCTGCGACCGGATCGCGGTGATGCATCGCGGAAGACTCGGACCGGCGAGACCCGCCGCGGGCCTGACCGAGTCGGACCTGATGTCCGAAGCGGTCATGGGCCGGGAACGAAACGAGGAGAGTGCGGCATGAGCGACGTGGCGATGAAGACCACCGAAGCGGGGGAGTCGTGGATCGTCCGGATCGGTCGGCTGGCCGCTCCGTTCCTCGGACTGCTCGTGGTGATCGGCGTGTTCACGGCGATCGAACCGGAGGCGTTCCTCTCGGTCCGCAACGGTCAGACGATCGCGATCCAGACCGTGGTGGTGGGGATAGGAGCGATCGGGATGTGCTTCGTGATCATCGCTGGCGGGATCGATCTCTCGATCGGTTCGGTCATCGCTCTGGCCGGCGTGGTCGCGGCGATGATGCTCGATGCGGGGCAGGGACCGACGGTGGCGATCCTCGCGGCCGCCGCGACCGGAATCGCCTGTGGCGTGGTCAACGGCGGACTCATCACCGGTCTTCGCATTCCACCGTTCATCGTCACGCTGGGCATGCTCGGAATCGCCCGGGGTCTCGCGAAGCTGCTTGCGGACAACCAGCGCATCGCACCGCCACCCGATTCCATCGGCTGGCTGGAGGGTTTCGTCGACAAGACGCCCGATGCCACCTGGCTTCTGGTGGCTCCGGCGGTGTGGGCGTTCCTCGGGGTCGCGATCCTCGCGGGTCTCGTGCTTCGGAAGACGCCCTTCGGAGTCCACGTGGTGGCGATCGGATCGAGCGAGCCGACCGCAAGGCTCTGCGGGGTGCGGGTCACCCGGACGAAGATCATGGTCTACGCCCTCTGCGGTCTGGCGGCGGGCCTCGCGGGTGCGGTGCTTCTGGGACGACTGGGAGTCGGTGACCCGACCACCGCGGTCGGACTCGAGCTTCAGATCATCGCCGCGGTGGTGATCGGCGGCGCCAGCCTCTCCGGCGGGGAGGGCGGGATCCTCGGCACGATGATCGGGGCCTTCATGCTGAGCTCGCTGGATGCGGGATGCAATCTCGCCGGGATCGACAACTCGATCCAGGACATCATCATCGGCGGCATCATCGTGGCGGCGGTCACGATCGACGGAATTCGTCACCGAGGAACCTGACGCCCCGGCCGCGGATGCTCAGTCCCGTTCGTTCCGGCTTTCCCGTTCGACCCTCGTCCACGACCACCACAGCCATCCCGCCTGGACGGTCGCTCCGACCGTCATCGACAGGGTCGCGGCGACGATCCCGCCGAGAACCGGGAACTGGATGAAGATGCCGAGCGTGACGATGATCCCGCCCAGGCCGATCGCCACCCCTTCGCTGATCGGTCGGGTGCGATGGGCATCCACGAGCAGGCCCTGCCAGTGGCTGGCGAGGAAGCTGAGCAGGGGCATCGGGATCATCGCGATCGTCGCGAAGGTGGCCAGACGCATGCTTCCGGGATCGGAGCCCTCCAGCAGCACGTACCAAGCATGGCCCAGCGGGGTGAAGGCGATCAGGCCGACGAGAAGACTGAAGAGTGCGCCCATCACCAGAGCGAATCGCAGAAGGGCCGACCGACCTCCGGGATCACCGGCGTGTCGGACCGCCACTTCGTTGAACGCCACCCCGCTCGACCGGGAGAAGAAGTTCAGGCCGCTCACCGCCGGCCAGAGGGCCAGCGAGGCGAGGGCCAGCGGCATCTGGTTCATGCCCGCATTGGCGATGGAGTAGGAAGCCAGCGAGATGATGGAGGTGAGCGCGAGCGGGGTGAAGAAGCGGATCGTCGATCGAAGATCGAGCACCCGGTCGGAGATCGCCTGACGCAGCGGTCCGGTCTCGACGAACCAGGCGCCGATCCGGGCGAAGATCGCCTCGCAGATCACGCCGGACGACACCGCGATGGAGGCGAACGCCGCACCCCGCGCGGAATCGAGCTTCAGGGCGATCGCGAGGGGGATGACGGTCGCGACGAGTCGGACGATGGTCCCCACCCCGACCTGTCGCTGTCGTCCGAAGCGGATGAGCAGCCCCTGGTGGAAGCGTCGCTCCGCGACCGCGGCGGTGAAGGGCAGCATGAGCTGGAAGGCGAGACGCGACGGTTCGACGACCTCGGCGGGCGGAGCGATGATCGGGATGACCACCATGTCGAAGAGGGGGGTGAACGCGATCAGTCCGTGGATCGCGGTGAGGCCGTATCCGAGGACCCGGCTGAATCGGCGGAGGAATCGATAGTTCGCCGGAGAGTCGCTCAATCTCGTGCTGGCAGCCAGCAGCATGATCACCGGGCTCTCGATCAGCAGGCTGATCGCGAAGACGAAGCCGTAGGCGGCGAGCTGGACCTCGGAGTCCGGAAGGCGACCGAGCACCGCCGCGATGAGCGGCATCTCGACGCCCATGAGGATCCAGCTGGCGGCCACCGGCCACCAGGTCGAGAGGATCGTTCGGAAGGAGAGTGCGGAGCGGGAGGTCACGAGTGAGGTCTGGGAGGCGTGCGAGACGGAGCTCGCCGGCCGGGGTGTCGTCCGCGAGGGAGACCCATCGTAGGTCCGCATCCCGGATGCTGCGAGGTGGGTTTTCCTCCGAATCCGGATCATCGCCGTCACAGGCGGACTGGTGATGCCTACCTGGTGGTGATCGTCGTGCAACGACGATCAGGACGGCTTCGAGGTCCGACGCCCGAACGAACACCCAACCCGGGCGCGGTGGACCGCGGAACCCCCCGACCGGATGGACGCGACATTCTCCTCCTCTCGGATCGACCCCCGGGGCACGCTGCCTCGGGGGTCGTTCGTCGGGAGGACGCCGATCGTCCCTGCATCCGTGATCGGCGATCAGGTGGTGGCGGGTCGACGGTCCACGAGGCCCACCAGCAGTCCGGTCAGGATGCAGGTGATGATGCCGACCGCGGCGAAGGTCAGACCGCTGATCTCGGTGAACATCCCGACCGACCAGACCGCGCTGGCGCTGGCGACGAGACCGCACCAGCCGGCGACCGGTCCGGTTCTCCGGGTCAGGGCTCCAAGCAGGAAGACTCCTGCGATGCCGGATCCGAAGAGTCCGAGCACCTCGAACCAGAGATCGAGAAGACTCGAGTTGTTCAGGCTCGCCATCACGATCGCCGCCCCGGTGCCCAGGACGCCGATCGTGAAGGTGGCGATCCGGGCGACGACGAGCCGTGACCGGTCGTCGGCCCGGGGACGGAATCTCCGATACCAGTCCGTGGTGAAGGCGGTGGCGACCGAGTTCATGCTGGAGTCGAGGCTGCTCATCGCGGCGGCGAACAGTCCGGCGAGGACGAAGCCCGCGACGCCGGCGGGGAGCATGTCGACGATGAACAGCGGCAGGATCTGGTCGAGCTGGCCGGTGGGCCGCAGGAGCTCCGGATTGGAGCGATAGAACCCCCAGAGCGCGGTTCCCAGGCCGAAGAACAGAAGCGAGGCGGGAAGAGCAAGCAGGGCCCCGGCCCAGACCGCTCGCTTGGCTTCATGGACGTCCTTCACCGCGAGGTAGCGCTGGACGACCGACTGGTCGCTCGCGTAGGGAATGATGTTCGAGAAGATGCCGCCCAGAATGATCACCAGCAGTGATGAACGCGTGAGGTCGAAGGAGACGTCCACGGTTCGAAGCTTGCCCGCGGCGGATGCCTCCGAGACGAGCCCGGAGAGGCCGCCCTCGGTTCCGAAGAGCATGATCGCCAGAGCCCACCCCGCGCCTCCGAAGAGGACCGCAGACTGGAGCACGTCGGACCAGATCACCGCCTCGATGCCTCCGAGCACCGTGTAGAGGATGCAGAGGATCCCCATGACCACGATGCACGTCGTGACGTCGAGACCGGTCACCGCGGCCAGGGCCAGGGCCGGAAGCAGCGTGACCACCGCGACCCGCCCGACCTGGAAGAGCATGTAGAGGGCGCTGGCTGCGAGCCTCAAAGAAGCGTGGAATCGATGTTCCAGGTATTCGTACGCGGTGGTCACGTCGAGTCGTCGGAACGCCGGCACCAGCAGCATCGCCGCGACCGGAGCCACCACGATGATCAGCAGGTTCTGGAGGAAGTACGTCCAGTCGGTGTCCCAGGTCTTCGCGGGGATCGCCATGAAGGTGATCGCGCTGAGCGAGGTCGCGAAGATCGAGATGCCGCTGGCCCACCAGGGGATCCGCCTCCCGGCAAGGAAGTATTCGTCGGTCGATTTCTCTCTTCGAGAGAAGAAGAATCCCATCCAGACCAGGACGACTCCGTAGAGCGCGATCGCCGACCAGTCGAGGGCACCGAGGGTCGCGGGCACGACGAGACTTTCGACCACGGCGAGATGCGGCGTCCGGGTGCGGGGTCTGATCTCGCCGCTCGCGATCAGGCTCCTGCCGTCGAACGCGGTGTCGGTTCCGGAGATCGCGATGGTGGCGGCGGTCACCGGCGGTGACTTTCCGACCTCGGGCTCCACCGGATGGTCGCCGCGTTCCGTCCAGCGATCGGTGATGGGGTGGTAGACGAGGACTCCGGTCTGGAAGCCGGGGTGCGCGTCCTGGAGCGCATCGATCCGATCGATCAGCGCACCGTCGTCTCCCCCGATGATCGCCATCATGTCCCAGCCGACCTGGATCGCCGGGCTGGGGGCTGCCGCGGTGGGTCGGGGCGCCTCGGCAAGCGGCGTCCAGTCGTCGGTCGAGGGGTCGTAGCGCCAGGCGTCCCGCAGATACGGGACGACTCGACGATGTCCGTCGGATCCGTCGGGTTCTAGGGCCACGCCGGAGAAGCAGTAGAGACCGCCGCGGAGTCCGCCGGCGACCGGGAGGATCCGTGCCGGACCGGGAAGGTCCCGGATCGACGTCCACTCCCCGATCGTGCCGTCCGCACCGATGCGAAGTCGCCATCCCGCGGCGGAGGCGGGCCCCTTCGAATCGGAACGCCCGCCGAAGACGTAGATGTCCTCACCAAGGATGGTGCCCGCGGCGTAGGCCAGCGGCACCGGAAGTGATGGAAGCCTCGTTCTGGATGGGGCGGCGCCGGCATCGTCGGTTCGCAGCGCGAAGACGTCCGCGATGATGCCTTCACCGGTGTCACCACCGATCGACACGACGCCGAGGCTCGGATGACTCACCGAGACGCCGTAGGCGACCGGACCCCCAAGGGCGTCGTCGAAGGTCGTCCATCCCGCTTCGGGGCGGGCGAGATCGAGGACGTGGATGTCGTCGTGCCAGGTCTTCTCGGTCTCCCATCGGGGAGGATCGGGGAAGTTGGCGCCTCCGGCGACGATGATCCGGCGGCCGTCGAGGCCGGCGACCGCTCCCGCCAGTCCCTCTCCTCCGGGGAGTGGAGGGAGGGCGTCAAGATCGAAATCAAGGACCGCTTCGGCCGATTTCAGGTCGGCGTCGTCACCAGGTTCGTCCTGGGTGGCGAGGGCGCTCGAGAGGATAGGGTCGAGGAGGAGCGCAACGGCGGTGAAGGATGCGAACACGCGACCGATCTTCGATGGGTTGATCATCGACCGACATGCTAGCGGCGACGGAGCCCGGCCTTGGGATAGGCTCCGCGCATGAGCTCCACCCGGCAGGACATCGGCATGATTCGGGGTCCGGTGCCTGCGGTCCACACCCCGCTGGACGCCGCTGGTGAATCCCTTCGACTCGAGGTGATCCCGGTCTATCTGGACCATCTCCGCCGCCGGGGGGCACCGGCCGCCTACGTCTGCGGTTCGACCGGAGAGTCCCTTTCGTTGTCGATCGCGGAGCGATGCCGTGTTCTGGAGGCCTGGATCGAGGCGGCGGGGGGGGATCTGCCGATCATCGCCCACGTCGGGTCCAACGCCCTCCCGGACGCGGTCGAGCTGGCTCGGCATGCATCGGAGCTCGGCGTCGCCGCGATCTCGGCGATGAACCCCACCTTCGGACGAGCCGGGTCGGTCGAGGATCTGGTGGACTTCCACGCCCGCATCGCGGAGGCGGGTGGGGCCACGCCGTATCTGATCTACGAGATCCCCGCCCTCGGCGGCGTGTCCTTCCCTGCGGGGCGGATCGTCGAGACCGCACTGAAGAGGGTGCCGACCTTCGCCGGCATGAAGTTCACCAGCGGAGATCTGCTTCAGCTCCAACTGGTACTCGACGTCGCCGCGTCCGAAGGGCTTTCGATCTTCTTCGGAAGCGACGAGCATCTTCTGGCGGGGCTCGCGCTCGGGGGTCGGGCGGCGATCGGAAGCACCTACGGCTACGCCCCGGAACCGGCGCAATCGGTCTTCGCCGCCTTCGCGCGGGGAGATCTCGAGGCGGCCCGGGAGGCGCAGCGAAGGGTCGCCCGTCTGGTGGTGCCGCTGCTTCGACACGGTGTGTTGAGAACGGGCAAGGCGCTGCTCGATCGGGTCGGGGTGCCGGTGGGTCCGCCTCGATCACCGGAATCGAGACTCGAGCCCGATGCGCTTCTGGAGGTCCTTGACGAGATCGGACCGCTCGCGATCGAGGGTCTTCGGGATGAGGATTCCGATCGATGAGCGAGACGAAAACGCTCCCCGAGGATCTCGGGGAGCGTTTCGATCGGTCCTGTTCGAGCCTGGAGCTGGCTCGAATGTCCGTCCGGGGACGGTCGGAATGATCAGGCCTCGGTGCCGGTGCTGACCGCGGAGATCGAGTCGACCTCGAGTCGGAAGGGACCGGCCTTCTTGTCGTAGATGTAGAACTCCACGCCGCGGATGTCCTCGGCCTTGACCCGTCCCTGCAGTCGCTGGCCCATGAACTGACGCTCGAGCGTCGAGATCGGGACCACGACCTCGGTCCATTCGTCCCGGGTGGTCGGGAAGGAGACCCAGTACCCGCCCGCGCCGCGGCCCCGGGTGCTCTTCACGCTGAGCTTGTAGTCGCGGCCGTCACCCTTGACCACCAGTCGGATCGCGTCGGCTCCGTCGAAGGTTCCGTCGGGAACGTCGCAGCGGATGGACGAGAAACCACCGTTGTTCTCGAGCGAGGTCGCTCCGTCGAACACCAGCGTGCCGTTGCCGTCCTGGATCCGTCCCGTCGAACGGCCGCCCATGACGCCGTCGAGCACGGTGCGCCAGCCCTGGAACTGGGAGCGGTCCTCGAAGTCGAAGATGGTCCTCCCGCTCTGCATGATCGAGTCCCGGGCATCCGCCGTGGCGGTGGCGGAGGATTCGTCCATCAGGGTTCCGTTCTGGAGGGAGGTGAAGAGCTCGTCGATGATCGCGCGGTAGGCCCAGGCTCTCGCACGACCGTCGTCGGCCGGGATGGTTCCCTCGATCTCGGCGAGCTTGGATGCCACCCGGTTCTTCATTCGATCGCCAAGTCCGAAACCGGAACCGAGGGCGACCGCATCGAGTGCGGTGGCGTAGATGGCCGCACAGGCACCGGGATCACCGTCGTTGAAGATCGGGGCTCCACGATTCACGGTGTTCTCGAGCAGGACCTCGAGGGGGGAGATCTCCCGAGGCGGCAGCATCACCCGGTCGATGAGGTGCACGACGCCGTTTCGGGCGTTGACGTTCGCGGTCTCGACGACCGAGTCGGCGACCAGCAGGCGGCCACGGATCGCATCCAGTTCGAGGGTGGTGCCGGCGAGGGTCTCGATGGAATCGCGGCCCACGAGGTCGGCGGCCTTGAACTCGCCGGCCACCACGTGGTGCTTGAGGATCCTCTGGAGCGTCGGCCGGCCTCGTTCGGTGAGAAGGCTCGCAAGGGTGTCATCGTCGATGCGTCCGAACGCCTCGTCGGTCGGTGCGAAGACCGTGAAGGGGCCGTCTCCCGAGAGGGCGTCGGCCAGACCGGCGAACTTCACCGCGGCGACCAGGGTGTCGAGTCGGCCGCTGGAGACCGCCAGTTCGGGGATCGAGGCCTCGTCATCGACGGCGACCGCGACGGTGGGTGACGTCGGCAGATTGGCGGCGATGGCACCAAAGGCGACGGCCCCGGCAAGGAGGGCGGGGGCGGCGAGCGGCAGGCGAGGTCCAGACATTCGAGGCATCTCCAGGAAAATGAGGTCGCCGTGAAGGTGGAAATGGCGACTCGACCCTCCGGGTTCGGAGGGCATGCCGTCTGGATTCGCTCGATTCGGGAGTCTTTGGGGCGATTTCAGTCCTCGACGAGCACCACATCGTCGGGGTCGATGGCCATTCGGACCGTGGATCCGGGATTTCGGGTGGTCCGAGGATGGAGTTCGAGGACCCGAACTTCGGCATTCCCGACCTCGATACGGTGTTCCGAGCCCTGCCCGAGGAAGATCGACCCCTTGAGCGAGCCGGAGAACTCGTTCCAGCCGTCCGGGTTCGGATCCCCCTCCTGGAGGATCCGGATCGCCTCCGGTCGAAGGCTGACCGTCGCGTTGCCACTGCCGGCGCCGTTGGTGGTCTTCAGGGCGAGCCGGCCGGCGTCGGTCTGGATCGATCCGTCACCGGAGCCGGTGGCGTCCAGGGTTCCGGCGAGGAAGTTCGTGTCTCCCAGGAAGCTCGCCGTGAAGCGGGATGCCGGGCGATCGTAGAGCTCGCGGGGGCTGCCGACCTGTTCGACCCGACCATCCCGGAGGACGGCGAGACCATCGGCGAGTGAAAGGGCCTCCTCCTGATCGTGCGTCACGTAGATGGTCGTGATGTCGGCCTCGTCGACGATGCGTCGGATCTCGGTCCGCATCTCGAGACGAAGTCTCGCATCGAGATTGGAGAGCGGTTCGTCCAGGAGCAGTACGCCGGGCCGAAAGGCGAGAGCGCGGGCGAGGGCGACCCGCTGCTGCTGACCACCCGAGAGCTGGGTGGGCTTTCGATCCCCGAGCCCCTCCATCCGAACCAGTTCGAGCGCTTCGCCGACCCGGTTCTGAAGCTCGGCATCGGCAGTCTTGCGGACCCTGAGCCCGAATGCGACGTTCTCGAATACCGAGAGATGAGGCCAGAGGGCGTACCCCTGGAAGACCATGCCGGCGTCCCTCTTCTCGGGCGGCAGGGACGTCACGTCACGGTCACCGAAGAGGATGGTGCCCGCGGTCGGGGTCTCGAACCCGGCGATCATGCGGAGCAGGGTGGTCTTCCCGCACCCCGAAGGTCCGAGCAGGAAGAAGAGTTTCCCGGCCGGCATGCAGAGATCGATCCCGTCCACCGCGGTGGTGGTCCCGAATCGCTTGACGATCTTCTCGACGCGGACATCGCTCATGGGGGAGAGCGTACAGGTGTGCGGCATCCGTCGTGCATCGGCCGTCGATCAATCGTGGACGGCTTGGTGGCATTCGTCCGATGCGGAGACATCCGGTAGCCTGCTCGGCGGAGATCGCAAGCCGATGAAGTCCCGAGAATCCAGATCCGCGGTGCTGCAGCCATCCTCGCCCTCGGGAGCGGGTCCTGATGCCATGGACATCGGGGAGACGGGCTCGGATGTCGCGGTCGCGGCGGCCGGCCTCGACCGGTTGCGGGGGTACCGGGTTCGCCGGGTGGAGCCTCGTGGCATCGATGGGCTGGTGTCGTCGATTCGTCGCGATGCCAGCCGCCATCGAAACGGGACCGGCTCCTTTGTCGAGGCCTGGGAGGCTGAAATCCCGGAGTCGCTCAGAGTCGACAGCGCCATTCGTTCGATTCGAGGCGGGGTGGCCAGGGTGGAAGTTCCCGACTCGGCCGTGAAATACGAGCTTGAACAGGCCCTCCGTGCCGGTCTGCTCGCCCGACTTCGCATGCGGTTCGGCCAGCCCCTGCGAAGAGTTCGCATTGATGTGGCGGGTTCGGCTGACTGAAAATCGCCCCTCGAATTATAGGACCCATCCTGATCCGGCTCGGGTTTCATCCTCCGAAGGGGCTGAAACCGTGATTTCAGATCGGAATCACACAGAATGGAAACCAGGGTGGCGGATCGTGACGGAGCAATTTCCCGGAACTCCCCGGGTTCTCGAATGAGCCGGAAAAACCGGTAGTTTCGGCTTGCGATGAAGGCTGCAATCGCCATGCTATAGGTCCCTAGAGAGAGACCTAGGGAGGTATCGGCACTGTTTGTCGATCCAAACGAAGAGAGAGACCGCGCCCCGGCCTAGAGAACCGGGGGGTCCTAACAACTGGGAGCACCGAGAGAGATGAAGTCCCTCCTCAGCATTGGCCTTTTGGCCGCAGCATCCATTGGTACGTCTGCCTCCGCCGGCTTCGAGCCCGGTGACAGCATCACCGTCAGTCGCATCGGGACGGCCCCCGGTCGCGCCATTCGATTCAGCTACGACACCACCCGCACCTGGGACGCCGTCTCCAACGGCGCCGACTACTTCGGCCTCGCCGGTGTCAACACCTTCGCGGTCCAGGGCGGTGGAGAGATCTACTGCTTCTGTGTCGAGATGAACGAAGGTTTCGTCGACGATCCGATCGTCTACGACGTCGTCGACATCGACGCCGTGCCGGAGCACAACCCTCCGGGCAACATGACCTTCGCGAAGCAGACCCTCATGCAGGATCTCTTTGCTCGTCACTACGACAGCATCGGCACCATCGGTGACTACGAGGGCAGCTGGAGCGACGCCAGCGATCGCGCCGCCGCCTTCCAGCTCGTGGTCTGGGAGATCTCTCACGAGAACTTCAGCTCCGACACCGATGCCATGACCGCCAACAGCGAGATGTCGATCATCCTCGGTGCGATGGCGTTCACCGACTACTACAGCACCAACGTCCTGGCGATCGCCGACGAGATGATCAACAGCCTTGGAGACGGTGGCTACATGGCCTACTCCAAGCTGCTGGGTCTTTCGAACGCGGACAACCAGGACATGCTGATCGTGGTTCCCTCGCCTGCGATCGCAGGTCTTGCCGGGCTCGGTCTTGCCGGCATGCGTCGTCGCCGACGCTGATCTCTACGTTCTCGGATCCAAGCGATGACCCATCGTGGTCGTGACGAAGAATCCCAGTCTCTCGACAGTCACCGTGGCCGGCTTCCTCGAAGCCGGCCACGGTTCTTTTCCTGCCCGTGGATGCATCCGGTTCCGGGGGACCCTCAGTCCGAGACCCCCATCGTGGACACCGCATCCGGGATCGGCTTCAGGTTTCCAGCGGCATCGACGCAGGCGATCGTGGTGGTGGCGGTCGCCAGGATCGAATCGTCGGACCCGAGCAACTCGTAGCCGTGGCGGATCCGGGCTCTTCCTCCCTCCAGCAGATGGGTCCTCAGAAGCAGGTCGTCGTCGTATCGCGCCGGACTGCGGAAGCGGATCGCCAGATCCGCCACCACGAGGAAGATGCCGGCGCTCTCGAGGTCCCGGTAGGAACCGCCATCCCCGCGAAGCATCTCGGTCCGCCCCATCTCGAACCAGACGGGATAGACGGAGTGATGAACGACCCCCATCGGATCGCATTCCGCGTATCGGGGGCGGATCGGGATCTCCTTGTGACGGAGGGCGTCCTCGACGCTGAAATCCGCGGGATGGGCACGCATGGACTTCGAGTTCTGTCTTCTGGTCATGCCCGCATGCTACGAGACGGAGTGATCCGACTCGGCAGGCGACGATCCGTCACTTGCCGATGCAGAACCGGCCGAAGACCAGATCAAGCACCGCGTCCGGGTCGAACTCGCCTTCCATTCGCCCCACGGCCTCGGCGGCGGAGCGACAGGCTGCGGCAGTGGTCTCCGGATGAAGTGGGGCTCGATATCTCGACTGGTCCTCCAGAAGATCGAGTGCCTCCTCGGTCCGGCCGAGCGCCGTCTCCGCAAGGGTCCGCCAGCCCACCACGGCATCGCTCCCATGATGCCGCTGGGATGCCCATGCCATCACCCGGGAGCGGAGCTCCTCAAGTCCCACGCCGGTCAATGAGGATGTCGCCACGCTTCCGGGATCCGGCATGGCCGGCGCTTCGAGGTCGATCTTCGTGATGACATCGATCACCGGCGTGCCCTCTCCGGGTCCGCGCGGAGGATCCTGCGCGGTCCGACACGCGAGGATGAGATCGGCTTCCACGATCGCGTTCCGGCTGGCGGCGGTTGCCGCCTCGTCGATGTCGGTGGCCGGGTCTTCCGCCGATCCGATGCCGGCGGTGTCCATGAGCCGCACCGGGACGGCGTGATCGATCAGGTCATCGAGAGGCTTCAGGGCGATCTCCGCCTCGATCACGTCCCGGGTCGTGCCTGCGGTCGGTGAGACCACCACCCGTTCCATCCCGAGCAGGGCGTTGAAGAGCGACGACTTGCCCGCGTTCGGCCGTCCCACCAGGGTGACGCGTGGAGTGCGCGAGGCAGATTCCGTCACGACCTCGGCAGCTTCGACAAGGGCCCGGAGTTCCGTCCGGATCGGATCCAGAGCCGTCCGGAGCTCGTCGACCGTGCAGCCGATCACATCCTCCTCGTCGGTGAAGTCGATCGCGGCCTCCAGACGAGCCACCACCGCCAGGAGTCGATGGGACAGGGAGGCGAGGGTCCGTCCGCCTTGGGTCCGTCGTATCCGCTCGACCGACTCGAGGTCGATGTCGCGGTCCGCGGCGATGCCTGCGGCGATCGAGGTCGCTTCCGCGATCGAGATCCGCCCGTTCAGAAAGGCCCGCGCCGAGAACTCGCCGGGTCCCGCGAATCTCGCGGCGCCGAGTCCGGTCTCGAGATGTTCGCGTACCTCGTCGGCGACGAGTCTCGCGAGGTCGGGATTGCCGGGGACCTCGATCTCCACGACGTCCTCGCCGGTGAAGGACGCGGGGGCGATCGCCACGAAGACGATGACCGGAAGTTCGAGGCCTTCGCTCAGGCACCAGGTGCCCCGGCCGCAACCACGTCGCCCCTCGGCCGGAAGGCACGCCGCTTCACCTCGGATCCGATCCGCCAGTCCGGCCACCACACCGCGTCCGGATGAGCGGATCACGGTTCGGGCTCCGGTTCCGGATGCGGTCGATGTCGCGACGATGGGGGTGTCGTCGTGCCGGATCGGCTCGCCGTCCGTCCTCGTCGTCATCCGTCCCGCTTCTTGAAGGACTTCTGGGAGCCCTTTCGCTTGGCGGCCTGCTTCTTCTTGGCCTCTTCAAGCTTCTCGGCGTACATCCGGGCGAGCTGGTCCCGCTTGCCCTTCCGCTTCTCGCCACCCGACTTTCCGGCGGGAGGGGCGGTGAGGTCCATCGCATCGACCTGCTTCCGGATCCGCTTGCTCTCGAAGATGCCGATGGTGCTCGAGGTCAGGATGTAGAGGGTGAGCCCGCTGGGGGCCTGGAAGAGCATGACGGGGAAGAGGATGACCATCATGACCTTCATGATCTTCTGCTGCTGGAGCTGCTCCGGGGTCGTGTTCGGACTCGGAGGAGGACTCATGTACTTCTGCTGGATGAAGAAGATCGCACCCATCAGGATCGGCAGCAGATTGAAGCCGGTCAGTTTCGTGATGCCGAAGACGTTCACCGGTTCACCGAATTCGATGAAGTGATCCGGTCGACTCAGGTCGCCGAGGAACTGGCCGAACCAGATCGAGGATCCGATCATCACGTCGGGCAGCAGCTGGAAGATTCCGAAGAAGGCCGGTTCCTGCCGGAGTTCGAATGCGAAGAACAGCATCGCATACAGGGCGATCCAGATCGGCATCTGGAGGAAGGTCGGGAGGAGCCCGCCCACGCACCCGAGGGGGTTGACCCCGCGTTCCATGAAGAGCCGTCGCTGTTCGGCCTGCATCTTCGCCGGGTCGTCCTTGTACTTCTTCTGGAGGGCGTCCAGTTCGGGCTTCAGCGCCGTCATCAGCTTGCCGACCCGTTGCATCTGGATCTGGCCCTTCTTCATCACCGGATGAAGGATCAGTCGCACGATGCAGACGAGCAGGACGATGGCGATCGCCCAGTCGAAGACGATGCCGTGGAGGAACCCGAGGAACACCACGAGCCCGTCCGCCAGCCAGGAGAAGGTGCAGAAGGAGCAGCATCCGCTCATCAGATAGACGATGAGGTCCTTCATGTTGAGCCCGACGTAGGGCTCACCGGTCATCAGAACGCTGCGCTCGAGGGGTCCTGCGTAGAGCCCCATGTCCCAGTTCGCCTCGACGCCGGGTTCGACCGTCTTCACCGGTCCGTGGAGTTCGGTGACGATGTCCTGTTGATCCTGCGGAAGGCTGGTGAGCGCGGTCGGTCGAATCGACTCGATGCTGCCCGTCGCCAGTCGGCTCGGGTGATCCGGCGGGTCGAAGACCGCATGGACGCAGATGGTGAAGTACCGGTTCGTGGTTCCGAACCATGAGAGGGCGAGCGACTGCTCCATGCTCTCGTCGTTGGGCCACAGATTCAGCATCGAGGAGGTGCGGCTCGATGCGGGGAGTGCGTACAGCTCGTCGATCCGGTCGAGGACCGCGGATCGTTCGTAGAGCTGCCCGTTCGAGGTGACGTTCGCCTGGTTGGGGTCCCGATCCACCGGCAGCAGGTAGCCGAAGTGGAATCGCCTCACCTCGATGAACGAACCCCGGTCCCGGTCCAGGTCGCCGGGTCCGTACTGGATCCAGCGGACCTCGGCGGCCTCGGCACCGAGATTCGTCACTCTCTGCTCGAGGGTGAGGTCGTAGCCGTTGGGGGGGAGGGTGAATCGGCGTTCGACGCGGAACCTCGCCCGGCCCTCCTCGTCGACGATCTCGGTGTGGAAGTGGCCCGGCTCGCTCTGCGTCCAGACCGGACCGAACAGACTGATCCTCATCCCGTCGATCTCGATCGCCCGGGCGGCGAGGAGGGGGATCGCGATGTCTCCGTACGGAGTGGCTCTCAGTCGGTACCGCTCGTCCTCGGGCGGCATCGGCGACTCGCCATCGGTCCTTTGATGGCGGGTGGCGGCGCGAGCGAAGGAGGCTTCGGTCCAGAACTCACTGAAGACGATCTCGTCGATGCCTGCTGATGATCCGCTGAAGGAGATCAGGAAGCGATGTCTGGTCGGATCGAGTCCACCCAGGGACTTCGGGGTGAAGCTGGCTCCGCCGGGCGCCCGGGCGACGAGGGTGCCCGAGGCGGCGGGGGTCGCTTCCGCATCGACGGCGGTCTCCGGCTGTTCCTCCGTCTCCTTCTTCACGACTTCGGCGGGCGAATCGTCGGCCGGCGTGACGGCCGATGGGGGAGGCGGCGGTTCCTTCTCCGACTCTTCGGCCGATCCGTCCGGGATCGGTTCCTCGATCGGTGCGGGGGGTGCGACCTCCGGCGACTCCGCAGGGGTGTCGGCAAGGGATTTCGTGGGGGTCGTCCCCGGCGTGGGCGCATCCTCGAAGGGTGCGTCCTCGGCCCGAGGGCGGAGCATGGCGAGGGCGACCAGTCCCACTGCAAGCAGGAGGATGACCGCGGACACGATTCGTCGGCGATTCTCAGGAGTCATCGGGGCTCTGGGGTGTGGTCAGCGACCTTCGGTGAGTCGATCGCCGAGCCAGTCGTCGAGTTCGGAGATGGCGTAGATCTTCTCGGCCACCTTGTCGATGTCGTACGGAAGTCGGAAGAAGTCGATCCAGTGTTCCGGCTGGGAGGTGTCGAGGATCGCATAGCTGGCCCGTTCGTCGAAGTCGCGGGGCTGGCCGACGCTTCCCGGATTGGCGATCGCCTTCTCGTCCGGCGCAAACCGATGTCGCCCCACGAGAAAGGGATCCTTTTCGGAATCGCCCTCGGAGGCCCCGCGGTCGTCCAGGTCGAGGGGATCGTCGGAGTTCGAGCCGCCGAAGAGACTCGAGGCATGAGTGAAATCGGCGCCGTCCTCGTCGTTCCAGTTGAAGATCCCCGGAACATGGGTGTGTCCCACGAGGCAGCGACCGCAGACCTTCGTGTCTCCGATCGGCACTTCATCGTCGATGCGACGGAACACGTCCTGGATCTTCACTCGGTCGTTGGTCACGTCGGTCTCGAACAGGTACTCGTTGATCGGCTTGCGAACCGAACCATGCACGCAGATGTAGAGGTCCCGGTAGCGGACCCGGGGTCTGATTCGATTGAGGAAGTCCAGCCTCCGGTTTCCCGAATCCGGGTCCTGTTCCGCCGCCTCGTCGAGCTGGGTGCGGGTCCAGTAAGCCGCCTCCTTCGCCGCCTTGTTGAAGTTGGTGGGCTCGTAGAGGACCGCGTAGTCGTGGTTCCCGAGCAGGCTCCACGCGCAGCGTTCGGCGACCAGATCGACGCACTGAAGGGGATCCGGGCCGTATCCGAGGATGTCGCCTAGGCAGACGATCTCGTCGACCCCGCGGCGGTCGATGTCCGCGAGCACCGTCTTCAGGGCCTCGAGGTTGCCGTGGATGTCGCTGATGATGGCCGTACGCACGTTGACTCCAGGCGATCGTTCCCATGGGAATCGGGAGTGATTCCACGGGGCGGATCCCGGATGCTACGGGTTTCGGCTCCGAACCGTCAATGACGGGTTTTCAGCCCGCCCGGCGGATGGACGGCCGTCTGGACAGGATTTCGGCGATGGCGCCAGCCAGGGCGTCTCGGCGGACCGGTTTGGCGAGATATTCGTCACAGCCCGCCTTCAGGCAGGCTTGTCGGTCCCCGGGCATCGCGTTGGCGGTCAGGGCGAGCACCGGGATCTCGGATCCTGCATTCCGGAGCCGCCGGGTCGCCTCCCAGCCGTCCATCAGCGGCATCTGCATGTCCATGAGGACCAGATCCACGGGCATTCCCTCCCCGAGGATCCGATCGACGGCCTCCTGTCCGTTTTCCACGGTCTCCACGGTGGCTCCCATGCCTCCCAGAAGGTGGCTGATCAGGCGTTGGTTGTCGGGGCCGTCCTCGGCAAGGAGGACTCGGAGGCCTTCGGGAACCGCGGGTCGTTCGATCGCCCTGATGTCCTGGACGGCCGGCTCGGCGGTGAACTCCACCTCGAAGGTCGATCCGATGCCCGACTCGCTGCGGGCGGTGAGGTCGCCGTCCATCAGGAGGCAGAGTTCCCGTGAGATCGCCAGGCCGAGTCCCGTGCCGCCGAATCGGCGGGTGGTCGATCCGTCGGCCTGGCGGAACGGATCGAAGATCCGATCGAGAACCGAGGCCTCCATCCCGATGCCGGTGTCGGTGACCGTGGTTCGGAGGCGATTCGATCGATCGTTCCATGAGATCGAGATGTCGATCGAACCCTCGTTGGTGAACTTGATCGCATTACCCACGAGGTTGAGCAGCACCTGGCGATAGCGGACCGGATCGACCGAGAGGAGCGGGGGCACGTCGGGATCGCATTCCACCTTCATGTCGAGGGTCCGTCGGGCCACTGGACCGCCCAGCATCGCCACCACGTCGTGAGCCACCTTGGAGACGTCGGTCGGGACGCGGGCGATCTCCATGCGGGTCGCCTCGATCTTCGAGAGATCGAGTACGTCGCTGACCAGCGCAAGCAGATGCTCCGCGTTGCGGTGGATGGTCTCCACGAACTCCCGGCGGCGACCCGGTTCGGTCGAGGGCGAATCGAGCCCCTCGCGTTCGTAGGCGAGGATCTCCGCACTGCCGATGATGGCCCCCAGCGGAGTGCGGATCTCATGGCTCATGTTCGCGAGGAACTCGCTCTTGGAACGAATGGCGTCGATCGCCGCGATGCGTGCGGAATCGAGTTCATGGTTCCGATGTTCAAGGTCCTGTCGGGTGGCATCGAGTTCGCTGTTGGCCCTTGCGAGTTCGGTGAGAACCCGGACGAGCTCCTCGTTGGAGCGTTCGATGCGGTGCTCGCCGGAGATCTCTCCACGACTCATCGCGATCCCCCGGATGGCGGGGTTGTTCTCCGGATCGTTGATCACTCCTCCCACCAGTCGGATCGATCGCCACTGGTCGTCGTCACCGTGGATTCTCAGGATCACGTCTAGGGATCCCCGGCCCATCGTGCCTTCATCGATCAGTGGATTCAGCGATGCGAGGTCGTCCGGATGCACCCGCCTGACGAAGTCCTCGAAACGACCGAAGGGACCATGTCCGTCGATGCCGACGATTCGTCGGAACCCTTCATCCAGCCAGGTGGTCCCGTCATCGAGACGCCAGGCCCACGCCCCGACTTCGGCTCCGGCGAGCGACGCGACCCGGTGATCGCTTCGCAGGGCGGCTCTGGAGGCGCGGACGTGGAGGATTCCGGCGCCCAGGGTCACCACCAGACCGATCGCGGCCGCGATCATCGATTCACCGACGATGCCGATCGCTCCGAGCACGCCGCCCCCGAGCAGCCAGAGGAGACCCTGGGAGCCGGGATCGATCGATCGGAACCGATCGTGGTGGATGGGGCCGGAGTTCGTCATGGACCTTCATGTCATCGACCGTCCGAGGGGTCCACTTCCGGGGGAATGGTCCGGGAACGCGTGTTTGACGCCCGGAGAGCCTGAACGACTCACCATGGGGCCCCGGGGGCTGGTCCGGTACACTTTCCGGCCCTCGAAAAGGAGGAATCCGGCGTCACCGCGGCGGTGACGTGGACCCTCGGAAAGACCCCAGCGACCGGAGCCGGTTTTCCGTCATGGCAGACAGCAAGCACTACGACCTCATCGTGATCGGTTCCGGGCCCGGCGGCTACGTCGCGGCGATCCGGGCCGCCCAGCTCGGACTCAAGACCGCCTGCATCGAACGCGGCAAGCTCGGCGGTGTCTGCCTCAACTGGGGATGCATTCCCACCAAGGCGCTGCTTCACAACGCCGAGCTCTACACCGAAGCCATCACGCACGGTGCGGAGTGGGGGATCGAGATCGATCCCAAGGCCGTCAAGGTCGACTGGGACAAGGTCATCGGTCGCAGTCGGAAGATCACCGGAACCCTGAACAACGGGGTCGGCTTCCTCCTCAAGAAGAACAAGGTCGACCACTACGAGGGACATGCCCACATCGTGAAGGGTGCGACCGGCGGCACGCCGTGCGAAGTCGAGGTNCGCAAGGCCGACGGCGACTACTACCACGGNAGNGGTTCGGGTTCCGAAGGCAGGATCACCGCGGACAAGGTGCTGNTCTGCACCGGCGCCAGCCCCCGGCAGCTNCCCTTCGCGAAGAGCGACGGCAAGACCATCTTCACGAGCTACGAGCTNCTGACGATCGACCACTGTCCGAAGTCGATGATCGCGATCGGNTCGGGGGCCATCGGCATGGAGTTCGCCTACTTCATGAACGCCTTCGGCTGCGAGGTCACCGTGGTCGAGATGATGGACCGGATCCTCCCCGTCGAGGACGACGAGATCTCCAAGGCGGCGAAGAAGTCCTTCGAGAAGCAGGGCATCAAGTTCAAGACCGGCGCGATGGTCAAGGACATCAAGACCGGCAAGGGTGGAGCCACGGTCACCGTCGCGGATGCGAAGGACGAATCGAAGACCGAGGCCCTCGACGCCGAGGTGGTCCTGGTCGCGATCGGGGTGAAGGGACGTTTCGACGGACTGTTCGACGACTCCCTCGGCATCAAGATCGAGAAGGACGCGATCGTCACCGACGTCCGGACCTCCAAGGATCCGACCTATCAGACCTCGGTCCCCGGGATCCACGCGATCGGCGACTGCATCGGACCCCCGTGGCTGGCCCACGTCTCCAGCGAGGAAGGCATCGTGGCGGTCGAGAAGATGGCGGGACATCATCCCGTCGCGATCGACTACGACGGCATTCCCGGTTGCACCTACACCAATCCGCAGATCGCCTCGGTGGGTCTCACCGAGCGGGCCTGCAAGGAGCAGGGCATCAAGTACAAGGTCGGCAAGTACCAGCTCAAGGCTCACGGCAAGGCGATCGCCACCGGTCACACCGAGGGTCTGGTGAAGGTCATCACCAGCGAGCCCTACGGCGAGATCCTCGGGTGTCACATCTTCGGTGAGGACGCCAGCGAGCTCATCGCCGAGATGGGTCTCGCCAAGCGTCTCGAGGCGACCGCGGAGGACATCATCTCCACGATCCATGCCCACCCCACGATGGCGGAGTCGATGCACGAAGCGGTGCTCGCCACCGAGAACCGGGCGATCCACGCCTGATCGGGTCCGGAGTCGACGGTCACGAGGCACCTTCCATGGTGATACTCGACGGAGCCACGGGCACCGAGCTCGACCGACGAGGCGTCGACGTGACGCTTCCGCTCTGGTCGGCCCGGGCCCTGGTCGACGCCCCACGGGTTCTGGAGGAGGTCCACGCGGACTACCTTCGCGCCGGGGCGGACGTGATCGTCACCAACACCTTCCGCACTCACGAGCGATCCCTCGCGAGGGCGGGGCTGCCCGGAGAATCAGGCCCGCTCACCCGGGCCGCGGTCGAGATCGCGTGCCGGGCGAGGGACTCCGTCCGACCGGAGGCACAGGTCTTCGGCAGCGTCTCCCCGCTCGAGGACTGCTACTCCCCGGAACTCACCCCGGACCGGACGGCCTGCACGGAGGAGCACGCCCGGATGATCGGGGACCTCGTCGATGCAGGGGTGGATCACATCCTGGTCGAGACGATGAGTTCCGCCCGCGAGGCGATGGCCGCGGTCGAGATCGCCCGGCGGGATGCCCCGGGACGCTGGTCGGTGAGTTTCTGCCTCGACGTCGAGGGAGCACCGGGACGCCTGATCGACGGTACGCCTCTGGTCGACCTGATGCCGGATCTCGAGGGTGCCCGTCACATCGGAGTCAACTGCGTTCCCGCGTCGAGCCTGATCGATCATCTGAAGACGATTCAGGAGGCGGCACCCGAGGGGGCCACGCTCGCGGCCTACGGAAACGTCGGCATCCCCGACGACGTTCGTGGGTGGATCAACACCGATGCCGTGGACCCCGACCGCTATGCAGCGCTCGCCGCGGACTGGTCGTCCGCGGGTGCGGTGCTGGTGGGGGGATGCTGCGGGACGACCCCCGACACCATCCGGGCGATCAGTCGTCTCCGGGATCGGAATTCCGGATCGACCGGGGAGTGAGGCCGGTCCGGGCCGGCCGGTTCACGATCCGTCGGACCCACCGGCATCGCCACCGCCGCCCTCGCCTCCGCCGCGACGGCGTCGTCGGCGACGACGCTTCTTCTTCTTGGTCTCACCCTCTCCATCGCCGGAGGCCGCACCACCGCCTCCTTCGCCGGTCGGTGCAGGCGATGAACCACCGGCTTCCGGAGTTCCGTCACCGCTTCCGGACTTCCGACGACGACGTCGCCTCCGCTTCTTCTTCGTTGGAGCGTCGTCCGTGTCAGTCGTCTCCTCGGCCGACTCGACCTCGCCGGGGGCCGGCGGCGTCGTGACCGCTCCGTCCTCGGCCTCGGCCATCGCCTTGTGTTCCGCCTGGCGATCACCTCGAGACTTGCTGTGCCGCTTCCGTCGCTTCCGGTCGTCGGTCTTCTCCGCGACCTCGCCGCGATCGATGCCGCGGAACGGATCGGGTTCCGGCGCCTTCACCGGACATTCGTCGGGAGGACAGAGCTCCTCGACCGGGACCGCGATCTCCCGTCCGTCGGCCTCGAGCCTCACCAGCACCAGCTGGACGAGGATCTTGCTGTCCAGAACGATGCCGGGGCCCTCGGGGGTGCCGACCCGCTTCTTGCGGTGGGGCAGTCGCTTCTTGAGGTCCTCGTAGGTCTGATCCTCGTAGCGGAGGCAGCACATGAGTCTTCCACAGCGTCCCGAGATCTTGAGAGGATCGAGGGTCGCCTTCTGGACCTTCGCGGATCGCATCGAGACCGGCTTGAGCACCTTGAGGAAGTTCTTGCAGCAGCAGTGCTGACCGCACTTCTCGTAGTCGGCGGTGAGTCGAGCCTCGTCCCGGCCGCCGACCTGCCGCATCTCGATGCGGGTCCGGAACTCGTTCGCGAGGTCCTTGACGAGTTCCCGGAAATCGACCCGTTCCTCGCTCATGTAGTAGACGGTCAGCTGTTCCTCGCCGAGGATCGGCTCCACTTCGATCACGTTCATCTCGAGGCCGTGCTCGCGAACCAGACGCTTGACCACCTTGACCTTGTCGAAGCAGGTGGACTTGATCGCGGACCACTGGTTGAGATCATCGATCGTGGCGACCCGGAGTATGCGTCCGTCGGTGCGGAAGGGATAGTCCTTCCCGCCCGAGTCCTTGATGTAGTCGAGCATCTCGGACCGGGTCACCGACTTCCCGCAGCCCGCGTTGGGACAGGTCGTGGTGAGCATCTCGACCAGCTCGATGCCGCGATGGGTCCTGGCCACCATCTTCGAGCCGCATCCGGGTTTGGCGTCGCCCTTGTAGGGATACTCGCCGACGCGTCTCATGAAGCCCATCCGGACCACGATGGTCGAGGGTGACTCGAGGGCGGCGTAACGCTCCTCGTCGGTCATCTCCCGATCGATGGGATCGGCGTCGGCCTCGAACTGGGGAAGTGGAAAGATGGACATGATCGCGTGTGCACCTGCCGTCGGGCAGGGGGTTCACCCTGTGAATGGACATCCACCCGACCTTGAGGTGACGGGTGGAACTCGGTTCTGGGTGTCGTCGAGCGGGTTTTTCGGCCCCGGACCACCGCTCGACGGGCGGGCCGGGTCTTGAACGCGATCGCGTGCCTGGATTGTAGCAGTCGGGGGGCGGAATCAGGTCTCCACCTCCGGCGAGACCCTTCAATCAAGGGTGTCGTCGCCGCCATCGTCCGCGAGGTCGATGAGATCGGGGTCCACGTCCTCCTCGGGAAGGTCCGATCGACCGGCCCGGTGGGCACCCCCCTTGAGATCCCCCAGCGACATGCGCCGCCGTTCGCTGAAGATCAGCCGGATCGGCACCTCGCTGAAGGGGAGTTCCTCGTGGAGTCGGTTCTGCAGGTAGCGCTCGTAGCCGCCTTCGAAGAGTTCGGGCTTGTTCACCACGACCGCGATGGTCGGGGGATGGATCGCGACCTGCGTGGCGTAGAGGATCTTGGCCCGGGTGCCGAGCTTCGAGCTCGGGCCGCGACGATCGAGGATCTCCTCGAAGACCGCGTTGAGACGACCGGTCGTCTCCCGGTGTCCGGCCTGCTCGAAGAGGTTGATCGCCATTCGGAGCGCGGGTCTGATGCCGTCGGACTCGATGGCAGACATCCGGATGATCGGGGCGTAGTCCAGACCCGGCAGTTCCTGTTCGAGGTAGTCGAGGTAGTCCTCGAGCACCAGGTCGGGATCGGTGAGGTCCCACTTGTTCAGGATGATCGCGACCGGCTTGAACTGATCCACGATCGCGCGGGCCAGTCTCTTCTCGACCTGGCTGATGGGCTCTGTCGCGTCGATCAGCATGAAGACCACGTCGGCGCGGTCGATGGAGTCGGTGGTGCGCTGGTTCGAGTACGCCTCGACCGCATCGGACCAGCTCTTTCGCTTGCGGACGCCGGCGGTGTCGATCACGGTCAGGACGTGCTTGCCGTACTCCACGCGGACGTCGACCGCGTCACGAGTGGTGCCCGCGATCTCGCTGGCGATCACCCGTTCGTCGCCCGCCATGGCGTTCACGAGGGTGCTCTTGCCGGCGTTGCGGCGGCCCACGATCGCGAGCTTCATCTCGGGATCGGGTTCCGCGGTCGAATCTGGATCGATCCGCGACCACAACGCCTCCTGGAAGAGGCGTCTCCGATACCCCGACTTGGCGCTGGTCAGCAGCGGCTCTCCGAGTCCGAGGGCGGAGAACTCCATCGCGTGTGGCTCCCAGTGATCGCCGTCGACCTTGTTGGCGACCACCATCACCTTGTCGCCGTGACCGGACCTGCGGAGCATGCCGGCGATCGTCTCGTCCAGCACGGTCGGTCCGGCCTGGGCGTCGACCACGAAGAGCACGAGGTCGCACTCGCCGGTGGCCCGGTCGATCTGTCGTTCGATCTCGGGGGTCAGGGCGGAGAGATCACGGCCCGCATCGTCAAAGCGCCCGCCCTCGGCGGTGTAGACCCCGAAGCCACCGGTGTCCATGAGCTCGGCGTAGCGGGGGAGCGCCTCCGCGTCCTCGGAGGGCGGTCGGACCTCGATGATGCGACTGACCCGATCCCTCGTGACGCCCGGCGTCGGATCGACGATCGACACGCGGCTGCCGACGAGCCGGTTGAAGAGGCTCGACTTGCCGACGTTCGGTCGGCCGACGATGGCGATGCGGGGGAGGGACATGAGCGGCGAAGTGTAGTCGTGGGGGCCGACCGCCGCGTCGGGTTCAGCCGATCACCCGATCCGAGACCCCCGAGATCGCCTCGATGCAGCGGTCGATGTGCTCGGCCTCGTCGGCCACGCAACCGTCCGATACGAGGTCCGCGACGCCCTCCGCGATGTCGGCACGGCTGACCGCGGCGGCGAAGGCCTTGTCCTTGAGCTTCTTGCGAACGCTCTTCGCCTTGAGGCCTTCGAATCCGTCGGGGCGGACCCTTGCGACCGCCACGATGAAACCGGCGAGTTCGTCGCAGGCGAAGAGGTGCCGGGCCATCGGCGTGGTCCGGGCCACGCCGGTGTACGGGGCGTGGCCGAGGATCGCCTCGATGATCGACTCGTCGACCCCGAGCGTCCTGAGGTGAGCGACCCCGATCATGGGGTGCTCCTCCATGGTGGGGTGTCGTTCGTAGTCGAAGTCGTGGAGGAGTCCGGCGATCGTCCAGGCGTCGGTCGCGTCGGGGTCGTGCATCCGGGCGTGATGGGTCATGCAGGCGGCGACCGCCTCCATGTGACCTCGAAGGGAGGGGCTCTCGACCCACTCGTGCATCAGGGCGCGGGCGTCGTCCACGGTCATGCTCGTCGGTTCTTCGCTCATTTCCGGATGCTACGACAAGTCCCCGACCAGTCGCACCATCCGGGCCACCCGCGTCGCACGATCTCCCCGCACCACCGCGACCGGTCCGCTTCGCAGTCCCGCCTCGGGGCGGAGGAGTTCGGCGAGGATCCGATCCACACGACGTCGGTTGGCCGCATCCAGATACCGGAAGCCGTCGGCCTCGTCGTCGACCCTCGATTCGATCGGCACGAGGATCACGAGATCCGCGATCGTCATGGCCTCGATCACCGCGGGTCGCAGCGACTGCAGATCCGCGGGCGTGATCGGACCCCCGATCTCCATCGAGAGCACCGCATGGGCGTAGGCGTCGAGCGGGGAGCGATCGAAGAGGACGAGTTCCCGGTCGCCGGCGGCCCGCAGACGAGCCAGTCCGTGGTCGATGATCCGGCGTTCGGCCTCCACCGTCGGCACCGCGGGAGGCGGTTCACCGGTGACGCGGGCCACCGCCCGGATCGGTTCCTCCTCTACGCGGGCCGCGGGCCAGGTCGCCGCGAGATCGTCGATGAGGGTGGTCTTGCCGACCGACTGGGTGCCTGCGAAGACGAGACGCACGATGCGGTCTCCCTGAGGTGGATTGAATGCGGAATCCCGCCATGGGGATGGTAAGGTCGGAGCTTCGAGATCGACCCCCCCGGAGGCGGAGCATGATCGAGCGGAGGACATTCCTGGCGGCCTCCGGTGCCGCGGCGATCGGAGGCTGGACGCGACTGGCCCCCGCCACGCCCGGTTCCGACGGGGTCCCGGTGCCGCCCGGCTTCCCCGGGGGGATCACCCTCGAACGGGAACGCTTTCAGAACTGGTCCCGGGGGATCGTGGTCGATGACCTGTGGACCTGCCGACCCACCACCACGGCGCAGCTCGTCCGCATCGTGAACTGGGCGGCCCGGGTCGGATGGCGGGTGCGGGCGCGGGGGTATTCCCACAACTGGTCCCCCCTGATCGTCGATCCTCTGAAGCTCGATCGCAAGGTGGTCCTGATCGACATGACGGTCGGTTTCACCGGTGCGGAGATGGTCGACGACCTCTCGGTCCGGGTGAAGGCGGGCACGTCGATGGAGTCGATGCTCGGCTACATCGAGTCGCAGGGGTGCGGTGTCACCTCGTGCCCGGCCCCCGGCGACCTCACGATCGGCGGGGTGCTCGCGATCGACGGCCACGGGACCGGCGTGCCGGCCTCCGGAGAGGGCGACACCGCGGGCCGGACCTGGGGCACGATGAGCAACCGCGTCATCGAGCTGACGGTGATCGCCTGGGATCCCGGGCTGGGCAGATACGCCTTGCGCACCGTGGATCGAAGCGACCCGGACTCCGCGGCCCTCATGGTCGGGCTGGGGCGGTCGCTGGTGGTCGAAGCGGTGCTGAGAGTCGAGCCCAATCACAACCTCCGCTGCGAGAGCTGGACCAGCATCTCCGGAGCGGAGCTCTTCGCGGCTCCGGGTTCCGGTGGCCGGCTCTTCGCCGACTTTCTCGCCGACAGCGGACGGGCCGAGGCCATCTGGTATCCGTTCACCGCGAATCCCTGGTTGAAGGTCTGGACGGTCGAACCGAACCGTCCGTTCTGGGCTCGCGAGGTGAACTCGCCGTTCAACTATCCGTTCTCCGACAACCTCTCCGACGAGGCGGCCGGTCTCGTCGATCAGATCGTGGGCGGATCACCCTGGCTGGCTCCCACCTTCGGTGGCGTGATGTACGCCGCGACGGTCCTCGGACTGACCTTCGACTTCGCCTACGACATCTGGGGCGCCTCGAAGAACCTGCTCCTCTACGTGAGGCCCACCACCCTCCGGGTCACCGCCAACGGCTACGCCATCCTGACCCGAAGGGCGAACATGCAGCAGGTGCTCCACGATTTCGTCCAGAAGTACGAATCGCTGATCCAGGAGTACCGCGACCGGGACGAGTATCCGATCAACGGTCCGATGGAGATCCGGGTCACCGGACTCGATCACGCCGAGGACGTCGGTCTGACTGGGGCGCACGAAGCGGCGCTCTCGGCGGTGCGACCCGATGCCGCGCATCCCGAATGGGATGTCGCGATCTGGCTCGATCTGCTGACCCTTCCCGGCACGCCCTCCTCGGGATCCTTCTACTCGGAACTCGAGGCCTGGCTGTTCGATCGCCACTCCGACGACGATGCGAGCTGTCGGGTCGAGTGGTCGAAGGGATGGGGCTACACCCCCGAGGGTCCCTGGCGGAGCGACGAGGTCGTCGGGGACCTGGTCCCCGCATCCCTGGGGCCGCAGTTCGACACCGCGACCTCGACCCTGGCGAGACTCGACCCCCACGAGGTCTTCATGTCGGACTTCCTCGATCGCCTGATGAACACGTCGCCCCGTCCGGGGATGTCGAACCGCTGAAGCTCAGTCTTCTGCGATGAGCGTTCGACCGGTCATGGCCTCGGGTCGTTCGATTCCGAGGAGATGGAGCAGCGTCGGTGCGACATCGGCGAGGCGACCGTCCTCGCGGAGCCTCGCATCGCGACGCGTCTCGTCGATCAGCACCAGCGGCACGTCGTAGTTGGTGTGCGCAGTGTGAGGGCAGTCGCCCTCGGGATTCCACATCTGTTCGGCGTTTCCGTGATCGGCGGTCACCACCAGTGACCCGCCCCGGGCGAGGGTGGCATCGACGATCCGCCCCACGCATTCGTCCACGACCTCGCAGGCCCGGACCGTAGCCTCGAGGCTGCCGGTGTGGCCCACCATGTCCCCGTTGGCGAAGTTGACCACGATCAGCGACTCGCAGTCGTCGGCCGCGAGTCGTTCCAGCACCGCGTCCCGGACCCCCTCCGCGCTCATGCCGGGTTTCTGGTCGTAGGTCGACACGTCGGTGGGACTCGGAACGATGACCCGGCTCTCGCCCGGAAAGGGGTCCTCCCGGTAGTCGTTGAAGAAGAAGGTGACGTGGGGGAACTTCTCGGTCTCGGCGCAGCGGAACTGCCGGAGTCCGGCATCCGAGATCACCTCGCCGAGGATGCTCTTCATCTTCGGAGGCTTCTCGAAGATCACCTCGATCGGCAGGCCGCTCTCGTATCTCGTCATGCCGGTGAAGCGCAGGTTCTCGAGGCGGCGGCCACGGTCGAATCCGCCTCGCTCGACCTTCGACCACGCCTCGTCGTCGAGGACGAAGGCCTTGGTGATCTCCCGGGGTCGGTCACCGCGGAAGTTGAAGAAGATCACGCTGTCGCCGTTCCGGATCCGGGTCGCCGCGACGTCCGCGTCGTCGGTGCCGATCGCCACCGGATCCACGAACTCGTCGCCGGAGAGGGAGGGTTCGGAGGGAGCGTCGTAGTACGCGGCGAGCGCGGTGTCCGGATCGTCGAATCGTCGTTCCACCGGACCGACCAGGCAGCGGTAGGCCCGTTCCACCCGGTCCCAGCGATGATCCCGGTCCATCGCCCAGAAACGACCCATCACCGAGACCACGCGTCCGGTCCCGAGTCGTTCCATCTCCTCGGACACGCGTTCGAGGTATCTCCGACCACCGGTCGGCGGCGTGTCGCGTCCGTCGGTGATGGCGTGGAGCAGCAGTCGGTCGCCCGGCACGCCCTGTCTTCCGCCGGCCTCGAGGAGGGCGATGAGGTGATCGAGGTCGCTGTGGACCTGCCCGTCGCTCACCAGGCCGATCAGGTGCACGCGACCCCCCGAACTCATCGCATGATCAAAGGCTTCCAGAAGGGCCGCCTGCTCGAAGAACCCGCCGTCTCTCACCTCTCTGGTGATCCGCATCAGCTCCTGATCGACGATTCGACCCGCGCCGATGTTCTGGTGGCCGACCTCGGAGTTGCCCATCACGGGCCCGCGAGGGCCGATCGGCAGTCCGACATCCTCTCCACTGGTGCTGACCAGGGTGCCCGGCCAATCGGCCTCGAGGCGGTCGGAGACCGGGGTCTCGGCGATCCGGACCGCATTGAAGGCATCCTGCTCGGGGTGGGGATTCCGTCCCCAGCCGTCGCGGATGATCAGCACCACGGGGCCGGTCGAGGAGTCTGTGGATGGTTGGTTCATGGGCGGAGGGTATCGCGAGCGGGGCCCTCGGCCGGTGTGCGGGCTTGCAGGACGGTGGCGGCGAGGACTACGCTTCACGCATGAGCATGGATGCCGCCACCAGTGAGAAGGGCCGGAAGGGATCGAAGGAACCGATCGACCCCGGCACCCCCGCCGAACCCTCGCCCGATCTCCGCAAGCGATACGAGGCCGTCAAGCAGCGGATCGCCGATGCGACCCGCAAGGTCGGACGCAGGCCCGACGACGTCGTTCTCGTCGCGGTCACCAAGAACGCCTCGATCGACGTGGTGCGGGAACTGCTCGCTCTGGGACATCGTGATTTCGGTGAGAACCGGGCCCAGCAGCTTGCGAACCGCGCGACCCAGCTGGCGGAGTACCGCCAGCGTCTCGAGGATCACCCCGAGTCCTCGGGAGGCGACATCCTGCCGGAACCTCGCTGGCACATGATCGGCCGCCTGCAGCGCAACAAGGTGCGCAAGCTCGTCGACCACGTTCGACTGGTCCACTCCGTGGACAGCATGCGGCTGGCCGAGGAGATCCAGGCCCAGGGGGCTCGTCGCGACACCCAGGTCGAGATCCTCATCGAGGTCAATCTCGGCGAGGACCAGAAGGGCGGCATCGCGGCCCCCGCGGTCCGGCACGTCGTCGATCAGATGGACTCGATGCTGAACGTCAAGGTTCGAGGCGTCATGGGCATGGCACCGCTGACCGATGACGAGGCGGTGATCAGATCCGCCTTCGATCGCTGTCGGGACGTCTTCGAGGACGTGCGGAAGCAGGTCCGGGATCCGGAGCGGATCGACATCCTCTCGATGGGCATGAGCAACGATCTCGAGATCGCCATCGAGTACGGCGCAAACATCGTCCGGGTCGGAACGGCCCTGGTCGGTGAACCCGTGGTCGAGGATGCCGAGGAAGAGCCCGATCAGGACTGATCGTTCCTCGGTGGTTCCTTTCCGCTGCTGCGGGGGGTCGGCTCAGAAGCCGTACGCGAAACCGAGCGTCACCCAGATCTGGTTGTAGCTGTCACCCGCTCCAGGCTGGCTGTTGTACTCGTTCCGCAGCGTGAAGTAGATGGAGAGGTTGTCCACCGCGGAGACCGCGAGGTTCACCTTCATCTCGACGACCGCGAGATAGTTGGTGAAGTCGGCGAAGGCCGGTTCGAAGGTCGCCGATCCGTCGAGGGCCATGCCCTGGACGGGCTTCCAGGTGGCCGTGGTGCTGAAGAGGGCTCGAGGGGTCCAGCCCTGCTGGGTGCCTTTCTCGTCCCAGCTGGTACCGGCACCACCCTTGGCGTTCCAGGAGAGATCCTCGGTTCGGGAGATGAAGTGGCCGATGCCGCCGAACCCCTTCACCCTCTGACGGTAGTTCTCGGTCTGGTTGAACTGGTAGCTCCCGTTGAAGAACCAGTTCCAGGGGGATTCCACCTCGAACAGCCGGTCGTATCCGGTCTGGGCGACGAAGAAGTTGTCCTTCACTTCCGAGTCGTCCATGTTGTAGACGTACTTCATGCTGGACGCCGAGTTCGACAGGGTGTCGGTGTAGGCGAGGGCGGCGTTCATGTTGAAACCGATGGTCCTGGTCGTCGTCTTGCTCGCGGTCAGACCGAGTCCGAACGACCCCTTCCATGGGCTCGGCTTCTCCTCGGGCGCCGCGGCCGGAACCTCGGCGTCGTCATCGGCAGCCGGGAGGTTCAGAACGAGCTCCGCGGGCGAGGGAAGGGTGGACCCCACCGCCGGGCCGGCGAGGAGCATGAGAAGTGCGAGGATGGAGCCGATCTGCTTCATGGTGCTGGACCTCCGGAAAACTGGGCTCGGAAAAGTACCCGGAGAGATCATTCGAACGGGTGGCCACGAGGATCTCCACCATTCATCCACAGGACCCGGGGTGAACGTCGGGGTTCTTTCCGACTACCGTGCTGCAGGTCTGGCATTCCTCGTCGAATGAGTCCGCCGATTCCCAGGAGTCGCTGATGACCGAATCCAACGACAAGCCGGGCTCCGAGGACCCGGAGGCCACCCCGGAATCCGAGTTCGAGTCGGATGTCGAGGAGAGCTACGAGCTCGAGCCGGAGCCGGAGACCCCGACTGCCGCCGGCTTCGAGACGACCGTGGAGGCCCGCGAACTCGCGGACCGGATCTGNGANCGGTGCGGTGCACCGCTGCCCGAGGACCCCTCGCGGACGATCTGTCCGTCCTGTGGATTCGATGTCGGGACCGGCGACGTGGTCGATCCCGTGATCGGGACCGGAGATGACGTGGATCGCTCGGAACCGGGTGACGACGATCCGGATGAGGCGCGATCGTCCCGGCCGCTCTTCCCGGTGGGCAATCCGAAGCCCTGGCTCGTGGCCGCCGGGATCATCGCCCTGCTCATGGCCTTCACGATGCTCGCCGGATGGTCGTCGTTCTATCCGAGGTCGGAAGGGCGCTTCCTCGATGCGAGCGGAGCCGCGGTGCTCGATGCCCCGATGGTCTCCCTGCGACTGATCGCGGTGGCGAAGTATCTCGTCGGATCCATGGTGCTGGTGGGGACCGCGGCGATCGCGGCCCGCGTCACCTGCTGGTTCGAGGAGCTTCCTTCCGGAGACCTTCGGACCGGCGTCGCCCGCCTCGGACTCGTGATCATCGTCGCCTCCCTGGTCCGCCTGATCGGCTTCCATCCGACGTTCCTGCAGACCATGACCCAGCTGGTGCTGGGGGCCGGGATCGTGGTGGTCGGGACGGCGCTGGTCCTGGGGCGGCGGGATCGAACCACCGCCATGTTCCTGATGGCCTGGCTGCTCGTGGTCCTGCTGGTGATTCCNGTCACCCGACTGGTGTCCTGGTCCCTGCCGCTCTGGTGATCGCGGCGGGTGGCATCAGGATCGAGGACGGGCCGGGCCACCGATCGCGATCGTGTTCGCGGCGATGGATTCGGTGGCGATGCCACCCGCGGCGAGNGTCGCACCCGGACCGATCTCGATGCCGGGAAGGACCACGGAACCCGCACCGACCAGCGAGGCCTCGCCGGCCCGGGCCGCTCCGAGGAGGATCGCTCCCGGAGCCACGTGGGCGTAGGCGCCGACCCATGCATCGTGTTCGACGATCGCGCCGCTGTTGACGATCGTTCCGGTCTCCAGCAGGGCGCGTGCGTTCACCACCGCTCGGGGTCCGATGAAGACCCCGGCGCCGATCGTCGCGGAGGGGGAGACCGATGCGGAGGGATGGATCACGGTCGCCGCGGCATCGAGGCGCTCCTCCAGCCAGCCGCGTCGGAGGGCGGGATCCCCGATGGCGGCATGGATTCTCGCTCCGCGGGCGACCAGATCTTCGAGTGAGGCCGATGGTGATTCCGGATCGCCCAGCCAGGGCACGCCTCCGAAGGGCGGATCCCCGTCGTTCGAGGGGCGTTCCTCCGCGAGCACCCCGGCGAGCACGAAGCCGGCCGCNACCGCGGCGTCGGCGACCACGGCGGCATGGCCACCCGCACCGAAGAGAACGAGTTCGCCGTGGTCGATCATGATTCGTCCTCCTCCGTCTCCGGAGCGTCGCCGTCATCCGTCGAGGCCGCTCCGCCTCCGGACCTGGAGNCGGGGGTCTCGCGCTCCGCGATCGAAGCGTCCCATGGGTGGTGGTATCGGGCGATCGGCAGCCGGTCGTACACCGTTCCGCATCGATAGCACACGATTCGGGTCCTGGCGAACACCAGGAGCCCCACGTCGACGATCAGCAGCAGGGCGAGGAGGGTGAGGATCAGGGGATTGGTCGCGAATCCCAGCAGTCCGACGGCGGCACCGGCGAAGGCGAGCAGCACCACGAAGGGGGTCAGCTGGGGCAGNGAACGGGATCTGTAGAGCCGGGGGTGGCCGCAGATCACGCAGGATCTGAGGTGACCCGCATCGTCCAGGGCACCGTCCCATTCCAGGAACAGGGGGCGTTCCGAAAGCGGAGGCTGCACCCGGACGGGTCTCGCCGTCTCGTCGATCTCGACTCGCCCGAGTCGTTCGCCCTCGATGGTTCTGACATCTGCCCGCATCGTGCCAATGGTACGGCAGGGACCTCCCGACTTGCCGGACGGGGCGAGTCCGGTCATAGTCCGGTCGATGCACGACTGGAAACGCATGCTCACCGGCCGATTTCTCGTCTTCGACGGTCCCGATGGCTCGGGAAAGTCCACGCAGCTGAGACGATTCGCCGAGCATGCCGCATCGGTCGGCATGCCGCCGGTCGAGGTCCGGGAGCCGGGGGGGACACCGATCGGCGAGGCCGTGCGCGAGGTGCTGCTCGATACCCGCTACGAGGAGATGGAGCTTCGCTGCGAGATGCTCCTCTACATGGCCAGTCGATCACAGCTGATGAAGGAGCGGATCCGACCTGCGCTCGACGAAGGGCGGTTCGTCCTGGCCGATCGCTTCATCTCCTCGACCCTCGCCTACCAGGGCACCGCGGGCGGTCTGGATCCCGAGGAGATCCTCGCGGTGGGTCGCGTCGCGACCCGCGGCTGCGAGCCCGATCTCGTGGTGATCTTCGACGTCGATGAGAAGACCGCGGCCTCACGACTCCCATCAGAGCTCGATCGAATGGAACGAAAGGGCGTGGAGTTCCACCGGCGGGTCAGGCAGGGGTATCTCTCCCAGGCCGATCGCGATCCGCCGCGTCACCTCGTGATCGACGGATCGGGCAGCGAGGACGAGGTCTTCGCCTCGCTGATCGAGGGGATCGAGGATCGGTTGTCGAGACTGGAACCCGTGGAGTCAGGTTCCTGAGGGNCCTCGGTCCGATTCGAGCCGGCGTCCGANGACCTCGACCAGTTCGGTGGTCGCTCTCTCGAGATCGTCGTTCACGATGAAGGCGTCNTAGGCGCCGCATTCACGGGCGGTGGCCATCTCGCTGCGGGCCTCGGCGAAGCGTCTTTCGATCGTCGCCTCGTCCTCGCGACCACGGGTTCGGAGTCGATCCAGCAGGGCGTCCTCGTCGGGCGGCATGATGAACACTCCGAACGAATCGGGCATGGATCGCCGCACCTGGATGGCGCCCTGCACGTCGATGTCGAGGACCACGAGTCGTCCTTGTTCCAGTTGTGCCTCCACCGGTTCGCGGGGGGTTCCGTACCACGAGCGTCCGAACACCTCGGCGTGTTCGAGGAATCGATCCTCCGCGATCCAGCGTCGGAAGGTCTCCTCGTCGATGAAGTAGTAGTCGCGGCCGTCGACCTCCTTCTCGCTTCGAGGTCGNGTGGTCGCCGAGACGCTGAAGGTTCCGTCGAAGCGCTCCAGAAGTCGGTGGACAAGGGTGGTCTTGCCGACGCCCGACGGTCCGCTCATCACGAGGAGCAGCCCCTGCCGCGTGGACGGATTCCGGGGTCCGGGTGCTGGGGTCGACTCCGACATGGATCGGATCCTATTCGCCACGGCGGTGTCCCGCGACGTCGGCTCCTCCGGCGAACCGGGTAGAGTGCCGGATCGATGAGCCACAAGGCCGATGAATCCACCGACGTCCCGGAGACCATCCAGTCCCTGCTGGTGGCGTTCTCCCTCGCGCTGGCCTTCCGAGGCTTCGTGGTCGAGGGNTTCGTCATTCCGACGGGATCGATGGCNCCGACGCTGCTGGGGCAGCACTATCGGCTCCGGACCCCCGACACGGGATACGAGTACGCCCTCGATCCGACGCCGGTGGTCCAGAAGGCCATGCAGGATCCCAATGCTCCGATCGCCTACGTGGATCCGATGATCTCCCAGAACCATGCGGTGGGAGTGGAGCTGGCCGGCAACATCGCGGCGCGAACCAGCGCCGGCGACCGGGTCCTGGTGCTCAAGTACCTCTACGAGTTCTTCGAGCCCGATCGCTGGGATGTCGTGGTCTTCAAGAACCCGGTCGATCCGATCGGTCCGAGTCAGAACTACATCAAGCGACTCGTGGGACTTCCGAACGAGCAGTTCCTCATCGTCGATGGCGACATCTTCACCGCCCCTCCGGAGTCGTCGATCTCCGACTTCCGGATCGTGCGTGCTCCCGACCACGTTCAGGATGCGATCTGGCAGCCGGTCTACGACAGTGACTACGTCCCCGCCGATCNGATGGACGTGCAGGATCGATTCAATCGTCCGGTCGACGGGCCGCCCTTCAAGCCGCAGGGTGGAGGCTGGGACATCGCTCAGACCCGGGAGTGGCGGTTCGACTCCGATGGTCCGACCCGGCTCGACTGGGCCGACGACGAGCTTCCGCTCGACGACTTCAACGCCTACAACGCCTGGCGATACCGCCAGTCGGTGTCGGGCAACGTGCGATCTCCACGCGGCCGGCTCTCGCTCAACGATCTCGACCCGATGTCCGATGTCCGGATCGCGGCCGCGATCCAGCCGGAGGACGAGGCGGGCTTCATGACCGGGCTCGCCCTGGAGACTCGAGACCATCGATTCGAATTCCGCCTCGCCGGGGGGNTCGCCTCGCTCGCGATGATCCCGCTTTCGGGCGAGGGCGAATCCCTGTTCGCCGAGGGAGGGTACGAATCCGGCCCCGNCGGCCTGCTCGACGTCGTCTTCACCCACGTCGATCAGTCCCTGTCGATCATGATCGCGGACGAGGAAGTGGTCCGACTCGACTACGAATGGGATCCGATGGAACGGCTCGAGGCCTCCTACGACCGCTTCGATCTCGATGCCTATCGACGCGATCCCGAGTCGCAGACCCTCTCCCGACCCCGGATGTCGTGGAGCTTCGAGGGGTCGCNGTTCACCATGCGACGGGTGATGGTCCACCGCGATCTGTACTACAAGAACGGCATGCTCGACCGGCGNCAGCAGGTGCCGGCGAACGGGCCGTACATCGAGGGGCTGCTGTTCGGCACCGATCCGCTCGAGCCGGCCCGGGTGGGACCCGACCAGTTCGTGATGCTCGGCGACAACTCCGGCGCGAGTCGGGACTCGCGATATCTCGGTCGCCCTCATCCCCTCGCGGTCTCGGTGACCGGAGACGACGCCCCGTTCGTGATCCACCGGGATCTGCTGGTGGGGAAGGCCTGGTGCGTCTACTTCCCGGCTCCGGTGCCCCTGGGCTTCGTGGGCACCCGGTTGAGTCCCGACTTCGGGCGCATCCGCTTCATCAGATAATCCGAACTTCCGGGCATCGATCTCCGTCCGGCGCTTCCGCATGAATCGCCGAACGGTGCCGTGAACCGGTCATAGTGATGGCGTCGGGGCCATCAATGATCGGGATCGACATGAGCGAGCGACGTGTTTCCGGTGTCCGGCTCGGCGGCCTCCAGCAGCNGGCGGCCGTTCGGGGGCGATGTCTTCTGGGCGGGCTTCTCCTGNCGCTGGGTTCGGCCGGTGGCTGCGAGATCGACTGCGACGAGCGGTACTGCGATTTCGTCCGGGCCGCGGCAGGTGGCATCTACGCCTGGGAGTACCAGTGNTGTCTGGAACCGCAGGGGCCGGCCTGCGAGGATCGGGCGATCCGCTATCAGACCCTGGCCTTCGGCGCGCCGTCCATGCGGATGGCGTGCGAGGAGCGGAACTGGGACCGNGTCGGTGAGATCTGGGAAGAGGTGAGGCGGGTTCTTCCTGCGGTTCCGCTGCGGATCATCGTCGGCCACTTCTGTGGTTTCGAGGTCGAGATCGGAGAGAATGTGGCCACCCCGTTCGCCGCGGGCGACGCCGTGGTGATGGATGTCGCGCTGGCACCGGNCGGAGCGNCNGGCATCCCCCGGATGGATCGATCGCACACCGGCCGTGGAGTCGATGACTCGACGTTCCGTTCCGCGTCGGGTCGATCGGCGTGGGTGGTTCGAAGGGGATCCGAAGTCCGGATCGAATCACGGGGGGCCTCGGCGGGGTTCGAGGTGACCGGAATCCTCTCGGTGGTGGAGTCGATGGTTCAGGGCGACGAGGTCGATGAGTGGTGTCGGTCGCTTCATCCGGATGAACTCCGTCTCCTGCTCCAGGGGCCGGATGGAACGATCCGAATCGATCTGGATCCGACCTTCCGGGGCAACGCCGTGGTGTTCACCGAACCCGACGCCGGGATGATCGGCGTGGCGGTCGGGATCTCCCTCGATCTCCAGGGGCCGATGCGGATGGCGGCCCCGTTCACCCTCGAGGCGGCCTTCCTTCGGTTTCCCTTCCGGATCGATCCTGATGGCGGACTGCGTCTCGGATCGGCGGACCCGATCGATGCCTTCGAACTCTGGCCCTTGGACCCCTTCGTGGAATCCTTCATCGCGGAACGCGAGACGGCCATGGACTCCGGTGGGCACCGGGCTTCATGTGCCGAGACGGCCCGGGTGGTGGCTGATCACTTCCTCCGGCTGCATGAGTCGGAGTGCGGCGGTTCCGGCGGTTGAAGCGTCGGCGTGAACGTCCGGAAACATGCGGCCGAGCTCATTGGAAACCTCTCTCTGATCGGCATGCATGTTCGGCTGCGATTCCCCGGGACACCCGGGGGGTCGTGGTCTACCTTGATCATGTCCCGGGAACGAACATNTCCCGGCGTCATCATCCGAGTCCGATCTTCCGGATCGAACCGAACCGACGGAGTGTCCGATGTCGTCAGCGCGAATGTTCGTTCCCGCCATGCTCCTCGCAGCCCTGGTCGTCGGGGAGTCGATGGCTCAGCAGTTCTCCGATCGGACCTCCACTCGATTTCCGAATCAATCCGTCTACTCCAACCAGCTTTCGTTCTGCGACGTCGACGGGGACGGCGATCTCGACATCGCCTTCGCCGACGGTCAGGGGTACTCATCCGCCGGAGCACCGCTCCGCGCGAAGCTCTACATCAACGATGGCGGCGGTGTGTTCAGCGACGAGTCCGACGCCCGCATCCCGGCTCTCGGATGGTTCCGAGGCGTCGAGTTCGGGGACATCGACCGCGACGGCGACTGGGACATGGTGCTCGCCAACGACTTCAATCGTCTTCCGGTGCTGCTGGAGAACGATGGAAACGGTTTCTTCACCGACGTCTCCGGCCGGCTGCCCGGCATCCCGCTCTCCTCGGCCCGGGCCCAGTTCGCCGATGTCGATGGCGACGGCGATCTCGATCTCGCGTTCTGNCACAGCGGGACCTCGAACCGGTTCGGNTCCAACGGGCGTCCCCAGCTCTACCTCAACGACGGCACCGGCAGCTTCACCGACGCCACCGCCACCAACACACCCGATGCCATCGTCCGGGACCAGCAGGACATCCTCTTCTTCGACATGGATCTCGATCTCGATCTCGACCTCCATGTCGGGAGTCGTTCCACCAACAACGGCGGCAGCCAGCTCTGGCGGAACGACGGCGGCATCTTCACTCGGGTNAACAACGCCCTTCCGACGGATGGATCGACCTATTCCTACGACGCGGGGGACGTCGATGGAGACGGCGATCTCGACCTGCTCGGCGNCAACTCCGGTGCGTCGAACCGGGAGCTCCTGCTTCTCAACGACGGAGACGGCACCAGCTGGACCGACGTCTCCTCGAACATCATCACCAACCCGACCGCCGACGACAACGATTCGAAGTTCATCGACTTCGACATGGATGGCGATCTCGACTTCGTGATCGCGACCCTGGGTGCGAACACGGAGCGCTTCTANCGCAACAACGGAAACGGAAGCTACATCCAGACCNNCAACATCCAGACCNCGATCGACGATTCGTCGCTGGACATCGGGTTCGCGGATCTCGACGGCGACGGGGCACCCGACTGCGTCACGGCCCAGGGCGAGTTCGGGAACTTCCAGAACCGGATCTACATCAACAACGGCCCGGCCGACGACCTCGAGCCGGCCTTCCTCGCCATGACCGAGTTGTCTCCTTCGGACGGCGACCTCGGTCCGTTCAAGATCCGGGCCCTCATCGTCGATCAGTACACCTCCGATCGCGGCTTCATGCCTCGTTCCGTCGAACTGATGCTCTCGATCGGCACCAGGCGATCGAAGTCCGTTCCCATGTCATGGGTGGGCAACTCCATCTGGGAAGGTGTGATTCCCGCTCTGGATCCGTGCACGATCATCCTCGAGTACGGCGTCCGGGCCGAGGATCGCGCGGGCAACGTGGGAGAAAGCGAGGTCGTGGTCGTCGAGATCGGTGATGGGTGCGGTCCCGATCCGGATCTCGACGGAGACGGCCGGGTCGATGGTGCGGATCTGGGCCTCATGCTCGTGGGCTGGGGAAGCGGGGGGCCGGCCGACCTCGATGGGAGCGGTACGGTCGACGGTGGTGATCTCGGTCTTCTCCTCGTCGCCTGGACGGGATGACACCTTCCGTGGGAGGAGATCGCCCTCCACGGTCCGGCCGGCGATCGCTCGATTCGCTACCCTCGGAGATCGACACCGGGCTTGATCGGACGGCAGGAAGGGAGCGGCTTCCGGCATGCAGGAAGGTTCACGAATCCAGGGCTACCTGATCCTCGGCGAAGCCGGGCGCGGTGGCATGGGGGTCGTCTACCACGCCCGCGACGAGTCGCTGGAACGGGACGTCGCGATCAAGGTCCTGCCGGAGCAGGTGGCGTTCAACGCCGATCGCATGGCCCGGTTCCAGCGGGAGGCGAAGCTGCTCGCATCGCTGGAACACGCGAACATCGCTTCGATCTACGAACTGGTNGAGAAGGACGGCCAGGCGCTCGTGGTCATGCAGTACGTGCAGGGCGAGAGNCTGTCCGATCGCACCGCNCGGGGGCCGATGCCNCTGGACGAGGTGGTGCCGATCGCGATGGAGATCGCNTCCGCGATGGCNTACGCCCANGGACGNGGNGTGATCCACCGGGATCTCAAGCCGGCGAACGTGAAGCTCGACGCCGAAGGCCACGCGAAGGTGCTGGACTTCGGTCTGGCCAAGGCGATCTCGGCCGACGGTTCGGAACCGTCGGTCGGTGGCTCCTCGGCGCCACCCTCCTCCGCCGGAGAACCGGCCCCGTCATCCGACCCGTCCCCGGCGAGCGGTCCGCCGTCGTCGGTGGTGGATGCCGATGCGACGATCGTGGACCAGTCTCGTGGCAGCCGGCGCCCGGCGGGCACGCCGATGCCTTCCACGATGGTGACCTCGGCCGGCGCGATGATGGGCACGCTCGGGTACGCCTCCCCGGAACAGATTCGCGGCCGGGCGGTGGATCGTCGAACCGACATCTTCGCCTTCGGGGCCCTGCTCTTCGAGATGCTCGCGGGCGGCCC